>QCMB01000007.1 GCA_003214085.1 Prochlorococcus sp. AG-418-J17
GCTAATGCGACTTTAATATTTGAAGTTGAATTATTAAAAGTCAATTAAATTAAGTAAGAAAAATATCTAAGACTTTTCAATTTAGTTAATCTCCAAGTAGTATGTATACAACAACAAATATTTGAAATGTTAAGTAAATTCATCAATTCTTTTCTAAATAAAAAATCCCCAATGACAGTACATGCTCACTGTGACGGTCCTTGTGGTGTTTACGACCCAGCATCTACGAGAGTTGCAGCTGAAGCAGTTTTGTCAATGACTAAAAAACTTATTGCATTAGAAGCCCCTTCTAGCACTGATACAGCAGAGTGGGCTGCATACAGTAATACATTTTCTAGATATGTTGCAGTTAAAGAAGAGCAAGCAAAAGAAACAAAAAAAGAAATTCTAATTTTATGGACAGATTACTTTAAACCAGTTCACTTAGAAACTTATCCAGACTTACATGAAACCATTTGGAAGGCGGCCAAGTTATGCAGTGCATGCAAAGTTAATATTGACTTAGCTCAAGCTGAAGAACTCATGAGTTATGTAGAAAAGATTCATAGTATTTTCTGGTCTTCAAAAGGAAGATCAGACGCTTTTGTAAAAGCTAGTTAACCAGAATTATTTTCAAAAGTTTTTTTGATTTTATATTATTTTTTTTAGGTTTTAGAAAAACTGCCATTATTAGTGGTGAATCGATGTTACCTTACCTAAAAGAGGGAGATATTGTATTTTTTAAAAAATATAATAAGAATAAATCAATACTTAAAAATCGACAAATAGTTATTTTTAATCATCCACTTAAAAATAAAAAACTAATAAAAAGGATAAATTCAGTAAATCAAAATAAGATTTATGTTATTGGCGACAATATTGAATTAAGCGAAGATAGTAATAAATTTGGATTAATCAATAACGAAAAAATAATCGGGATTGTCACCTCTAAATTAATTATTCCTAAATTAAAAAATTTTTTAATTCAAAAAAACAGAAGCACTTCTTTGAATCCAAAATAATCCCAAAGAAAAGGAAAGCCCTCCTGCTATAGCTATTAATCTTTTAATAAATTTTTGACTTGCTTTAAAGGTGGTAAAAGATATTAAACAAGTAAAAAGATTCATACTTATTAGTGAACCAATCAAATATGAAATCAAATATAAGCAAGCGCTTGTCAAAGGTAGTGCTAAAGCAGGAAGAACTGCAAGAAAATGTGAACCCCCAGCTATACCGTGTAGCAAGCCTAAACCAGTCAAAGCATGTGAGTGCTTATTATTATTTTTTTGTTCCTTAGCATGAAAGTGAAAGTGACGATGGGCAATCCCATTCTCATGCTTATGGGAATGCGAGTGGATACTTAATTGAAAAGAATTTTTCATAGCAAATACTCCAACAATTAGAAGAGAAATTCCCACTAGGAATTCGGCTATATTAGAAAATTTGTTTAATGGCGTAATATCCTTAATAAAAATCGCTAGAAAAGCTAACAAGATGACTCCTGAAGAGTGTCCTAAGCCCCATGAGAAACTATTTTTTAGAGCTTTTTGGGGATTATTAATCGCTGCTGGTACCATTGCAATTAGATGATCAGCACCACTAACTACATGCACAAATCCTGCAACTATACCTGTTAAAATTACAGCCTGCATATATATTCAGTACAACTCTGTTTATCCAATCTTATAGCACGATTTGGAGTCAATATTAAATTGAGTTAAATAATTTCTTGAACGATTGTTCTATATCAGTTTCTCTCATAAAAGTTTCACCAATTAATACTCCCTTGATTCCAATAGATCTTAGCGATTCTAAATCTTCGGCACAATTAATTCCAGATTCACTTATGGGAATAATATTTTGTTTTAAAAATATATCTGCATATGTATGCATCAATTCAATTGATGTTTTTAAATCCGTTTTAAAAGTCTTTAAGTCCCTATTATTTATTCCAATTAAATTAAAAGATTTTAACTTTAGAATCCTTTCCAATTCATTAGAGTTATGGACTTCAACAAGAACACTCATCTTTAAATTATCAGCTATTTTCTTTAAATAAATTAAATCGTCATCACTTAAAATTGCAGCGATTAATAATATTGCATCGGCACCAGATACCCTTGCTTTATAAATCTGATATGCAGAAATAATAAAATCTTTGCAGAGTAGAGGGAGATTAGTTGATCTCCTTACAGTTTCAAGTATTTCATAACTACCTTGAAAAAACCTTTTATCGGTAAGTACTGAGATACATGATGCACCTAATCCTTCATAAGAAATTGCAATGTTTTCAGGGTTAAAATCTTTTCTAATAACTCCTTTACTCGGACTAGCTTTTTTTATTTCAGCAATAACTCCTGGTTTTATTTTTGAGTCCAAAATATTTTTATAAAAATCTTTGGGAATAGGAAGTTTTTCAATCTTTTTGATGAGATCTTCTAAAGAGACTATTTTTTTAAAATTCTTAATTTCAATATCCTTATGCCATACAATTTCTTCCAGAATATTTTTTGCTTGTGCTTCTCTATGCGGTACTGCATATTCTAAATTTTCTACCCTTACTGTTGGATTTGGTGGTCTGCGTCTTATCTCCATTAATTTTAGATATTACTTTATTTGAGAAGCCGCTTGTTTATATGCAACCTCAACTACTTCACTAAGAGTAGGATGAGTATGAACTTCTTTAGATAATTCAATTACATCTTGGTTTCTTGAAATAGCGTTCGAAATTTCTTGAATTAAATCAGCTGCATGTAACCCAAAAATATGAGCACCTAATACTTTCCCATTATCTTTATTGAAAATCAACTTAAGCAATCCATCACTCTCCAATTCAGCCAATGCTTTTGAATTAGCCTTAAAGAAACTTTTGACAACTCCCAAAGTAAAATTTTCTTTTGCAGATATCTCTTTAGCTTCAACTTCAGAGAGACCAACTGAACTTATCTCTGGGTGAGTAAAGGTTGCTGCAGGGATACTTTTATAGTTAATTTCGACATTACCACCGCAAATATTATCAACAGCAATAGTACCCTGCGCTGCAGCTGTATGGGCAAGCATTAGTTTGCCCGTTACATCTCCAACAGCCCAAATGTTAGGTATTATTTCATCACCATTCTTAACTCTCATTTGATCATCTACAGGAATGAAACCTTTTACTGTTTCGATACCAACCGACTCAAGATTTAAGTTATTACTATTAGGACTTCTGCCAGTTGCAACTAATACAGCGTCAACTTCTAAAGTTTCTACAACTTCCTTAGATTTTGCATCCGTCAGTTCTATTTTTACAGGGCATCCAGGTATTATTTTTGTCGCAAAGACATTTGATTTTGTGTCTATATCTCTAGCTTGAATAAGATTTTTCTTAGCAATTTTAGTGATGTCTGGATCAAATGTTGGCATAATATTCTCCAAAGCCTCGATCATGGTAACTTCACAACCAAGCGCGGTATAAACATCAGCAAATTCTAGTCCTATATATCCGCTTCCAATAATTGCTATCCATCTTGGAAGCCACTCAAGTTTAACCGCATCATCACTAGTAAATACGGTCCTATTATCCAAAGTTATTCCACGGGGCACAAAAGGAGAAGAGCCTGTTGCTATAACAATATTCTTACATGTAAAAATTTTATCAATTCCGTTTTTATCTCTTACGCCTACTTTTTGATTTCCTTCAATTCTTCCAATGCCCAAAATAATTTCAACTCCACTCCTTTTAAGAGTTTTTGTTAAATTTTCTCTAACATTTAAAACTAAATTATTTGCATGATCTGCAATTTTTGATCTCTCGAACCTTACTGGTGAAGCATGTATACCAAATTTAGCTAAATGTTCATAATCAGCTATTTCTCTAACTTTTCCACTTGCAGCTAAAAGTGCTTTAGATGGAACACAACCCTTGTTAACACAAGTACCTCCCATATCAGAAGATTCTACTATTGCGACTTTCAGTCCCTTACCAGCAGCATGTTTAGCGGCATCAAAACCTCCATATCCTGCTCCTATTACGATTAAATCAAAATCAAAACTTGAATCAGTCACTTTTTATTTATTTATTTAGAGGTGTATGCGACTCTTTTTCGTTCTAGTAATAACGGAACTGCAACACAAGCCACATTCAATGATTCTACAAGCTCACTATGCGGAATTGTAATTGTTTCATTAAAAGCTTCTTGAATTTTTTTATGAATACCTTGACCTTCATTACCCAAAATTAATGCGGTACGTCTAGACCAATCAACTTCCCAGTAAGGTTTTGAAGGTTTTTTTGAACTCTCATTATGGCTACTAGTAGAGAAAATCTTAAATCCTACATTTGATAATTCAGACAAAGACTCAAGTAAAGAATTTAATATTTCTTCTTCAATTCCATCAAATCTTAAAAATGGCAGATGAAAAACTGCACCTGAGGATGCTCTTAATACCTTTTGGCCTAATGGGTGCGCACCTCCAGCTAAAAAAATTGCATCAACGCCCGCAGCTAAAGCAGTTCTAAATAGATTTCCCATATTCCCAGGATCTTGAATCCTGTCGAGAACAAGAACAAAATCATCTTTTATATTGAATTGATAATTAGGTATTGTTGAAATCTCTACTAAAGCTGCTACCCCATCTGGATTAATTGTTGAAATCGCAGATGCCAAGACTTCCTCGGAGACAATATTTATTAATGACTGATGGAATTTTTTGCTTAGATTTTGATTCTTTCTTAGCCATTTTTCGGTAACTAAAATCTTAGAGGGATTTTTTCCAGACTTTAGCAATTCTTCAATGAGATGTGTACCCTCTATGCAAAAAAAATCTTGATCTTTTGGAGATGATCCTCTTTTGAATGATCTAAATCTTTTAACTAGATTATTGTTTTTACTAGTTATTTTTGAAAAAGTATTTTCTATGAGTAATTTAAAATTTGTTATCAACTATATTTTAATTACATAAATATTTTGATCAATTATTTATTAAATTTTTATTTCCCAAGAAATCAAAAAAAATACATTTTCACTTTTAATTAATATTCATGACGTTACATAGGGTGGACTTAATATTATTAGTTTGTCATGATGAATCTAATAAATTAAGTCTTAATGATTTGCGGAAGCAAAACGAAGTCATATCTTAAATCGCAAAATTTAAAGATTCTTGGCCAAGGCAAGTTAAATGGAATAGTTGAAATAAGTGGTGCGAAGAATTCCGCCCTAGTTTTATTAGCCTCATCATTGCTAACAAATGAAAAAATAATTCTTGAAAATGTACCTTTTCTCACTGATATCGAAAAGATGGGGAACATCTTAAAGAATTTAGGAGTTAATTTAGTTCGTAAAAACAACCAACTAGAAATAGATCCAACAACTATTTCGATTAAAGAACTTCCATATGAACTTGTTAAAGGATTAAGAGCTAGTTTCTTTTGTATAGGCGCACTATTAACTAAATTTGGAGAAGCTCAAGTACCGTTACCAGGTGGATGCAATATTGGTTCAAGGCCAATAGACGAGCACATTAATGGACTAGTCGCATTAGGAGCAGACATTATTATTGAAGAGGGAATTGTCAAGGCAAAAACAAGGGGGAACAAAAATAGACTTCATGGCACTCATATTAAATTAAATTGTCCAAGTGTAGGCGCGACTGAAACTTTAATAATGGCAGCATCTTTAGCCAAAGGAAGAACCACTATTGAAAATGCTGCCAGAGAGCCTGAAGTTCAAGATTTATGCCAAATGCTTAATAAAATGGGGGCAAAAATTTATGACTCCGGAAAAGAAACAATTATCATTGATGGTGTTAATAAGCTTGGCGGATGTACCCATAAAGTAATTCCAGACCGAATAGAAGCTGGAACTTTTCTAATAGCTGCTGCTGCAACTTCCTCTTCAATAACAATTTCTCCAGTAATCCCTCATCATCTTGAAGCTGTTACTAATAAGCTTCAAGAGAGTGGGAGTAAAATTACGATTAAAGGGAATTCGATTTCTATCAAGAGTAAAGAGATTAAAGGAGTAGATATTGAAACAGCTCCTTTTCCAGGCTTTCCTACTGATCTGCAGGCACCATTTACAGCTCTAATGACAATCGCAAATGGTGAATCAAAGATAACTGAAACAATTTTCGAAAACAGAATGAATCATATTTATTTACTTAATGAAATGGGCGCCCGTATAAAACTAAACAAAAACGTAGCTCACATTAAAGGTGTTAAAACAATTAATGGGATGAATCTAGTTGGCTCAGATTTAAGATCATCAGCTGCATTAATAATTGCAGGAATCATCGCAAAAGGTTGTAGTAAGATCTATGGATTAGAGCATTTAGATAGAGGTTATGAAAATTTTGAATTAAAACTAAAAAATTTAGGTATAAAAATAATTAGAGAGATCAGTAAAAGTACTTTTGAGGAGAATGGATATAAAATTGAACCTAAATCTGAGAAACTATCAAAACTCGAAGCAGCTTAGTCTTTTCCAAAAAACTTTAAAACTAAGAATGTTGATTTAAACGTAAGCGATATTGATAAGTGAAATGCAACCTAAAAATAATATAAACAAAACTAGAAAGCGGTTAGACCAAATTTTATTTAAGCCATTTAATTTAAATTCATTCATGCCCAAGTTCCACTATTAGATCCGAATGTTGTAAATATAGTTACGGCAATAAAAAGATAAGGAACAAATTTAAAGGATAATTTTTTAGCTTGCATTTTAAATTTTGTTTCTCATATTATAACACAATATTACTAATTATGAAGCTATCCCCTTTCAAAAAAGACTTTTACTCGTATTTAATCGCAAAAATGTGTCATAAATGCTTAAATTTCCTTTTTTATCTTATTTATTGTCAGCAAATGCAATAAATATAATTCTATGTTTTTATCGAAAAGATTAACTATTAACAAACGTTATCTTGATCCCTGTTCCTTCACCAAAACAATAGTCAATAAGTTGATTTTTGTTATAATAAAAAAGTTCATTTTTTCAAAAGCCTTGGGAGCGTGGTGGAATTGGTAGACGCACCGCACTCAAAATGCGGCACCTTCGGGTATGTCGGTTCAAGTCCGACCGCTCCCACTTTGATGAATACCTATAGTCGCTTCGACATATCTTTCAAAAAAGGAAAAGGTTGTTGGCTATGGGACAAAACAGGTAAAAAGTATCTTGATGCAGTCGCTGGTATAGCAACTTGCAGTCTTGGACATAGCGATAGAGTTTTAGGAAGAAGGTTATCAAGTCAACTGAAAAAGATTCAGCACATTTCCAATCTTTACAACATTGAAGAACAAGAACAATTAAGCAGAACTTTAACGAATATGAGTTGTGCCAAAAGCGTCTTCTTCTGCAACAGTGGTGCGGAAGCAAATGAATCAGCAATTAAATTAATTAAAAAATATGGTAATACAACAAATAAAGGTAAAGAATCAATTATTCTCGCAGCAGAATCTAGCTTTCATGGAAGGACGCTGGCAGCCCTGAGTGCTACTGGACAGCCCAAATATCAAAAAGGTTTCGAACCAATGATTCAAGGGTTCAAATTTTTTAAATTTAACAATTTTGATTCGGTAAAAAAATTATTTGAGAAGTGTGAAAATAATGATCAAAAAATTTCCGGCGTTTTAGTTGAACCAATACAAGGAGAAGGTGGCGTGATTCCAGGAAGTAAAATATTTTTTAAAAGCCTGAGAGATATATGTGATAAATATAATTCTCTTCTCATTTTAGATGAGGTCCAAAGTGGAGTAGGTCGAACAGGGAAAATGTGGGGTTATGAGAATTTGGGAATTGAACCTGATGGATTCACCCTTGCTAAAGGATTAGGAGGAGGCCATGCAATTGGAGCATTATTAGTAAAAGAAAAAGCCAACATTTTTTCTCCAGGAGATCATGCAAGCACTTTTGGGGGGAACCCTTTCGCCTGTAAAGCTGCCCTAACAGTATTAGAAGAAATCAATAGAAGAAATCTTATCAATAATGTTTATCTAAGAGGTGAACAATTAAGTGCTGGATTTGAAGAATTGTCAAAAAAGTTTCCAAATATTATTACTGGAAAAAGAGGGTTAGGTTTAATACAAGGTCTTGTGATCAATGATGATTATGCTGATGCAAAAAAAATTACATTAAAAGCTTTTGAAAAAGGATTACTGGTAGTTCCTGCAGGAGGGAACGTTGTAAGGATTGTCCCACCATTAGTTATATCGCGAAGAGAAATAAATATTCTTTTGGATAAGCTAAATTCAATTTTTGAAGAGTTATAGCAATTTAAATTTTGAAAAATGCAAATTTAAATTTTTTTGAATTATCACCCAAGTATGAGAGGGATAATATCAAGTTAGGTTTATCAAGAATTAAAAAAGCACTTCAAGAACTTGGTAGTCCTTGCGAGAATATCCCTGCGATACAAATTATTGGAACCAATGGGAAAGGATCAATCGCGGCATATTTAGAAAATATACTTTTTGAAGCTAAAAGGAATTTTGGTGTAACGACATCTCCCCACCTTTTCGATGTATGCGAGAGGATTAGAGTTAATAAAAAAAATATTAACAGGACTGATTTTGAAAAAATCTATAGATTAATAGAAGAGAAATTTTCAACATTTGAATTAACTCCTTTTGAAAAAATCATTTGCTGCGCGCTAAATTTCTTTGACAATAAAAAAGTTGAATTGCTCATTCTTGAAGCTGGCTTGGGGGGACGACTAGACGCGACAACAGCCCATAAATCAAGACCAATAATTGCTATTGGGAATATTGGCTTAGACCATAAAGAATTTCTTGGAAATACTATTGAAAAAATTGCCGAAGAAAAATTAGCAGTTATTGAAAAAAACTCAATTATCATCTCATGCAAACAAAATATTCAAGTTGAAAATTTAATAAACAAAAAAGTTAAAGAGGTTGGAGCAGAAATTATCTGGAAAGATTCAATTTCAAACAGCTATGAGCTTGGATTAAAAGGAATTTTTCAAAAGCAAAATGCTGCAGTAGCTTTAGGAGCAATTGAAGCGTTGAATAATTTGGGATTTAATATAAAAGGAACACACATATCTGAAGGTCTTAAAAAGACATCTTGGAAGGGAAGGCTAGAAATAATAAATTTTTTGAACAAAGAAATTCTTGTGGATTGTGCGCATAATTATCCTGCTGCAAAAGCACTCTCTCATGAGCGAAGCAATTGGGAGAATGAAGATAAAGGAATTTATTGGATTTTAGGTGTTCAAAGACAAAAAGATTTTTACTCAATATTAAAAACGCTTCTAAAGAAAAATGATCACTTATTACTTGTGCCAGTACCAAACCAACCAAGTTGGCAAGTAAAAGATCTTTATCAGAATAAAGAAATTGACCTTCAAAAAATAATTGAATTTAAAACATTTGAACTTGCCATTGATTATTTATTTTCCCTAGAAAAATGGCCACCTAATCATCCTGTCCTAACGGGTTCTATTTTTTTAGTTGCTGAATTTATTAAATTTACAAATAAACAAAAATGTTAAATATTAAATTTTTCCTTTACTTCCCAACCTTCCAATTTTCCAGGATTTAATAGCCCTTTAGGATCAAATTTTAATTTCGCTTTTACTTGATCTGCGTCAACCACTCCCAGGCCTCCGCCTTCTACAGTTAAAACATGGGGATTAAAAATAAACGCCCCATGTGTCTTACAATCTTCCATTATTTCATTTAATTCATCTATCCCATTCCACTTTAATACAGGTAAAGCCGCTAATCGCGGTGATCCTTGTTGAGAAACTGCCTCTAAATGCCAAAGAACTTTTCTACCCCATTTTTTCTTCAGAAAATTAATCAATTCTAGTTCATTATTAAGTGGCAAAAGCATCTGTAAATAAGTCCAATTTTTATCCTTAGACCTCATATGAAGAGTTGTATGATTCCATACGACTTCAGAAATTCCATTAACGAGTTTTTCTTCTTCCCCAAGGAGGGTAAATTCAACTTTGAATTTTTTACAAATCAACTCGATCGTTTTTGTTCCTCCAAAAGTAGATTGAATTAATATCTTGTGACTTCTAGCATTACTTTTAAACCATTTTGGCATTTGATCTACAATTTCTTCTTCAAGAATTGCTCCTAGTTTCAGATCAATTGCTGCACTGGTGAGAGTTTTTAATATTTCTATTGTTTTTTCAAATTCAATACAGTCGATAACTATTGAATACCACTTACGTTTGATATCAGTAGCAAGTAGTAAAGAAGTAATTATTCCATTAGTCCCATAAGCATGATTTAGAGGTTCGGATTCTTCAGCATCAAATTTTAATAATTCAGGTTTTTCATTCATCGTTACTGCCTCTAAGCCAATAAGATTTCCTGGATCTCTTAAGAATCCCCACCTAATTGAACCAATACCTCCTGATCCACCTGCAACAAAACCTCCAATTGTTGCAGTTTTCCACGTACTGGGAAGCAACCTCAATTCCCTCCCATATTTCTCTAATTGTTTATTCAAATCTCCCATAACACAGCCAGACTGTACTTTTACAAAACCTGTATCTGGATCAAATTCTTCTAACTTATTAAAGTGACTCATCTGCATTACAACTCCTTTAAACAATGGAACAGCTTGTCCATAATTACCTGTACCTGAACCCCTTAAAGTAAGTGGTATAGAAAATTCCCAACAAATTTCTGCTACTTTCTTTACTGCTTTGTGATCATTAGGTCTTACCACCAAATCAGCAATACATTCGTCTAATTTTTTACTAAGGATTGGAGAGTAGTTATAAAAATCTTTTGAAAGCCTTTTTATCTCAGATTTGCTTTCAATAATCTCTAAGTTGTTAACTTCCCTAAATTTGTCTATAAATTTAAGAGTATTTGATGTCATTAATTAAATTCTTATTGTTTTGTATATAAATTAGCCGATTAGCAATATAAATCGCCTTTTATAAACACTTTTCTCTTTAAAGAACTCGAAAAAACATCTGCCCATCTTTGTGCATCTAAAATCACAAAATCAGCGGGGCAGCCCTTTTTAATTAAACCATCCCACTTTAAGTTTAATAATCTGCTTGGAGCTAAAAAAATAGAAGATAGAGTCATTCTCTCCCATGGATTTAGTTGAAGCATAGGTATCGAGCAAGACAACGTATAAAAAGGATCAAAATTACCAAATGGGTACCAGGGATCTTGAACGTTATCACTTCCTAGAGATACATCCACGTGTGATTTTTGTAATTGCTTTATTGGAGCAACTGGTCTTTTTAATGAGGTAGTTTTATTACTTCGATTGAGCAGCCAAAAATTTGTTAGAGGTAAAGCAATAACTTTAATATTTTTCTCAGCCATTTTTTCTCCTAAATTTAAAATCTCTCTATGACTTAAAGAAATAAGACTACTCAAATGACTACAAGTAATTGGAATACTTTTAATTTTTAAATTTTCGATTGTCTCCAATAAAACTTTTATTCCGGCTCCAGGATCAATGATCGATTCGTCAATATGGAAATCAATTTCTAAGTTATATTTACTAGCTAGAAAAAGCATCTTTGCAAGAAATTTGCTTGTATCTTTTTTATTGAAAGGGGGTACAATAACACCTCCTAAAATGCCTCCATTAGAGGAAAATAATTTTGCTAATTCTTCTCCATTAGTTGTATCCCAGAATTCCAATGGAGCTAGAGCAACGAATTGTAAAGTCAACTCAGATGAATATTTTTTTTGTAATTTAAAAAGTTCAATCCAATTATCAATTGATTGATTTTTGTAAGTATCAATATGACTTCTAATTGCTCGGTATCCATTTTGTATTGCCAGTTTTAATGATTTCTCAACTCTTTCAAGAACCTTATCTGTATTTCTAGTTTTATGTTCTTCAAGATTTACTGATAATGCTCCTCCATAGTTTGATTCCAGATTAGGAAAGTCTGCCCATGTAAAAGATTTATCAAAATGCGAATGCGTTTCAACAAATCTTGGGAATAAAATATTTTTTGGTTTTGTAACTTTATTTTTTAAAGGGTTTAACTCAGAAACAAATCCATCCTCCCAACTAATGGAAACTGAACATAAATCCTCTATATCAATAATGAGGTTATCTATATCTTCTATTAAACAAAGGCTTCTGGGAATAAGAACCTCAGCTGTGCCGGAATTACTCAAATTTTTAAATTTTCTTTTATTTTAGATCATAAGAAAACTTTACTGAATTAGAAAATAATTCAAATTTCGCTAAAAGATAAAAATAACTATGAAAAATTCCCCTTGAGTTGTTAAATTTATAAATGTGAGGCGGGCGTCGCCAAGTGGTTAAGGCAGCGGCTTGTGGCGCCGCTATTCGGGGGTTCGAATCCCCTCGCTCGCCCTCAAAAATATTGCAACAAAATTATTTAAATTGTAATTTTGAATTAAAGAATCATAAAAAATTCCTAGCAAAGTGCTAACAAAAACAAAATCAGACCAAAAAAAAACTCAAAAGATTTCAACTACTGGTAGTTATTGGATAACCACATTTGGATGCCAAATGAACAAGGCTGATTCTGAGAGAATGGCTGGGACACTAGAGAAAATGGGATACATCAGAGCAGATAATGAATTAAATGCCGATTTGGTCTTGTACAATACATGCACTATTAGAGATAATGCAGAGCAAAAAGTTTATAGCTTTCTAGGAAGACAAGCAAAAAGAAAGCACAAAACACCTAGCTTAAAACTTGTTGTTGCAGGTTGTCTTGCTCAGCAAGAGGGAGAATCCTTACTAAGAAGAGTTCCAGAACTTGATCTGGTTATGGGGCCTCAACACGTAAATAATTTGGAGAATCTTCTGGGGAAAGTTGACTTGGGAAATCAAGTTGCTGCCACAGAAGAAACCTTCATTTCTGAAGATATAACAAGTGCCAGAAGAGAAAGCTCTATTTGTGGCTGGGTTAATATCATCTATGGATGTAATGAAAGATGTTCATATTGTGTAGTCCCTTCTGTCAGAGGAAAAGAGCAATCAAGATATCCAAATGCAATAAAAAATGAGATCCAAAAATTAGCCGATAATAATTTTAAAGAAATTACTCTTTTGGGGCAGAACATTGATGCTTATGGTAGAGACCTTCCAGGAACTACAAAAGAAGGTAGAAAAGAGAATACCCTAACTGATCTTTTGTATTATATTCATGATGTTAAAGGAATTCGCAGAATAAGATTTGCTACTAGTCATCCAAGATATTTTTCAAAAAGGTTGATTCAAGCTTGTTATGAACTTGATAAAGTATGCGAACATTTCCATATCCCCTTCCAAAGTGGAAATGATGAAATTTTAAAGCAAATGTCTAGAGGATATTCAATTAAAAAGTATAAAAATATTATCGAGAACATAAGGCTATTAATGCCAGATGCATCAATCACAGCTGACGCGATAGTTGCTTTCCCAGGCGAAACCGAACAACAATATCAAGATACATTAAAGCTAATATCAGAAATTGGCTTTGATCAGGTGAATACAGCAGCATACTCTCCAAGACCAAATACGCCTGCAGCAGTTTGGAAAAATCAACTTTCGGAAGAGGTTAAAAAAGCTAGATTACAGGAAATTAATGATTTGGTCGAGAAAACTGCTAGGAGTAGAAATCAAAGATATATCAATAATATCGAAACAGTTTTAATTGAGGGTTTAAATCCAAAAAATTCCTCTCAAATTATGGGTAGAACTAGAACAAATAGATTAACTTTCGTAGAGATTCCCAACAACATTAACTTTAATTTTTCGTTGGGAGATGAGATAAATGTCAGAATAAATGAAGCAAGACCTTTTTCTTTAACAGGAGAACTTTATTTATAAATTTTTTTTAAATGATCGGTGGAAAGAAAAAATGTATTGGGTTAATATTTGGCGGGTATTCCAATGAACATGAAGTATCGATATCCTCTGCAAAAACAGTTTTTCAAGCATTTAATGCACAAATAAACAAAGAACGCTTTACAGTTAAAGCCTTTTACATAAATAAATATGGAGATTGGCTTGATAGTGATATTTCAGAAAAAATCCTAATTGGTGAAATTGAAAACTATAAAACAAGTAAACAAGAAATTTTTAATCAAGAAAAAATTAACTTCCTTGATGGAATTGAATTTCAAAATATTGATGTTTGGTTTCCTCTTTTACATGGATTTAATGGTGAAGACGGATCAATTCATGGCTTAATTAGATTTACAAAGAAACCTTTAGTCGGATGCGGAATTATTGGCTCTGCACTGGGAATGGATAAAATATTGATGAAAACAATTTTCTCAAATCTTAAACTTCCACAAGTTAATTATCTAGTTTTTCAAAATGAAGATCTCAACGATAAGCAGGTAAAAAATAAAATAATTAATGAAATTTTAAAAAAATTAAAATTTCCTGTTTTTGTTAAACCATCAAACTCTGGATCATCTCTTGGAATCTCTAAAGTCAAAAATGAATCGGAAATATTACTAGCATTAGAAAAGGCTCGGGGAATAGATCCAAGAATCTTAATAGAGGAAGGTTTAGAGGTAAGGGAGATTGAATGCGGAATAATTGGAAATTCAAAACTCTTAACCTCTCAGGTAGGCGAGGTAAATTACGAAAGTGATTGGTATGATTACGATTCAAAATATAACTCAAATAATAAAATAATTATCCCAGCCGAAATAGATTCTAAAATCATAAAAGAAATTAAAGAAATTGCTATTAAAAGTTGTAGAGCACTAAATATTTTCGGTTTTGCAAGAGTAGATTTCTTTTTAGAAAAATCTTCAAATAAAATTTTACTAAATGAAATAAATACAATTCCTGGTTTTACAAAAAACAGTATGTTTCCAATGCTTTGGGAAGCTTCAGGTTTAAAAATTGAACAACTTGTGGCTAAACTGGTAGATATATCCTTAGATTTGTAATTTAAATCAAATGTTGCATGGACTACTTTGGTTACCATTACTCTTAATCTTCATTTTATTAACTGCACTTGGATGGTTAGAAAGAAGAAGGCAAAATCTTTTTAGAAGTTGGGCGAGTAACTCTGAACTGTGCAAGTTAGATAGCTCAGGTGCAGCGTCTTTAAAAAATGGAGAGTTAAAGTGGAGCGCATTTGAAGCTGGTAAATTTGAAGAAAAAGATTGTTTTACGATTAAGAAACTGGAATTAGTTGAATTAATGGCACTTACTTCAGGTGAAGCTCCTCTAACAAGTGAATCTCAAGGTAAGTGCAGGTTGCGATTAGTAGGGGATGGGAAAGAGATGGATGTACCATTTTCAGATGCAGAGCAAGCGAGAGAATGGATGGACCAACTGATGGAAAAAGCTCGATGTGATTTGTGAAAAGCAAAAAAGAAATCAAAAATAGAAGCTTTTTTTTTCTAATTTCATTTTTATTTTTAACAAGCTTACTAAGCATAAAAACACTCAAAAAAGTTGATACTCAGGACATTAGGATTTCTGGTAGTGAATTATTTTCGCAGAATGATGTGATAAAAAATTCATCTTTAAATTTTCCTATCCGATTAATTTTTATTGAAACTAATTTGCTAGAAAAAGAGTTAAAACAAAATTTATCTCTCAAGAATGTTTCGGTAAACAGAGAACTATTTCCTTTTGGTTTGAAAGTTCATATTAATTCAAGAACTCCAATAGCTTACGGTGAGAGAATATTAAACGACAAAAAAATACTAGGCTTCATTGATAAAGATGGAATTTTTATAAATAAACAAAATGTGGATGAAAAAAATTTTAATAAATTAACCATAAAAGTTTTTGGGTGGAAAGAAAAATTTAAAAAAATATTATCTGAAATTTTTATTTCTATAGATAATTATGAAATAGAGATAGTAAAAATAACTTTTTCATCCGATGGGTTTCTAACTGTTGAGGAAAAAGATTTAAAAACAATATTCTTAGGATTTAAGCCAAATTTAATCAACAATCAATTTCAAAAAATCAATTATCTTAAAAATGAATTCAAGAAAAATAACTTTTCCAAAAAAATAGATAATATTGATCTCACTAATCCAGATAAACCAAAAATAAAAGTGTTCAAACCCTAATATTTGAAAAAGGATTTTGAATAATTTTTTTTAATTATTGTAGTGTTGATATGGGTTTTGCATTCAAAACAAAATATTTAATAAATAAATATTTTTAGGATTTTCCTCAACAAATTCCTACATATGAGCGCAGTAAGTTCATAATGCACCCAATACTAGTAAAAGATTCCTATTAAGAGATGAGCTTCGGTAACAATCCAAACTTTGATCAATCGAGAGAAATCCTTCCAAGCCAAAATGCCAAAATAGAAGTAATTGGTGTAGGTGGTGGTGGCAGTAATGCAGTCAATAGAATGATAAATAGTGATTTAGAAGGTGTTTCATTTAGAGTCCTTAATACCGATGCACAAGCCCTACTACAATCTTCTGCAGAAAGTAGAGTTCAACTTGGACAAAACCTCACTAGAGGTCTAGGTGCAGGTGGGAATCCAAGTATTGGGCAAAAAGCAGCCGAAGAATCCAAAGAAGAGCTTCAACAAGCTTTAGAGGGCTCTGATCTAGTTTTTATAGCCGCTGGAATGGGTGGAGGAACTGGTACAGGTGCTGCCCCCGTTGTTGCAGAAGTAGCCAAACAAAGTGGGGCTTTAACAGTAGGTATAGTAACCAAACCATTTTCTTTTGAAGGAAAAAGAAGAATGCGTCAAGCAGAAGAGGGGATCGCAAGACTAGCTGAAAACGTTGATACTCTTATAGTTATTCCTAATGACCGATTAAAAGACGTTATTGCAGGAGCTCCTCTTCAAGAAGCATTTAGGAATGCTGATGATGTTCTAAGGATGGGAGTCAAAGGCATTAGTGACATAATTACATGCCCAGGATTAGTTAACGTTGATTTTGCTGACGTAAGATCAGTTATGACAGAAGCTGGCACTGCTCTCCTCGGAATCGGTATAGGCTCAGGAAGATCGAGAGCTATAGAAGCAGCACAGGCAGCAATGAATAGTCCTTTATTAGAAGCAGCAAGAATTGATGGAGCTAAAGGCTGCGTTATAAATATTACTGGTGGCAAAGATATGACTTTAGAAGACATGACCTCTGCCTCTGAAATTATTTATGATGTAGTTGATCAAGAAGCAAATATTATTGTAGGTGCAGTGGTCGATGAGACAATGGAAGGGGAGATACAAGTTACCGTAATTGCTACAGGATTTGAAACAACCCAACCTTTAAATCAGCAAAGAATAAAAAACAGATTATCTAATCAACCCTTATATAATTTTTCCGAAAACAAAGAATCAGGAGCCAGTATTCCTGAATTTTTGAAATTAAGGCAAAATAAAAAAGATATAGGTTAAAAGGTAAAATAGAGTGACTCGGTTATCTCGCCTGCCTCAAGCATCCCTTGTGGCTGCTACCTTCCGGTCCTGACCAGGTTTAGGCGTTAAAACCGCGAAAGGCCGAGTCAGAAGTATATTAGCAATTCTTGATAAAAAAAGATACATAAATTTATTATGTTACCTTCAGACCTAGTTAATTATAAAAAAAATTCTCGCAAAATCATTGCACTGACTGCATGGGACTCCATATCAGGATCTATTGCAGAGCAAGCAAATGTTGATCTCGTACTAGTAGGAGATTCATTAGCAATGGTCTGCTTGGGATACAAATCGACATTGCCATTAACTCTTGAAAACATAATTTATCATACTAATGCTGTTTCAAGAGGATTTAAGAAGAAGATTGAGGAACAACCTTTAGTCGTTTCAGATATGCCTTTTCTGACTTACCAATGTGGTGAGGATAAAGCTGTTGAGTATGCAGGGAAAATCATTCAGAGCACTTATGCAAAAGCTGTAAAAGTAGAAGGAGCTGAACCAGAAATACAAAAAGTTATTTCTAGATTAATAAGAATGGGAATCCCTGTTATGGGTCATATAGGTCTTACACCACAAAGCTATCTAAATATTGGATTAAAAAAACAAGGAGAAAGCTTAGCAAGCCAAGAAAAAATCAAGAAAGAGGCTTCAATTCTTGAAGAATTAGGATGTTTTTCAATTGTTCTTGAACATATTCCTGATTTGCTTGCTAAAGAAATACAAAATTCTTTGACAATTCCAATAATAGGTATCGGTGCAGGTAATTATTGCGATGGGCAAGTAAGAGTTACGGCAGATTTGTTAGGCCTCAATGATGATCAACCACCATTTTGCAAACCGATTATCCAAGGAAAGAAATTATTTAAGGATAAATTAAAAGAATGGGTAGACTCTGAAAGACTTAATTAATCTCATCCCACCACTTAAACATAGAAACAAGAACTTGATTACTTAGTTCCATTCCATTAGGCTCACTTAAAAAGAATCTATTGCCCCTTCTTACTAATAGTCCACTTTCAAGAAATCTTTCCCATTCTTCAAGCAATTTAGTGAAGTTTTTTTCAAATTTCTTGTTTTCCCAGTTTTGTTCTTTCAAAACTTCTTTGATATCAACACCCTCTTTGAGTCTTAATCCCAACATTATTTTCTCATCAAGTTCTTTATACACAAACTCATTATTAGTGAGGGATGAATCTAAATTAAGTTCGTATTGTCTAATTACCCATTCTTTATATTCCTTACTAACTCTTGGTCTAGTTATCTTCTCCCCCCAAGGTGAACTAGTGGAACCTTGACCAAAACTCCACCAGCCTAAACCACTCCAATAAACTCTATTATGTCTCGATTGATGTCGCGGAAGGCAATAGTTTGAGATTTCATATCTTGAATACCCTGAGTTTTTTAAAATTAAATGAGTTGATTCACTATTTCTAAAAGCTTCTTCATCACTTGGGAGTTTTAATTTTCCTAAATTAACTAATTTTTTAAAAACAGTGCCATTTTCAATATTTAAATCGTAAATAGATAGATGAGGTGGTGAATATGTTATTGCTTTTTTTAAGTCATCTTGCCATTCTTTAAATCCACTAAGTGGCAAGTTTTGAATTAAATCTAAACTCCAGCTTTTTATTAACCCAGAATCATATTCTCTCTTCAACCATAAACAAGATTTTTTTGCATCTTCTTCCAAATGACGCCTTCCCGACTTTTGAAGTATCTGATTATTAAAACTCTGTACTCCCAGACTAAATCTATTTATCCCAGCATTTATGAATCCAAAAAGATCCTCTTTAGTAAAACTAGCTGGATCAACCTCCATAGTGATTTCAGCACCATAGTCAATTCCATAATTTTCTTTAAAAAGATCAATTAATTCTTTTATTTGGGTTGGATCTAAAATTGATGGGGTACCACCTCCTATATAAATTGTAGATAAAGGTGATTTATGCTTAATTGACAATATTTCTTTATATAAAAATTGCAAATACTCTTGAACAGTTTTGCTTCCATAACCTTTTAAAGTTTCAACTTTGTTTCCTAATGGAATAACTGCAAAATCACAATAAAAGCACCTTCTGTGGCAAAAAGGAATGTGCACATAAGCACTTTTGGGTAACTTATTCATAATCTAAATCCATTTTTAAGCTCCAAAAAAGTATTAAGGATCGAAAAAAATAAAATCCTTATTTACTCAATTAATAAATCCTAGTAGATTATAGATATGACAGATATCTTAGTATTAATTTTATTTGTATTATCTGGGGCTGCTTCAGGGTGGCTTGGTGTTGATTTATTGCCAGTAGACTTGCTTAAACAGGTATCTAATGTAGAAGGTTTTAGAATTGTTTTAGCAATAATTGGCTTTTTTGTAGGATTAGCAGCTGGTTTTGTATTTCTTCAACTTAGAAAGACGTTTCTTGATCAAATAAGAACAATGCCTACCGACTTACTAATAAGTAGGTCTGTTGGATTAATTTTAGGATTACTTGTTGCCAATCTACTACTTGCTCCAATACTATTAATTCCTTTCCCTAGAGAGGTATTTTTCGCAAAACCATTGGCAGCTATATTAAGCAATATTTTCTTTGGTGTGCTTGGTTATAAGTTGGCAGATACCCATGGAAGGACATTATTAAGATTATTTAATCCAAATAATACTGATGCATATCTAGTAAATGAAGGAATCCTCCCAGCTGCAAGTCCAAAGATTCTAGATACTAGCGTAATTATTGATGGAAGAATCAATGGCCTATTAAGTTGCGGCTTATTGGAAGGGCAATTAATTGTTGCTCAAAGTGTGATTGATGAATTACAAACTTTAGCTGACTCAAGCAGTAATGAAAAAAGGTCCAAAGGCAGAAGAGGTCTCAAGTTATTAAAAGAATTAAGAGATTTATATGGGAGAAGACTTGTAATAAACCCTACAAGGTATGAAGGTAATGGGGTAGATGAAAAACTCTTGAAAATTACTGAAGATATGACAGGAACTTTAATTACGGCTGATTATAGTCTTTCTCAGATCGCTGAAGTTAAAGAATTAAAAGTTATGAATTTGAGTGATTTGGTTATTGCTTTAAGGCCAGAAGTACAACCAGGAGAGTCACTTAATATAAAAATCGTGAGAGAAGGCAAAGAAAAAATGCAAGGTATTGGATATTTAGATGACGGCACAATGGTTGTTATTGATGAGGCAAAGAATTTTGTGGGAAGCAGATTAGATATTGTCATCACAGGAGCATTACAAACTCCTACTGGAAGAATGGTCTTTGGAAAACTAATAAATAATCCTGAGTCAAACAAATCTTTCAAATCACCAGCGACACAGGGCTAAATCTAGCTAGAATCAGTTCAATCTTAATTTTGTGATACAAATGACTGTATCTGCTCCTTATTACGGCGAAAACACCGTTATGAGGACCCCGCCCCCAGATCTCCCCTCTCTTTTACTGAAAGAGCGAATTGTTTATCTTGGTTTACCATTATTTTCAGATGATGATGCGAAAAGACAACTAGGAATGGATGTTACTGAGCTAATCATTGCTCAACTTCTTTATTTAGAGTTTGAGGATCCAGAAAAACCAATCTATTTCTACATCAATTCAACTGGGACAAGTTGGTACACCGGTGACGCAGTCGGTTTTGAAACAGAAGCTTTCGCTATCTGCGATACAATAAGCTACATTAAGCCTCCAGTACACACGATATGTATCGGACAAGCAATGGGGACTGCTGCAGTTATTCTTTCATCTGGCACTAAGGGACAAAGAGCCGCTCTTCCACATGCTTCTATTGTTTTGCATCAACCTATAAGCGGAGCAAGAGGCCAAGCAACCGATATCCAAATAAGAGCTGAGGAAGTTTTGAAAAATAAAAAATCAATGCTGGAGATTTTATCTCGTAATACTGGAAAGACGATCGAAGAACTCTCAAAAGACTCTGACAGAATGAGCTATCTCAACCCCCAAGAAGCCCTAGATTATGGAGTTATCGATAGAATACTCACAAGTCAAAAAGATCTACCAAATAAAATTTAACACTCACAAAACCACTTTAAAATCATGCCAATAGGAACTCCAAGCGTGCCTTACAGACTTCCAGGAAGTCAATACGAAAGATGGGTAGACATATATACAAGACTAGGTGTTGAAAGAATTCTTTTTCTTGGACAAGAAGTGAATGATGGAATCGCTAATAGCCTTGTTGCACAAATGCTTTATTTAGATTCTGATGATAACTCCAAGCCTATCTATCTGTATATAAATAGCCCAGGAGGATCAGTAACTGCTGGCTTGGCAATTTATGACACTATTAAATACGTAAAAAGTGATGTAGTAACCATATGCGTAGGCCTCGCAGCCTCCATGGGAGCGTTCCTGTTGGCCGCTGGTACAAAAGGTAAAAGAGTTGCTTTGCCCCACAGCAGAATAATGATTCATCAACCCTTAGGAGGGACATCTCAACGCCAAGCAAGTGATATTGAAATAGAAGCTAAGGAAATTTTAAGAATTAAAGATATGTTAAACATGTCTATGGCAGATATGACAGGCCAATCATTTGAGAAAATTGAAAAGGATACTGATAGAGATTATTTTCTAAGTGCAGAAGAAGCAAAAAATTATGGATTAATTGATAGAGTAATTACACATCCAAGCGAAGCAAATCAGTCTTAAACTTTCTTAATTAATATTTTAATTTTAATTTTTTAAATTAATAATTTTTTGTTTATTGCCACCTTAATGTCTAAAATAATAACTATCAAACGCAAAGAAGCTACAACTAATGACCAAACTCTTTTACGACACAGATGCAGATCTAAGTCTTTTAAATAATAAAACAATTGCGATTATTGGATATGGATCACAAGGTCATGCTCATGCCCTAAATCTTAAAGATAGCGGTATGGATGTAATTATTGGATTATATAAAGGAAGTAAGTCTGAAAGCAAAGCTATTAGCGATGGTCTACAAGTCTTTAGCGTTTCTGAAGCTTGCGAAAAAGCAGACTGGATTATGATTCTCCTCCCCGATGAGTTTCAGAAAGATGTTTACCTTAAAGAAATAGAACCAAACTTAAAAGAAGGCAAGATACTAAGTTTTGCTCATGGCTTCAATATAAGATTCGGACTTATCAAACCTCCTAGTTTTGTGGATGTTGTAATGATTGCCCCAAAAGGACCTGGACACACTGTCCGTTGGGAATATCAGAACGGTCAAGGAGTTCCAGCACTA
The DNA here is from genome assembly GCA_003214085.1 of Prochlorococcus sp. AG-418-J17. Lineage (GTDB taxonomy): Bacteria > Cyanobacteriota > Cyanobacteriia > PCC-6307 > Cyanobiaceae > Prochlorococcus_A. The sequence goes on from QCMB01000007.1 coordinate 22,534, forward strand.
TTTGCAGTTGAGCAGGATTCTTCCGGAAGTGCAAGATCATTGGCAATGGCTTACGCTAAAGGGATTGGCGGAACGAGAGCTGGGATTCTTGAAACAAACTTTAAAGAAGAAACAGAAACTGATTTATTTGGCGAACAAGCGGTTTTGTGCGGAGGATTATCAGAACTAGTCAAATCAGGATTCGAAACTCTTGTAGAGGCAGGTTATCAACCCGAACTTGCTTACTTCGAATGCTTACATGAAGTTAAACTTATTGTTGATTTAATGGTGAAGGGAGGCTTATCTCAAATGAGAGATTCCATTTCAAATACTGCAGAATATGGAGATTATGTAAGTGGTAAAAGACTTATCAATAGTGATACAAAGAAAGAAATGCAGGAAATTCTAAAAGATATTCAAGATGGAACTTTCGCTAAGAATTTTGTGGAAGAATGCGATAAAAACAAACCCTTAATGACAAAATTGAGAGAAGAGAATTCAAAACACGAAATTGAGAAAGTAGGTAAAGGTCTGCGCTCGATGTTCAGTTGGCTGAAATAAATTTATTTTTAATCTTCCTTGGATCGATTGGCTTTGATTTATTGATCGGCGATCCAAGATTTTTAATCCACCCTGTTCAAGTAATTGGCTTTTACATAAAAAAAATATCTGATTACCTCATAAACAATTTTGGGAAAAATAAAAATATATTGTTTTGGGGAGGATTAATCGTAGCTATATCCACCATTGGAATGAGTTTTGGTTTAGGTAAATTGATAGAACTCAGTTATGTGCAATCAAGAAATAATTTTTTTGGTGGATTGTTAATTTTTTTTGGACTTTCAAGTTGTATTGCGACTAAGGGACTTATTTCAAGTGTGAAAGAGATTGCAGCGCTTTTAGAACACGAAGAAATTAATGACCAAAATAAGAGAATAATCATAGAGAAGGTACAAAGGATAGTAAGTAGGGATGTAAGTTCATCTTCTTTAGAACATCTTTTGAGATCAAGCACAGAGAGCCTTACCGAAAATTCTGTTGATGGAATATTTGGACCATTATTTTGGATTTTTATTGGAATTATTTTTATGAAGTATTCAATTTTTCTACCAGGACCTTTGTCACTTGGTTTTTCTTATAAAGCCATAAGTACTTTAGATTCAATGATAGGTTACAAATATGATTATTTTAGATATTTGGGTTTTTTCAGTGCAAAAATCGAAGATATTTTTACGTTTGTTCCTTCAAGATTAGTTTTAATCACGTTACCTTTAGTTAGCTCCAAAGTTAATGAGTATGGATCAATCATAAAAAAAAGTTATCTTGATGGTAAAAAATATGATTCGCCTAATGCTGGGATTTCAGAAGCTATATTTGCCTATATTTCTGGTATAAAATTGGGTGGAAAAAGTAAATATAAAAATGAGATTATTGAAAAGCCAATGATCAATGCGGATGGAGATAATTGCACTGAAGAAAAAATCAAATTAATTTGTCAATTAATTACGAGATTACAAATTTTGTGGATAATAATTTTTGCCTTAATTTTTTTTATAATATCGAGTTTAATTTGATAATAAATTAGTTTAAAAATTATTAGAATAAATTTAAAAACCAATGCAAGAAAACCGCTCTCAAATAGAAAATCAAAATGATGATCTTACTAATACATCATCAACTGATAATGAATATTCAAAATGGGTAGACAATCAGGGTGATGAAGTTAAGAATGTTTTTGGATTCAATAGCAGTGCTGAGCTTGTAAATGGTAGAGCAGCAATGATCGGATTCTTAATGCTCATATTAACTGAGTTAGTTTTTAGCGGTAGACCAGTCACTTCTTCAATTTTTGGTATCAATTAAAAATGGAAGAAAAAAAATCTAATCCAATAAAAGCAATCCTATACATATCTGTGTGGGTAATAATTTGGGGAACATTAGGCTCTTTCATTGATTATCCTCTTTATAAAAATAAAATTTACTTAGAAGGTAGCATATATCAGTATCTTACTTTCGCAATTACAGCGATAATATCAATAATAAGTGCAAAGTTTTTTTATAAGAAAATTGATTTATAAAAACTTGTACCTAAATTTCTTAATAATTTTTGCTGGTTCTTTACTTTCATTGGACTCGTAAAGTATCCACTGATGTGTCTCAGTATCATGATCACATCCATAATTTCCAGATGGGTTATCGTAACTTGAAAGATATGAATGACAATTTTGGTCTGCCTCAAAAGCGGAGTCATAACCTGTTAGAAAATATATCAAAAAAAGAACAGTTATCAACAAAAAAAATATTTGTGAAACTAAACTAACTACCTTCATAAGATATTCTAAAATTTAAATATATCATCTATTAAAATCTTTCGATCTAAAAATATAGCTAACGTCCAACATTAAATACAAAGTCATGGAATTCTTGATTCTTTAAATACAGGATAACTAGCAATACTAAAATGATATTTAAGCCTATTACTATTGATCCAAAAATATTTATTTGTTTTTTGCCTGGCAAAGTGTAAGTAAATTTCTTGCCTTTAAGAAAACCAGCTAAGCCTTTTTTTTCTTTTATTTGAGTATTTTGAGTATTTTGAGTATTATTCTTAACTTCATTATCAGAAAAACCTTTTACCATTACAAATTAAATAACCAATTTATAATATTCCAAAAAAATAAATTATTTTAATAATTAACAATTTTTAATCACATATGGGATCATTAAGGAAATTCTCTCATTTGAGAACTTATTAAAAAAATAAGCTTCAATAATTTCCGTTTGCAGCCCCAATAAACTTGATTGACATTTGAATCTATTTTGGTCAAATACTACTATTTGAAGTTTTTCTATTTCAGAAACTAATTCTTTACATATTTGGGTTCGAGAATCTTTAAAACAATCATTAGATTGTTTTAAAATCTTAGACTTTGTTGGTATCGTTTCAGCAATAACAAAATTAGATAACAACAAAAATTTCAGGAATAAAATAGTTAAACATTTCATTACTTCTTATGATTTTCAAAATTTTGGATGCATCGTTAAGAGTAATGGGCATTGAGCTAATTGCATGTTTTTGCGATTAAAAAAAAAGATGCCCTGAAAGAGCACCTAGTTATTAAAGGAAGAAATAGATTAAAAAAATTACCCTTGAACTCTATCCTTAAAAAGTTTACCTGCAGAAAATGTTGGAACTCTTTTAGCGGGTATTGCTATTTTTTCGCCTGTCTTAGGGTTTAATCCCTGTCTTGCAGAACGATCTCTTGGTTCAAAAGAACCAAAACCTAGTAAAGAGACTTTTTTGCCTTCCACTACTGAATCAACAATAGTTTCAATAGCTGCATCAACAACTAAAGAAACATCCGTTTTTGTGAGCTCTGTACGAGCTGCAACAAGATTTACTAAATCAGCTTTGTTCATTGAAATTTAAATTAAAGCTAGGGGTTAAAAAAAAGATTTAAATCGGGTTTAAACCTCGAACTTTCACATCATATGGAGCAAATACAAATACGGCAACCGAAAATGCCGGTGGCGCAAAGCTTTATACAAATTTTAGGGACATTTTTAGCAACATTATTTATTTCTTATAGCCGCGCTTTTTCATTCATAAAAAAAAGCATCTTCATTTAGAGAACAGCAAAAAGCATTGGTAGCACTGGATTTAGCATTAAAAATCTAACTAAATTTAGCAAAGGGAGAAATGTCAAAGGGGAGGTGAATTTAAGAATTTGAGCTATTTATTATGTTTTATTAATTTTCAGATATATTTCCTTCTCATCACATGAAAAAACACAATTTGTATTTTGAAATCAAGAAAAATCTGGTTTTCTCATAATTAAACTTTCTCTATAAAACGTTTTATGCACTGAGCAGATGGATGAGGAAATTGTAATTAATTAGAAAATTAATACTCTCCAAGATCTAATAAAGTTGATTAGTGAAGCCTTAAATTTGAGTTTTTTTTTTAATTTTTGCATCTATTATTCAAATATTAGTAATTTAAATAAATTATCTCAATATTTAACTAATCAATGATAAAGAAAAAGTGATTCATCTCAATAAAGGTAAACCATTTCCTTTAGGGAGTTCTCTAACTTCACAAGGGATTAATTTTTCCTTAGTAGCCACAAATGCAGAATATGTTGAAATCTTATTGTTTGAGAAAGAGGATTCTATTTCCCCAAAAAGCATATTCAAATTAGATCAGACTCATAATACAGGTCCATACTGGCATGCGGAAATAAAAAATCTAGATGAAGGTTGTATTTATGCTTTTAGAGTGAAACAAAAAAATAATGAAATTAATAATAACTATGAAAAAAAAGTATTACTTGATCCATGTTCAAGGGGTATTACCGGATGGGGAAGTTATAAAAGAGAAAATGCCTTAAAAAATCAAGAAAATACTAATTCTTGTCTTAAAAGTGTTGTTTGCGATAGAAAATTATTTAATTTTAAGGATTATCCAAGACCGAAACATTCTTGGGAAGAAACAATTATTTATGAACTCCATATCAAAGCTTTCACTGAATCAACTGATAAAGATGAAAGTTGTTTTAAGAAATTCTTAAAAAAAATTCCTTATCTCAAAGAACTGGGTATTACAACAATTGAATTACTTCCAATTTTTTGTTTTGATCCTACTGATGCACCAAATGGTCTAAAAAATTTTTGGGGATATAGTCCAATTAATTGGTTTACTCCGCATTTTGAATATCTTTCGAATGAATCCGCCGAAAAGAATAGAGAGGAATTTAGAAGATTTGTAGAGGAATGTCATAAAGCAGACATTGAAGTCATATTAGATGTTGTATACAATCACACTTGCGAAGGTAATTCAAAAGGGCCAGCAATATCTTGGAAAGGTATAGATGAAAATCTTTATTACTTTATTGGGAAAGATAAAAATTTTCAGGACGTCTCCGGATGTGGTAATACTATTGCAGCAAACAGAGGATTAGTTAGAAAACTAATAATTGAATCTTTAAAATGTTGGGCGAGTGAATTAGGAGTTGATGGTTTTAGATTTGATTTAGGAATTGCCCTATCAAGAGGAGAAAATCTTTCACCGCTTGATAATCCTCCAATTTTTGAAGATATAGAATGTGAACCAGAACTTATAGATATCAAGTTCATTAGTGAGCCATGGGATTGTGGCGGTTTATATAAATTAGGTGATTTCCCATCTAAGAATACTTTCACTTGGAATGGTCATTTTAGAGATGACTTGAGGAGATTTTGGAAGGGGGATAAAGATACAGCTTGGAATATGAGCGATAAAATCAAAGGTACTCCATCAATTTATAAAGGAGATACTATTTTGCCAAAATCAATAAACTTTATAACTTCACATGATGGATTCACTCTAAAAGATTTAGTAACTTTCAATAGAAAACATAATTTTGCGAACAGAGAGCAAAACAGAGATGGTGATAACCATAATAATTCTTGGAATCATGGTACTGAGGGACCAACAACGAACTTATTAATCAATGATTTAAGAAAAAGACAACAAAAAAATCTTGTTCTTAGTTTACTTATCTCCAAAGGTGTTCCAATGATACTTATGGGTGATGAAATAGGAAGATCACAAGGCGGGAACAACAATTCTTGGTGCCAAGATAATTTATTGGGCTGGATGAATTGGGAACAAGGTCAACAAGATTTGGAATTATTAGAATATTTCAAATATGTTATAAAAATCCGAAAAAAACTAATAAACATTTTCAATCCATCATTCTTCACTAATAATCAAACAAATAAAAATATTCCAACATATCATTGGCATGGAACAAAGTTAGATAGCCCCGATTGGAGTAGTTGGTCTCACACAGTTGCCTTTAGCATTAACCAAGACAATACTAATCCGCTGGTTTGGATAGGTTTAAATGCATATTCAAAAAGTATCGATTTCCCCTTGCCGAAATGTAAATATAATTGGTTAAAAGTTATCGACACTAGCATGTCTGAGATTTTTGAACCCTTAACCATTAATGAAAAATCTGTTTCAATAAAGAGTAGAAGCTCTTTACTAATGATTTCAGAAGAAGTATTTGGGGCAAAAAATAATTTATTCTAAAAGCGGGCGGCGGGAATCGAACCCGCATCTTCAGCTTGGAAGGCTGAGGTTTTACCACTAAACCACGCCCGCATTAAGTAATAGAATTACCATTGCAATAATACATTATCAAACAATAAACAAAGTAAAAAGATTGGAAAATTCACACTCGAAAAAAAATATTTCTAGATCAACAACAAGATTAATGTTCTCTTATGGGCTAGGAGATGCAGGCACAGGTTTAGTCGCGACACAATTTGGTTTTTTTCTTTTCAAATTCTTTATTTCTGCTGGTTTACCAGTAATAATTGCAGGATCATTATTAATGTTAATAAAGATATGGGATGCAGTAAATGATCCGTTAATTGGATGGTTAAGTGATCGTACTAAATCAAGATGGGGGCCTAGAATCCCTTGGATGGTAGCAGCATCTGTCCCCCTTGGTTTCTCTTTAGCTGCGATATGGTGGACACCCACTGGTTCAGTGCTAACCAAGACTATTTACTATGCCATAATTTCTATAATCGTAATGACTGCTTATACAAGTATTAATCTTCCTTTCGCAGCTCTTTCTACTGAAATTTCTGAAAAAACAGCAATAAGAACAAGACTAAACGCATCTAGATTTACTGGCTCAATAATCGCAGGACTAACTGGTTTAATAATTGCTGGATTTGTATTAGGTTCCGAAGGATCAGCAAATAATGAATATTTTTTAATGGGTAAAATAAGCGGATGTATTGCAGTTGCTGCAACATTAATTTCTTGTTGGGGATTAGCTCCATTCGCAAAAAAAGCAAGAAGGCCTTCAGGAAAAGTTGAAGCTATAACACTTCAATTCAAAAGGATCTTCAGAAATAAAAAATTTCTAAAAGTTATTACGCTCTATATTCTTCTCTGGTGCGCCTTACAATTAATGCAAACAGTAGCGTTAATCTATGTCGAGGATGTACTGAACGTACCAACTTATATTGCGAAGTGGATCCCGATACCTTTCCAAATTAGCGCTTTAGTGGGTTTACAAATATGGACCAGAGTATCAAATAAATTGAACAGGATTTCAGCGTTAAACTATGGAGCGATTATATGGATTATTTCATGTACAGCAGCTTTATTTTTACCTTCATTATCAAAAATTTCAGGAGCTGGAGATATTTTATTCCTAAATGCCAGCAACATATTTCTGTTCATTCTTTTAATTTTCATAATCTGTCTTATTGGCATTGGAGCTTCAACCGCTTTTCTTATCCCTTGGTCACTACTTCCTGATGCAATAGACGAAGACCCAGAGAAACCAGCAGGATTATATACTGCTTGGATGGTACTTATTCAGAAGATTGGTATCGCGTTTAGTGTTCAATTATTAGGATTTTTATTGTATTTATCAGGTTATCAATCATGCTTTGTTGATAAAGATGGCCTTAATATTATTGAACAATGCTACTCAGCACAATTAACTATTAGATTATGTATTGGCTTTATACCCTCAATATTGGTAATCATTGGTCTTTTAATCATGAGAAAATGGGATCGAAAATTAATTACAAACTAATATAAAGATATGTATTACCTTGATTTTTTCAAAAGACTTCTAAGCAGCCTAGTCATTGGCGGGCAAGCAATTAATTTTATCTTTAAGGGTAAAATTTCCAAAAATGATCTCTTTGAGCAACTCATGGAGTCAGGTCCTGGCAGTTTGTTAATTGTATTAATTACGGGAATTGCCGCAGGTACAGTTTTTAATATTCAAGTTGCATCACAACTTACAAGTATGGGGGTTTCAAGTGAAATTGGAGGTTTATTAGCAGTAGGAATGGCAAGAGAAATGGCTCCTCTTCTAACTGCTACTTTAATGACTGGAAAGGTTGCGACTGCCTATGCTGCTCAACTGGGTACTATGAAAGTCACAGAACAAATTGAGGCAATAACCATGTTAAGGACCGAACCAGTCCAATATTTGGTAGTCCCAAGGTTACTATCGATGGTAATAATGTCTCCAATACAGTGTCTTTTGTTTTTATCTGTAGCTTTATGGAGTGGACAAATTTGGAGCACAATTTTTTATAAAGTTCCTCCAATAGTTTTTTGGACATCTGTAAGATCAGGCAATGTGAGTTTAACCAGTACAGACTTAACTGCAATGTTAATAAAATCTGTAGTGTTCGGATTACTTATTTCAATCATTGCTTGTGGATATGGACTTACAACCAAAGGAGGTCCAAAAGAAGTTGGAACAAGTACAACAGGTGCAGTTGTAATGACTCTCGTTACTGTATCTTTAATGGATGTATTACTAACGCAAATTTTATTTGGATAATCCTATGTTTAATACTAAATCAAAAAAAGAGGAGCCAGTAATAATATCTCCTTCATTTCAGTTACCAATCATTCTAATAGTTTTAAGTTTTATGCTTTTGTTTTTGAATATTGGTTCTTTACCAACAATAGTTTTTGCTTCTTTTAGCTTTTTTTTATTACTTCAGTCATTCACCTTAAGAATAAAAATAACAAATGATGATTTCATCGTTTTACAATTAGGAAAAGAGATTAGAACTTTTCCATTCAAGAACTGGATATCATGGAAATTCTTTTTCCCTATAATCCCAGGTATTTTTTATTTTAGAGAAAAGTCCAGTCCTCATTTATTACCAATTTTATTTAATCCAACGCAATTAAAAGATGAGCTCATAAAAAAAGTTGACTCCCTGGAAATTAAAAATTCTTAAAATTCAGACTTTGCCTAATCATCAAAATTATTTAAATGACAAATACAGAAATTTCCGACAATAATCCTGAAAAGGAATTAAAAATAGATAAGTCAATTTCAGATGATAAAACAAAACAAATTAGTAAGAAAAATACAACTCAAAATAAAAAAATTACACCGAAAAACGATAAATCAACTAAACCTTTTGATGAAATTTCTAATGAAATTTTTAGAGATCTCTTTTCAAAAAAAGATTCTTTAGTTAAAGAAATAAAAGAGTTAGAAGCAAAAAAAAATGAAATAGAAAAAGATATTGAGTCTAATTTTAAAGGACAGTCAGATAATATTGCTAAAAGAGTTAAAGGCTTTCAAGAGTACTTAACTGGAGCTTTGCAGAATCTTTCACATAACGTAGAGAAACTTGAATTAGTTTCTCAACCAATAATCGTAAAGCCCTCTCCTCTTGATGAGAAAAAGCAAGACAATAGCACAAATAATGTAGTTAATGTTCCTGCTCTTTCCGAGACATTTAAGCCAGATGAAGAGATTATAAAAAGTTGCTTTTCAAGTTTCACAAAACAACCCGACTTTTATGCAGAACCTTGGAAATTAAGAAGGAGTCTTGATTCCTCAGATATAGAAATTATGGATGATTGGTTCTTTAACATGGGAGGAAGAGGTTCTCTTGAAAGTAGAGGATCTCGACAAAAAAATGCCTTGTTATCTGCTGGCTTAATATCTATTCTTGGCGAATTATATGGAGATCAATTTCAGACTCTTATTTTAGCTTCGCAGCCTGAACGATTAGGTGAATGGAGAAGAATTCTTCAAGATTCACTTGGTCTAACAAGGGATGACTTTGGACCTAATAGTGGGATCGTTCTTTTTGAAAGGCCTGAAGGTGTCATCGAGAGAGCTGATAGATTAGAAGCGAATGAAGAATTGCCATTTATTATCATTGATGCAGCAGAAACCTCTGTTGAAATTCCAATACTTCAATTCCCATTATGGGTTGCATTTGCTGGTTCAGATAATGAAATTTACGATGATCTTGAACTAAACTAAGCTTTATGAATATCTTAATAATTTTTGCAAGTTATCTTTTAGGATCACTTCCTACAGGTTTTTTAATTGGGAAATATCTCAAAAATATTGATCTGAGAACTATAGGTTCTGGATCTACAGGTGCCACAAATGTCCTAAGAAATGTTGGGAAATGGCCAGCACTTTTTGTATTTATCATTGACGTTGGGAAAGGCCTAATTGCAGTAAAAATTGCTCAATATTACACAGATCAAGGATTAATAGAAGTTATAGCAGGGATATCCGCTATCTCAGGACATATTTGGCCAATATGGCTTAGAGGTAAAGGAGGGAAAGCTGTTGCAACTGGATTAGGTATGTTTTTAGCTCTTTCTTGGAAAGTTGGGCTCGCATCTCTCGGCATTTTTTTAATAGTCCTAACAAAAACTAAATTTGTTTCTTTATCAAGTATTTCGGCTGCAATCTTACTTCCTATTTTTATGTTTTTTTACTTAGGTAAATTTATGCACTCATACTTTTTTATAAGTTTAATTGTTGCATTATTAGTGATCTGGAAACATAGAACAAACATAAAAAGATTGCTTAAGGGAGAAGAATCCAAAATTAATCAGAATCAATAGATTTAAATATTTCTATTAGAGCTTTATTAGGATCTATAGCGTTTGAAATTGATCTGCCAATGACTAACTTAGAAGCACCATTATCTATAGCTTCATAGGGAGTCATTATTCTATTTTGATCATCTTTATTGTCAATATTTAATCTGATACCTGGTGTAATAAGTTCAAAATTATCCTTATAAACAGATCTCAAAATTTTTACCTCCCAAGGGGAACAAACACATCCATCTAATCCGGCATCAAAAGACAACTTTGCAAGTCTCAATACATTTTCTTCAATTGAATTATTTCTATCAAGATCAGTTTGAAAATCTTTAAGAGAAAAGCTTGTTAAAACAGTTATTCCTACAACCAATGGAGGTTTTACACTGACTGAGGTAGCTCCTTCTAAAGATGCTTTTTTCGAATCCTTAAGAGCTTTTAAACCTGCTGAAGCATGAATAGAAATTATATCAACCCCTAATTTTGAAACTTGGAAACATGCTGCACGCATGGTATTTGGAATATCGTGAAATTTTAAGTCTAAAAAAATTTTTTTATTTAAACCTTTTAATATTTCAATAACCCTTGGACCTTCCCTAACAAAAAGTTCTAAACCAACTTTAACCCACTTAATATTAGGACATTTTTCCAAAAGTAATTTTGCTTGAATTACATCTAATCCATCAATTGCCAATATTATTTTATCTTCTGAATTAAATCTATTATTCATCAATTTTCAGTTTTCAAACCTCTTAATTATTTTTTTTCCAATTTGCAAAATTTTTCCTTCCAAATCATTTTTTGAATTAAAAACTAAATCAGGATTTACTACTTTTTGACTATCAATTTTTACACCCCCACCTTTGATAGATCTTTTTGATTCGCTGCTAGATTTGAAAAGTTTTAGAGCACTCAATAAGTAGAAAAACTTTACTGGAAAAACTACTTCTTTTAAAGAAATCTCTGGAATTTCTCCAACTTTTTCATTGTGTCCAAGGAATAATTTTTCGCAGTTTGATTGTGCCTTTAATGCTTCTTCGGCTCCATGGAATAAAGTAGTAACTTCTAAAGCCATTCTTCTCTGTAATTCACGAGGATTTGAGTTTTCCAGAAAACTTAAATCTAATTCAGTAAGTAATTCAAAATAGGTGGGTATTATATTATCGGGTACTTTTTCTAATTTTGAATACATTGAAAGAGGATCTTCAGTTAAACCGACGGTGTTAAATTCAGATTTACTCATCTTTTTAATTCCATCTAAACCTGTCAAAATTGGCAGCAGTACACCAAATTGAGGGTCTTGTTTAAAATGCCTTTGAAGGTCTCTTCCTATTGCAATATTGAATTTCTGATCTGTGCCTCCAAGCTCAATATCTGATTGAACAACTACCGAATCGTAACCTTGTAATAGTGGATATAAGAATTCATGCAAAGCAATTGGAACTTGCGAAGTGTACCTTTTATTAAACTCCTCCTTAGCTAACATTTGACTAACTGTTGCACTCCCCATCAATTCAATTATCGAATTAAGATTTAATCCTTTTAACCATTCGCTGTTATATCTAATTTCTATTCTATCTTTTGAATCAAAATCTAAAATAGATTCATTGGCTGGCTTTCCCATCCCTAGTTGGGTTAAGTATGTTTTTGCATTTTCCTTAACTTGTTTTTCCGATAACTGAACTCTTGTTTTATTTTTTCCGGTTGGATCTCCAATTTGAGCAGTAAAATCCCCAATAATTAAAACTGCAATATGTCCATTATCTTGGAATGCCCTAAGTTTTTTAAACAATATGCTATGCCCAAGATGAATATCGGTTCCAGTTGGATCGATGCCGAGTTTAACTCTTAATTTTTTATTATTTTTTTTCGCATGATCAATTATCTCCGAAAAGGTCTGATCTGTTCCCTTAACTGGAAAATATTCTTCTATTCCTCTTAACAGCCATGATGGCAATTTCAAATTATCTGTCATGAAGCTTTAACCGTTAACTTTAAGAAGTTTTATCAAGTTCATCCTTCATTCTTATTAAGGTTTTATTCATTTGATCGAACATTTGATCAGGAGTAATCCCAAATTGACTTAACTGTGTCTTTAATTGTTCTACTGTCATTTTTGCTTGAAAATCTTCAGACAATTCAAATCTCTTCATAAAAACCTTATAACGATCCATAAGAGATTCCATTTTTTTTATAAACATTTTTTTCCCTTCTCTATCAAATTTTCCATAATCAGAGCCAAGTTTCATAAGTTCTTGGTAATCTGTAAAAAGCTTTTTAGCTTCTTCTTGAACGATGTCTGACTCAAAGAATCCCATTTCTATTTTTTTACTTCGCATATTAAGGCTCAACTACAAGATAACAAGAATCTTTTAAATTGATTAGAAGATTAATAAATTTTAGTTTATAAATAATTCTTTGATTTATATTTTTTCAGAATTAAATTTAGTAGAGATGTTTCATAAATATTGGAAAAATTTAACGTAAATAATATTTCAAACCAAAATAGACAATTTGAATTATTTGGTTCAAATGTAAATACATCAATTAATTTTCAACACTCAAATAATCTTAAAATCAAAGGCGAAATCCTAACTGAATGGAGGGAAAGAATATATAATCACCAATTCAAAATTTCAAAAGATTCTCAAAATAAAGCTTTGCACCAAACAAGTCTTCCTATAAATACAATTTCTGATGAAAGAAAAATTGATCCGTTTTCCTTGCAGCCATTATCATTGAACTTTTGGAGAACCAATCAATATATACACAATGGGCCAGCACTGTATTTTGTAATTGACTCGATGGAGAGTTCTAAAATAATCCTTTATATAGGAGAAACAAATTCAGCAAATAAAAGATGGAAGGGAGAACATGACTGTAAAAATTACCTCATGAACTATAAAGAAGCCCTAGCTCATAACAAACTCTCAAGTCACCAAGATATTCGTTTCTTCTTAGATGTACCTAAAGAAGTAAAATTAAGACGTAAATTAGAACAGCAACTGATATATTTATGGTTACCACCTTTTAATAAAGAAACTCGAGATAGGTGGGCAACTACTTTCACAAACAATTAAAAGTTAATTAAATCCATTTTACAAATGCAATTTTCCACATTCCAAAAAAATCTAGATAACTGGCAAGGTGCTTCATTAATTTTTGGAGTTTTAGAGGAAGATATTGAAGGCCAACTTGAAAACATAAAATTTGTTATTAACCCAAAATTATTACTAAAAAAAGTTACTCAAAAAAAATTTAAAGGAGAAAAAGGAAAAACTTTAAGCTTTGAATTTTTAGATCAAAAATTAGAAACTTTATTCATAGTTGGTCTTGGCAAATCAAAAGACCTAAATAAAAGTGATATAGAAAACTCTATAGGAAATCTAGTTAGGAAAACTGTTGATAAAAATGAAAAAATGAGCATCTTACTACCTTGGGAACTTATAAATTCACAACTAGCAATAAATCAACTAGCAGAGTCAGTCAGATTATCTGCCTATAAGGACAATAGATTCAATAAGAAAAAAGATGAAAAGACAGTTCTTAAAGAAATAGAGTTTTTGAATCTGAAAAAATTTGAGAATATTAGCTTTGAAGAGACAGCACAAATATGTGAAGGTGTAGAACTAGCAAGAAGACTTGTAGCCGCCCCTCCAAATAGCCTCACTCCTCAGCAAATGTCTATACAAGCTTCTCAAATAGCTAAAGATCATGGTTTGGGAGTAAAAATTTTAGAGGCAAAAGATTGTGAAGATTTAAAGATGGGTGCATATTTAGCTGTAGCAAAAGGGTCTGATCTAGATCCTAAATTTATACATCTTACTTTAAAGTCAGAGGGGCCTATAAAAGAAAAGATTGCCCTTGTTGGGAAGGGTTTAACCTTTGATTCTGGAGGATACAATCTAAAAGTGGGAGCCTCTCAAATTGAAATGATGAAATATGATATGGGCGGAAGCGCTGCAGTTTTAGGAGCAGCAAAAGCACTTGGGGCAATAAAACCAAAGGGATTAGAAATTCATTTTATTGTGGCATCTTGCGAAAACATGATAAATGGATCTGCAGTACATCCTGGGGATGTAGTTAAAGCATCTAATGGTAAAACAATTGAAATAAATAACACTGATGCAGAGGGTAGACTCACATTAGCGGATGCTTTAACTTACGCATCAAATTTAAAACCTGATTCAATAATAGATCTCGCCACTTTAACAGGAGCTATTGTTGTTGCATTAGGGAATGATGTAGCTGGATTCTGGAGCAATAATGATGATCTAGCAAATGACCTAAAAGCTGCATCAACCCAGTCTGGGGAAGAATTATGGCAAATGCCTTTACAAAAATCTTATAAAGAAGGTTTAAAGTCTCATATAGCTGATATGAAAAATACAGGTCCTAGAGCAGGTGGATCAATAACTGCTGCTTTATTTTTAGAGGAATTCTTTGATAAAGAGATTAAATGGGCTCATATTGATATTGCTGGGACTTGTTGGACTGATAAGAATAAGGGAATAAACCCATCAGGTGCAACCGGTTTTGGAGTTAAAACTCTCGTGCAATGGATTAAAAATAAATAATTATTTTTAAAATCATTCAGTCCAAAGATTTATTGATCTAGCATTATCCCCCCATAATTTATCCAACCTCTGATCTCTCCCACATGAGAATCTATAGAACTTATATTTTAATTCATTTCTCTCAGCAAAATTCTGATGATATTCTTCAGCTAACCAAAATTTACCTTTTGATTTTAGTTCTACAGATATTTTTTCTAATGGCACTCGCAATTCATTAGAGGCCGAAAGAATTGCATTTTTTGCTTCACTTTCCTCAATTTCATCTTTGAAAAAGATCACTGGCCTATAAGAATCTCCACGATCACAAAATTGACCCTTGCCGTCTAGAGGATCAATATTTCTCAAATAGAGCCTAAGTATCTCGGGTAAAGTTACCAATTGGGAATCATAGTCCACCAAAACCACTTCCTGATGTCCTTCATGATTTTCGTAGGTAGGATTTAGTAAACCTCCACCTGAATAGCCACTTTGTACAAAATTTATCCCCCTTAATGACTCTAAATCATGTTCTAAACACCAAAAACAACCTCCTGCAAGAATCAATTCCTCTGCAAAAGCGTTTACAGGGTTGATAAGCATTGAAAGAACAATTATTAAAGGTAAAAAATATTTCATTTTTTTATTATAAAGTTCAAATAATAGAATTAATAATCTCTTTAGCAGCTCTCTGGACTACGCCCTCTTCACCTAATTCTTTTTTTAAAAAAGCATAACCTTTTTTTATTTTTATTTTTTCTGACTTCCCCTCAAGAATCCTACAAGATTTATAGAAGATTTTCTTTTCATTGAACTCATTCTGTACAAACTCAGGAATTATTGATTTATTAACTAACAAATTTACAGGGGAAATAAATCTTACTTTGAAATTGAGAATTTTTTTAGCGATAAAAGCAGTTACCCTACTGACTCTATAACCAACAATCTGCGGTATGCCATATAAAGCTAATTCCATATTAACTGTCCCAGATTTGCAAAAAGCAATTTTAGTGAGCGAATAAATATAGGGCTTTAATTGTGCACTATCTTTTTGCGAAATCATATATCCTTTAACTTGATATTTCCTAAAGGCTTTTTTAAATATTTCATCAAAAGAACTCCTACAGGAGGGAATATAGACAACCAAGCTTGGATATTTTTGTTGTAATTTTTTAGCCGCTTTCATAAAAGTAGGTAATACATATCGTAATTCTTGAGGTCTTGATGCTGGCATCAAAAGCAAGATATTTTGATTAGAGCGAAGGTTAAGAATAGTTCTGGCATCCTTCTTTAGAGGAAGTTTTTTTGTCAAATCAATCATTGGATGTCCCACCCACAAAACATTGCCGCCCCTCTTTTTATAGAATGCTGCTTCTTTCTTGAAAATCGCGAAAATTTTATCAGAAAATTTTATTAGATTTGTTGTAGTGTTATTGCCAACCCTCCAAGCCCACTCTTGAGGAGCAATGTAGTAAAAAATTGGAATTTTAGTTTTTGATCTTTTTAATTTTGTTCCAATTTTTATATTGGGGCCCATATAGTCAATAAGAATTAAGCAATCTGGAGGATATTTTTTTAGTAATTTATAAAATCTTCTTTGAATTCTTATTGTTGGAAGAATAAGAGGTAAAGCCTCCCAAATTCCTATTGCACTAATGGATGTAGTATCTTGAAGAATCTTTACACCTTCTTTCTTCATCCTTTCCCCACCTAACCCGCAAATTTCTAAATCTATCGATTTTTTTTTAGATTCCTCAAATAGTGCTTTTGATAACAAACTTCCGTGCAAATCTCCAGAGACTTCTCCAGTACTTATAAATATCTTTTTATTCATAAATTCACTATAGGCATTGGTCCTCGTCTTTCTTTAGATATTGACTCTTTTAAGAAATTACATAATTTTGAAGATGAAATATCTAATTCTCCTTTCATTACTTTTTCTAATGAGTTTGAAATCGCATCATTAGATTTAAAAAGTAGATTCCAAGTATTTTGAAGTAATTTTAAGTCAAAATCTTTATTTTCCATTAAACCACTTCTCTTGATTCCAATCCTATTTAAACCTCTCAACCTTCCTGGATGCCCTTCGGCCAAGCAGAAAGGAGGTACATCTCTATCTACTCTAGTCATCCCTCCAATCATTGCTAAATATCCAATATGTACAAACTGATGAATACCTAAACAACCGCCAATAATAGCTTTATCTTCAATCTTTACATGGCCGGCAACTTGAACACTATTTGATAAAACTATCCTATTACCAAGTTCACAATTATGGCCGATATGAGTGTAAGCCATCAACAAATTATTATTTCCAATAATTGTTTTTTCGCCCTCATCAGTTGCCTTATTAATAGTTACACATTCTCTGAAAGTATTATTATCTCCAATAATTACTTCAGTATGGGCCCCTTTATATTTAAGGTCCTGAGGATCGAGGCCTATAAAAACACTTGGGAAAACTTTATTGTTAACACCAATTTGAGTTCTTCCTAAAATAACAGCATTCGGGCCTATTTCGGTTCCTTTCCCGATAGTCACATCAGGACCGATAATAGCTCCTTGAGAGACAATAACCCCATCATGTAATTCGGCACTTGGATCAACGAAAGCATTTGGGTGCACTTTTACGCCACTAAATCTTGAGTTGAATTCATTATTTTTATGATCCATATCCCTAATCGACTAATGAAAACATTAATTCTCCAGCACAAACTAACTTCCCATCAACGTGCGCCTCACCTTTAACCTTCCCAAATCTTTGTCTTTTAATTGACAATAACTCACAAGAAATTATCAATTGATCTCCTGGCACAACTGGTTTTCTGAATTTAACATTGTTGATTCCAGCAAAGACGAAAAGTCCTTTAGGAAGATCAGGCATTTGAGTTACAATTATTCCACCTACTTGAGCCATAGATTCAACAATAAGAACCCCAGGCATCAAGGGTCTCTCAGGAAAATGTCCCTGAAATTGAGGCTCATTTATAGTTACATTTTTTACTGCAACTGCTTTCTCCCCAGGAATATGCTCTATGACTTTGTCTACAAGTGCGAAAGGATATCTGTGAGGTAACAAACCTAGTATGTGCTCAGAGGAAAGATGATTATTTTCACTGGATAATTTCTTTTCCAAAACAATTAAAGATAAAGTTAGTTTTTTAGCGATGAGGCCAATAAAGCATTTAAAGAATGTGATCCTTTATAAACTAAAATTTGAGCCTTAGGTAACCCTACCAAAGCCAAGTCCCCAATTAGGTCTAAAATCTTATGTCTTATTGGTTCATTATCAAATCTTAATGGTGGATTAACCCATTTATCGCCATCACAAACAAGTGCATTTTCCAAACTTCCACCTTTTATTAATCCAAGTTCACTTAACTCTTGAAATTGATCTTTAAAACCAAATGTTCTAGCAGGAGCAATCATTTCAACAAAATTTTTTGGATTTAAGTCAATCACAAAAGTTTGATTTCCAATTGCTTTATAAGCAAAATTTATTGTGGATATTATTGTAGTTTTTTTTGAAGGGGTTGCTGCTATTACTGAGCCTTCCTTATTTAAAATTATTGATTTATTAATCTCTTGAAAGAAATTATCTGGTCTAGGTGCCTTTTTTATCCCTACTTCTTCAAAATCTTTAACCCACTGGATTGCTGATCCATCTAAAAGAGGAATCTCTTTCCCATCAACCTGAATATGAATATAACTTAACCCACACCCAGCCATTGATGATAGTAAATGCTCAATAGTATATAAATTTCGCCCTCCCAATTTAACTGCCGTACAAAGCATGGTACTTCCAATTAAATCCTGAGTTAACTTAAAAATCTCGCTAGGTTTATCCTTGAAAGAGACATAATATCCTTCTTTTTCAAAAGGAGAAATTGTAACTCTTGTTTTTTCTCCACTATGAAGGCCTATACCTTCTCTGGAGATAACACCAGCCAAGGTATAGCAGAAATCATAATTAGTAGGCCAAGAAAACACTTAAAACTTCCATCCAACTCCAAGTGTATATCTCCAATCTCCACTTAGGTCCTTACTAGCGACATCTAATCTTAATGGCCCAATTGGCGTTTTAACCCCAACTCCCCCTCCAAGGGAAAAGCCAGAACCTGATTTCTGCAATAATTTACCAGGTTTTCCTGGAACATCATTTTGAGAGCCTAAATCACTTCCGGCATCAACAAATAAAGCTCCCGATATCATTCTCCAAACAGGGAATCTATATTCTGCAGTACCTTCTACAAAACTTTTACTTACAGCCAAATCACATGATCCCCATCCTCTAATAGATGATGTCCCTCCCATACAAAATGCTTCGTAAGGAGGCAATTCCCCAAGAATAGTTCCAGCCTTAAATTGAAACCCAATAGCTTGAGGACAGTCTTCACTAGTAGCATTGCTAGACTTACATGCTTTCGTAAAATTTATTAATTTTGTTGGTATAAAAAATGAATATGAGGCTCTCATTCTATTAAAAGTTGGAGAATTTTTTCCCATTGAGACGAATTGTTCAGTACCAAAATTTAATTTGTTTCCTGAAGTTGGGTTTATGGAATTATTCAAATTATTTCTAGATGCACTCGCAATAACACTCACTAATGTATTTTCATCAGGGCATGAACCATCACTTGGAGTAAATCCAATACAAATAATATCGCTTATATTATTTTTGGTTGTGGTTGGAGTCTTATCACCATAAGGTTTTTTGTTTCCATCACCATCAATCATCTTTACTCTCTTAAAGTTCATTCCTGCAAGAACTCTCCATTTAGCGACCTTAAATGGATCTCCGCCATTTAATGGCCTTGAGAAAGAAAATCCACCACCTGTTTTTTCTAAAACTATTGATGAAAAAGTATCAGAGCTAGTTGGTGTTTGATCATCTACTGCATATAATCTCCCATTTTTTTCACTTTTAAATTCTTGTGGATAATCTCTGCTTAAGAAAAGATTTGTCCTAAAAGATGTTTTATGTTTATCTCCTTTAATCCATGGATCAGATAATGAAAAATTATAAGTGGTTGAATATTCTCCGAAATTAAGATTTAAATTTGTAGACCATGCTCTTCCAAGTGTATTTGTTTCCTGCAAACCAATTGAGGCAAAGATACCAGAACCATTGCTATAACCAAGTCCACCTGTTAACGATCCTGTTCTTTGCTCGCTCAAGTCTAAAAAAATTATGACTTGATCAGGATTTAAATTATCAGGGCCAAGAGAAACCTTTACATCATCAAATAATGATGTGGCATAGAGTCTACTGATATCAGCTTCTAATATTTTTCTATTAAAAATGGTACCAGGTTGTGTTTTTAATTCTCTCTTTATTACCCAGTCTTTTGTTTTCCCTTTTCTAGGTTTTCCATCAATAATAAATTCACCATCAGAATTTGGGAATCTTATTTTTACGTCAGATATGATACCCTCAGAAACTTTTAATATTATTACTCCGTTCTCTGAGATTCTATCGGGGCCACTAATTCTAGCTAAAGAATAACCCGCTTTTTCATAACGTTTTTTTATTATTTCTGTCTTATTTTGAAATTCCCTTAGGTTAAGAGTTGTCCCATAATAATTTTTAAAAATATCATCTACGTATTCATTAGGAATTACAGAGTTATTTGGTTTAAGTTCAACTTTTTTCAAAATTGGATTTGGCACTACATTTACTATTAACCTCACACCTAGTGGCCCATCTTGAGACTTTATTTTAACTCCTGAAAACCAACCACTAGCATAAATTGCATTGAGGTCTTTATTTAAAATTCGATTATCAACGATACTTCCAGGCTTTATGCTCATGGCATCATATGCGGCCAATTCAAGTTTTCTACCCTCAGGATGATTTTCCCAACCTTCGATAATTATTTCTGAGATAAGAACTCTTTCTTCACTAATATCATTATTATTTTCTGCAAGAATAATTTTTTTCTCTTTTTTAATATCAATTCCTTGAAACAAAACATTATTAATATTTGACATTTCTAAGGTTTTTATTGATTGGTTAAGGTTATTTGGCAAATACTTAGCAGCCAGTTCAGAATTATTTGATATCAGCATCAATGGAGAGCAGGCAACATTTATGAAAACCTTTCCAACTTTTAAAAAATGTTTTGGCATAGTACTTGTGATTAAGATTAGTAACTCATTATTTAATCAATTAGGTTTAAGAAAATCGTTAATTCTTCGGTGGATTTCACTATAGGCTTCAATTAAACCACCTAAATCATTTCTAAATCTATCTTTATCAAGACTTACAATTATATCATTTTTTTGATTTAGATCCCACAATCTACAATTATCAGGACTTATTTCATCTCCTAGAATGATATTATTTCTAAAATCAAAACCAAATTCCAACTTGAAATCTACTAGTTGAAGTTGAATATTTTTAAAAAAACTTTTCAAGATTAAATTAATTTTTAAAGTTAAATTTATAATTAACTCTAAATCATGAGAGCTTAATATATTCATTAATTCAATTCTATCTTTTGTAATAAGGGGATCATTAAGTTCATCATTTTTAAGATAGATATCAATTAATGGTTTAGTTAACAAAGTTCCAGGTTTAATAGTGGTTTGTTTGCACAAAGAACCATAAGCAGTATTTCTAAGAACAATTTCTAGTGGAATTACTTTTATTTTTTTTGCAATCATTGTATTTTCATTTTCAAGTTCAATAAAATGAGTTGGAATATTTTTCTTAATGAGAATCTCAAAAATTCTTGCACTTATTAAGCAATTAAGTTTGCCTTTACCTTCAAATTTTTCTTTTTTCAACGCATTAAAGGCTGTAGCTTCATCTTTAAATTCAATTTTTACTTTATTTGCATCATCATGTGTAAATACTTTTTTTGCTTTGCCTTCATAAATCAACTGATATTTTTTATTCATTAACTTAAGACCTCTTTATTATCAATAAAGTACTTTTTATAATTAACATAATTATTAGAGGTCAACTTCAAATGATTTTATTTTTATTTTAACTGATTATTGATCGAAACCTCATAACCTTAAAAAAACAAATATATGGGAATTCATTCACCTAATTCAAAGAACTTTATTAGATTAGAAAATATTTTAATAATTGGAAATGGCGGGAGAGAAAACTCTTTGGCTTGGGCTATTCAAAAAAATGAATTAGTTAAAAAAGTTTATTTAATACCTGGTAACGCTGGTTCAGAAAGAATAAATAAATGTGAAAGAATAAAAATTGATATAAATAATAAAAAGGAACTAGTCGAAAAGCTTGATTTTTTTAAGATAGGTCTAGTCGTTATTGGACCAGAAATACCTCTGGCAGATGGATTAGCTGATTTTCTTCGAAAAAAAAATTTTAAAGTGTTTGGTCCTAATAAAGATGGAGCAAAACTAGAATTTAGCAAATCTTGGGCGAAGGAATTTATGCAAGACGCAAATATTCCAACTGCAAACTTTTGGAAAGTAAATTCTCTAGAAGAAGCCAAAAAAATTATTAATTCATCATCAATTCCACTTGTAGTAAAAGCTGATGGTTTAGCTTCAGGGAAAGGTGTTTTTATTCCTAATTCAAAAGATGAATGCATTAAAGCAACAGAGACAATTTTTAATGGGAGATTTGGCAACTCTGGGAATGTAGTTGTTCTAGAAGAAAAAATTCAAGGGCCAGAAGTTTCAGTTTTTGCTTTGTGCGATGGAAAGAGATATACATTACTTCCAACGGCCCAAGATCATAAACGACTTAATGAAAAAGATAAAGGTCCAAATACAGGCGGTATGGGGGCTTATTCTCCTGCACCATTATTAACAGAAGATTACCTTGATAGAATCATCAAAGAAATAATTGAACCTACAATAAATGAGCTAAATAAAAGAAATATTGACTACAGAGGCGTAATTTATTTTGGATTAATGATCACAAAATCTGGACCCAAGGTTATAGAATACAACTGTAGATTTGGTGATCCAGAATGCCAAACAATAATGCCCTTGATGGATCAAAATTTTGTATTTCTTTTAGAAAAATGCTCAATGGGAAGTTTAACTGGTAACGAAAAAATTAATACTTCTGATAAAGTTAGTGGTTGTGTAATAGCGACATCCAAAGGCTATCCTCACGAATATAAAACTGGCTATCAAATAAAAATAGGTAAGATTGACTCAAATGATTGTCAAATTTTTGACTCAGGTACTTGTTTTAGTGAAAGTGGGAAATTATTAACTGCTGGAGGAAGAGTTTTAAGTATTGTCTGTCAAGATAAAGACTTCGATACGGTTTTTGAAAAAGCATACAAAAATTTAAAAGAAATTCATTTTGAGGGTATTTATTTTAGAAATGACATAGGCCATCAAGTGAGAAGAAACTTTTCTGAGGAGAATTAAGTTATGCTGGATACCAATAATCGAGAAAGTAGTAAATATAACATCACTGAAAGTGAAGATATGAAAATTAACTATTGGGTTAATGGATTTCTCGCTTGGTGGAGTGGGTTCAGTTTAAGAACAAAGTTATTAGCCATAGCAACTCTTGTCGTGAGCCTCCTGATGACAGGTATAACTTTTTTTGCATTAAACAGCATTCAAAAAGATGCAGGTATGAATGATACTAGATATGCTCGAGATCTTGGCTTATTGTTATCTGGGAATGTTACAGAATTAGTCGCTAATAACCAAAAAAAAGAAATTTCAAATGTAGCTGAAAAGTTTTGGAGATCAAGTCGAAACCTGCGTTATATATTCTTTACTGATGCTGAAGATATTGTTCAACTTGGGATACCGATCAGTGCAACACCAACAAGCTCAGATAGTCAGTTTCAGCTCACTAGAAAATTAAAACTACCTTCAGAATTGAAGAAGAGACCACAATTCCCTTTGGTAAGGCAGCATGCTACACCTCAAGGTCAAGTAACTGATGTATTTGTCCCAATGTTGTGGAAAGGCAAATATCTTGGAACTTTAGCTTTGGGAGTCACCCCTAATAAAAAAGCACTAGCCAGTGCTGCTTTAACTAGGGAAGTAACCATTGCAGTTTTTATCTCTATTTGGGTTTTAGTAATACTTGGAGCAGTATTTAATGCACTGACAATTACAAGACCAGTCAGAGAGTTAGTGAGAGGTGTTAGAGAAATTTCAAGAGGAAATTTTAAATCCAGAATTTCTTTACCCATGACAGGTGATCTAGGAGAACTCTTAAATGGATTTAACCGAATGGCAACACAATTAGAAAATTATGACGAGGCTAATATAGAAGAACTAAAAGCGGCACAAATCAAGCAGCAATCGTTAATAGCTACAATGGCTGATGGTGCAATATTATTGGACTCACAAGGCAAGATCGTACTTACTAATCCAACAGCAAAGAGATTATTTCGTTGGGAAGGAAGATTTCTAGAAGGTAAACATTTTTTAAATGAAATACCCGAAATTTTATCCAACGACTTACATACAAATATACAATCTATTTTAAATAGGGAAAAGGAGAAGGACGATTTAAGATTCAGTTTAGGAGAACCAGCAAGAACTCTAAGAATTGTCTTGCAATCAGTCTTAGATACAAATAAAGTTGAATTAAAAGGAATTGCTGTAACAATCCAAGATTTAACTAGAGAAGTTGAACTTAACGCGGCACAAAATAGATTCATAAGTAATGTATCGCATGAATTAAGGACGCCACTTTTTAATATCAAAAGTTACGTAGAGACCTTACATGATTTAAAAGATCAGCTTTCTAATGAAGAACAACTAGAATTTTTGGGAATTGCAAATTCAGAGACTGATAGGTTAACAAGACTTGTAAATGATGTATTAGATTTATCTAGATTAGAGTCTGGGAAAATTGTTCAGCTAGAGCAAATGGACATAAAACCAGCAATTGAGCAGACCCTTAGAAACTATAGACTTAATGCTTCAGAAAAAAATGTTTCATTAGCTCATGACATAGAGGAAACTATTCCTCAAATTCTTGGAAATTTTGATTTGCTTTTGCAGGTTTTTGATAATTTACTAGGAAATGGATTGAAATTCAGTCCAAAAAACAGTGCCCTAATTATAAGAGCTTATACTTGGCCAGATTCCTGTCCTGCTTTCCCTCCAAGTATTAAAAATGATGCAGCCCCTCAATGTGAATTAGTTTCACCACTGCCAAAAGTAAGAATTGAGATTGCTGATACTGGCTCAGGAATATCTCAAGCTGATCAAGAAAAGATATTTGATCGTTTTTATAGAGTAGAGAATTCTGTTCATACTGAGCAAGGAACCGGTTTAGGTTTATCTATAGTGCGGGGAATAATTGAAAAACACGGTGGGGAGATTCGTATGGCTAGTGAATTAGGAGTAGGAACAACGTTTTGGTTTGATTTAGCCTTGGCACAGGCTGATAAAGATGAATTATTTACAAAAGCTATCAATAATTCAGATTCTTTTCCGGGTTCTGAAATTAAATAAATTATCTAATTATTTTCTACTCCTCTAAAAACATTTTGAACATTTTGATCAGGTATAACTCTATGAGGGGCGCCACTAAATATTTGTTCAAAATTAGAAAAAGAATCCCTTATTTCTGGGCCACTATTTGTAATGATAAATTCTCTTATTCGTTTGTCATGCCATGAACCCCGCATTTTAAAAACATTTAAAGCTCGTGCCATCTCACCTTTTATTTCGACATACTGAAGCAACAATATGGTGTCTGTAATTGTTGAGATATGAGAATCAGTTATAGAATGACTTCCCATAAATTCTTCGGCGGTATTAGTAAAAAAGCCTGCTATTTCCTCTTGTTTTGTATAACCTGTAACAGCAATTACAAACTGTCTAAATGCATTCAAACTTACACCTCTGGCTAAGGCAGAGAGAGAATCAATTGCCATTCTTTTTGGTTTAAATTGATTAATTTGCGTTTTTATAATTTGTAAGTGATCCTCTAAACCAGTTGATTCAGGATATGCACAAATAATTTTTAATAATCCATCACTTTCCATTTTTTCAAAATCTATACCCCAGCTAGTAGCATTCCTAAGCAATTGAGCCCTAGATTCTTCATATGCAAAAAGTATTGCTCTTTCATTATTGTTATAAGCATCTTCAACAAATTTTGATACAAGCATTGTTTTGCCTGTACCAGTTGCTCCAGTGGCGAGAATAATGGAATCTTGAAAATATCCTCCACCACACATATCATCAAGATCTTTAACTCCAGAGCTAATCCTAATGTTTGAGGATCTCTGAGTTAATCTCATTGCTCCAAGGGCAAACACACTTATTCCATCCATTCCCATAGTAAATGGATACTCACCTTTCATATGCACAGTACCTCTTAACTTCAGAACTTCTAGAGTTCTTCTTCGCTTCTCTGACTCAAGAACATTTCTTAATAAGACAACATTATCAGATACAAATTCTTCTACACCATATCTAGCAATTGGTCCGTAATCATCCACCCTTTCTGTAGTCATAACTGTTGTCACACCTATTTCTTTTAATCTTGCTATCAATCTAAATATTTCCCTCCTAACAACGTAAATAGCATCATACTGTTGAAAGACAGCAGTTATTGAATCTATTGCAACTCTTTTAGCTTTATATTTTCTTATTGCATAACTAATTCTCTCAATAAGACCAGATAAGTCAAAGTTACCAGCCACATCCTGTCCATCAGGATCGGGAGATGCGTCCAAAATAAAAAGTTTATTTTGATCAATTAATTCTTGTAAATCCCAACCAAAACTTGCGGCATTTCTAACAATATCTAGGGGTGATTCCTCAAATGTTACAAAGATTCCAGGCTCATCAAAATTACAAATTCCATGGTGTAAATATTGCAGAGAAAAAACAGTTTTGCCAGTTCCTGAGGTACCACTAACGAGTGTACTTCGAGATACAGGCAACCCACCTCTGCAAACATCATCAAAACCTTCTATCCCAGTTGGTAATTTTTGTACTTGCATTTTATTTGATTTACCAAATTTCTTATCGTTCATAGTTTTGTGCTAATTAAACAAAAATAAAATAAATTTTGAATTTATTTTGAATTTTAAAAGTTTAATGTATTATTTATCTCCACTATATTCAGTTTCAGTTAATTCATCAAAAAGTAGATCTAAACCAATTAAAACTTTCTCTCTATCTGAAAGATCACCTATTATTTTTCTAACTGGTGGCGGTAAAATTTTAGCTAAAGTTGGAGTGGCTAAAATTTTATCTTCTTCTGCAAGTTGTGGTTGCTTAAGTACATCGATAACCTTCAAAGCATAAACTCCTTTGAATTCATTATCTAAAATTTCTCTTAATGTATTTAGAGCTCTCATCGAATTAGGAGTATTTCCTGCAACATAGAGTTTTAAAATATATGTTTTCCGCGCTGCCATCGTAATAGTTCCTGAATTGATATAAAAGATTTAAAACAACCCTTGACTTATTACACTACAAAATAAGAAAATAGACAAACTATTATGATTGCTTATTGGGCTTAATCAAATTATTAATTTGAGCCTATTAGCGTCTTTAAGATATGACAAATTCTAAAAACTCTTCAAACAATTCTTCTGAAAGTAATGAATTGTATGCAATAGCAGAAACTTCAGGTCAACAATTTTGGTTCGAAGTTGATAGGTACTATGACATAGACAGGTTAAATGCAAAAGAGAAAGACAAGATAACACTGGAAAAAATTTTAGTTTTAAAGGACAAAGACTCTATAACTATTGGTAAACCTTACGTTAAAGATGCAAAAATTGAATTAGAAGTAGTCTCCCATAAAAGGGATAAGAAGATTCTTGTATACAAGATGCGTCCCAAAAAAAAGACAAGAAGAAAGATGGGACACAGACAGGAACTTACGAGAGTTATGGTAAAATCTATTAAAATAGGTAAAAGTGCTCCTAAGTCTTCTTCTAAAAAGGAAGAAACCGCTAAAAAGGAAACTAAACCAAAATCCGAAAAAACTACAAATTAAACACTTCTAATGGCACATAAAAAAGGAACAGGTTCTACTAGAAACGGAAGAGATTCAAATTCCAAAAGATTGGGCGTGAAAGCTTATGGAGGGGAAAAAGTAACTGCTGGATCAATTTTAATTCGTCAAAGAGGTACATCTTTTTTGCCAGGGATAAATGTCGGGAAAGGTAAAGATGACACCCTTTTTGCACTCAAAGAAGGAACAGTAAGTTTCGAAAGCATTAAAAGAAATTTAAGAAATAGAAAAAGAGTTAATATAGTTATCTAATTTTCTTATAAGCTCTTGTAGTTATGAGAATAGGATGAAATACTTCTAAAAAATTTAATTGAAGAGTCTCAAAAAACTTTTCAACAATCTGAGTGTCGTCTATATGAAACGGATATTCATTCTTATCTCCTTTGTAAAAATACCAATTAAATAGAGCAATAGAATTACTATCCATAATCTCACTGAAATGATTTATTTGAGAAGTTGGGTCTGCAAGATGTTCCAAAACATCAAGACAAACTATCGTATCAAATTTCAAAATTTGTGTATCTTGAATTGTCTTGCAGAAAGTAAGTTTTTTTTCGACTCCTAATTTCTTAGCCCTGTATTCAACAAAATTTCTATTTGTTTGATTAATATCCACAAAAAAAACATGCTCAACTTTTGAAGACATAGCGTTAGCTAAGGCATGCGTGCCAATACCTCCTCCAAAATCCAAAACTAAATCTCTAGAAAATCTCTGCTGAAGTTTTAAAGTATCAGCAATGTAGTCCCTACTTGTGATATGCCAGGCAGCCAAATCAGCCACATGCCTATCTCCTACAATCTCAGTATAAAAATCTGAAACATCATTCAGAGCATCTCCAGGATGTGAATTTGCCAAATTCATCTTTGCACTTGCAAGGAATTCATCTAAATCACATTCTCTTATAGACAAGTATTCCATTAAATGTGATTTCAAATTAAAAGCATTGTCTAAAAATTCTTTTAAAATAATATTATTATTTTTCAATTTCTTAATCTAAATTTCCAATACCAAAATCATAGGATGGTTATAAATCATTCTCAAAGTATTCTTAATATTAAAAATGGAAACTAAAGATGGATTCTTAGTAATTAATAAACATAAAGGATGTACCTCACATGATTGTGTTAAACAAATAAGGAAGTTGCTTAATATAAAAAAAGTCGGTCACACAGGAACTCTTGACCCAGAAGTTATAGGAACATTACCAATCGCGATAGGCAGTGCAACAAGATTTATTCAATATCTTCCTCAGGGTAAAACTTACATAGGACAAATTAAATTAGGGATAAGAACTAACACTGATGATATTCACGGAGAAATAATTAATCAAAAAAGTTGGCCTAAAATCAGTGATGAAAAATTAGATCAATACTTAAATAGATTTAGAGGAATTATTAAGCAAATTCCGCCGAAAGTATCTAGTGTCCACGTTAATGGTGAGAGAGCTTATAAAAAATCTTTCAGAAATGAAGTTTTTGAATTAGCACCAAGAGAAGTAAAAATAGACCAACTTACTTTAATGAAATGGGACCAAATAAACGGAATCATAGAAATAAAAATCAAATGTTCAGCTGGCACATACATAAGAGCAATTGCAAGAGATTTAGGAGAAATTCTTAATTCCGAAGGTTGCCTTCTACAACTAAAAAGAATTTCAGCTTGTGGCTTTGATGAACATAATTCAATAAAAATATCTGATATCGAAAAAGGGCAAAAAAACTCGAAAAACTTTATTATTCCAACAATTTCTGCTCTTAATCACATTTCATCATTTGTCTTAAGTACCGAAGAACAAATCAATTTTTGGCAAACAGGAAGAGCAATAAAAGTTGATATTAATTACTTCAAGGGAAGCAGATCTTTTGATTATAAAAAACCTATAAAAGTAATAGATAAAAAACAAACACTACATGGAATTGGCTTCTTAAGCAAAGATCAATCTAATATAAATCCAAAATTAGTCCTTAATGCTAAATAACTTCTATAGATAATCTTTTCTAAAAGGTTTAATCTGCACGCCCCTATAAAAATACTTTAATATTCTTTCAGCTTTTTGGCCTCTGGAAGCCAGATATTTAGCACCCCATTGACTCATTCCTACTCCATGTCCTGATCCCTGTCCAAAAACTATCAAACCTTTTTTCTTAAGAAATTTATTGTTTAACTCTTCCTCAAAAAATTTAAATCTCACAAAATTACTGTTGAGGCCTAATCTTTTTCTTAACACTAATCCAGACATTTGATCAGAATCATAATCCCCAATAAGTTTTACATTTTTCACCCTCCCCGTGCGAGTAATATCTAGGATCTCTATATTTCTTAAACCTCCAATCTTGGGAAATAAATTTGTTAATTCATTACTTGAAAATTTTTTTTGCCATCTAAATTTTGGATTATTTTTATCAAAATCTTTCACACTTGATAAATATGGATATTTATTCTTCCATACATCTTCACTGTTTTCTGTCATTCCACCTGAGCTGCTATGGAACAAAGCATTAATTAATTTATTCTTATACGTTAAAACCAAAGACCTTGTACTTTTAACGGCTCTGATAGTTTTATAAGTTCTTGACTCCAAGCCATTATAGACTTGATTTTTCTGGGTTGAATCTATATCAAATAAATTATTTCCCTTTTGCTTTAATGCATAAGTTCTAGAGGCAATTGCTTGTGCCTTTAATGCTTCAATAGGCCATTTTGTTGGCATCTCTGAACCCACTACGCTGGTTAGATATTTTTCTATTCCTAAAACATTCACTACCAATATTTCAGATTCAAGTACAAAGAGATTAAGCTTACCAGAAAATCTCTTCTGACCTACCCATATACCTCTTCCATCAGAAGAACTAACTTGAAATTGTTGATTACTTTTTAAATCATATTTTTTTTGTTTATTTTTATCAAAATATAAAATTTTTCTATTTTTCTCATTTTTCAAAGTTAAGCCTTTTATTTTTTTTCTTGAAAAAAAATTTCCCTCTATGGTTAAAGGAATTGATCTATCTGATCTGATCCTTAAATTGTTATTTTTTGATATCAATACTCTAATTATTGGCTCTCTAGATGCAAAAACACTTTCACTCTGAAAAACACAAATAATAAAAATACTTATCAAGCAACATTTACTATAGTGATTTTTAAATTTAAGTATCACTTTGTTTAAAAACAAATGCTTAATTTGCCTAAGTTTGACTAAAAGTCTAAATTTAATCCAGATATAACAATAAAAATATCATAAATAAGTGAATATCACCTTCTTAGGAACAAGCTCAGGAGTCCCATCCTTAACGAGAAATGTTTCTTCCCTAGCACTTAAATTATCACAGTCATCTGAAGTTTGGCTTTTTGATTGTGGAGAGGGAACGCAACATCAAATAATGAAAAGCAATATTAAATCATCACAAATCAAGAAAATATTTATTACACATATGCATGGTGATCATATTTATGGCTTGCCTGGACTTTTGGCTACCTTGGGTTTATCAGGCAATAGTAAGGGTATTGAAATTTACGGTCCTTCAGAGTTGCAAAGTTTTGTAAATTCAGCACTTAAAAGTAGTTTTTGCAAATTGTCATACCCATTGCATTTTGTGGAAGTTGAAAATTTTGCATCAAAAAATGAAATTCTATTTGAAAACAATAAAGTAAAAGTAGATTGCGCCTGTCTTAAACATAAAATACCGGCTTATGGTTATAGGGTGAGTGAAAAAGATAAGCCAGGTATATTTGATATCAAAAAAGCAGAATCTCTAAAAATAGCACCTGGACCAATTTATTCAGAACTCCAACAAGGTAAAAAAGTCTTATTAGCGGATGGGAGGACATTTGATGGAAAAGAATTCTGTGGACCTCCTAGAAAGGGAGAAAGTTTTGTTTATTGCACAGATACAGTCTTTAGCGAATCAGCTGTTTCACTATCGAAAAATGCCGATTTACTGGTACATGAATCAACATTTTCTCAGGAGGATGAGAGCATGGCCTATGAAAAATTACATTCCACAACAATCATGGCTGCGAAAACAGCATTATTATCTAATACAAAAAAATTAATTATTACTCATTTAAGTCCAAGATACACTAATAAAAATTCAATTACACCAAGCGATTTGCTTAAAGAGGCGCAAAAAGTTTTCCCAAATACTCACCTTGCCAAAGATTTTCTAACTGCAGAAATAAAATAAACTGCAACAGTTCGTTAGCAGGAGCGTTGTAAATGACCAACCCATGAAATAATAGTTTTAGGTTTTTCTATTTGATGTCGATCGAAATGGTTTCTATTTTTTCATCACTACATAAGTCTTGTAAAAGACTATTTATTTTTCTTCCATTAATTATTGGTTTACTTATTAATCCAATCTCTGCAAACGCACTCTATCCTAGTGATCCTTCATCAGTTGATGTTCTAAAAGATGATCTTCACGGTGCCGACCTTCAAAATACTGAATATGTTAAATATGATTTATCTAATCAAGATTTAGGAGAAGCTAATCTTCAAGGCGCATATATGAGTGTAACTACAGCAAAAAACTCTAGTTTTAAAGGAGCCAATATGACAGACCTCATTGCATATGCAACTCGCTTTGATAATGCTGACTTTACAGATGCAAATCTTACCAATGGTGAACTAATGAAAAGTGTTTTTGATGGAGCAATTATTGATGGGGCAGACTTTACAGATGCAAATCTTGATCTTTCTCAGAGAAAATCTTTATGTGAAAGAGCTAGTGGCACTAACTCACAAACTGGAGTTAATACAATTGATAGTCTTGAATGCACCGGCTTAAAAGGTTACATGCCTCCAAAGCCAAAAGCATAATATTTAAAGCTAACTAACTTCAGAAGGGAAGATATTACCAGGCTCTTTCGAGCCTGGTTTTTTACTGTACCACCATTCTTGTATATCAGAAGAAAATTTCTTTGAAAAAAGAGTTATGACTGTTTCAACGGGTTTTGATCCAGGCTCCAAAATTTGCACTGAGTAAGATGGGCATTTTCTTGAAGCCATATCAGCAACAAATCTAGATCCTATTCTCCTCCAACTAGGCTCCTTACTTCTCCAAGAAAGCCTTGAGCAGGGCCATGGCAACTCTTCCCTATCATAAAGTCTGCAACATGGTCCAATCACCTTGTAACTGTACTGACCTCCATAACTCGATTGAACACTGCCAGTCTTGAAAAATTCAAATTTATCCATTTACAAAAAAGCCACCTTCATAGAGGGTGGCAGAGAAATAATGAATAATCAACTTAGAAAAGTTAAATTTTTATAATTAATACAATTCTTCTTCAGCATGAGTTGTAATTGTTACGTCAGATGTTGGATAAGCAACACAAGTCAGAACAAAACCAGCTTCTAGTTGGTCGTCATCTAAGAAACTTTGATCTGATTGATCAACACTACCTGAAGTAACTTTTCCAGCACATGTTGAACATGCTCCAGCTCTGCAGGAATAAGGAAGGTCGATACCTTGTTCTTCAGCCGCATCGAGGATGTATTGATCATCAGGTACTTCAATAGTTGAATTGAGACCTTCACCTTCGCTGATGAGTGTAACTTTGTAAGAAGCCATTTAAATAAAAAATTGTTGGTAATTAATACCTATCAATTACATTTTTAACATCGATTAGGTCGATATGTGAGATTTTGAAGTAAAAAATGACACAATAAAATGTATGAAAGAGTATCTATAAGAAAAACTTATATTTAGGATGGATTACTGGTTTTTTGAGCATAAATGCATGCCCAATCTTTTCTAGTCGATACATCCAATAATTTCAAGTCATTCTGAATTAATATTTTTATAATTTCATCTTTTTGTGAATTCAGAATTCCACTGAGAATCGCTTCCCCATTATTTCTCAAACAATTATAAATATTTGGAATCATTTCTTTAATTACTTCAGCAAGAATATTACATAAAACAAAATCAAATTGTTTGAGTTGATTTTTTAAAATTACCTCATTAAAAGATCCCAAATATGTATTTAAGTTATTTAAATTACCGAAATTTAGTTGAAAATTAGAGCTAGTTGAATTTATAGCTAAATAATCATTATCTACTGCACAAACCTCATTAGCACCAAGTAATCTTGCGGCGACACTCAAAATCCCGCTACCACTACCAATATCTAATACTTTTTTATCAGCAAATAAAATATTCTCCATTTTTTCCAAGCAAAGATAAGTTGAAGGATGACTTCCTGTACCAAAGGCTTCTCCAGGATCAATTTTTATGATTTGTTTATCTTGAAATTTTTCATTTAGATTTATCCAGCAAGGCAATATTAAAAAATGATTTCCTACTAATTCAGGCGCCCAATATTTCTTCCAGCTTGTTAACCAATCCTCCTCTTTAATAATACTCCAGTCAAAAAATTTATTTTGAAGGGCATTAATGTTTAGAAGTTTGCTAATTTTTTTTTCAAAACCACTTCTAGAACTTTCATCCCAATCATCAATTGGAAGCCATATACTCACTTCTTTTTTATTTTTATTTTTAATTAAATATTCAAATGAAAAACTAAATATTCCCAGCTCATTTAATTTCCAAATAATAATTTCTTCAGAATCACTTTCTATCGGAAAAGTTAGTTTATACCAATCTTTAGTTTCCATTATTTAGGACAAGACTCTTCATAAAGTAACTGGATTAGCGTTGGTAATCCCATCTACTTCAATAATGGTATCAAGCAATTTATTAGGTATTGGATCATCAATACTTAGAACCATAACAGCTTCGCCTCTAACAATTTTTCGCCCAACTTGCATTGAGGCAATATTTACATTGTTGCTACCTAATAAAGAACCTAGCTTGCCAATAATGCCTGGCATATCTCTATGCCTAGTAACCAACATATATCTGCTGGGCGATACATTAACTGGGTATTGATCAATACTAATAATTCTTAATTCCCCATCAGCAAAAATGCTCCCTGCTACACTATGGTCGCCATTATCTCCATAAGTAGTTAACTGAAGCGACCCACTAGCAAATTCAGGTCTTGCCTCATCTTTATTCTCGACTACTGAAATACCTCTTGAATCTGCTTCTAGCGAAGCATTCACATAATTAATCCTATCTCCTAAAGCTTTACTTAGAAGGCCTTTTAGACTAGCTATTATTAATGGCTGAGAAGGATGTTGAACAAATTCACCCTGAAGCTTTACTTCTAGTTTCTGTATCTGTCCACCTGAAAGCTGGCTTATAAGCAAACCCATTGTTTCAGCCAACTGCAAATGAGGTTTTAGACTATCCATAATATCAGGGCTCAAACCAGGAATATTTACTGCAGTTCTAGCAGATAAACCAAGCAAGACATCTCTTATTTGTTCTGCAACATCAACAGCTACATTTTCTTGTGCTTCACGAGTAGATGCTCCTAAGTGAGGGGTAAGAATAAGATTCTTTTCAACCTTTAAAAGCGGTGAATTAGATTCCAAAGGTTCTTTAGAAAAGACATCTATTGCAGCACCTGCAATTAATGACTTGTTTAAAGCTTCTGCTAATGCCTCTTCGTCAATTAAGCCTCCTCGAGCACAATTAATTAATTTTGCACTACTTTTCATACTTTTAAGAACTTCTATATTTACTAAATTCTCTGTCTCTGGTGTGCGAGGTAAATGCAAAGTTACATAATCGGATTGTGTGAATAAATCCTCTAGTTCAGATAGTTTAACTTGTATTTGTTGAGCCCTTTCAGTTGAAACAAAGGGATCATATCCGTAAACTTCCATTCCTAATGCATTAGCAACTTTCGCTACATGAGCACCAATTTTCCCTAAACCAACTACACCTAATTTTTTCTTATAAAGCTCATTACCAACAAATTTCTTTCTTTCCCATTTACCTGACAAAGTACTACTATTAGCAATTGGAATATGTCTAGATAAAGCCAACATCATAGCTATAGTATGTTCAGCAGCAGCTATTGTGTTACCCCCTGGAGAATTAACAACAAGAACTCCTTTTTGCGTAGCAGCCTTAACATCTACATTATCAACTCCAACTCCTGCTCTTCCAATAATTCTCAGTTTACTTGAAGAGTTAATAATTTCTTCAGTCACTTGAGTACCAGAGCGAATCATTAAAGCATCATAATCTTTAATAATGGAAGCTAGCTCAGAGTCTGAGATTCCTATCTTCTGATCAACCTGAGCAACTTGTGAAAGAATATCGATTCCTGTTTGATCAATTGGATCTGTAATGAGAACTTTTGTCATTTAAGATTGGTTCTTTAATCTTTTACTTTAACTTAATCTATAGTGTATGTATCTTATTTTATTAATTTGAATAACACACAAACATTTGAGGATTGAAATTTGACTAAAAGTATTGTGATATTTGAAGACATTGATAAATGTATCCAACTATTTGAAGTTTTCAGAGAAAAATCAATAATGCTCTCTGAAGCTATTTTGATCCCACCAAAAAGTGAGGAATTATCATCAAATGAAACAGAATTGCTAAATGCGAAAGCAAATATCTTATTCAAATCTCAAAATTTTGAAGATATAAGAATTTTAAATCCGAAACTTGATAGAAAGATTAGACAAAAAGAAATGAGTAGATGGCTTATGCCATTTGGTTTTATAGCTGGAATAGCTTTTTCTAATATGACTAATTTATCTACCTTCAGCTTTCTTGGTTTAAATAACATCGGGGAATCATTAATTGGAGGTCTTTTAGGAATGGGTTCAGGATATTTAGGAACCATTGTTTCTTCTGCAAGTATCAACATTAATAGAAATAAAGAGTTAAGATCGATCGTTAACTTTAATAAAGAGGGTAAATGGCTTGTTCTACTTGAAAATCAAATTGGAGCTGAATTGCCATGGGCTTTGATAAAACAATCAGAAGCAAAAGATATAATTTTTTTAGAAGGCTAAATGATTGACTTAAAAGAAATCTTAATAAATTCAAACTACAAAAAAGAAACTGAGGAATTAATAAATATTGCTAACTTAGCTTACAAACATTGGGAAACTTATTGGACTGGGTTTAATTCAACTTATATTTGCGAAGAAATTTTAAAAGATTTTGAAAATTTAAATGATTTCAAATTTTATATTTATGGAGGATTCTCCTCTTCTCAAAGATCAAGGATAGCTTGCTTTAGAGGAGATAATATTCCTGAAGAGGATTCGCTAAAAAGTAATTTTCCAGCGAAAGGAATTAAAATTAATGGGAATTTTTTATTTGATAATGCTACACAAGACGACTTTAGATCCCTCTTAATTGAAAATGGGGTTAATCAAATAAAAGTTGGAGATATATGGACCATTGGCGATAGGGGAGCACAAGGGATAATTGATAATTTAGATATTAAGCATCTAGATGAAAAGATTTTTTATTTAAGAGACGTAAAAGTAAAAGTTAATGTAGTAGGTATAGATGAATTACAAATACCCTCTGGAAGAACAAAAAAACTTGTCAATACAGTAGAAGCTTCAACAAGATTAGATGCTATAGCTTCAGCTGGCTTTAGGGTATCACGAACCAAAATCATTGAAAGGATAGAAAATGGAATGCTCAGATTAAATGGAAGCAAAGTTAATAAGCCAACGATTAATCTAAAAATTGGCGACAAACTAGAACTTGAAAATAAAGGATTTATCGAAATTCTAAATTTAGAAATAACCAAAAGAGAACGATGGAAAGTTAAATTACTTAGAAAATGAAACGCAACCTGCTATTTTCTTATAAGGGGAATAAAAAAGTTCTTCAATTTGGGCGATTAGCTCAGTGGTAGAGCACTACCTCGACACGGTAGTGGCCACTGGTTCGAATCCAGTATCGCCCATTAAAACTTTTAACGACCTAGGCTATATCCACAGAAAATAATTTCATTTTTTAGATTATTAAAAAAGATGAAACTTAATCAAATAATTAATCTACATAAGGGGCTCACTGCATTTGTAGTGATAGGCCTTATGACTTTTTTTGATAATTTTACGATCGCTCCTTACGTTTATTTAGCTCTGCATGGTACTTATGGATTACTTTGGCTTCTAAAAGAAAAGATATTCCCAGATCCTTATTTTAAAGAAAAAATCAATTTTTTAACTTCAGTTACTGGTTTTATTTTCCTTGGAAGTTACTGGGTAGCTCCATACATTCTTATCTCATCTCAGAAATCTGTTCCAAATATCGTAATAGCTGCATCTGTATCTATAAATATAATTGGCGTGTTTCTACACTTTGCTAGTGATGCCCAAAAATATTTTTCTCTTAAATTAAAAAAAGATCTTATTAAAGAAGGATTTTTCAAAAATATAAGGAATACAAATTATCTAGGAGAAATACTAATTTATCTATCATTCGCCATACTTTCAATGAGTTTCATACCATTAGCAATTCTTGCAATATTTTTCTCTATAGTTTTTCTACCAAGAATGATAAAAAAAGATAAATCGCTCTCAAAATATGATTCATTCGAAGAATACAAAAAGAAAAGTGGTCTTATATTCCCTAAATTAAATGCCTGATAACAACTTACCTAGTTGGAGGCAAGATTTAAAATCTTCTAGAAAAAAAGAGGGCAAATCACCCTCTAACAGATGGATACAGCTTGCAACAGTCAGCGTAGAAAATAAGCCAAGATTAAGAACAGTTGTTTTCAGAGGATGGCATAAAGATAGTTCAATGATTATTTTTACAGATAGAAGAAGTGAAAAAATTGGGCATTTAAAATCTAACCCTAATGCAGAAATATTATGGTTCTTTTTCAAAACCAAATCACAATATAGATTCAAAGGAAAAATAAATGAATTAAGAGATAACAAAAATTATTGGGATTTACTATCAGAAAAATCAAAATCTTCTTGGTTTTGGGGATTTCCTGGAGAAAAAATAAACCCAAAAGTCCAATCTACTTATGAAATATTATCCAATCTGCCCAAGTCAGAAAATTTTGTAGTTCTAAATTTTGAAATTGATTCAGTAGATCTTCTTAAATTAGAACAGCCTATTCATAAACGATATCTTTGGGAAAAGACTAATAAATGGGAAAAAGTTGAAATTAATCCTTAAATATTTCTAAATTGTATATTTAGGTTGAAAAAAATATAGTGATCAGTCAGTTTTAAAAAAGAAGTATTATTCATATGAATTTCTCAGAAATTCCCGAAAACCCTTTTATTTTTTTATCTTGGGTGACAGCTATAGGGCTATTTATAAGTCTTTCTGAAGCAACAATTAAGATAAAACTTGAGAAGAGAAACAATTATCGAAAAAGGTTAGAACTAATTAATAACCTTTATCCTAAAAAATTAGCTTGAAGTATCTGAGAGTATGTTGGCTTGAAGAAATTGAAATAAACCACCCTTACTTGTTTCTTCTTTAACTTGGACTTCCTTGGAATTTTTAGATTTTGTTGAAGAAATAATTTCCTCTTCATCTTCTGATTTCAAAATTCTGATAATGACTTCATCTAAAGAAAAATTACCAGGCCCTGTTAATGCAATTGAGGTTGCTGAAGCGAAATACAAAAGTAAAAGCTCTAGTAAGAAAATATTAAAACCTGAAGTAACAAGTGCATGATAAATAGCAACAGAAATTGTTCCCACAATTGCCAAAGCCCCGAATCTTGTAGCTAAGCCGATAATTAGTAACCAACTACCACCTATTTCAGAAAATGCAGCTATGTATGATAAAAAAATTGGGAAAGGAAGATGTAAAGGTCTGACAAAAGCATCAGCGAAATTTTCTATATTTGCTAACTTCTCATAACCGTGATGAATAAGAACAGTTCCAGTTATAACTCTAAGAATTAATAAAGCAGTATCTTTGCTAAACGACTTGGTAAGAATTGTTGAGAGCACTATAAAAAAATTATCCTTAAGTAAAAATAACTAGTCACAGTATCCATCGTGGATTAAACCGCAAAAGTCGCGCCTAATTAAGTATTTATACTTAGTGCTCTAATGAATTATTTTTCTGATTAGGAATTCAACTAAGTTAAAAATTATTTTTTGAATAATTTTCTAATATTCTCTGATTGATTTTCGGAATATTTTCTTTAAATTTAAAAAACCCTTTTTTGGCGAATTTCCAAGCAAATAAATCTTCATCTCTAACAATGTTAAAAATTTTTTTATTGTGTAAATTTTTAAATTCAGTAATGAAATCATAATTTTCTCCTACTCCAGGATAGATAATGTCTATTTGGTTAGTATTTTTAACAGTAATTTCCAGGGAATTTGAAGAAATTTGTTCAACATTATCAAATTGCTCTAAAAATTCAGAGACCAAATCTTGTTTAAATTTCAATACAGATTCAGACAATTTAATTTGTCTTTGTTCATTTTTTAAAAGGATAATAAATACTTTTTTATAGCTTGGAAGTAAATTTTTAAGGGTTGCAAGGTGGAGATCATTTTCAAACATAATCAGATTATCAGATTTAGGATACATATCATTTTTATAAATCTCATCTTCAAATGGTATTTGATTAGATTCTTCAAGAAAAATTTGTTGATTACTTATTTTTTCTACATTAAATCTTTTATTTGAAAATTTTCTGAGGTTTGATGATGAAAAAAGGTATTGTTTTCCCTTCGTTTGCAATCCTCCGACCCATCTCCAGCTAAGGAGATTAGATGAAGCATCTCCATCAAAAAGATATTTAAAGAAAAACTTTGCTCCCAATTGCCATGGGAGGCCTAAATTAAATATCCAAGTACTCGCAAACCACATTCTTGTATGGTTATGCAAGTAGTTGTACTGCTTTAATTCATGGACCCAAGAATTAAAAAAATCTAATTCTGTATTGCCATTAATAGCACTTTCATATAACTCATAATCAAAATCGAGATTGTTTTCTGAAATAAAATTTCTCCAAACTTTAGGTCTATTTTCCATCCACCCTTTCCAGTAAACTCTCCAAAATATTTCTTCAACAAATTTAGTTGAATTTTTGATTTTGTACTTACTTTTAATATCATAAATCAGATCATATTCCGACAATATTCTATGAGTAATGAAAGGCGATAATTTTGAAACAGAACTTTCGTTATTTGGCCCAAAATCAAAATTTCTTAATTTTGCATAATCATTGATTTTGTATTTCGCAAAATTTTCCCAGGTATTTTGAGCTTTTAATAAAAATGACATTTTCTCATAACTTTAAAAAATTTTTTTTTGTATTGATAGAAATTTCAAAAAAATGCATTTAAATTAATCCTTAAAATTTTCTTTTTCACTTTTAAGTAAATATGTTTGATTGAAGTATTTAATTTAAACTCCTAATCCGTACATTTTATACTCTTAAATCGCTCTCTGCGTAGGAGGATATTTAGTGGTCAATTACTTTTTTAGATCTAGTTTTAATTTTCAAATCTTTATTTAAATGATTTTTTCTAAAAGATTTTTAAATATTTATCAAAATTATTATGAATAATTTATTAGTGAGAGATGTTAAGTATCTAGATGAACAATACAGAATAGGTGAAGGCATAATTTCGGATAATGCATTTAAGCAACTCGAAAAGCTCTTTATTCCTGTTGATCTAGAGCCTGACTACTTTAATCAAAAAAATAATAAACTTTTGCCGAAATTAGCCAAAGAAAACCATACAGAATTTTTGGAAAGTTTATTAACAAAAACAAGATTAAGCATTCAACCAAAAATTGATGGCTGTGCTATTGCAATTAGATATCTAGATGGCAAGTTTAATAAAGCTATTACAAAAAAAGGATTTGACGTCTCAAGCAAAATTAAACAAATTAAAAATGTCCCCGATTGTATTCCTATCAAACGAAATTTTCAAATTAGAGGTGAACTATACGCTACAAACCAAGTTGCCGGCATTTCCCAAAGAATTGCAAGAAAATACCTCAATGATAAGAAAGGGATTGGAGAAAGTCTCCGCTTTTGCTGTTTCCAAATACTTAATGGAAGACTTAATCAATACGAAACCCTTAACTATCTTAAAAAATGTGGCTTCAGCACCCCTGACAGTTACTTCACAAATCATACAAGCGAAATCCAAATATATAAAAAAAATTGGTTAGAGAAAAAAATATTTGCGAAATATCCAACTAATGGGATAGTTGTAAAAATAAATAGTAGGAAATTACGGTTACTTAGAGAGAAAAGTTTATCTCAAAATAACGAATGGCAATATGCAATTGAAAAATAATATTAAATAGTACCTTCAATAAGAGCTCACGATACTGACTTCCAGTATTTACAGTGGAAAAGTAATTAAATTTTGGTTAAATTCCAAAGCAATTTGCAGGATTACTAAATGACTGCCACTATTTCAAGACCTAAAATCTCTAACTGGGGAAAATCTAATATTCCAAAACTTACAGGCAAAACAGCGCTAATTACTGGTGCGAATAGTGGTCTAGGATACTACACTGCAAAGGCCTTAGCAGAAAAAAATGCTCATGTTGTTATAGCTTGTAGATCACTTGAAAAAGCTAATCAAACTATCAAAAAACTTAAAGGTCTTAATCCTGAAGGATTATTTACACCTTTAGAATTAGATTTGTCAGATTTAAAAAATATTGTTGAAGTTCAGTCCAAAATTTTTGATAATTTTGAAAATTTGGATTTACTAATCAATAATGCAGGCATTATGCATCCGCCTAAAACACTTAGTGCCCAAGGATATGAAATACAATTTGCAGTTAATCATCTAGCTCATATGCTTTTGACTCTAAAGCTACTTCCAATTATTGAAAAAAAAGAAGAATCTAGAATAGTGACGGTGACTTCCGGAGCACAATTTTTTGGCAAAGTTGGTTGGGAAAATCTGAAAGCAGAGAACTATTACAACAAATGGGAATCTTACTCCAATAGCAAATTGGCAAATGTAATGTTTGCTTTGGAACTAAATGAGAACTTAAAGCACAAAAATATACTTTCTTTAGCTGCTCACCCAGGAATTGCAAAAACAAATCTCTTTACTGCTCAAAAACCTAACCCTGGTCCAATAGAAACATTCTCACTGGAATTATTTAGTCCTATTTTTCAAACTGCTGAGATGGGTGCTTTGCCTCAGCTTTTTGCAGCTACTTCACCAGACGCAAAAGGCGGTGATCATTATGGTCCTAGATTTAATTTCAGAGGTCATCCAAAACTATCCCCTACTTCCCCTTTCGCCATGAATAAAAAAGAAAGAAAAAATTTATGGGAAAAAAGCCTCGAAATAATTAATAACTTCTTATAAATTTTTCATTTTTACTAACTTTAGAAAATACTTCAAGATATGTAATTCACTCTCTGAGAGTTTCATAAATTCTGTTAAGGCATCATAATTTTTTTCATCAATTTTTTTTGACAATTGAATAAAACTATCATGGTTTTCATCAACAAAGCGTTCAGCAATCTGAGACGGAGTTAAACCCTGTTCAATTAATTCACCTGGAGCATTTTTCTCCCACTTTTCATAAAACCAAGAGAACCAATATTTTGCAGTATTGTCTTCCATTAATTAACTTTTCTTGGGCGAATACTATAAATACTGAAGAAAAATCTCATGATTGAATTACCCTTGAAACACAATTAATATAAATGCAATTATAAATCTAATGATAGATAATCATTCAAGTAAAAGAAATATTAATCTTGTAATTGGATTAGG
This sequence comes from Prochlorococcus sp. AG-418-J17, assembly GCA_003214085.1. Lineage (GTDB taxonomy): Bacteria > Cyanobacteriota > Cyanobacteriia > PCC-6307 > Cyanobiaceae > Prochlorococcus_A. Next base: position 66,031 of record QCMB01000007.1, read on the forward strand.
TAAATCTGGATTTTGGGCTGCCAAGTATTTGAGAAGCATCAATAGGAGAGTAATTGTTTGGGAAAGTAAAGATGGGATAGAATTCTTAGAAAGAAAAACAACATTAGAAGAGCTTAATATCACAGTTTCTCTAAATAAAGAATTTGTATTTGAAGAAATTCAACCTTTTATGAAAGAGATCGAATCTGTTGTTGTAAGTCCATCAATACCTTATGACCATATAACTATTATTGAATTAAAAAAAGAAGGAATTAAAGTAATTGGAGAAATTAATGTTGCATGGGAAATTTTAAAAGACACAAATTGGATAGGTATTACTGGCACTAATGGCAAGACTACTGTTACTCATCTACTAAGCCATATACTCTGTGATACTGGATTATATGCTCCTTTTGCTGGAAATATTGGTACACCTTTATGTAAGTATGCTCACTCCAAAAAACATGAAAAAATTGATTGGGTTGTAGCTGAATTAAGCAGTTATCAAATAGAAATATCTCCAGAAGTAAAACCTAATATTGGAATATGGACAACCTTCACAGAAGATCATCTTGAAAGACATAAAACACTTGAAAACTATTTCAACATAAAAAAAAGCTTGTTAGAAAAATCTGATTTTAGAATTTATAATTATGACGATAAAAACCTAAGAAATCACTACAGTTCGCTATCAAGAGGGGTTTGGATAACAACTAGTTTCGATAAATCAAATTTTATTCATTGTGATTATTGGATAGATGAACAAGCGTACATTGTTGAGAGAGGGAAGAAATTATTCAAACTTGAACATTTTTCTTTAAAAGGAATACATAATCTTCAAAATCTTTTATTGGTAATTGCAGCAGCAAGAAAAGTTGGATTACCTGGCAAGAAGATTAAAGATTCTTTATCTAATTACAAACAATTACCCCATAGGATGGAAACAATTTATAAAAATAAAAATCTGGAAATCATTAATGATAGTAAAGCTACAAATTTTGACTCATCTATTGCGGGAATAAGTTCAATTGAAGGTCAAATAATAATCATTGCTGGGGGTAGATTAAAAGGTAATGAATATAGTGAGTGGATAAAAGTTTTAAAGAAAAAAGTTAAATGTGTTTTCCTTTTTGGAGAAAGCTCAAAAGTCCTAAAAATGGCGCTTATTAATGAAGGATTTAAAAAAAATATTTTTGAATTTTCAGAACTAAAAGAGCTTTTAAATTTTGTTTTTCATTATTTACAAAAAAATAGAGTCGGAACATTATTATTCTCACCTTCATGCTCTAGTTTTGATCAATTTAAAAATTATGAAGAGCGTGGAGATTATTTCAAGAAACTAATAAGTGAAAAATTAAAGGTTAATAAATCCATTTTTTGTTCAAGTATCATTTCGTAATTTTCAGGTCGGTCATCACAACCGTTTACCCTCTAGCAAATATTTACTTAATTAGTTAGATTTTGACTATAAATTAACCACTAGCAATGAGTGAATCTAACAATTTACCTCAAGCAATAAGTCATAAAAAATTAAGTTACTTGATGCTTAAGGCACAGAAGGATTCTCATTTTTCTGATGAATTAGCAGAAATAGAAAGTGCTGAAAAAAGAGAATTTGAAGAGTTAATCAACAATTGGGAAGCTTCAACTAAGAAAGTAGTTAATGAGTTATCAAAAAGAAAAGAAAATTTACTAAAAGATAAATCACCGAATTCTTTAATTGCTCTTGGTGCTATGGAAGTTCACCTTAATATGGCTTTGCAAGCGTTAAATGCATTTAATAAAGGAGTTGATGGGTAAAAGTAACGTAAAAATTACAAGGAAGGCATCGAAAATAAGAGAAAATCTAGTTCTTTTTCAGTATCTATTGAGACATCATCATAATAATTAACTTCAAAACCCAAGCCATCTCCAGATTCGAGACACATATTTGAATTGGAGTCTTTACTTTTTAATAAAAGATTACCTTCTATTATTTGTATCCAATTATATTTATCGATTTTTAATGGCAATTTTTTTTCTTTAATTGGCTTATATTTACAACGCCATAAAGAGATACTTTGATTTAGAGAAAGCTTATTATTTTTACCATCTTTGTAATTAAAAATAAGATTGTCCCACAACTTTTCATTTAATGAAATTTGATCATATCGAGGTTTGATATTTTCTTTTTGAGGGTATATCCAAATCTGGAATAACTTACAGGTCTCATTTTCTTCATTCTTCTCGCTATGAGAGATTCCAGTACCTGCAGACATAACTTGTACTTCATCTTTGTGAATTTTTCCAAGATTGTTTAACGAGTCTCTATGCGTTATTGCTCCTTTTGTTACGACAGTAATAATTTCTATATTTGCATGAGAATGTGTATTAAATCCTGCATTAGGAGAAATAATATCTTCGTTTATAACTCTAATTTTCCCAAAATTATCCCATTTTGGATCTCTATGCTCTGCGAAAGAAAATGAATGCATTGAATGCAGCCAATCATTCCTTGATAAAAATCTATCATCAGATTTTCTTATTTTTATAATATTAAAAACCATCAAAATTAAATAAAATAAAAAAATTCTAAATAATTAGAAAAATATTTGTAAAATTTTTTTGATAAATTATTCCTAAAAAAAAAGCAACTATCAAATTTAAAAATTTATTTTACTTTGAGCCTTATTAGCCTTTATCAATATTTTTTGTGCTTCATCTCTTGTAAGACATTTTTCTGCTTTTACGTTTAAGTTTTTAAGTTTTTTCAGTTGCTTTGTGTTACTCATAATTCAACCCGTTCTTAAATTTATTTTAACATAATTTTAAATTAATTACCTCTTAAACCTTTGCATCAAATCGTTTTTACAGCTTTGAGAATGGAATTATCAGAACAGTATAGAGGATGTATTGGATTATCTTTGATTGTTTTCTTAATTAAAAGCGGTCCAAGAGGATTATCAAAATTTTTTTTTCTGATTGAGTTATATTGCATTATTTTTTTTAAAATTCTTTTATTTCTATTTAGAAATTTCCCTTTGTTACCCCAACCTAACCATAAATCACAATTTTCATTTTCAGACCAGTGTTTTAAGTTTTTAAAAATATGATTATTGTTTAAATACCCAACAGGTTTTTTGTGATTAAAGAGTCTTGCTGGATTACTTGAAATAAGAGCAAATAAATTGATTAATTTTACTTTGCCATAATTATTATTTTTTGAGATTTTAATTATCTTTTTTGTTGTATTATCCAAGAAAACTGCATCTGATAATGAAGGATTTAGACCAATAAAAATAATCTCTTTTTTAGATTTAGAAATCTTATAACTTAAACTCCATCTATATATTTTGTTAGCACTTATTAAACAATTTCTTTCTAAAAATAAATTTTTCAACCTAAACCTACACCTCTAGCCATAAGAGTTGCGAACAAAGGTATTGTTGCAAAGCCAACTAATTCGGTGGTAATGATTAGTCTAAACCTCTTAACTAGGTTTTCTGAAATTTCAGGTAATTTATTCTTACTTAGTGGAATTGCCCAGAGGATATATGTTGTCGTTGGGTATAAAGAAAGTAAGCCAACCAAAATGTAGAGCGAAACCTTTATCCAAAACACAGGATTACCCGTATAGAAATCACCTCCTTGACCAAAGTACTTAACACGCAAAATCCCAGTAACTAATATTGCAACTCCTGCCAAACCATAAACCACATCTGCAATTATCATTGAGATCGTCTCATTTCTATTTAGACCTACTTTTAGGGTCAATCTTTCAAACAAAAGAGAACCGAAACACAAAATAATTCCTAAATAATGAACATATGCTACTAATGCACTTTTAGCAATTTCACCTGTTAATAAAGTTCCTAATAACATGTTCGAGTCAAAATTTATACAATCCTAACCACCAAATGAAGAATTTGTTTAGAAATAAATTAATAACTTAAAAGCAAGGTATTAAATCTAAGACTCTAAAAACCTTTTTTGACCATCTTCAAAAAAATCCTTTTTATTCCACACTTCGATTACATCTGGGAAATGTTTTTCCATACAATTATCACAAACCCCATGACTGAATCTAATATCACTAATTTTCGAAAGATATTTTTCTAAATGCATCCAATCTCCCTCCTTATTTTTCACTTCTCTACAATATGAACATACAGATAAAATCCCTTCCTGTTTATGCAAATTAGATAAAGCATCTAGCAAATTTAATGACTTTTTTCTAAGCTCTAAAAATGAAACTATTTGCTTGGATAATAATTCCATAATATTAAATTGTTGTGTAGTTAGATTTCCTGGCTTTCTGTCTATTACACACAGAGTTCCAAGCTTATTACCATCACTATTTCTAAGGGGAAAACCTGCATAAAAACGAATCTTTGGATCTCCAGTTACCAATGGATTATTTATAAATCTTTCATCTTGGAAAGCATCATGAATAATTAATGGACTATTTTCTTTTATTGCATGGGTACAAAAAGACCAATCTCTTCTAGTTTCTGATATTTGAAGTCCTATTTTGGATTTAAACCATTGTTTATCTTTATCTACCAAAGTCATCAAAGAAATAGGCACATTACAGGTTGTAGCAGCAATTTTTGTAATATCGTCATAACATGATTCTGGCTTGGTTCCCAAAATCCTATATTCTGCTAAAGCTTTTAATCTTCTTTCCTCTTCTTCTTTTTTTGATACAAGATTCTGCATTAATCTTCACCAATAATTAAAACTTTAAAATTAAAGTTTGTTCAAAAAACTTTTTCCGTCTAATACTTAATAAAAAAAAGATAAACTTATTGATTTGTTACTTACTGATTTATTACTTATTAATTTATTATTGATTGACTTAACTTTGAGACTGCCATCCCAGCGATCCATCCACTTGTCCAACAATGTTGAAAATTAAATCCACCAGTGATCCCATCAACATCTAAAACCTCTCCAGAAAAAAATAACCCAGGACAAATTAAGCTCTCCATACTTTTAAAATTAACTTCATTAATTTTTACGCCTCCAGAAGTAACAAATTCCTCTCCAAATGGTCCTTTGCCCGAAATTATATATTTGTCCTTCATTAGAATATTTATCATTTTCTCTCTTTCATCTGCCAATAAATCAGCCCATTTTTTCTCTTTATCAATACCTATTTTATTTAATAAAAAATTCCATAATCTTTTTGTTAACACTGGAACAGGCCTACTGTTAAATAGATTCACCTTGCCTTTATTTAATCTTAAATAGTTAACTTTTTCTTTTAACTCCTCATAACTTAAAGCAGACCATTTAATGATTAGATTAAATTTATATTTTTGGCTATAAAGTTCCCTTGCTGCAATTGATGAAAGTTTTAATACTGCTGGCCCACTAAAACCCCAATGGGTTATTAGTAAATCCCCTCTATTTTGAAAATTCTTATTGTTTAATTGAATTTCTAAATCTATGTCCTTTATCGATACCCCGCTACATTCATCCAAATTTGGTTCTTTTGTAGAAAAAGTAAAAAGCGATGGTACAGGTTTAACAATGTTGTGTCCAAGATTTTGAGCTAATTTATATCCGCTTGGATTACCTCCCGTTGAAAGAATAATATTTTTTGAAGTTATCTTTGCTTTTTTAAGACTAAAAATATTGAATATATTATCTGGGGTTTTTGAAATTTTTTTTACAAAAAATTTTGTTAATATCTCTACGTTTTTTGATGAAGCACTTTTTCTCAAACAATCAATAACATCTGAAGAAGAATTAGACACTGGGAATACTCTTAGATCTTCCTCAATTTTCAATTTTAACCCTTTTTTCTCAAACCAGTCATATACATCTCCAGCAGCAAAACGATTAAATGATTCCAACAGCTGAATTCCACCTCTGGGGTAATTTTCAACTAGTTCATTCGGTATCCATGTCGCATTAGTGACGTTACATCTTCCGCCTCCACTAATCCTTACTTTCTCCATAAGTTTTGAAGTGCCTTCGAGAATTATTATTCTTTTTACCCCATTTTCAGCAGCAGTTATTGCTGTCATAAAACCGGCTGCACCGCCTCCAACAACTGCTAAATCAAAAGATTCCAAAAACTTATTATTTAATATGCTTCAATCTGATAATAGCAAGGAGTTACAAAGAAAAATTACTCCAAAAACCTAAAAAAAATAAATAAAAAACTTAAAAAATGCAAAATAGATAGCTGTAATTCACTAATTTTAAAATTTCTAAAAAAATAAACGCAGTCGTTATATTTATGCTTTAACTTTATTAAATGAGTCTAATATTTTCTTACGTTAAATATTCTGAGGCCAGTTTTCCTATGACTGGTCAATATACCGCTCTTCTTTTAATAACTTCTGTTATTTGGGTTCTACTTTGGTTTGGATATAGACAAAATAAGATAAATGATGAGATCAAGAAAAAAGAAAAAGAAGAAAGAATTAATGCGAAAGTTCAAAGAAGAAAGAAGTTAGAGAGTTTGTACCCTAGTAATAAAAAAATTGTCTAAAATATATTTTGTCCAAATGAAAATG
>QCMB01000008.1 GCA_003214085.1 Prochlorococcus sp. AG-418-J17
TGCCTTAAAAAATCATGGCCTAAACCTACGCCATCAGCTGCCCCTGATATTAATCCAGGAATATCCGCAAAAAGGCAACCATTCCCATCAATTTTTCTTACTACACCTAAGTTAGGTATTAGAGTTGTGAAAGGATAATTTGCGATTTTTGGACGGGCAGATGATACAACAGAAATCAAGGTACTTTTCCCAGCATTTGGAAGACCTATAATTCCAACCTCTGCAATAAGTTTTAGTTCTAATTGAACCTCCCATATCTCTCCGTCTTTTCCTTCAGTAAATGATTCTGGGGCTCTATTTTGATTACTTAAATAGTAAGCATTACCATGTCCACCTCTTCCTCCAATGGCAATAGTTAAACTCTGTTTATTTTTTGTTAAGTCTCCTAAAATAATGCCGGTTTTAATATCCCTTATTTCTGTACCGCAGGGTACTTTAAGGATTGTATCCCCACCTGAAGCACCTGATCTCTTATTAGGACCTCCTTTGCATCCATCTTCAGCAATTATTTCACGTTTGAATTTGAAATCTAATAACGTTTGAAGATTATTATCAGCCATCAAAATAACTGAACCCCCTCTGCCACCATTTCCCCCCGAAGGTCCTCCAGCAGGAACGAATTTTTCTCTTCTAAATGAAACTATTCCATTTCCACCTTTTCCAGCTTTAAGAATAATGTTGGCTTGATCAATAAATTGCACTTCTTAATACGTTTATTAAATTGTTTTCTAGGTATTTTAAATTTTATTTTATCCACGCAATACTGCAACCAGGGCCACCCTCGTTGTTGGCTGCATCTTCAATCTTATCAACATAATTTAAACCTGATAACCAATTTCTTAGTCCTTTCTTTAATTTCCCTGTGCCAATTCCATGAACAATCCATAACGGTCCATGAAATTTTCTAATTTTCTCCTCAATAATTATTTCGGCTTCATGAACTCTTAACCCTCTTACGTCAATTGTATTTTTACTCGTTCTAATTTTAGAAAAAGAAAAATCTTCTCTTTTAGACTTGATCTCAATTTTTGACCTTTTGAAATTAGGCTTTTCTCCATTAATACCTTCAAAGTCATTTACAGATAATGTGCTTCTAAATGAACCACATTTAATTTCATAAAAACCACCTTTTTTATCTAAATCTATAATTTGTCCAGTACTATTTATACTTTTAATCTTTACAAAATCGCCTACTTGAGGGTTCCATGATATTGACTTTTCAGATTTTTTTTGGGTTAAATGTTCCGTTTCAATTTCCTTTAATCTTTTTCCAATAATTCTCGTATCCTCTCCATTAACATTTTTATCTCTTAATTTTCTAATCAAATCTATCACCTCTTTTTTAGCGGATATAATATGTTTTGATAATTTAGACCTTTCAATTTCCTGGATTTTTTGAGCATTTATTTTTTGATATTCATAATTTCTCTTCAGTTCATCATGTAATATTTCAGTCCTTGCAATCAATTCTGCAGCAGCTTCTGCAGAATTTTGTTGTTTAATCCTCTCTTCCTCAAGACCTTTAATAATACTGTTGATATTGTCAACTTCTTTTGGCTTTAGATAATTTGCAGCTTCATTGAGTATGCTTTCATCGAGACCAATTCTCTTTGAAATTGACAAAGCATTACTTCTCCCAGGAATACCCCAGTTGAGTATATATTTTGGCTTCAAAGATTCCTCATCAAAGGCAACTGATACGTTTTCAAATCTTGAGTCGTTATATTTTAAAGCCTTAATATCTCCATAATGTGTAGTTGCCAAAGTGATATCAGATTTATTTGCAAATTCTTTTAATAAAGCCATCGCAAGAGCACTTCCTTCAAGAGGATCTGTGCCAGATCCAATCTCATCTAACAAAACAACTGATAATCCTTTCTTATAATCAAGTGAATCTAATATCTCTTTTATGCGGGATATATGCCCACTGAAGGTAGATAAATTTTCTTCTAATGATTGATTATCTCCTATATCCACATATAAATTTGGACAAAAAGGGATAATAGGATTATTAGTTGAAGGTATCAATAATCCTGCTCTAGCCATAAGTAAAGACAAGCCCAAACCTTTTAAAGCTGCTGTTTTACCCCCAGTATTTGGACCTGTAATAGCTACAACCTTAATATTTCTATTTATATAAAAATCGATAGCTACTGGTGGGGAGGCTCCTTTTTTCTTATGTTCCCAAATCAATAATGGATGAGAAAAACCAATTAAAGAAATAATAGGATTTTTCTCAAATGTAGGAGTTTTACCTCCAATCCATTTCGAATATCTTGAACGAGTTAGGGCATTTTCTAATCTTAATAAAATAGATGCCATTTCAATAAGATTTTTTGAATTATCACTAACAACCTGAGACCATTTCTTAAGTAATTTAAATTCTTCTGCTGTGATCCTAGCCTCTAAAGAAGCAATCTTATTACCTTTAGTTACTGCACTTTCAGGCTCAAAATACACTGTATTTCCTGAAGATGAAGAGTCATGAATTATTCCTTTAAATTTATCTATATAATTAACTTTGACTGCTAAAACAGGCCTTCCATATCGATCTCCAATAGTAGTATCTTGCAAATAAGCTAAATTCTTTTGAATAAATTTCTCAACTAATATTTTTCTCTCAAGTTTCTTAGATAAAAATTCTTTTCTAAGAATAGATAGTTCATTACTAGCATTGTCTGAAATCCTTCCATTGGATTCAATGCCTTTTTTAAAAATCGTTTCGACATTCTGATGGTCAATTAAATTTTTTGTGAATGATGAAATATAAGGCCTTTGTTCAAAATCTAATAAGATTTTTTTTAAATTTCTTGCTGCAGCAATTGTTTTCGCTATTTCTAACAATTCAGAAGATGAAATTACACCTCCCTTCGAACAAATTTCAATATTTCTACTAATATCAAAAACACCAGAAAAACTAATTGATTTATCTAAATTTTTTTCTAGCTCATTAATTTCAACAGTTTCATTCAAAAGTCTTTTAGATGACTCGTATTCAGAAGGTATAACAAAACTTAAAATTGATCGTTTACCCATTTCCGTTGAGGCAAATGAAGATAAATGCGTTTTTAATGAATCCCACTCTAAAAGGTTGATAGATTCTTCTTCTAAGGTGTTATCTGAATATGATTTTTTAGAATAACTTTTCTCTTGCATACAAAAAAAAAGAATCAAACATTGGATTGAATCCCTTCAGGAGGAACATAAAGCATCTCAAGCCAGTTTCCTTCAGTATCCTTCATATAAAAAGATGCTGTTCCATCTCTATGCTCATGTAAAGGACCAACTTTTACACCAGAATTTTTTAAATCATTTTGAATATTTTCCACTTCAATTTTATTTTCAAAATGAAAAGCAAAGTGAGGTCCCGCTGCTTTGTAGCTAGGGCCTAACAACGCAAGTCCATCTTTCCCTTTACCTGCCTCTAAATAAGACCAATCTTTATCATCCCAAACCAAATTCATACCCAGCTTAATATAAAAAGATTTTGCCCTTTCGAGATTCTCTACTCTAAGTGCAATGTGACCAATCCTATTTACTCCTTGTGAAAACTTCAAAACAAAGCAATTAATTTACTAATAATCTAAGAATAAACCAAATTTTTGTTAATAATGAGTTTTTAAGTATCCTGCAACCATTGAGATGCATCACAAGCATGATAAGTGAGGATTAATTTTGCTCCTGCTCTCTTAAAACTAAGCAATGTCTCTAAAACAATATCTTTTTCGTTAATCCAGTTCTTCATAGCAGCAGACTTTACCATGGCATACTCCCCACTAACGTTGTATGCAGCTATGGGCTTATTTGAAAATGTACTTAGTCTATAAACAATATCCAAATATGAAATTCCTGGTTTTACCATCAAAATATCAGCTCCTTCATACTGATCCAATGCAGATTCAATTAAAGCCTCTTTTGAATTGGCAGGGTCCATTTGATATGTAGACTTATTGTCTGGAATTACTTTCTTACTATTTTCTCTAGGAGCCGAATCTAAAGCAGTTCTAAACGGACCATAATAAGCAGATGAATATTTAGCTGTATAACTAATAATACCTACATCACTAAATCCTTCACTATCAAGAGCAGTCCTAATTGCTCCAACTCTCCCATCCATCATGTCACTAGGGCCAATAAAATCTGCTCCAGCTCTAGCTTGAGTTAAAGCTTGTTTTTTTAAAATTTCAATCGTTTCATCATTCAATATTTTTCCAGTTTCATCAACTAAGCCATCATGTCCATCACACGAGTAAGGGTCCAAGGCAACATCTGTCATTATTGCCATTTCTGGAATCTCTTTTTTTAATATTCGAATAGCTTTAGGTATTAAACCGTCTTCATTAAAACATTCTGCTCCATCTTCAGTCTTTAAATTATCGTAAATTTTCGGGAAAAGAACCACACACCTTATTCCCAATTCCCATGCCCTAGTAACCTCCTTTATTAAGCCATTAATATCCCATCTGTAAGTTCCCGGCATTGCGGAAATTTCCTCTTTAAAATCTTTTTCATGAATAAATAATGGATAAATAAAGTCCGATGCCGTTAAATGGTTTTCTCTAACCATTTCTCTAATTGCCTTAGTTCTTCTTAATCTTCTAGGACGAATAATCGAATTCATTTGAATATTATTTAAAATAAAAATATTTATCTAATACATTAATCGCTTGCCTCTCACTTAAATCAATCAGAGACTACTTTTGTTCAGGAAAATTAACTAAAATTTATTTAATAAGAGCCAAAAAAGTTACAAAAATATTTTGCACATTCTTCATTTTTCACAAATTTACGTCATTAAGAGATAATATCTTCTAGTTGAGTATTTATTTTAAGGAGAGCATCTTTGAAAATAATTAATGGTTTTCATCTGAAAAATGTAAGAGGCGATATTCTTGGAGGCATCACAGCCGCAGTAGTGGCTTTACCTCTCGCTCTAGCTTTTGGTAATGCTGCGTTAGGACCTGGCGGAGCAATTTATGGTTTATATGGAGCAGTAGTAGTTGGTTTTTTAGCAGCATTATTTGGCGGAACACCTGCTCAAGTTAGTGGACCGACCGGTCCCATGAGTGTTACTGTCGCAGGCGTAGTAGCAGGGTTAGCTGCAGTAGGAGTTCCAAGAGATCTTTCTGCAGGACAAATATTACCTTTAGTTATGGCAGCGGTAGTCATTGGCGGCTTACTTCAAATATTATTCGGGATTCTAAAACTAGGTAAATACATTACTTTAGTTCCATATTCTGTTGTTTCAGGATTTATGTCTGGTATTGGAGTAATAATCATTGCACTTCAGATTGGGCCATTACTAGGAATTAGCACTAGAGGTGGAGTAGTTGAATCTTTAACTACTGTATTTTCAAATTTCCAGCCAAACGGTGCTGCTATTGGAGTAGCAATAATGACTCTAGGTATAGTATTTCTAACTCCAAGAAAAATAAGTCAATGGGTTCCTTCTCCTCTCTTAGCCCTTTTGATAGTTACTCCAATATCAATATTAATTTTTGGAGATGGAGCTATTGATAGAATCGGAGAAATTCCTAGAGGAGTTCCATCTTTAAATTTCCCAAGTTTCAATCAATATTTTCCAATTATTTTTAAGGCAGGGTTAGTTCTCGCAGTACTTGGGGCTATTGACTCATTACTAACATCTCTAGTAGCAGACAATATATCTCAAACAAAACATAATTCTGATAGAGAACTTATTGGTCAAGGCATAGGAAATGCTGTTGCAGGTTTGTTTTCAGGCTTACCTGGAGCCGGGGCAACAATGAGAACAGTAATTAACGTTAAATCTGGAGGATCAACTCCCATTTCTGGAATGGTTCACTCAGTTGTCTTGTTGATAGTTTTAGTTGGCGCAGGTCCTTTAGCTGAGCAAATACCAACTGCGTTGCTAGCAGGAATTCTGATAAAAGTTGGTCTAGATATTATTGATTGGGGGTTCTTGAGGAGAGCTCACAAATTATCTTTAAAAACTTCAGTTGTTATGTACGGAGTACTCTTAATGACTGTTTTTTGGGATTTAATTTGGGCAGTTTTAGTAGGTGTATTCATAGCAAATATGCTCACTATTGATTCAATAACTGAAACTCAACTAGAAGGTATGGATGAGGATAATCCTTTATCAAAAGATGATCAAGCTAAAAATGCATTACCTGCTGATGAAAAAGCTCTGCTAGATAGATGTGCAGGAGAAGTAATGTTATTTAGACTCAAAGGACCACTGAGTTTTGGAGCAGCTAAAGGTATATCTGAGAGAATGATGCTAGTAAGAAACTACAAAGTTTTAATATTAGATATCACTGATGTGCCAAGACTTGGAGTTACGGCGACTCTAGCGATAGAGGATATGATGCAAGAAGCAAAAAATAATTCCAGAAAAGCATTTGTTGCTGGGGCAAATGAAAAAGTCAAAGAAAGATTAGCTAAGTTTGGAGTTGAAGGAATCATTGAGACAAGAAAAGAAGCTTTAGAAACTGCTCTAAATGAAATAGCCTAATAATTTATGGAAATAAATCCAATTCTGCAAAATGTATTAGCCCCACCAGTTCTTTTCTTTTTAATTGGAGCAATATCAGTACTCTTTAAATCTGATTTAGAAATACCAGCTCCATTACCTAAACTTTTCTCCTTATATTTGCTTTTAGCTATTGGGTTTAAAGGAGGTATAGAGCTTCAGAAAAGTGGGTTTACAGATCAAGTATTGCCGACTTTAAGCGCTGCAATACTAATGTCACTATTAATACCTCTGATTGGATTTTTAATTCTAAGATTTAAGTTTGATGTCTTTAATTCAGCCGCAATAGCAGCAGCGTACGGTTCAATTAGTGCTGTTACATTTATTTCCGCAGAAAGTTTTTTAGAAAGTCAAAAAATAGCTTTTGATGGGTTTATGGTTGGCGCCTTAGCTTTAATGGAATCTCCTGCAATAATTGTTGGATTATTGCTTGTGAAATTTGCAGCCCCCAAAAACAGACCAAAATCAAGAAAAATGCATCTAAGCTCAATATTACACGAATCACTTTTGAATGGATCAGTTTATTTGTTGCTCTCAAGCTTAATTGTAGGCTTTCTCACTGCTTCCAGTAATCCATCAGGGATTGCAAAAATGGAGCCTTTTACTGGACAATTATTTTATGGAGCAGAATGCTTCTTCTTGTTAGATATGGGAATAGTCGCTGCTCAAAGATTGCCGAGACTGAAAAATGCGGGCTCGTTCTTGATTGGCTTTGCCATTTTTATGCCTTTGTTTAATGCATTTATTGGTGTTTTCGTTGCAAGATTTTTATCTTTAGGGCCTGGCAACGCACTTTTATTTGTGGTTTTATGTGCAAGCGCCTCTTATCTAGCAGTTCCTGCAGCGATGAGGATGACAGTTCCAGAAGCTAAATCTAGTTATTATATTTCAACTACACTAGGTTTGACTTTCCCATTCAATATAGTTCTTGGCATTCCTATATATATGAGTTTAGTAAATACCATTATCCCATTGTCCCCTCTTTAAAAATGAAAAGATTAGACTTGATATTTAGTGAAAGAGAACTAGATGCAATCATTAAAACATTAGAAAAAGCTAATGTTCCTGGATATACAGTTATGAAACACGCCACAGGCAGAGGGCCTGAAAGAGTTGTTACTGAAGATATGGAATTTACAGGATTAGGAGCAAATGCTCATGTAATTGTTTTTTGTGAGCAAGAATTAATAGACAAAATGAGAGATAACATAAGGGACGATTTAAGCTACTACGGAGGAGTTGCTTATATTTCTGAAGCGACACCCCTTTAAATTCAAGAAGCAATATTTTTTTTTAAGAATGAATCCAATCTACTCTTATATTTTTTCGACTATTTAAGTATCTATCAATTGACATTGCAGCAATACATCCATCAGAAGCCGCAACTACGGCTTGCTTAAATGGTGTATTTCTTATATCTCCAATTGCCCATACTCCATCAGAGTTTGTAGACATAAAGTCATCAACAATGACTCCTCCGTCTTCTTTTAAAGCAATTTGATCCCCTAAAAAATCAGTAATCGGCTTTGAGCCACTCATGTATACAAATACTCCATCTAAATTTAAATTGATAGGATTTTCTTCTTGTTTATTTTTTACAACAACCCCATTCACACCCATATCATCCCCCAATATTTCCAATAATCTTGTTCTACTCCAATGTTTAATATTTGAATTATCCATCAATTCCATAGCTTCTTCATTATCTGATTTAGGGTCACTTGATGTAATCCAATGCACAGTTGATGCAAATTTAGTTAGAACAGTTGCCTCCTCAATTGCCTCCTTATTAACTCCAACAACGGCAACTTCTCTATTTTTATAAAAAGCCCCATCACACGTAGCACAATAACTTACTCCTTTACCAAGAAAATCAGCTTCGCCCTTAAATGATGCAGGCCTACCCATGGCTCCACTTGCAAGTACAAGTGCTTTAGCTTTGAAAGTGCCTTCGGGCGTATAAACCATTTTCCATTCTCCACTAACTTCTATTCCAAACACTTGTGCTCTTCTATAATCTGTACCGTATTGCACAGCCTGTTCTCTCATTAGAGTAAGTAATTTCTCTCCACTTATATCAACTGGAACACCTGGATAATTAGCTATTTGATGAGTTATTGCTAAGGCGCCAACAGATGGATTTTTATCTAAAATTACCGTCTTTAAGTTTGAACGAGATGTATAAAGTGCGCAAGTACATCCTGCCGGACCTCCTCCGATAATAACTACATCTGACTCAATGATTTCCAATTTTAAAAAACTCCTTTTTTAGTAGTTAATTAGATGAGTTCTTGGTTAGAAGATATTTTTAAAGTAAATACCTGAACCTTTATATAGATATAAGTTAAAAGAAAAAAGAGAAAAAAGCTTAATATAGAAACAAACTTACATAGGAAAAACATAAAAAATTAATTAACAAAATGATCAGTTACGTGAAATGTTCTGTATTGATCTATTATTAGGTCATATCGAAAAATCAATTACCGTAGAAACATTATATTTTTCATGACCAACTCTGATTACCTTTTAAAAGCTGCCATTAAGAAAGTAACCGAAAAATTAAACGAGATATTGGTTGAAAAAATTGAAGAAGCAACAAATATTGCTCAGGATGCTCCAGAAATTCTCAAAAAAGAATTTGATAGTTTGAAAGAATCCATAATCGAAGAAGCCTCAAGAATGGAGAAAGCCGAAAATATTCAAGAAAATGAGTCTTCAAATACTTATAAAGATTCCAAAATAAAAAAAGCTTTAAATGGAATTGAAGATATAAATAAGCAAATTGATCTCTTTAATAAAATCATAAATAATCAAACTAAATGAGTCATAACATTCTTCACTATCATTTAAAAAAATTGAAGAGGGCTTATCTTATTTGGATCACGCTGATTTCGCTTTTAATAAATTTGTGGATAGATAATATTAGATTTAGAATTTTCCAAACTAAGAGCAATAAAAAAAGTTCGGTCCAAATTAAAAGAGCTAGGTGGTTTACTAATCAGTTAATAAACCTTGGATCAGCATTTATTAAAATTGGACAATTATTATCAGCGAGACCTGATTTAATTCCTAATACCTGGATACAGGAATTGTCTAAATTGCAAGATCAAGTTCCTAATTTTTCATTTGAGCGGGTAGAAGAAACTATAAAAGAAGAACTAGGGTCTAAGTTTAATGAAATAGATCAAATAATATGTGATCCGATTGGATCAGCATCACTAGCTCAGGTCCATAGGGCGACATTAAAAGATGGTAAGAAAGTAGTATTTAAAGTACAAAGACCAAATTTAAAAGAATTGTTTATTATAGATTTGGGCATAATGCAGCAAATAGCTGGATTATTGCAGAAAAATAAGAATTGGAGTCGAGGTAGAAACTGGGTTGAGATTGCTAAAGAGTGTAGGAAAGTTCTCATGAAGGAGCTTGATTTTAATTGTGAAGCACAATATGCAGCAAGATTTAGACAGCAATTTCTTGATGATGAAAATGTTGAAGTTCCTGAAGTAATTTGGGATATGAGCAGTGAAAAAGTTCTTTGTTTAAGTTATCTAGAAGGAACAAAAATAAGCGATTTAGAAAAATTACAATCACAAGAAATTGATTTACCTAAGATTGCCGAAATAGGTGCAATCAGCTATTTAAAACAATTAGTAAATTACGGTTTTTTTCATGCAGACCCTCATCCAGGGAATCTAGCAGTCTCAAATGAAAGTAAATTGATTTTTTATGATTTTGGAATGATGGGCAATATCTCAAATAATCTTCAAGCAAGATTAGGGGGGATGGTAAAGGCTGCTGCTTTAAGAGACGCCTCATCACTTGTTATTCAATTACAACAAGCTGGGCTAATTTCAAAAGATATTGATGTAGGACCAGTCAGAAGATTAATTAGATTGATGCTTAAAGAAGCATTAACTCCACCATTTAGTCCAAATATTATTGAAAAATTATCTGGAGATTTATACGAACTTGTTTATGAAACACCATTTCAACTGCCAGTAGATTTAATCTTTGTGATGAGAGCTTTATCAACTTTTGAAGGAGTTGGTAGAATGCTTGATCCAGGGTTTAACCTTGTATCAGTTACCAAGCCTTATTTAATAGAACTTATGACTTCAAATAATCAAACTCCCAACGATTTAATTAACCAATTTGGAAGGCAAGTAGGTGAACTAGGATCGAAAGCTGTTGGTATTCCCAAAAGAATAGATGAAAGTCTAGAAAGATTAGAGCAGGGCGATTTACAATTGCAAATAAGAATGGGAGAGTCTGATAGGCAATTCAAACAAATGTTTACTGCTCAAAAAACTTTGGGCCATTCAATTCTTATAGGAAGCTTATCAATTGCATCTGCCTTACTCGTAACAAATAAACAAAATAATTTTGCATTGTTGCCACTTTTTTTTGTACTACCAATAAGTATTGATTGGATAAAATGCCAATTAAGTATGAGAAAAGGGTCACGTTTAGAAAAACTTAAGCGCTAAAAAACTATATATTTTTGGGACCTAAACCTAAAGCTCCAGCAAATCTTGCTTGATTTCCTAATTCCTCCTCAATTTTTAATAGCCTATTGTATTTTGCAATCCGTTCACTTCTACTCAAAGAGCCGGTCTTGATCTGACCCGATCTTGTTGCAACAGCTAAATCTGCAATTGTTGTATCTTCAGTCTCCCCACTTCTATGGCTAATAACACTAGTGAAACCAGACATTTTAGCTAACTCAATAGCCTCCAAAGTTTCAGTTAATGTCCCAATTTGATTTACCTTTATTAGGATTGAATTGGCAGATTTTTCCATAATTCCTTTCCTTAACCTTTCTGTATTGGTAACGAATAAATCATCACCTACAAGCTGAACTTTATTTCCTAATTCTTTGTTTAATTCTGACCAGCCCTCCCAATCATCCTCAGCTAAACCGTCCTCTATTGAAACTATGGGATAATTAGAAACTAATCTTGAAAGATATGAAATCATTTCAGAACTATTTAAACTTTTACCTTCATATTTATAAATACCATCACTATAAAATTCAGTACTAGCAGCATCTAAAGCTAAAGACACCTGCTCACCAGGCTTAAATCCGGCTTTTTGAATTGCTATTAATAATAAGTCCCCTGCCTCTTCACTTGATGACAAATTAGGTGCAAACCCACCCTCATCACCTACAGCAGTAGATAGACCTTTTTGATCAAGTAGTGATTTTAATGAGTGAAAAATTTCAGTACCCATTCTTAATGATTCACTAAAATTATTAACTCCATGTGGAACAAGCATAAATTCTTGAAAATCAAGACTATTTGGTGCATGAGCACCACCATTTATTACATTCATCAATGGGACTGGAAGGAGATTGGATAATGGATCTCCAAGATACCTATACAGGGGAACATCTAGAGCATTTGCTGATGCTCTGGAAGTTGCAAGACTTACTGCAAGGATTGAATTTGCTCCAAGGTTAGACTTATTAGGAGTTCCATCAATTTCAATCATTAATTTATCTACTGAAGTTTGATCTAAAGCTGACAAACCACATAAAGCCGGTGATATTGTTTCATGAATTTTATTAACAGCATTTAAAACACCTTTCCCCATATATTTTGAACCACCATCTCTTAATTCATGTGCCTCATGAGCACCAGTGCTAGCTCCGCTGGGAACAATTGCTCTACCACTTGCACCACATTCCAAAAATACTTCTGCCTCTACAGTTGGATTACCTCTTGAATCAAGGACTTGCCTTGCTTCAATAGTATCAATAAGAAAATCAATAGTTTCTTTCACAATTTAATTATTACTATTTAAATCCTATTAATAGCTGAACTATTTGGCTAATATCTGAAATATATATGTTACCCAATTATAATTTTTTAATTTCATAACAACTTAAAAATTAGTTAACATTTTTATTAATTCGAAGGTCTCCGCAACCTCTCTCATAAACATATTTTTCAAATTCATCTTACAATTTGAATATTATTGGATGATTATTAATGCAGATCCTATTTAAAATACTAATTAATAATCAACTATAGTTTTTATAGTTTATGAGAGAAACCCTTACATCCAGTCCTGAACTTTTTAGCGATATCAGTTGGAGTCTTCTTTTATTAGGGGAAGAAACCGCAAAAAAATGGGATCATAGCGAATTTAATATTGAACACATAATCCATACATTGTTCTCATCGAGTGAATTCTTTGCTTTTATTGAAAAATTATCCATCGACCATGATACAGTTTTAGATATAACAGAAGATTTTTTAGAAGAGACACCAACAAATGAGTCAGATATTTTTACCATCGGAGAAGATTTAGAAATTTTATTAGATAATGCTAATCAGATTAAAATCCAATGGGGATCTAGATTAATAGAAATCCCTCATTTACTAATTGCTCTTGGAAGAGATTTAAGAATTGGAAATTATGTTTTTGAAGAAGGTAACCTTTCGATGGAAAAATTAGAGGAAGAATTAAAGTTTTTCCCTAATATTAATAAATCAAACGATTCCTTTAAAAATAAGAACGTAATTGAAATAAATAATCAATCTAATTTTGAATCAAATAAAGAGATTTTAGTTAAAGAAGAAAAATTTAAAAAAGCTATTGTTCCATTACCCAAAAGTGAACTTCAAATTGAAACTAAAAAACAAGTTGGAAAAGATGAAAATGCTCTTTCAATTTATGGAAAAGATCTAACAGAATCAGCGAAAAAAGGGTTGCTGGATCCCGTTTTAGGAAGAGAAAATGAGATCAATAATTTAATGAGGGTACTCTGCAGAAGAAACAAAAATAATCCAATACTGATAGGTAATCCTGGAGTTGGTAAAACCTCAATTGCAAAATTACTTGCTCAATTAATTGTAGACAAAAAAGTTCCTGATTCTTTAAAAGACGTAAAAATTATTTCACTTGACTTAGGTGCTTTAGTTTCTGGTACAAAATTTAGAGGCCAACTAGAGGAGCGACTAAGCTTAATAATGCAAGAACTAAACAATCCAAGGCAAGGAATGATTCTATTTATTGATGAAATTCACTCAATTTTAAGTTCTGATAGATCTTCTACTGACATAAGTAATATCTTAAGGCCGCTACTAGCTGAAGGAGACCTTAAATGTATCGGTACAACAACACCTGAGAAATTTCGTGAAACTATTGAAAAAGATCAGGCATTGAATAATTGCTTTCAAAAGATAGCTGTAAATGAACCTTCAGTAGAATTAAGTGCAAAAATACTGCAAGGTATCAAAAGGAAATATGAATCACATCATGGCATAAAAATTTCTGAAGAGGCTGTAAACTATTCTGCAAAATTAGCCGACAGATACATCAGCGATAAATGTCTTCCTGATAAAGCAATAGATTTAATTGATGAAGCAGCTGCTCAGTTAAAAATCGAGTCTCATAATAAGCCTCAAGAAATTCTCCAACAAGAAAACAAACTTCATACTATTGATGAAAAACTAAATAATTTGCAAGGAGAAAATATCGAAGCTCAAGAAAAACTATTGAATATGAGACAACAATCAGAGGCAAAATTGAACATTCTTTTGGACAATTGGAACAATTTGCTGGAAGAAATGGAGCAATTATCTATTTTGATGAAAGAAGAAGATAAGCTAACCAAACAAATTAAAGATAAATCAAATCGCGAAATTGAAAATGATCTGGATTATTTAGAAAAGCTTGAAGAAGAGTTAAGTGAAATAGAGAATGAAATACAAAAAATTGAAGAGAACTTTAATACAATAAAGAAAAATAGAAATTTCCCTTTTAAATATCAAGTTGAACCTGATGATATTGCTGATGTTATATCAAAAATCACGGGAATTCCAATTTCTAAAGTAGTTTCAAATGAACGTAAGAAATTAGTAAATCTAGAAACAGAACTAAGTGAAAAAGTTATTGGACAAGAAAAAGCTATAGAAGCTGTTTCTGCTGCAATTAGAAGAGCTCGCGTTGGCATGAAAAGTCCTAAAAGACCTATCGGATCTTTTTTATTTATGGGTCCTACAGGTGTTGGCAAAACAGAATTAGCAAAATCCCTTGCGACAGCTTTATTTGATGAAGAAGACGCACTTTTAAGATTGGACATGAGTGAATATATGGAGAAAAACGCCGTAGCTAGACTTTTGGGAGCTCCTCCAGGTTATGTTGGTTATGAAGAGGGAGGTCAATTAACTGAAGCTGTTAGACGTAAACCCTATTCAGTAATACTTCTTGATGAGATAGAAAAAGCACATTCAGAAGTTTTTAATATCCTTTTACAAGTCTTAGATGAAGGAAGATTAACGGACTCTCAAGGAAGGACCGTAGACTTCAAAAATACCGTAATCATTATGACAAGCAACCTAGCTGGTAAATCTATACTGGAGTATTCACAAAAGATTTCTAAAAGTGAGGGAAATTTAGAAAAAGACCAACAAAACTTAGATTATTCCATTAATAATACATTGTCTTCAACTTTTAGACCTGAATTTTTAAATAGAATTGACGAAGTAGTTAAGTTTAATCCATTGTCTATTGATGAACTTCAAAAAATAATAATTTTACAAACTGAAGATTTAAAAAACCTACTACTTGAACAGAAAATAAATATCGCTATAGACAAAAAAGTTATTAATAAAATTGCAAACGATTCTTACGAACCTGAATATGGTGCTAGGCCACTAAGTAGGGAACTTAGAAGACAAATAGAAAATCCCTTGGCTGCAAAACTTTTAGAGGATAACTTCAAAAACAAAAAAAATATAACAATTAAACTTAACCCTGGTAAAAAAGATGAGATCGTTTTCAAACCTAGCTGAGGAGTAAATCAATAAGCTAAAATAAATTTAAAGCGTAAAGCTTAATTCCAAAAAAAATTTCGTGACAAGTCCTACTACTAATAAAGAACCTCTTAAAAAGGATTCTCCTGAATATGAAGAACCTAAAAAAAAGAATAATTTTTTTAGATCTACATACGATGAACTTAAACTTGTCGTGTGGCCTAACAAACAACAACTTTTTAGCGAATCAGTAGCAGTTATAATTATGGTATCGTTTTCTGCTGCAGCCATTGCTTCTGTTAGCAGATTCTATGGATGGGCAGCCTCGCAAATTTTTGGTTGAATTATCTCCCGAATATCCATTAATAAAGATCTTAATTAAGCTTCCAGAAAAATGAGTAATGAATTAACTACAAGCCTTGCTTCTTCAAAAGCAAATACAAGCATCGCAAGATGGTATGCAGTTCAAGTAGCATCAAGCTGTGAAAAAAAAGTAAAAGCGACTCTTGAGCAGAGATCAGTAACTTTAGGTGTTAATAATAGAATCATTGAAATTGAAATTCCCCAAACTCCAGGAATTAAATTAAAAAAAGATGGAAGCAGACAAACTACTGAAGAAAAAGTTTTTCCAGGTTATGTCCTCGTAAGAATGATTTTGGATGAAGATACAATGATGGCTGTTAAAAGTACTCCAAATGTAATTAACTTTGTCGGTGCTGAAGACGGTAGAGGCAGCGGAAGATCGCGAGGTCATATCAAACCACGACCATTATCAAGACAAGAAGTTAATAGAATCTTTAAGCGCGCATCAGAGAAAAAAGCTGTAATCAAGTTAGATATTGAAGAAAAAGATAGAATCATAGTAACTAGTGGTCCATTCAAGGATTTCCAAGGAGAAGTTATAGAAGTTTCCGGAGAAAGAAATAAATTAAAAGCATTACTTTCAATATTTGGGCGCGAGACTCCTGTAGAATTAGAATTCTCCCAAATCAATAAACAAAATTAATTTCTAATTGTTCTTGTTTATCTAGTAAAATTATGATTTTCTACTTCAGCTTAAATTATCTAATCTAATGGCAAAAAAAATTGTTGCAGTTATCAAGCTTGCTCTACAAGCAGGCAAAGCAAATCCTGCTCCTCCTGTAGGGCCAGCTTTAGGACAACATGGTGTCAATATCATGGCATTTTGCAAAGAATACAACGCAAGGACACAAGATAAAGCAGGTTTTGTAATTCCAGTCGAGATTTCTGTTTTTGAAGATAGAAGCTTTACTTTTATCACAAAAACACCTCCTGCCTCTGTCTTAATAACAAAAGCAGCTGGTATAGAGAAAGGATCAGGTGAATCCGCAAAAGGCTCTGTTGGGAATATAAGTAAAGCTCAATTAGAAGAAATAGCCAAAACTAAGCTTCCTGATCTAAACTGTTCTAGTGTTGAATCAGCAATGAAAGTAATTGAGGGTACTGCTCGTAATATGGGCGTCTCTGTCACTGATTGAGTTCAATACAAAATTTCACACTATTTAGGGGAGGTTAGTTAATAACCGTTTGCACCCAATATTATTATGAAAAAACTATCCAAAAGAATGGCGGCTCTATCAACAAAGATAGAAGATCGCATTTACGCACCACTTGAAGCTCTTAGTATTATCAAGGATAACGCTAATGCTAAATTTGATGAAACTATTGAAGCACATATACGTTTAGGTATTGATCCAAAATATACTGATCAACAATTAAGGACCACTGTTGCATTGCCACATGGTACTGGTCAAAGCATCAAAATTGCAGTAATTACAAGCGGTGAGAATGTATCTAAAGCTAAGGCTGCTGGTGCAGATTTGTTTGGCGAAGAAGATCTTGTGGAAAGTATCAACAAAGGAAATATGGAGTTTGATCTACTTATTGCAACTCCAGATATGATGCCAAAGGTTGCCAAATTAGGGAGAGTTTTAGGACCTAGAGGTTTAATGCCTAATCCTAAAGCTGGGACAGTAACTAATGATATTGCTAATGCAATAAAAGAATTCAAAGCTGGTAAGCTCGAATTTAGAGCAGATAAGGCTGGAATCGTTCATGTCCGCTTTGGAAAAGCAAGTTTCACAAAAGAGGCTCTATTTGACAACTTAAAAACCTTACAAGAATCAATTGATAAAAATAAACCTAGTGGAGCTAAAGGAAAGTATTGGAAAACTTTTTATGTAACTTCAACAATGGGGCCTTCAGTTCAAGTTGACATAAATGCTGTACAAGATTACCAACCTGAAGGTTAACGCTTTGTAGTATAATTTAAAGTGCAATAATACGGCCAAAGAAAGTAGGTTAATTTAGTTATTCTAAATTTTTAATTCCTACCGAGGACTCGTCTTAAATTATTTCTTTTTGGATCTAATAAAAGCGGCCTCTTTAAAAGGACTTTGCCGCATTTCCTGCTCTCCCTAAATTACGATCCAAAAAAACATCAATGGGCCGAACACTAGAGAATAAGCAACAAATCGTTACTGAGATTAAATCTCTATTAAACGACTCGGAAATGGCTGTAGTTCTTGACTATAAAGGTTTAACTATCAAAGAGATGTCAGATTTGCGATCTAGATTGCAAACAACTAACGGCATTTGCAAAGTTACTAAAAATTCATTAATGCGTAAAGCTATTGATGGAGATAGTAATTGGAACGATCTTGAATCTTTACTGACCGGAACAAATGCTTTTGTCTTAATCAAAGAAGATGTTGGTGGTGCTGTAAAAGCTATCCAATCTTTTCAAAAAGACACCAAAAAATCCGAAACCAAAGGAGCTTTATTTGAAGGCAGACTTCTAAGCGATTCTGAAATAAAAGAAATTGCAAGTCTTCCATCTAAAGAAGTATTGATGGCAAAAATTGCTGGCGCTCTTAATGGCGTTGCAACAAAAATTGCGATCTCTATTAATGAAGTACCTTCTGGACTTGCTAGATCACTTCAACAACATTCTGAAAAATCAGAATCCTAAATTCAAAACCTAATTAACTTTAAGAAAATGTCCGCAAAAACTGAAGAAATTCTTGAATCATTAAAATCTCTATCACTTTTAGAAGCATCGGAGCTTGTAAAGCAAATTGAAGAGGCTTTTGGTGTATCTGCTGCAGCTTCTGCAGGTGTAGTTATGGCAGCTCCAGGAGCAGCTAGCGGTGACGCAGATGGTGGCGCTGCTGAAGAAAAAACTGAATTTGATGTAGTTCTCGAAAGCTTTGATGCAGCTGCAAAAATCAAAGTACTTAAGGTTGTAAGAAATGCAACTGGTCTAGGTCTTGGCGATGCAAAAGCACTTGTTGAATCTGCACCAAAAACAGTAAAAGAAGGAATTGCCAAGGCAGATGCTGAATCTTTAAAGAAAGAGATTGAAGAAGCTGGCGGTAAAGTTACACTTAAATAAGAGTACATTTTTTCAAGCCGATAACCTTAATATCGGCTTCAAAAATTATGAATAGTGATAGTATTGCGATTGAAGCCGCAACTGATGGAGCCTGCAGTGGTAATCCAGGCCCAGGTGGTTGGGGCGGTTTAATAATTTTTGAAGATAACAGCGAATTAGAAATAGGTGGTTCCGAGCAAAATACTACTAATAATAGAATGGAACTCACTGCCGCTATAAAAACTCTTGAGAAATTAAAAACCTACAAATTAAAAGAGAACTTTAAACTAAGAACTGATAGTAAATATGTAATAGAGGGTTATACAAAATGGATTATTAATTGGAAGAAGAATGGATGGAAAACAAGTTCAGGGAAACCAGTTCAAAATCTTGATCTATGGCAAAAAATTGATCAATTAAGAATTAATGGCCTAATAATGGAATATGTTAAAGGTCATAGCGGGGATAAACAAAATGATAGGGTTGATAAAATTGCAACTAATTACAGCAAAGGTATATCTATAGAAAGTAACTTAAAAAAAATAGAATCCTCAGTTGATTTTTTTGAAAAAAATGCACCTGTAGAAATTCAGGAATTATTTTCCCGCAATGAATTAATTCAAAAATTTGCAGAAAAAAAGTACCTGTTAAGTTCACTTGAACTAGAAACCTTATTAGGTGATGAAAACCACTTAAAGATAAAACAATATTCACTTTTTGAATGGCGTAATTGGAGATTGATTCCTAAAGATAAAAAATATTGGATAATAGAAAAAAAAGAAGACTAATTTTTTATGAATGATAAGAAGGGGGGATTTAAAAATCTTTATAAAAACTTGATTACCCCTGTATTAAAAAAAGACTCTGGAATTGATGCAGAATACTTAACAAATTTATCTCTTAGTCTCCTATCATTCAGTTCAAGAAAATATAATTGGCCTATAGTATCTTCTATCTTAAAAAATCTAAATGAAGAATTTTCTGTAGTTGATAAAAGGTTAACTCAGAACATATGTGGAATAAATTTTTGTAATCCAATTGGTTTAGCTGCGGGTTTTGACAAAAATGGAAATGCCGCAAATATATGGAAAGATTTTGGTTTTGGATTTGCTGAGCTTGGTACAGTAACTAAATTTGCTCAGAATGGAAATCCCAAACCAAGGTTATTTAGATTGGCAGAAGAAGAAGCAGCATTAAATAGAATGGGTTTCAATAATAATGGTGCTGAAAATCTAGTTAAAAACTTTGTCGAACAACGTATTGAGTTTAAAAAAAACAGGGAGAATATTTGTTTAGGGATAAATTTCGGGAAGTCAAAAATTACAGGTTTATCTCAAGCAAAAGATGATTATTTAACTTCTTTAAAATTATTAATTCCATATTGTGATTACGCAGCAATAAACGTTAGTTCTCCAAATACTGAAGGACTAAGAAAATTACAAGATCCAATTCTTCTAAAAGAACTTCTTAGAGAAATTAAAAACTTACCTAATTGTCCACCATTATTTGTAAAAATTGCGCCAGATTTAGGCCTTAAAGATATTGAAGATATTTGCCAATTAATAATCGAGGAAAACATCGATGGAATAATTGCTACAAACACCAGCATTGATAGATTAGGTCTTGAAAATAGAAAGATCAGGCAAACTGGATTATTACTCTCTCAAGAGAATGGAGGATTAAGTGGGAGGCCTCTCCAAAAAAAAGCAAATCAAATAATAAAACATATACATAATATTGATAAAAAGATTATTTTAATTGGCGTTGGTGGAATAGATAGTCCTGAGTCAGCTTGGGAAAGAATTTGTTCTGGAGCATCATTAATTCAACTTTATACAGGATGGATATATAAGGGTCCACAATTAGTACCAGATATACTTGAGGGAATTATAAAGCAACTCAATAACCATCAATTATCTAGTATAAAAGATGCAATTGGATCAGATTTAAAATGGGTTGAATAAAATTAGAGAATGAATAATGAACCTCATGATTACTCAACGTTACCCATGCAAGGATCAAACTTGAATCACGGTGGAAATGTATATGCAATTGCGAAAAAATTAAATTTATTACCATCCGAAATCATTGATGCAAGTGCATCATTAGTACCCTTTGATCCCCCTCAAATACTAATAGATTCAATAAATGCGGAAATTAAGAATCTTGGCTTTAGATATTACCCAGAAAGAAACTTGAGTGATCTGAAAGAAATAATCGGCAAATTTCATGGGATAAATCCAGAGAATATATTGCCTGGGAATGGAGCTTCTGAATTAATAACCTGGGCAGGTTATGAAGCATCCAAATTCGGAATAAGTTGTATTCCTTCTCCATCATTTGTTGATTATGAAAGATCTTTAAATTGTTGGAATAGCAATTTTATACATTGCGAATTACCAAAAAACTGGAGTGATATTTTTCCTCAATCATTTCCGCTTCATCCAAAAGGTGATGTTATTTGGATAACAAATCCACATAACCCTACCGGCCAATTATGGGAAAAGAATTCATTGGAGGAAGTTGTGAAAAAATATAAATTAGTTATCTGCGATGAAGCTTTTTTATCCATCACACCTAATGGAGACAAAGAATCTTTAATACCATTAACCAAAAGATTTGATAATTTATTAGTCTTGAGAAGCTTGACCAAAATCTTCAATATTCCTGGACTTAGATTAGGTTACGTTATTGGCTCATCGAAAAAACTTAAACAATGGGAAATAAATAGAGATCCTTGGCCTTTAAATTCATTTTCTATTAAAGCCGGGATTGATCTACTAAGTAATAAGAAATTCTATGAACAGTGGACGAAACAGATTCACAGCTGGATAAATATTGAAAAAAAGAGAGTATTTGAAAAATTATTAAAAATAGAGAACCTTAAAATTCATAACTCTTCAACCAACTTTTTTTTAATAGAAAGTGAAACATCCTTGTCGCCAAATATAAAATACTTAGAAAATAAGGGAATATTGCTTAGAGAATGCACTTCATTTAGATTTCTTGACGAAAAGTGGGCAAGAATAAGTCTGCAGAATAGAAAAAATAACACTCTTTTATGTGAAGAAATTCAGAATTCCTTTAAAAAATAATCAATATACTTTTTAATCTCATTTTTAGATTTAATTTTATTATTATTTTCCATATTCTTCTTCATGAGATCTAATATTTCATAATGTTTTTTTCCCTTTTTTGATTTTATTTTAAAAATTCTTTCTAAAGTTTCTTCAAAAACTTCTTTAGACATATTATTCTGATTGATTAAAACTGAGCCTCCACTTGCAGCAAGAATCATGGCATTTTTCTCCTGATGATTATTTTTAGAATATGGATATGGAATTAAAATTGAAGGTTTTTCAGCCTCCATTAATTCATTGATTGTTCCTGCACCAGATCTCGATATTACAAGATCACAGTTTTGAATTAAAGCTGCTATTTCATTAGTAAATTTCTTTTGAATATAATTTTTGGAGTTTTTTACATGAAAAGGTTTTAGATTAGATTCGCCGACAATATGAACTATCCGAAATTGTTTTTTTATTAAAAACTCTAGAGATTCATAAAGAATTTGATTTATAGCTTTTGCTCCTTGACTACCTCCCATAACAATCAAAAGAGGTCCATTTCCTTTTGGAACCCATTCTGGCAAAAAATTAAATTTATAGAATTGCTCTCTTAAAGGTGTTCCAGTGAAAATAGTTTTACAATTTTTTAAATAAGAATTTGTTTCTTTAAATCCTAAAAGAACATAGTTACATAAAAAACCAAAATATTTCGTGACCATTCCTGGAACTACATTTGATTCATGCATAATGATAGGTATCTTTAGAAGTTTTGAAGCAACAATAGTAGGGGCAGATATATAACCTCCAGTCGTAAAAACCAAGTTAATTTTTTTTTCTTTTAAGATCCTAATTATTTGGAAAGTTGACATTAAAATTTTTATATATTGATAAAACAAAAAAATATTTTTTCTTGGTGTCTTTAAATTCAAAGTCTTCAAATTATATTTTTGGGGAATCAAATTAGCATCAAGTCTTTGCTGAATACCCAACCAATGAATATTCCACTCATCTTCCACCTCTTTAGAAACTGCTAAAGCTGGAAAAATATGGCCTCCTGTTCCACTAGCTGCAACTAATAAATTATTTTTTTTAGACATAAAAACCTAAATTAGTAGA
The DNA here is from genome assembly GCA_003214085.1 of Prochlorococcus sp. AG-418-J17. Taxonomy (GTDB): domain Bacteria; phylum Cyanobacteriota; class Cyanobacteriia; order PCC-6307; family Cyanobiaceae; genus Prochlorococcus_A. The sequence continues at coordinate 22,858 of QCMB01000008.1, forward strand.
ATGAAAATAATAAATAATAAATATGTTGAATTTAAACTTATTCAGGAATATAGGATTCCCTCTCTACTTATTTATTTATCTCATTCTCCCCTATTCAGCAATAACGCAAACTTTAAAAGTTGATTTTATGAGAAATTTAGAAACCTCATTAAATAAGCGAGACTTAGAATTTATTAAAAAAAATTTTAGAAATAATGAAAACCAAAATATTCCAAAACAATTTTCAAAGATTATTAATGATTTCCCTAACAGCAAATGGAAGATCAAAAGATTAAAATCTAATATTCCAGATGAAGATATTTTGCGAATAAAAGTTTCTGGGGAAAAAATAGTTAACGGAGAAATATATATACTCGAATCCAAATTTGATTATTTATTTTCAATCGTAAATGGAAAAATAATTGAAGGGATTATCAAAAATTTATTCACCACAATAAGAAACGATAATAAAAAAATAGATATTAGTTTTAAAATTCCTGATAGAGTTCTTACTGGTTCAAAATACGATATCGATATAATTCTAAATAAGCCTCTTGAAGAAGTGATTATTGCTGGAGCTATAAAGCCTCATCAAGTTAATTCATTGTTTGAACAAGAAATATTATTGGAACCATTGGCGTCTGGAGGGATTTTTAAAATTACAAGAGCCCCTTCAAAACCAGGGATGCAAATTTGGTCAGGAATCATAGCTCATCCTGAGGGAATGATTACTTTCACAAAGAGCATTGATATTGTTGATGAGATATAGCCTAAGCGTCGTTTAACGCAGCCACACCTGGTAAAGTTTTACCTTCTAAAAGTTCCAAACTAGCCCCACCTCCGGTAGATATATGAGACATTTTCTCAGCTAATCCTGCTTTTTCAACTGCTGCAACTGAATCTCCACCACCAATTATTGTACAAACTTCAGAAAAAGAACTTAAGTCCGCAAGAGTCGTAGCTATTGCATTTGTACCATCTGCAAATTTATCAAATTCAAAAACTCCCATTGGACCATTCCAAATAATTGTCTTACATTCTGCAAGAGCATTCTGAAAAACTTTAATGGAATCTGGACCAATATCTAGACCCATCCAATTCCCACTAATTGCATCAATTTGAGATATTTTACTATTGGCGTCAGGAGAAAATTCATCAGCCAAAACAACATCAGTGGGTAATAATAACTCTACTCCTTTGGCTTTTGCTTTTGCTTCTAAATCTTTAGCAAGCTCGAGTTTATCTTCTTCTACAAGGCTCTTTCCGACATCTAAACCTCTAGCTTTATAAAAAGTGAAAATCATACCTCCACCAATCATGATTTTGTCACACTTATCTAGTAAAGAATCAAGTACTCCTATTTTGCTACTAACCTTTGACCCTCCAACTATTGCTGCCAATGGACGATTTGGGGAATCTACTGCTCCTTGAAGGTATTTCAATTCTTTTTCTAAAAGGAATCCAGCTACTGAGGGACTTAAATAATTTGTAACACCCTGAGTTGAAGCATGCGCTCTATGAGCAGCACCGAAAGCATCATTTACATACATATCTGCATGTGATGCTAATTTTTCAGCAAACTCCAGGTCGTTCTTTTCCTCTTCACCAAAAAAACGAACATTCTCAAGTAAAAGAACATCTCCATTAGATAAGCTATTTGATTGTGCAACTGCTTCATCACCAATACAACTGTTAGTAAGAGCAACATTTTGCCCCAACAATTCACTTAATCTTGCTGCTACTGGAGTTAATCTCATTTTTTCATTTACCTGACCCTTCGGTCTACCAAAATGAGCAGCTAAAATGACTTTTGCAGAATGATTAATAAGATATTCAATAGTTGGGATCGCTGCACGAATACGCGTATCGTCGGTTATTTGACCGTCTTCATTTAATGGAACATTAAAATCTACTCTTACAAGAACTTTTTTTCCTTCTAAATGTGTCTTATCAAGACTGGAAAGAGATAATTTTGACATTAAACAAGCTATATTTATAATCTCAAGACCCTAACGTTAATTTGGGCTTATTGGGTTAAAAAGTAGTTACTGTTACCTATGCCTTAATAAATTTTAAGAATTAACGATTATAAAAATTTTTAGTTATTAAATTTATACTAAAATTTAGAAGTAAATACTTTTGAAACTTATAAAAACTAAAAGGAATACAAAATTTTATTTGATTTATTGAAGTGGACATACCCAAAATCCAATGGTACCCAGGCCATATCGCAAAAGCAGAAAAGAAATTATCTGAAGTTATCAATAAAGTAGATTTAGTTATAGAAGTGAGAGATGCACGAATTCCTTTGTCAACAGGACATCCACACTTAAATAAATGGATAAATAATAAAAAACATATTCTTGTCATTAACAGATCAGATATGATCTCCCCGAATACAATCAATAGTTGGAATAAATGGTTTAATTCTAAAGATCAATATCCTCTTTGGTGTGATGCTAAAAGAGGAATAGGGATTAAAGAAATTTGCAAGTCAGCCAAAGATTCTAGGTCGTCAATCGACGATAGAAGACTCTCTAGAGGAATGCGAATTAGGCCAATTAGAGCCCTTACACTTGGTTTTCCAAACGTAGGAAAGTCGGCATTAATTAATAGAATCGCAAAAAAAAGAGTTGTAGATAGCGCTAGGAAAGCAGGCGTGACTCGTAATTTAAGATGGATAAAATTAGAAAGTGGTATAGATCTGCTAGATGCTCCTGGTGTAATACCTCCAAATTTAGAAGATCAAAAATCAGCACTTAATCTTGCACTGTGTGACGATATTGGAGAAGCTGCTTATGAAATAGAGAGTGTCGCAATTGGATTTATCAAAATTATATCCACTCTCAACAAAGATAAGAATGCGAATATCTCAGTTAAACAAATATCTAATCGATATGGAGTTGATATTACTAAAGGCTTTAAGAGTCCTTCTGCTTGGATCGACGAAGCAGCTTCAAAACATACCTCTGGCGATAAAAGGAGAATGTCTCATAAGTTATTGGAAGATTATAGAAATCAAATGTTGGGTAAAATTGCTTTAGAAGTCCCACTATGGAATTAAATAATCAAAATTCTTTCGGCATTGGAGAAGGTGAGCTTATAGAAATTATTTATGAGCTACCTCTTCCTATGAGGCTAGACAGATGGTTGGTAAGTAAAAGGCCAGAACAAAGTAGAGCAAGAATTCAACATTTTATAAATTCAGGTTTAGTACTTGTAAACTATAAGACTGCGAAAGCAAAGACCCCTTTGAAAAATGGCGACAATATTCAAATATGGATGCCTCCTCCAGAACCTCTTATTTATTTGAAACCTGAAAAAATGGATTTAAATATCCTTTTTGAAGACGAGCACATCATAGTAATTAATAAACAATCAGGACTAATTGTTCATCCAGCCCCTGGACACAAATCTGGAACTTTAGTGAATGGATTACTTTTTCACTGTAAAGATCTACCTGGAATTAATGGGAAACTAAGACCTGGGATTGTTCACAGATTAGATAAAGATACCTCCGGATGTATGGTTGTTGCAAAAAGCCAAGAGGCATTAGTAAATCTCCAGAAACAAATTAAAGAAAAAATAGCATCACGCGAATATATTGCAGTAATTCATGGAGCACCGAATTCTGAAGAAGGCCAAATAGTGGGAAACATTGGCAGAGATAAATTAAATAGATTGAAATATAAAGTAGTTGAAGAAACTTCAGGAAGGTATGCCTGTACCTATTGGAAATTAGAAGAAAGATTTGGCAATTACTCATTAATGAGTTTCAAACTAGATACGGGGCGAACGCATCAAATAAGAGTACATTGCGCTCACATTAATCATCCAATTGTGGGTGATCCGTTATATGGAAGATGTAAAAAACTACCATGTAAATTAGATGGCCAAGCTTTACACGCCATTAAGCTTGGACTTATACATCCAATAAATGGTAAAGAAATGATATTTGAATCAGAATTACCATTAGATTTTCAAAAATTACTAAGTGTTCTTAAAATTAAATAAGATTCAAAGAGGAATTTAGAAGCGATTTTGTATACGTGTTTTGAGTTTTAGTGAATATTATGGAACTTTCTCCTTCATCAACTATCTTTCCGTGATTCATAACTAGCAACCTATCACAAAATCTTTTAGCAATGCCCAAATCATGAGTAATAAAGATAATCGTTAAATTCATTTTTTCTTGCAAGACTCTAAGTAATTCAAGAATCTCTATTTTTACCGAAGCATCCAACATATTAACGCTCTCATCACAAATCAAAATTTTTGGTTTCAACAATAGCGCTCTGGCTAATGAAATTCTTTGCAATTGACCACCAGATAATTGGCTAGGATAAGAATTAAAAAAATCATTATTTAAGGGAAGATTCAAATTTCTAAACATTAATTTTATTTCTTTTTCGATTTTTCTTTTATCTGAAATTTTTTGAATAAAAAATATATCTTCCAAAATACTTTTAATTGTCATTTTCGGGTTCAAACTTGAAAAAGGATCTTGAAAAATAATTTGCATTTTATTGTTCTTTTTAAAAGATTTATTTTTTTTCGATGCATGATTTTTATCATAAATTTTGATTTCACCACCTCTTACTTTAAGAAGTCCAATTAAAGCCCTACATAATGTACTTTTACCACTCCCTGAAGAACCAACTATTCCAAGAGTCTCATTCTCATATAACTTGAAACTAACTTCATTTAAAGCCTTATTCCATTTATTAATGAAAATTGAAGAATTTAATTTATACCAATGTCTTAGGTTATTTACCTCTAGAACGACCTGATCTCGAGCATTATTTTTAGTATTTGGTTCTAATACTATTTTTGAAGCATTTACTAACTTTTTCCCGATATCTGATTTTGGTGATTGAAAAATATCTAATATATTCCCTTTTTCAACAATCGATCCCTTTTCAATTATTGCAACTTTTTTACACCACTTTGCTGCAAGATTAATATCATGACTAATCAAAATTAAAGTTGTATCAAATTCATTACATAGATGAATTATTTCTTGCATAATTTCAAAACTTGTTTTGGTATCTAAGCTTGTTGTAGGTTCATCAGCTATTAATAATTTAGGTTTCAAAGCAAGTGCCATTGCTATAGAAACTCTCTGTCTCATTCCGCCGCTAAATTGATGTGGGAAAGAATCAAGTCTACTTTCTTCAATTCCGACTTTTTGAAAAACTTCTCTTACTAATTTTTTAATAGCTAAAGATGATTTAGTTTGATCATGTGTTTTAAATAATTCATATAAATGATCCCCAACTCTCATTAGCGGATTAAGTTTTTTTATAGAGTCTTGATAAATAAATCCAAAACTCTTTCTTCTAAATAATTGTGCATCTTTATTGTTTATTTTCCTAGGATCTACATTAGAAATCGATAGATACCCTTTAGAAGTGGCCTTTGCAGGCAATATATTTACTAATGTTTTTGCAAAAGTGGTCTTTCCACATCCAGAAGGTCCTATTATGGCCAAATGATCTCCACTATCTATTTCCAAATTAAAATTTTTGATAATAGGTTGCTGTTTTAGACCATATTTAACAGTAAGATTTTTAACTACAATAATTTTTTCTTTATTTTTTTCCATGATTTATAGCAAATTTTTCTAGACATAAATAAAATACATCTAAAGCAATACAAAATGTCTGAGGCAGCTGCAAATTCAAAAGAAAAAAACGAAATTGAAGTTTCCAAAACTATTTTGCCTAAAAATAAAAAATATGAAAGTGAATCTTTGAATTATCAAATAAACATTCCCGATTGGCTTCTTAAAGATATTCATAATTTTGAAAAATCAAATAAAGAAAATGATGAGAATCAAAACCTTATAGTAAAGGCTTTTAAACTTGCTTATAAAGCTCATGATGGACAATTCCGTGCGAGCGGCGAGCCATACATTATCCACCCGGTTGCTGTTGCAAATCTCCTTAAAGAAATAGGTGCTAGTTCATCTGTTATTGCTGCAGGTCTTTTACATGATGTAGTTGAAGATACTGGCATTGATTTATCTGAAATAGAAACAAATTTTGGATTAGAAGTAAAAATACTTGTAGAGGGTGTAACAAAATTAGGCGGCATTCACTTTAACAACAGGACTGAAGCACAAGCTGAAAATCTTAGGAAAATGTTTTTGGCTATGGCCAGCGATATCAGAGTTGTCTTAGTTAAACTTGCAGATCGACTTCATAACATGAGAACAATTGAATGGCTAAATGATGAGAAAAAACTAAGAATAGCGAGAGAAACAAGAGAGATTTATGCACCATTAGCTAATCGACTAGGAATAAACAGATTTAAATGGGAATTAGAAGATTTAGCTTTTAAATTCCTAGAGCCTAAAGAATATCTAGATCTTAAAGATCAAATCGCCGTTAAAAGAAGTGATAGAGAAAAAAGATTAAAAGTAACTTTGAATCTTATGAAGGAAAACTTGATTTCAGCGGGTTTGAAAAATTTTGAAATAACAGGAAGGCCAAAACATCTTTATGGCATCTGGAGCAAAATGGAAAGACAACAAAAGCATTTTCACGAGATTTATGATGTTGCTGCCCTAAGAATTATCGTGGACAATTCAGATAGTTGTTATAGAGCTTTAGCAGTTGTTCATGATACTTTCAAACCAATTCCAGGTAGATTTAAAGACTATATAGGATTACCAAAACCCAATGGATATCAGTCCTTACACACTTCTGTGATTGGAAGACATCGACCTATTGAAGTTCAAATTAGGACTACTTCGATGCATCAAATTGCTGAATATGGTATTGCCGCTCATTGGCAATATAAAGAGGGTGGTTCTCCTGCTAAAAGTAATGCCGAGAGATTTAATTGGCTAAGACAATTAGTAGAATGGCAACAAGAAGGTAATGAAAGGGATCATAATGATTATTTAGCTTCAATTAAAGAAGATTTATTTGATGAAGAAGTATTTGTAATCACTCCAAAAGGAGATGTTGTTGGTTTAAGGAAAGGATCTACCGCGATAGATTTCGCCTACAGAATCCATTCTGAAGTTGGAAATCACTGTAATGGAATAAGAATTAATGAAAAGCTTTCTCCATTATCTACAGCACTTCAAAATGGTGACTTCATAGAAATTTTGACAAGTAATAATGCTACTCCAAGCTTGGATTGGCTGAACTTTGTAGTTACGCCAACCGCTAAAAATAGAATTCGCCAATGGTATAAGAAAAGCCATCGTGATGAAACGATTAAAAGAGGTAGAGATTTACTTGAAAAAGAAGTAGGTAGAAACGGTTTTGAAGCATTACTTTCTAGTGAAGCCATGAAAAGAGTTGCAAATCGATGCAATTTAAAAACTACTGAAGACCTTCTTGCATCTCTTGGTTTTGGTGGTTTAACTTTGCATCAAGTATTAAACAGACTAAGAGAAGAAATAAAATTACAGACAGAAGATGTAAAAAATGATTCTGACTCTGAAATAGCAAAATCTCTTAAAAGTAATAATAATTTATCCACTAATCAATCTAATACAGCAGCTAAATCACCAATTTCCGGGATAGAAGGTCTTGATTACAGAATAGGTAAATGCTGTACCCCACTCCCAGGCGAGGATATTATCGGAACTGTGTCGCTCGGCAACCATGGGATAACTATACATAGGGAAGATTGTGAAAATGTAATACCAATTCCAATAGAGAGAAGATTACCTGTCGGTTGGAATCAAGATAATAAAACTGGCGATAATAAGTTTCCAATTCAGCTACGAATAGAAGTAATTGATCGAGTTGGAGTTCTTAAAGATATTCTTATGCGGTTATCTGATAAAGGTATAAACGTTAGTGATGCCAATGTTAAAACTGCTTATGGTAAACCAGCTATTATAAATCTTTGTGTAGGTCTTGAAAGTTATAATCAACTTCACAAAACAATTGAACAAATTAAATCAATGGCAGATGTTTTAGATATTGCCAGAGTTGGACAAAGTTAATTTTAAAATCAGATCAATCTATCTTTTACTTTTTATCTTGTAGATAAAGAAAACAATACTGCCGCAAATCAAAGCTAATAAAATACCTACAAAAGATGAACCTAAGAGTAATTTTAAGGAAAAAATTCTACCTTGTTTCCATAAGTCATCAATAACTAAACTTTTTTCAAGAATTTTATTAGAAGGATTATTTAAAAAAATCGAACCAACTTTATAGTTAAAATAATAAAGTGGAATATAAGTAAAAGGGTTGCTGATCCAGGTACCAATTGCAGCTAGTACAACATTTCCCTTAGCTATTTTCGCAAAAAATACTCCCATTAAAGTCTGAAAACCAAAAAATGGAAAGCAACCACTAAATACCCCTATAGCTAAACCTTTAGCATTAAAGAAAGGACTTCCATTCTGACTCCTAAATAATGATAGAATTTTCTTATAGGTAATATCTCTTTTAAATCTCATTCAGAAAGAAAATTTCAAAATTTAATTCTTGATAATCTTACTTAATTATCCATAACAAAGCGAGAGATGGATTCGATAGTTACTACAGAAGATACGATAGCCGCAATTGCTTCAGCTATAAGTATTGGGAAGGGAGGAGTTGCGATAATAAGAGTATCAGGGAAAGACGCAATAAATTCTTGCAAAAAGATTGTTCAAACTCAATCTAAATATGCATGGGAATCACATAGAGTTTTTCGTGGTTTTATTCAGGAAAATAAACAAAATAAATTTATAGATGAGGTTTTAATTTTAGTGATGAAATCCCCAAATAGCTTCACAGGAGAGGATGTAGTTGAACTTCATTGCCATGGCGGAATTATCATAGTAAATAAAGTTTTAAAGATATTATTATCTAGTAATTCTAGAGTTAGACTTGCAAACCCAGGAGAATTTAGTCAAAGAGCTTTTCTTAATGGGAAAATAGACCTTACTCAAGCCGAGTCGATTAATCAATTAATTAATGCAAGCAATACCAGATCAGCAGAGTTAGCCTTTAGCGGGGTTCAAGGAGAAATAAAGAAAAAAATTGATGATATTAAAAATGACCTTATAAATCAACTTTGCGAAATAGAAGCGAGAGTTGATTTTGAAGAAGACTTCACAGATTTTGATTACACCAAATATCTAAAAAACATTAAAAAAGTCAAAGAAAAAATAGAATTACTAATAGAAAATGCAAAAAGAAATTCATATATTCACAATGGAATATCCATTGCGCTTATAGGTAAAACAAATGTTGGCAAAAGCTCTTTATTAAATTTGCTTGCAAAAAAAGAGAAAGCAATCGTAACTAATATTCCTGGAACAACTAGAGATGTTATTGAAGTTAATTTAACTATTAATGATATTCCAATGAAAATAATTGATACTGCTGGCATAAGAGAAACTCATGAACAAATTGAAAGTATTGGAATTAAAAAAAGTTTTGGGAAAATAAAAGAGTCAGATTTTATAATTTATATTTATAGTCTTGAAGAAGGATTTAATGAAGAAGACAAAAAAATAATACAAGAAATTCCCAAAGAAAAATTAATTACTATTTTGGGCAATAAAAAAGATTTAATTGATTGCAAAAATATTAATTCAAATGAGTTAAAAAACACAATTCTTATGAGTATTAAGAATAATGATGGTGAAAGATTATTAATAGACACAATTATAAAAAAATGCGGATTAAAACAAGTAGAAAATATCAATATATTTTTAAACGAAAGACATCTAACAAATTTGTCTGCTTGCTTATCTAATTTAAATGATACTGATGAAATAATTGAAAATAAATTGCCATTTGATTTGTTATCAATTGAGCTGAGAGATGGAATTCAAAACTTATCTAAAATAACTGGTCAAGAATTAACAGAGGAACTTCTAGATAATATTTTTTCTAAGTTTTGTATTGGTAAATAAATTTGAGTTAAATTACATAGTGATATATAGTTGATTCTCTAACTTCAGCTTAATTTTTATTAATTAATTATTTCTTAGTTTAGTGGATTTAAATACTCCAATAATAAGTAAAATCATTGATAATTGGATCGATGAAGATATAGGTAGGGGAGATCTTACAAGTTCCTCTATTACAGAAGAGAATGGTAATGCATATTGGATTGCAAAAGAAGAGGGTATATTCTGCGGGGTTGAAATTTTAAAAGAAATTTTTAGAAAAATTGATTTAAAAATCAGTCCAAAATTTAATATCTCTGATGGAGATCAATTTGTTAAAGATCAAAAACTCTTAGAAATATATGGGCCTACAAAAAGTTTGCTAGCTAGTGAAAGAATAAGCTTAAATATAGCAATGCATTTATCTGGAATATCAACATACACAAAGAATCTTGTAAATAAGTTAGAAGGTACAAATATAAAATTAGCAGATACTAGGAAAACGACTCCTGGCTTAAGAATATTTGAAAAATATGCATTCAAATGCGGAGGTGGAGTCAATCATAGAATGGGATTATACGATGCAGCTATGATAAAAGAAAATCACATTGCATGGACAGATAATCTTAATAATGCAGTAAAAAAAATTCGACTAAATTCGCCTTTTACAACTCATATCATAATTGAAGCTGAGAATATCGAACAGGCAAAAGAAGCAGTATTAGCAGGAGCAGATAGTGTCTTATTGGATGAACTTAGCCCTGAAATAATCAAAAAAAACGTTCAAGAATTAAGAGATTTATCAATGAATAGCTTAAAAAAAGAAGTAAATAAAAATTTGATAATAGAAGTTTCTGGAATTAACCCTGAAGAAATTAGTAAATATCTAATAAAAGGTATTGATTTGATTTCAACAAGTTCTTCAATCACCAAAAGTAATTGGATTGATTTGAGTATGCGTTATATTAATTAATTATATAGATAAATAATTGAATAATTAATGCTAATCGTTTTTAAAGAATTAACAAAACAATTTGAACAATCTCTTTTAGATAGTCTTGAAAAAAATGATAAAAAAGGAGAATTCGAAATTCTTCGAAAAAATTTAATTACACAATCATCAAAAGAGGAATTTGGTGATTATCAATGTAATGTTTGTTTAAGTTTATCTAAAATATATAAAAAGAACCCAATAGATATTTCTAATGATTTTATTAACCTTTTAAATAAAAATAAAAGCATATCAAAATTATGTAAGAGTCTAGAAATAGCTGGACCTGGATTTATAAATATAAAATTAAAAGATGAGGTTCTAATAAATGAAATTAAGTCAAATATTCAATGCAATAGGGCTGGCATACCTCTAATTAGAAAAGATTTAGATAGTGGTTTGTCCAATAAAGTTATTGTAGATTTTTCTAGCCCTAATATTGCTAAAGAAATGCATGTAGGGCATTTAAGATCAACAATAATAGGTGACTCAATATCTAGAATTTTCGAGTTAAGAGGTTATGAAGTATTAAGACTCAATCATGTTGGTGATTGGGGAACACAATTTGGCATGCTTATTACTCAGCTCAAAGATTTATATTCAAATGATCTAGAAGAAATAGGAAGGATCAAAATAAGTGATTTAGTTGAATTTTATAAAGAATCAAAAAAAAGATTTGATAACGAATCTGAATTCCAAAAAAGATCTAGAGAGGAAGTAGTTAAGTTACAAAGTGGAGATATTAAATCGATTAAAGCTTGGAAATTATTATGTGATCAATCAAGGAAAGAATTTGATGAAATCTATAAAAATTTAAAAATAAAAATAGAAGAAAGAGGTGAATCTTTTTATAATCCCTTCTTAAAATCAGTTATTGATGATTTGAATTTAGAAAAAATATTAGTAGAAGATCAAGGAGCAAAATGTGTATTTTTAGATGGGATGACTAATAAAGAAGGCAAACCTTTACCGCTAATTATTCAAAAAAAAGATGGGGGTTTTAATTATGCCACTACAGATCTTGCTGCTATAAGATACAGATTCAATAAACCTCCTCATGGCGATGATGCTTCAAGAATTATTTATGTAACTGATCATGGGCAAGCAAATCATTTTGCTGGAGTTTTTCAAGTTGCAAAAAAAGCAAAATGGATCCCAGAAAATTGTCAAGTAGACCATGTCCCTTTTGGTCTAGTTCAAGGAGTTGATGGCAAAAAACTAAAGACAAGAGAAGGTGAAACAATACGCCTAAAAGATTTATTAAATGAAGCAGTTAGAAGAGCAAAAGAAGATTTATTGAAAAGATTAGAAGATGAAGATCGTTATGAGACCGAAGAGTTTATATCAAATACTTCAAGAATTATTGGATTAGGAGCTGTTAAGTATGCAGATTTAAGTCAAAATAGGATTACCAATTATCAATTTAGTTTTGATAAAATGCTTTCCCTAAATGGTAATACTGCTCCTTATTTGTTATATACACTTGTAAGAATTTTAGGAATTAAAAGAAAAAATGATTTTGTTTATGACTCTAAAGATTTTAAATATACAAATTATGAACATAAATCTGAGTGGAAACTTATCAGAAAATTACTTAAGTTCGATGAAGTCATAATTTCTATTGAAAAAGACTTAATGCCAAATAGATTATGCAATTATCTGTTCGAGCTATGTCAGACTTTTAATAGATTCTATGATCAAGTTCCAATCCTCAAAGAAGAAAAAAATATAAAAATTTCTAGGCTTAATTTATGTGACCTAACTGCAAAAACACTAAAATTAAGCTTAGAGCTTTTAGGAATTGAAACTTTAGAAAGAATGTAATGAATGATTTTGATCCATTAAATAATCTTTTCCCAAAACCAAGAGAAGAAATAATAAATATGCAGTCTTACTCTGCACCTTTAGAAAATAGAAGAAATTTACTCCGCTTAGACTTTAATGAAAATACTTTAGGTCCAAGCCCTAAGGTTCTAGAGGCATTACAAGCGATAAAATTAGATGAGATTTCAATTTATCCAGAATATAATTTTTTAAAAAAATTTTTATGTGATAAATATCTTGATTCAAGAAAATTTGGTAATGATGAAATCGGAATTTTCAATGGAGCAGATGCAGGAATAAATGCAATTTTCAATTGCTTTGGAGAAAAAGATCAAATATTTCTAACCACAAATCCAACTTTTGGTTACTATTCTCCTTGTGCAGAAATCCGAGGAATGAAAAAAATAAGTTGTTCTTACATTGGAGAAAATTTTCTATTCCCCATCGAAGAATTTAGGGAAAAAATAATAAAGCATAATCCAAAGTTAATATTTATTTGCAATCCAAATAATCCAACAGGAACTGTTCTAAGCTCTCATGAAATAATTAATTTAGCCAATATCAATAAAGATTCATTAATAGTTGTTGATGAACTATATGAAAAATTTAATGGAGATAGTCTTCTTGAATCGATAGATTTTGAAAAAAGTAAAAATATACTAATAATCCAATCTCTTTCAAAAACTGCAGGTCTAGCTGGTTTAAGAATAGGTTTTACTTTTGGCAATAAAAGTTTAATTCAGTACATTAATAAAGTTACAGGACCATATGATGTAAACAGCTTTGCTATAACAGCTGCATTAGCAGCACTTAAAGACAAATCATATATTGATAATTATGTTTTAGAAGTAAAAAAGGCGAGGGAATGGATTTTAAATAAATTTAAATCAACAAAAATCAGAACTCACTTTAGTGGAGGTAATTATTTCTTAATTTGGCCAAAAAAAGACCCTAAAATCTTAATACAACAGATGAGAGAAAAAGGTATTCTTATTAGAAGTATGGAAAACAAAAAAGATATCGGTAATTCTATAAGGGTTAGTATTGGAACTAAAGAACAAATGATTTTTTTCTGGGACAATTACAAGATATTAGATTTAAAAAATTAATTACTGAAAATATAAATTGTATTTTGATCAATTCTTTTAGGTTTTATTTGAAAATCTTTTCCAACATATTTTACTTTAAAATCTTTCATATTTTCGATAAATAAATCAGCATTTGAGAAATCACATTCTTTATTAATTTTTTTGCCGCGTTCAAAGTGAACAGGAATAACTACATTAGGTTTTAGAAGCTTAACTATTTTTGAGGCTTCTTTACCATTGTAAGATTTTATTCCTCCTCCAATTGAAATAAACAATATATCTGGACCAGACAAAATAATTTGACTGTTTATATCAATATCACCAGCAGCTCCTCCCATATGAACAATTTTAAGATCATTCTGCTCCCAACTCCAAACAGTTGCCATCCCAAATCTTCTTCCATCTACTCTGTCATGTGGTACAGAAATTCCATTTAATATAGTATCGTCAAATTGATAGATTCCTGGCTCAACGAACATTAATTGATCATTAGGGTTATATCCTTCATCTGGAAGCCTAGAACTAGCCAAAATAAAATCTACGTTGACTTCTTTTGGCTCCTTTAAATTACTTGCACAACCTATTGCTTTAAAGGGATTTATAAGAATAGATTTATCTGCACTAGTAATTAAAAAACTACTATGTCCCAAACTTTTTATTCCTAAGTTCCTTGCAAATAATGAGGTAGGTAAAAAAGAGCTAACTAATATCAAAAATAAAAAGTTTTTAATTTGAGAAATCATAATATTATTTTTTTTTATTTTACTTTTATTCAGCCATTTTTAGAAAATTACTAATTAATTTATGACCAAATTGCGTCAACACACTTTCAGGATGGAACTGTACCCCATGTAAATGTTTATATTCTTTATGAGAGATAGCCATAATTGTTGAGTCTTCTAAAGTCGCAGTTATGTCGAAACAAGATGGTAAAGAACTTGAATCAACTATAAGACTATGGTATCTAGTAGCCACAAATGGAGTCTCGATATCTTTAAACAATCCTTTTTGATTATGAAATATTTTAGATGTCTTACCATGCATAAGTTCTTTCCCAACTATAACCTTACCTCCAAAAGCTTGGGCCAAAGCTTGATGACCTAAACAAACTCCCAAGGTCGGAATATTTTTAGATAATTTTTTTAGAATTGGCAGACAAATTCCAGATTGATCTGGATTACCTGGACCTGGAGATAAGAGAATTCCGCCAGGATTTAGTTTGATAATTTCTTCTAAAGTAATTTCATCATTTCTTTTAACTATTAATTCTTTAGTTATTTCATGCTCAACTGAAAGTTCTCCTAAATATTGAACAAGGTTATAAGTAAAACTATCGTAATTATCAATAACAAGAAACATATTTATATGGATTTAAAATAACAACTTTATTTTAGGAAGAAAGATATATACAGCAATAATAACAGAATTAATGGAAGCTAATAATACTGCTCCTGAAGAAGTATCTTTTGAAATTTTAGCCAAAATACTAAATTCTTTTTTCACTACTAAATCAACCATTGATTCAATAGATGTGTTCAATATTTCTAATATTAAAACAGACATTATTGTTGCAATCAAAATAACATAATTACTTAGACTAATTTTTAGTAAAAAACCAATTATTAAACTTGTAACTGCAAAAATTAATTGAATTTTAAAATTTCTTGAAGTTTTTAATGCATAACTAATACCACTGAAAGCATACTTAAAACTTATAAATACATTACTAGAAGTTTTGTATGATTCTTGTCTATTTTCTAAATAGTTTATTTTTTTTTTCATTTATTTTTAATCTAATCGAGTAATTAAATATTCTTGGAAATTTAACATATTTTCTAAATCATGCTCATTATTATGTTCCCATCCCAAAAGATGTAAAAATCCATGACTAGCCAACCAGATCATCTCTCTATAGATTGAATGTTTATATTCATAAGATTGCTCAAGTGCCATCTCTAATGATATAAAAATATCTCCCAACTCTATATGATCTAAATTCTTTAGAGATTCATCAGAAATAATTGGAAAAGATAGAACATCAGTTGGACCATTTTTTTGCATCCATTTCTTATTCAAAGAAGCAATTTCTTGATTAGATATTATCTGTAAGCCTAATGAAAAAGATTTTTTTTCAAAAATATAATTTGGTAATTCATAATCCCCTTTTTTTAATATTGTATTTATGAAAGATAAAAAAACTTTCTCCCAAAAAATAGATTCAAAAATAAGATTAGTTTTAGTATCTTTTAACTTATTTGAAAATTGAGAGAAATCATTACATTCAAAAACCAAATCTAAATTTATTGCAGAAATAATTTTTTCTTTCATACATTCTTAAACTGGAATATTTGGCTTACCTATTGTGGCCACAAGTATTAATATCCCAATTAAAACTAGAAAGGTTATTGAAAAATGAGAAATACTTTTTGAGCCTTTCCTTACCATATTTCTCATAGCAAGCTTTATAAAGCTTGGAGGAGAAACTTTTTTTTCTAAAATTTCGTTTTTATTTTCCATTAGTTATTCAATAGATTCATTAGAAGAAATATTCATACGTAATAATTCATGAATAAATGGGTCAAGTCCACCATCTAAAACACTATCTAACTCGTTAGTCTCCTTCATAGTCCTAAGATCTTTTACCATTTGATAGGGATGGAAAACATAATTTCTTATTTGATTGCCCCATGCAGCTTCCACAATATCACCTTTAATATCAGCGACTTCAGCAGCTCGTTGTTCTTTAGCAATCACTAATAGTTTAGACTTTAAAAGTAACATAGCTTTTTCTTTATTTTGTAATTGAGATCTTTCTTGAGTACATCTTACTGAAATCCCTGAAGGCAAATGAACAATTCTCACTGCTGTTTCTACTTTATTAACATTTTGTCCTCCAGCTCCACCGGATCTACTCGTTGTAATTTCTAAATCTTTTTCAGGTATATCAAGTGAAATATTATCATCTAATTTTGGCATAACCTCTACCCCAGCAAAGCTGGTTTGTCTTTTGCCATTGGCATTAAAAGGAGAAATTCTTACTAATCTATGAGTGCCTTTTTCATGTTGCAGATAGCCATATGCATATTTTCCATCAATTTCGAACGTTACACTTTTAATACCTGCTTCTTCTCCTTGAGATAATTCATTAATGACAAGGCTCATTTGATTATTATCGGCCCATCTAGAGTACATTCTTAATAATATCTCTACCCAATCCTGCGCATCTGTTCCACCCGCACCTGCGTTAATAGAAACTACTGCTCCTTCCTTATCGTATTCACCACATAACAATCTTTCAAATTCCCATTTATCCAAATTCTCTCTTAATTTCTTTAAGCCCTGCTTAGATTCCAAAATCATTTCCTCTTCTGGTTCTAAAGAATAAAGCTCAAGAGAGGCATTAGCATCAGAAATAAAAGTTTTCCATTTATCCAACAATTCAAGTTGTGCCTTAACATCATCAAGGATTAACATTTGTTTTTTCGCTTCTTCTTGATTATCCCAAAATTCAGGCTGAGCAGAAATTTGCTCTAACTCTCTCCTTTTCGCTTTTAATCTTGGAACGTCAAAGACAATCCTGAGCATTACCCAGGCGCTCTGTTAGTTCCGAAAGATCTTTTTTGAAATCTGTAATATCTATCAAAATAGAATTTAATCGTTATTTATAATCTAACAAGCACTTTTGTTTAATAGTATAAACTAAGTATTATTTTAAAAAAATGTCCAAAGTTGAAATTTATACTTGGCAATATTGCCCATTCTGTATTCGAGCAAAATCACTACTCAAGAAAAAAAATATAAATTTTACAGAATATAAAATAGATGGGGACGAAGATGCCAGAGCATTGATGATTAAAAGAGCTGATGGTAGAAGAACAGTACCACAAATATTTATAGATAATGAGGGTATCGGAGGCTGCGATGATCTCTACATATTAGAAAATGAAAATAAATTAGACGCATTATTTAACTAGATCTTATGAAATTTCTATTCGTGATAGATCCAATAAAAAATATAAATCCTTTAAAAGATTCAACTGCTGCTTTAATGCAAGCATCATCAAAAAAAAATATTGAAATCTGGAGTTGTACTCCTCAGGACCTTGAAGCTAGAGGCGATGAAGTATGGGCATCTTCCGTAAAAGTTGAAGTAAATCCGTGGATTTCTTTCAAAGATTATGATTGCATACCTCTCGCCGAATTTAGTTGCATTTGGATGAGAAAAGATCCTCCTGTAAATGAGGCTTATTTATATGCAACCCATCTTTTAGAAGTTGCCGAAAGAAAAGGAGTAAAAGTAATCAACAAACCCTCATCGTTAAGAGCATGGAATGAAAAGCTAGGTGCTTTGAGATATAGTCACTTAATGGCGCCTACAATAGTTGCGAGTAAGGTAAAAGATCTTATTAATTTTGCAAATATAAATAATGAAGTAGTCATAAAACCTCTTGGAGGGAAAGGCGGTCAAGGTGTTATAAGGATAAATAAAAATTCTCCAGGTATTAAATCAATTATTGAATTAATCACTTCTCAAGAAGAATTACCCGTTATGATGCAAAAATTTATTCCTGAAGTCATAGAGGGTGATAAAAGAATAATTATCGTAAACGGTGAGGCAATTGGATCAATAAATAGGATTCCTCAAGGAGGCGATTTTAGAAGTAATTTAGCAATGGGAGGAAAGGCTGAACCAACATTATTAACAGAAAAAGAAAAAAGTATCTGCTCAGAATTATCTCAACACTTTAAAGATGAAGGTTTATTTTTTGTAGGTATTGATGTTATAAATGGAATGCTTAGCGAGATTAATGTAACAAGTCCCACAGGTTTAAGAGAAATAGAAAATTTATCCAATAAGAATGTTTCAGAGGAAGTTATTGAAAAATTAGTGGAAATTATCTAGGATTTTTAGCGAAAAATATTTGTTTTACTATAGATTCAAACTTTAATTTAATCTCATCTATTTCTTTCTCTAAAACGGATCCTGAAACTATACCTGAACCGGCAGTAAATTCAATATTTTCTTCAATATACCTAGCTCCTCTTATCGCTAAAAGAAATGAAGCATTTCCTGATGAATCAACCCAACCCATTGGAGAAGCATAATTTCCTCTAGGAAAAGACTCAAGAGTATTTATCCAATCCAATGCTGCATTTTTTGGGTAACCACAAACAGCCGGAGATGGATGCAAGTTTTTAAGCAATTCAAAAGGACATATATTTTCAACTTTAGAGAAAATGAGTGTTTGCAAATGAGAAATATCTCCAAATGAATTTACCTTAATATCACTTTTTTTAAAGTTTTTTATTTTTGAAACTTCTAAACATTTAATCAAATACTTTGTCACGTAATTATGTTCCTTTAAGTCTTTAGTACTTTTTAGGAGTTTCTTAAAATTTGAATTAGTAGAGATAGTTCCAGCAAGAGCCTCCAAAGTTAAATTAGGTCTAGTAAAAGAAAATAACTTTTCTGGAGATGCTCCAAACAAAATATCCTTACTATTTCTTTTCCAAACGTATCTGCATGTATTTGGATGATTCTCTTTTAATCTTTTTAAAATTTCTACTAAATCTAAGTTATTTTTAAATTTTATTTTAATCCTATTCGCTAAAACTATCTTTTCGAGAATACCTTTTTCTACCAATTGAATTCCTCTATTTACTACTTTTTTTAAACTTGTATTAGAAGTTTCTAAGGAGTGCAAGAAATCATCAATAATAGGTAAATCAAAACTAGTTTTTAAGCATGATGATTTTATTAATTCTGAGCCAGAATTAATAACTTGATTTCTAATTGTCCATATTTCTTCAATTAATGTTCTTAATGATGATTTACCTTCAACATGACCATTGATTCTTAACCAGCAATTCTTATTACTTTTAATAATTAATATTTTTGGTAGGATAGCTTCCAAACTAGGGACATCAGAAGAAAAATGCTTATTATTCAAGTTTTCAGAAAAAGAAAATAAATAAATTATTTTTGAAAGTGCAGAATTATGTGTTTCATTAGTTAAGTTAATTAAATTTTTAAAATTCTCAGAATTAAACTCATTTGCCACCTCAAATCTTTTTGGACCATCCAAAGTAACATATTTACATTTCTCAAAAGCAATATATGAAATTCCGTTAGATTCCTCCCAAAATGTAGAAAAGGGATATTTATTTATAAACAATTCATATACTTGCAATAAATCAATACAAGGAATCTCCATACAAATACTTACTAATCCAGAATTCTCCACTTTCTTATCGAAAGAGGAAAATACATCTTTTAAAAAATCTGTTAAATTTAAATCATTTTTCATTACTTATTGAAAATAACTAAAAATCATGCAATAAAGTAAAAAATGTAACTCAATTTATAAACTACATTTAATAATGATCGAATTTTGTGAGTTAAATAAAAATGGACGAAGATAAAACAAAATTATGGAAACAAGCGATAAAATGGCCTCTTTATTCTGTTGCCATACTTCCGGTTTTAATAACAGGGGCTTATATACTCAATCAATATGAAAAGGTAAAAATTTATAATTTGATTGCATTTACTTTAGCTGCAATTTTTATATTACTTTGGGAAAACCTAACTAATGATTTATTCGACGCAGAAACAGGAATCGATGAATTTAAATTCCATTCAATTGTAAATCTCGTAAAAAATAAAAAATTAATTTCATTTATTGCATATACATCTTTAATTATTGGTTTATTAATTATTTCAATTATTTCAGTATCAACAAGTATAAATATTTTGATTTTGGTAGCATCTTGCTGCTTCTTAGGATATTTATATCAAGGACCTCCTTTTAGATTTGGCTATCAAGGTTTAGGAGAACCATTATGCTGGCTTGCATTTGGACCTTTTGCCTACTCTGCAGTCTTAATTGCGATAAGTCCTTCTAATATTTACTATGAAGATATTCCCTGGAAAGTTTCTTTATTACTTGGTTCAGGACCGTCATTAGCAACAACTCTTGTATTATTTTGTTCTCATTTTCATCAAATTTCTGAAGATAAAAAGCATGGGAAAAATTCACCTTTAGTTCGTCTAGGAGCAAAAAAAGGTTCTCAATATGTGCCTTGGATAATTTTTGCAATATATATTTTTCAACTTTTAACTATAGTTATTGGATTTATTCCAGTATTTTGTATCCTTTATTTGATTAGTTTTCCTCAAGCAATAAGACTTATAAATTTATTAAAAACTTCATATAAAAAACCTTCTTTAATAAAAAATTCCAAATTCGTCGCAATAAAATTTCAAACTCTTAATGGAGTTGGCTTAGTCACAGGATTAATATTTAATTACTTGCTTAATAAATGAACTTAATATTTAAAAAAAAATCTTATAGCTTTAAGTTATCCACAAAATTAGAAAATTCTAAAACCACTTATCTTTCAAAACTGGGTTGGATAATTAAATTAACAAGTAATGATAAAAAAATTGGGTTTGGAGAAGTTTCACCACTTCTAGAAGAAGACTTAAAAAAATGTGCAAAACAACTAAATATGATCCCTGAGAATGTAGAAGTATTTAATTTATCTGAGCAAATAAATATTTTTCACCCATGCATTCAATCTGCAATAAATTCTGCATTAGCTGAGATAAATGGAAAAATAATTTTTAAAGAAAACTATGCCTTTGATGAAATTGATAAAACAGCCATACTTTTAAATTCTAAAAATGTAATTTCAGAGCTAAATGAAATTAAAAAAATACAATCTAATATTGGAAAATCAGTAACAATAAAATGGAAAGTAGCATTAAGAGATAACCATGAGGAAGAAACAAATTTAGAAGAAATTTTAAGCCAAATAGACAAAAAAATTAAGTTAAGAATAGATGCTAATGGTTCTTGGGGGAGAAAGATAGCTAATAGATGGGCTGATATTTTGAAAGATAACAAAAATATAGATTGGTTAGAACAACCTCTCTGTGTTGATGATATTGAAGGAATGAAAGAACTCAACAAAAAAATCCCAATAGCCTTAGACGAATCACTTTTAAAATTTCCAACTTTGATTGATGAGTGGAAGGGTTGGCAAATTCGAAGGCCTTCTCAAGAAAATAATCCAGTTAAGCTTTTAAGAGAATTAGAAAATAAAAAAGCTTTAATATCTATAAGTACCTCATTTGAAACTGGAATAGGAAAGAGATGGCTTTATCATTTATCTTCTTTACAATTACAAGGACCAACTCCAAAAGTTCCTGGTTTAGCAATGAATAAATTCCCTAATTCGTTTCTGTTTTTAAATGAAGCAAAAAAGATATGGGATCAATTATGAAAAATAAAATTCATACTATTGAAGTTAAAAATAATGAAACTCAATCTGTAGAAAAAATTATTGAAAAACTTAGAGAGAATAAAATTATTTATGTAAAAAACAAATTTTATGAATACGAAGATGTATTAGATTCAATTACTGAGCATGGGCCAGCAATTATCTTAAACAGTAGTGGTAGTTCTGGAAAACCAAGACAATGTTTTCACCATTTAAATAATCTTAAATTATCTGCAGTTACATCTGGACAATGGCTTATAGAGCAAGGATTTGAATTGCAAAACTGCTTAATTTTAAATACTTTACCCCTGAACCATATAAGTGGATTAATGCCAATTTTTAGAAGTCAAACTTGGGGATGTGATTGTATTAATATTTCTCCGAATTTAATAAAAAAAACTAGAGAACTTTTACTTTTCACAATTAAATCTAAAAAAAACAAAAAACACTTGATTACATCATTAGTACCTACACAATTACAAAGACTTTTAGCTCAAAAAGATGGTATTAGTTGGCTAAAAATTTTTGATCTAATTTGGGTAGGTGGAGCTTCAATTTCAAGCGAAACTGCAGAACAATGTATAAAAGAAAAAATAAAATTAGCACCTTGTTACGGCTCAACTGAAACAGCAGCAATGGTTACGAGTTTAAAACCAAAAGAATTCTTAATGGGTTTTAAGAATGTTGGAGAAATACTACCTGATACAAAAATAAGAATTAACGCACAAGGATTAATCGAGATTAAATCAGCCAGAATTGGAATCGAAATAATAGACTCTTCAAAAACTAAAAATTTCAAAAATAAAAATGGGTGGTGGTGCACTGGTGATTTAGGCGAAATTAATCAAATCAATAATTCTTTATATTTAAACTTTCTTGGAAGAAGTGATAACGCTTTTAATTCAGGAGGAGAAATCGTTTTTCCAAAAGTAATTGAATCTCGATTAAATGATTTCATTATGAAAGAAAATATCCCAATTATTAAATTCAATATTTCAAAAGTATCCGACAAATTATGGGGAAATAAAATTCAAATAATTATTGAATATAAAGAACACACAAATAATAAAAATATTGAAAATTCATTGAATTTATTAAAAAAATTTTCTCAAAGTTGGCCTAAACATGAAAAACCTGAAAAGTGGATTGTTAAAAACAAAAAAACCATTATGGAAAAAATAAACTATAAATTTAAAAAATAATAATTAGCATTCTTTTAAATTTGTGCTCACATTTGAAGCCTCTATCCATCTTTCTAACTGATCGGGCAGTTCTATTTTATTTCTTGAATCAACATCTAAAGAACAATGTATTATTTTTCCTTCTGCTACTTTATTGCCATTTTTTATAAAAAAGCTATTTACTTGAAACAAATGTGTATTAATTTTATGAGGGGCAATTTTTACTTTTAAAAAATCTCCAATTTTTATAGGCGCAAGAAAGTTTGCTTCGCAGTTTACTATCGGAAAAATAATTTGACTTTTACGTATAGAAAAATCTGGAAAAATATCTTGATATGGAATTCCATAAATTTCGATACTCTCTTCCCAAGCTTCGTGCGACCATTTTAATAAGTTATGAAAATGAATTACACCTGCAGAATCACAATCACCGAATCTTACCTTCTTCTGCAATATCAACCAGTCAGCGGGTTTCATTTAAAGAACTTATCTATCAACAGATCCCATAATTACATCTATTGAGCCAAGGATTGCCATAATATCGGCGATTTTGGCACCTTTAAGAATATGAGGCAATATTTGGAGATTATTTAAATCAGCCGCTCTGATTTTAAATCTCCATGGGGTAACTTCATTATTTCCTTGAATAAATACACCTATTTCTCCTTTTCCAGACTCTAATCTTGTATACAATTCTCCGTTAGGAATTTTAAAAGTTGGAGCAACCTTCTTAGCTACATATTGATAGTCAATACCAAATATTTCACTTTTCTTATCTTCGGTGGCCATTCTTTGGGCTTCTAAATTTTCTGTTGGACCTCCTGGAATCATTTTGCAAGCTTGGCGAATGATGCTTAATGATTGCCTCATCTCTTCAACTCTTACTCGATATCTCGCATAACAATCCCCCTCTTTTTCTGAAGCGATCTGCCAATCAAAATCGTCATAACATTCATAACTATCGACTTTCCTTAAATCCCAGGAAACTCCAGAAGCTCTAAGCATTGGGCCAGACAAAGACCAATTGATTGCCTGGTCTCTTTGAATTGTTCCGAGACCTTCAATTCTTTTTTTAAAAATTGGATTATTAGTGATTAATTTTTCGTATTCATCTATCTTAGGACCGAACCAATCGCAAAAGTCTATACATTTTTCTAACCATCCGTATGGAAGATCACATGCGACACCACCTATCCTAAAGAAATTATTATTTATGAGCCTCTGTCCAGTAGCAGCTTCCCAGAGATCATATATCATTTCTCTTTCTCTAAAAATGTAGAAAAATGGAGTTTGAGCTCCTACGTCTGCTAAAAAGGGACCGAGCCACAAAAGATGATTAGCAATACGATTGAGTTCCAGCATTAGAACTCTGATGTAACTAGCCCTTTTAGGAACTGGAATATTAGCTAATCTTTCAGGAGCATTTACTACAATAGCTTCATAAAACATTCCAGCTGCATAATCCATTCTGCTTACATAAGGGACATACATTACATTCGTCCTATTTTCAGCTATCTTTTCCATTCCTCTATGTAAATATCCAATTACTGGCTCACAATCAATGACATTCTCACCATCAAGAGTTACAACTAACCTTAAAACCCCATGCATTGAAGGATGGTGAGGGCCAAAATTGACCACCATAGGTTCTGTTCTAGTCTCTAGCTGAGCCATTCGAAATTTAACTTCTAAATAAATCTTAGTCGAAAGTTATGCAAACTGACCTATCTGATTCATCTTTTTTCAATCATCAATCAGTTATGACAGATGAGATTATGGCCTCGATAGAGCATTACCCATTAATAAATAACAACCAACTTAAAGGAATAGACGCAACTTTAGGCGGAGGCGGGCACTCTTATCATTTATTGAGAAAATATTCGGATTTAAATATAATTGGGCTTGATCAAGATCCATTTGCGAGAAATTCAGCATCAAAAAAACTTGATGAATTTAAAAATAGGATTGATATAAGGGCTTCAAATTTTGCTGATTTTGTACCCAAAGAAAAAGTTTCTTTTGTGATTGCAGATCTTGGAGTAAATAGTAACCAAATTGATGACCCAAAAAGAGGATTTAGTTTCCAAAAAGATGGTCCACTTGATATGCGCATGAATCCTTTTCTTGAAGTTGATGCAGAGAAATTAATTGAGGCTTTAAATGAAAAAGATCTAGCTAACCTAATTTATAAATATGGAGATGAGAGATTATCAAGAAAGATTGCTAGGAAAATAAAAATGCATTTGAAGGAAAATGGGAAATATTCTGGGACAAAAGAGTTAGCTTATTCTATTGCCGGCTGCTTTCCACCAAAACAAAGATATAAAAAAATACACCCAGCAACAAGAACATTTCAAGCACTAAGAATTGCTGTTAATAAAGAAATTGACGTATTAGAAAAATTTTTGCAAGTTGTCCCTGAATGGCTTTTACCGGGTGGAATTATTTCTATTATTAGTTTTCATTCGCTGGAAGATAGGTTAGTTAAAAGTTCTTTTAAAAATGATCAAAGACTAAAAAACCTTACAAAAAAGCCAATAACTCCTTCCGAAAATGAAATCAAACTAAATAAAAGAGCTAGAAGTGGAAAATTAAGAATTGCTCAATTAAATTAGAGAGCCAATAATTTCTAACGTAATGATTTGATGGTATTTGTAAGAATTTGAATTGATTGTTTTATATCTTTTGAATTAGTGCTTAATCCAATACTTAACCTTATTGAAGATTCTACTTCTTTAAAAGATCTACCTAAAGCTAATAAAACATGAGATGGTTCTCCATTACTGCATGCAGATCCACTAGAACAAATTATTTTAGATTTTAAAAGTTTATGAAACTTTGCTCCGTTTAAATCCAATACGGTCAAATTTAAATTGTGAGGTAATCTTTTTTCTAATGAGCCATTAATTAATAAACCAGAATTATTTTCTAACAAACCCTCTAAAAGATTATTTCTATACAAAAGTAATTTCTCAGCATTATTTTTTTGATTTAAAACTGCTATCTCTATTGCTTTAGCGAAGCCAACTACTAAAGGAAGGGGTAATGTACCAGACCTTAGACCATATTCCTGACCTCCTCCTACAATTAAAGGCTGAAGATTAATTTCTTCATCAATTAAAAGAAGTCCTATCCCTTTAGGACCATAGATTTTGTGAGAACTCATCGTTATCATATTTACATCTGATAAAAGATTGTCTAACTCGATATAACCTAAACATTGTGCGAAATCAGAGTGAAAAGTTATTCCTTTCGATTTACATATTTTTGAAATATTATCTAGAGGCTGAATAACTCCTATTTCGTTATTTGCCAACATGACACTAACCAGAAATGTATCTTCTCTTATACTTTTTTTGAATTTTTCTTCTGAAATTAAGCCATCTTTATCAGGATAAATTTCTGTAACCATAAATCCCTCTTTTTTCAGTTGGTTTAAGGGCTCCAAAACAGCTTTATGCTCTGTTTTTAAAGTAATAATATGTCCATAATTTCCTATTTTTTTATAGTAATTTCTAGCAAAACCTAATAGGGCTAAATTATTAGATTCTGTTGCCCCACTTGTAAAAATAACTTTTTTATTATTAAGAAGTAAATTTTGTTTTATTTTTTCTCTTGATGCTTCCAGTATTGCACTTGCGTTAATTCCTGCAAGATTAGATTTGCTCGCAGGATTAGAAAATATCTCACTCCAAAAAGGTTTCATTGAATCAACAACATCTTTAGAGCAAGGAGTCGAAGATTGATAGTCTAGTAGTATGGGAGTTGATAACATTATTTTTATTATATAAAATTCTCTTTATTGCTAGAAAATCAAATTCAAGAATTTCAAAATGAATGAAATTAATCTAATAAATAATGAACCAGTAAGAAAATCAAGAATTTTATTAGTTGATGATGAACCTGGTTTAAGAACAGCTGTTAAAACATTTCTAGAAGATGAAGGCTTTGAAATATTTATTGCAGTTGACGGAGAAGATGGTTGGGAAAAAGCTCAAACAGTTTTTCCCGATTTGATAATTAGCGATATCATGATGCCCCGAGCCAACGGTTATGCTTTATTAGAAAAAATTAGAGAGGATGAAAAATTAGGAGGAACTCCAGTTATTTTTCTAACTGCAAAAGGAATGACCCTAGACAGAACAGAAGGTTATCTTGCAGGGGTTGATGATTATATTTCCAAACCTTTCGATCCCGATGAATTAGCTGCAAGAGTTAAAAATGTAATCAAAAGACAAGAACGTTTACTAAAAGAAGCGGCACGATTTGCAGATATTGATGTAAGCAAAATGGCGAAGCAAATTACTGAAATAAAATCTATGCTCACAGACCAAAACCAGACTAATCCAGAAAATAAAATAAATCTTCCTAGTTTTACTCCAAGAGAAGCAAGTGTACTTCAACTAGTAGCAGAGGGGCTGATGAACAAGGAAATTGCAAGGCAGCTTGAAACATCTATTAGAAATGTCGAGAAATATGTAAGTAGACTTTTTATCAAGACAGGCACATCTAGCAGAACCGAATTAGTTCGTTATGCACTTGAAAATCATCTAGTAAAATAAATTATTAAATTTTTTCGAATTCAATTAGTTTTGAAAAATAAAAAGGCGCTTGATTTAATTTCTTTTTAACCACTTTAAATCCTTTTTCTTTAGCAGCATTAATAATACCCTTTTCTTTCAATGTATATGCTCTCGTAGTTTTACTTGGCCCAGGAAATAATTTCCCAATATTTTTAAGAACAGCAAGAACTGGAGTATAAGGAGCAAAGCTAACGATTAGTTTTTCTTTGCTTAAATCGCATAGATGTTGAACCATTTCTTCTGCGACCGGTTGAGGATAATGAATAAATACATCCAAACAAACTACAACATCAAATAATCCTTTTAATTTTTCCAGATCACAAACTTCGTATTTTATTTTACCTTGATTCAAACCTAATTCATGAATGCGTTTTTTTGTTTCTTTAATCATTTCAGAAGAAATATCGCTCATCTGCAGTTCTTGTATACCGAGTCTTAGTAAAGGTATGGAAAGACTTCCTACACCACAGCCTGCATCACAATAACTTTTTTTTGTTAGTTCAGGATAATTTTTGATGTATGAGATTACATCATCTACAGTTTTTTGATGTCCTTTCCTAATATTTTTCTGAACTGTATTAATTTCATCAGATTTGCTATAAATTTTATTCCATCTCTCAAAGCCAGTGCCATTAAAATACTCCCTGACTTCACTTTTTTCGATAATCTTATTTGACGTCATAATATTCTATGAAAATTTATTCTTTTCATACTAACTAACTGGCGCCAAATTAATTGCGCGCCATTATAGGAAAGAATTGATTTGTTATTTTGTCAGAATTGAATTCTAAAGATATTTATAAAATTGCTGTCGTAATGGGTAGTGATTCAGATCTGAATACATTAAAACCAGCCATTGATATTTTAAGAGAATTTGGAATAAAAACTGAAGTTTGTATACTTTCTGCTCATCGAACACCTATTGAAATGATGGAATATGCAAAAAATGCAGAATCAGAAAACATAAAAGTAATAATTGCCGGTGCTGGGGGTGCTGCTCATCTTCCAGGAATGCTGGCATCCATAACTTGCATTCCTGTAATTGGAGTACCAGTAGAGAGTAAGACACTGAAGGGAATTGACTCTCTTTTATCAATCGTTCAAATGCCCGCTGGAATTCCAGTTGCAACAGTTGCAATTAATGGAGGACAGAATGCTGGATTATTGGCAATAGAGATGATCAGTTTATTTGATGAATCCATAAAGAAAAATTTAAAAGAATTCAGAGAAAATCTACATACACAGGTAAGAAATAAAAATAATAAGTTATCAACTATTGGACCTGACAATTATCTTCAAAATAAATGAACTAGTATGTTTCTTTTAGGCCTTGTTAAGAAAGTTTTCTTTTTTAAGATAGTTAATAACTTTTTCAACGGAATCATTTAAATCTAACGAACCTGTATCAACAACAATTTCTGGATTATGAGGAGCTTCATATGGACTAGAAATCCCTGTAAATTCATTAATTTCACCCATACGAGCTTTCTTATAAAGACCTTTAGTATCCCTATTTTCGCAAACTTTGATATCAGCAGAACAATAAACTTCAATAAAATCCTTAGATCCAATAATTTTTCTCACCTTATCTCTATCACTAATAAATGGCGAAACGAATGCTGTAATAGTTATTATCCCAGCATTCATAAATAAATTCGCAACTTCGCCAATTCTTCTTATATTTTCTTCTCTATCTTCATCCGAAAAACCAAGATCTTTACATAAACCGTGTCTAATATTATCTCCATCCAACACATAAGTCGAAAAACCATCTAAGTGTAAAACTTCATTTAAAGCGTTGGCCAAAGTACTTTTACCAGAACCAGATAAACCTGTAAACCAGATAACCATACCTTTATGACCTCTCATTTTCTCTAACTTTTCTCTGTCAATAGTTAAGTTGTGCCACTTTATATTGGTTGACTTTGTTTGATCTTGTTCTTTCATTTTTTGCATCATCAAAATTAAAAACCTATCCTAACCCTTGCTTCATAAATTATGAAATCCCTCTTTACGAAGAAACTCAACAGATTTCGATACCATATCACCCTGTAACTGGATATTTCTATCAATCAATGTTCCTCCAGTCCCACAAAAAACTTTAATTTTTTTTAGTAATTCTTTTAAAAAGATTTCATCCTCAGTGCCTAAACCTCTAATTAAAGTTACAGTCTTTCCCTTTTTACCTTTTTTTTGTTTTGAAATATTTATTTTTGATCTTTTTTTAACAGTATCTACCTTTGCTGCTTCTTCAGATTTTTTTTCTTGATTATCAAATTCGATCCAATTCTTTTTTCCCATTATCTTAAATATAATCTATAGTTAATTAATACTTATTCTATAGAAAAAGTGGTAAGTACATTTTCTCGCAAAGATCAAAACTATAAAAATGACGATTTAAATCAACCCTCCAAAGAGGGAAGATTTGGAAAATATGGTGGTCAATATGTTCCTGAAACGCTAATGCCTGCTCTTTTTGAGCTTGAAAAAGCTGCATCTAATGCATGGAAAGATAAACTTTTTGTAGAAGAATTAAATCATCTACTCAAGACTTATGTAGGAAGAGAAACACCACTTTATGAAGCCAAAAGACTTACTGAGCATTACAAAACTAAACAAGCAACTCCCAGAATATGGCTCAAAAGAGAAGATTTAAATCATACTGGGGCTCACAAAATTAATAATGCCCTTGGACAAGCTTTACTAGCAATAAGAATGGGTAAAAAAAGAATAATTGCAGAAACTGGAGCAGGCCAGCATGGAGTTGCTACTGCTACTGTTTGTGCGAGATTTGGCTTGAAATGTATTATCTACATGGGTGCTGAAGACATAAAAAGGCAATCCCTTAACGTTTTCAGAATGAAACTTCTAGGAGCTGAAGTTAAAGTTGTAAATTCTGGAACTGCAACACTTAAGGATGCCACTAGTGAAGCCATTAGAGATTGGGTTTCTAATGTCGAAACCACACACTACATTTTAGGCTCTGTTGCAGGTCCACACCCGTTCCCAAAGATTGTGCGAGATTTTCATGCAGTTATAGGTGAAGAAACTAAAAAACAATGTTTGGAATCATTTGGATCTTTTCCTGATATTTTGCTTGCTTGTGTAGGTGGGGGATCAAATGCAATGGGTCTATTCCATCCTTTTGTTAAAGAAACTTCTGTGCGTCTTATTGGAGTTGAAGCCGCAGGAAGCGGAGTTGATACTGACAAACATGCTGCCACTATCACTAAAGGGTCAGTTGGAATTTTGCATGGATCAATGAGTCTTCTCTTGCAAGATGATAATGGCCAAGTACAAGAAGCTCACTCAATAAGTGCAGGTTTAGATTATCCTGGAGTAGGACCTGAACATAGTCATTTAAAAGATATAGGTAGAGCAGAATATGGATCTGTCACAGATCAAGAAGCTTTAGACGCTTTGAAACTTGTTAGTGAGCTAGAAGGAATTATACCTGCACTTGAAACTTCCCATGCATTTGCTTGGTTAGATAAATTATGCCCTACTCTTGAAAAAGATACTCATATAGTTATCAATTGCTCTGGTAGAGGCGACAAAGATGTTAATACTGTTGCATCTTCATTAGATATTTAATCAATACCTTGGTATTGATGGGTCAATATATCTACTCCATCCATCAATACCCTCCTCCAAATTCCATATTTCGCTCACAATATCATTATCCAAGCACCATTGAGAAAAGTTATAACTTCTTATTCCTGCATGACAAGTAACTACAATTTCTCTATCTAATAAACCAGCAAATATTTCTTCAACATATTCACAGGTGACTTTACTAATTGGTATATGTAAAAATTCTTTTGAGAAACGAGCCAGTTCAAGCTCTGACTGCTCTCTTACATCAATCAAGACTGGATCTTCTTTCTCAGAATTAAACCAATCATTGAGACTAGAAGCATTTATAGATTTTGGATAACTTCCCAATTTATAGGATAAATTATGTGTTATTTACAATTTAATAAATTAAGTTGCAGTAGGAAGTTTATTGTTAAAAATAAAATAAACATTGATAATGAAACTTAGAGTAGTAGCAATAATATTATTGTTATCTTTATTACTTTTTTTCGGTTTTAAAAAAGTATCTCCTAATAAAAATAAGGAGCAAAGTACAAATATTGAGCAACTAAGTATCATAAAATATATACCTGAAAACAATAAATTATTATTTATCTCAAATTTAGATAGTTTTAATATTGTTAATAATAATGAAAAGGATAAAAATCCAACAAATAAAGATAACTTTATTTTAATAAAAGACTCTATATTAGATTACTTAGGAATAGATCTAGGCAACAATAAATTAGAAGATATCTATAATAATGAACTTATAGTCTCAACATTTGGAAATAATAAAAAGCTTGAAGATGATATTTTGATTGTTTTTAAAATTAAGCCAGAAAAAACAATAGATGATTTATTAAATTTGCCTAATAAAATAGATCAGATTGATGAGATAATTTCAATTAATAGAGAAAACAAAATAAATTTCCTTAACTATATATATCGAACCGACGATAATTATATAATTGCTTCATCAGATAAAAAATTAATCAAAAATAGCATTAGCTTTAGTAAAAATTTTAAGAAAAAAAAATTTCAATATGAGGGAGAACTTGTTGGACTGAAAAATGAAAAAAATATATTATTCACAAATAAATTTTTGGAAAGTAAATTTTTTAATAAAAAAATTTTTGTTGAGAATAATGGTGATAATATTGCTACAACTTTTGACTTTAAAAATAAGCAACTAATTTTAAAATCATATTTACTAAATAATAAAAAAAATATTGATATTTTTACCTACGATAAGTTAATGAATAAAGAGAGTAGTAATGAAGATAATCCTGAAAATTTAATTTTTTGTGATAAAAAAAATTTTGACAAATATCTTAATCCCTTAATAAATGATTTTCAACTCAGTTTTTTTGAAGAGTTTAATCAAAATAATAATCAAAACATTTTAATTCTCAATTCAAATAAAGATTGGCTTATTACGTTTGAAAAAAATAATGAAGATCAATTTGATTTAAGTGCTTTGAAAAAGCTAAAAGATTTCAACAAATATACTTTGAAACAAAATGGAGATATTTATTCGATATATTCCAAAGATATTCTTGAAGAAAAAGACGATGTTATAAAACAATTATCTTTTGAAAATATCTATTCGATAGAATCAGGAGGTTTACAAACCATAAGTAATCATTTAATTGATGGTAAAGAATTTGAGAAAATATCAAAAAAATTTTTTAACCTAAAAAGTAATAAAGATAAATCTGTTTTTCTTTATTCAAAAGTTGATATCAAAGATGGTAATTCTAATAAAATTGAATATTTTTCTAATTTGCAGGACCTCAATTTTCTAATTAAAAATATTTTAAAAATATCGAATGAGAAATCGCTAGAAATCATAAGTCATTCTATTCCTGAAAAAAATCCAATTATTTACAGAGAAACAATATTAAACATTCTTTAAATTAAATTTATTCAAACAAGCTTCAAAAACAGTGATTTTAATTTTTTGCGAAGTTAATATCTTGTGGTTAATTAAAAATTATTTGACTATCTTTAATCTATAAGTATTTGATATTGAATTAAGCAATTGGATAGTAACAAACTAATTTTAAAACCAGGATTAGAGGGTGTCCCAGTTACTAATTCATCTATATGTGATATTGACGGCAACAAAGGTAAATTATTGTACAGAGGCTATTCCATAGAGGAACTATCCAAAAAAAGCAGTTTTTTAGAAACTGCTTACCTATTGATTTGGGGTGAATTGCCCACAGCTATTCAACTAAGAGATTTCGAACAAGAAGTTCAGATGCATCGAAGGTTAAGTTTTAGAGTCAGAGATATGATGAAATGTTTCCCTGCAACTGGTCATCCTATGGATGCTCTTCAATCTAGTGCGGCTTCTTTGGGGCTCTTCTATTCGCGTAGAGCAATAGATGATCCTAATTACATCTACAACGCAGTGATAAGACTAATTGCAAAAATACCCACAATGATTGCAGCGTTTCAACTTATTAGAAAAGGACAAGACCCAATTCAACCTAGAGATGATCTAACTTACTCATCAAATTTTCTTTACATGTTGACTGAAAAAGAACAAGATCCCATAGCCGCAAAAGTTTTTGATAGGTGCTTAATTCTACATGCCGAACATAGTTTAAACGCAAGTACATTTAGCGCTAGAGTGACTGCAAGTACTCTTACAGATCCATATGCTGTCATCGCCTCTGCAGTAGGAACCCTGGCTGGGCCATTGCATGGAGGAGCAAACGAGGATGTGATTGCGATGTTAGAAGAGATTAAAACCCCAGAAAATGCTGGGTCTTTTTTAGATAATGCAATAAAAAATAAAAGTAAGATAATGGGCTTCGGCCACAGAGAATATAAAGTCAAAGATCCCAGAGCAATAATTCTTCAAAAACTTGCAGAAGAACTTTTTATTAGATTTGGAGCAGATGAAATGTATGAAGTTGCTAAATCACTTGAGGCAGAGGCAATACCAAGACTTGGACCTAAGGGTATATTCCCTAACGTGGATTTTTATTCTGGTCTTGTTTATAGAAAGCTTGGTATTCCTCGTGATTTATTTACTCCAATTTTTGCCATATCTAGAGTGGCTGGTTGGTTAGCTCATTGGAGAGAGCAACTTGGAGCAAATAGAATTTTCAGACCATCGCAAATCTATACAGGTTCAGCACCAAGAGATTGGATCAGCTTAGAAAGTAGAGAATAATATTTGCAGCTTTTCATAAAAAACACACAT
>QCMB01000009.1 GCA_003214085.1 Prochlorococcus sp. AG-418-J17
TGACAAATTAAATTTATAAGTTTAAGAATAAAAAATAATGAAAGGGTTGATTTTTTTTCAGAATTCGTTTCTTTAAAGATATATCATTTTTGGTACTACTCATGGTTATGCCCCAATCTACCTTGGAAAGCTTATTATTTTTTTTGATACTTTCTCTTCTTGCAACGTACATTGTTAATTTAAAGTATTCTTCAAAATTAAAAATACAGAAGTAGTTTTTTATTTATCTTTTGTCTTAATTAGATTTATTTCCTTGGATCACTCCAAGTCTCTTTGTATAACCAACTCAAAAAAGAAAGAGTGAGTATATTCCCAAATGCATAAGTTATTCCTAATAATGGGTCATAAATATTGGCAATAATTGTCGACATAATAAATATTATTAACCCTGAGATAACCAAATCCTGAATAGGCAAATCTTTTAAATTAACAGAACTAATCATTTGATTATTGTAAATAATAGATTAAAAAATTATAAACCCATATAGAGAATTATTTACTTATTGGTTTTTACTTACTTTGAGTTCTTTTAAGAGAAAGATTAGTTTACCGTACTAATTAAAAATCTTTATTTACTAAAAAAATTAAAAAAATATATTAATTAAATAAACATTTTATACATAAGAATGATTTATTTATATCAATTTGAGATTGGAAAAAAGGATATAGTTTTTAGAGCTTGTTTTAAAGGATTTGGAAAACTTTAGTTATTATGA
The DNA here is from genome assembly GCA_003214085.1 of Prochlorococcus sp. AG-418-J17. Lineage (GTDB taxonomy): Bacteria > Cyanobacteriota > Cyanobacteriia > PCC-6307 > Cyanobiaceae > Prochlorococcus_A. Next base: position 717 of record QCMB01000009.1, read on the forward strand.
ATATCTGAATTCAATCTCATTTCACCCCCCGGTGATGATAATAACTACATTAGTTTTTTTTTATATAAGGAGAAAAATTTTATTGAAGGGTGAAAAGCATTAGCGATTTATTTGAAACCTGTATTTTTTAAAGAGTCGAAAATAAAATAAAGGAAGCAAATTAAGAAAACAATTACATAAATAGAATACATTTAACTAATCAATGTAATAGAGCTACTTAATCCATAAGTGAGAAATATAAAACTTGCAAATGTTACTCCAATCATTACCGTGGTATAGAGTTTATTTAATGTGAAATTATTGCTTGATGAAAAATCTGCCACAACTAAATTTTTCATTGAATATTTATCCCTACTTTTGAAATTGCTACTTTTAACCAATCTGCCTAAAATGGGTTCGGTTGCGACATCCAATTCTTGATTGATAACTGAATTTAAACCTTTATCTTCATTAAAGAATTTTGGGAACATATAAGTATGCCACAATGTTATTACTGCAACCCAAAAAACAACGCTTACTCCTGCGATTCCAAAAAGTAAAAATCTAAAATTTTCCATATTTTTTTTTAATTTTTTAATTAAATTAAATTTACATCAAACTAAATATTCAAATATTTTTATTTAAAAAATATACTTAAAAAAAATCAATTAATCATAATTAGTTGTGATTAATGATTAAAAATAATGTTATTAAGTGTTTTTGTATAAATATAAGTTAATGATTTAATCAATTATTGATTTTAAAAGGTCAAAATAATTACCAAATTTATTATTACTTTAAAAAAATGGATTTTAGAGTTTTACTTGTTATTACACCAATAGTATTTTCATGGATATTTACAGTTTTCTGGTTAGGTAGATGGGATGTATTTAGATTGACACCACTTGGACTACCCAAGAAGGGAGTTGCTCCTTTCAAAAACTATCAAGTATGGGAAGATTCTGCACTAATTCCTGATACAGGCAGACCAGCAGAAGGTTATCCTGTATTTACGGTAAGAACTGCAGCTGTAAACGCTTTAGGAATTCCAACTGTTTTCTTTCTAGGAGCAATTTTGGCAATGCAGTTCAAATCTTATTAATTAGGTACTTTTATGGATATAAGATTCTTTATTGTTGGAGCCCCCTTCGTAATGGCCTTTTTCTATACCTTATTTTGGCTCAGAAAATGGGGTGCTTTTAAATTGCCTGATGATAATTTGTCAAAAAAAATGATTTTAAAAAATCAATCAGCAGAGCAAAGTTATATTTTGGAAAATATCTTTTTTACAAAAAATTAAATTAAATTTATTTATTTTTATTTATTAAATTGTCATGATTCCAATAGAACAGTATTTATTTTTTGCAGTTTCTCTTTACGCTTTTTTTCATCTTTCAATAAGAATTGTAAGTGCCTTAATTAGCTTTTCCTAACTAAAAATTACATAAAATATAAAACACTTATTTGTATAAAATTAATCTTTCTAAATTAAGAAAATCATTATATAAATATAAAAGTAGATATTAGGGCAATCTACTAGCCGCTAGCTTTGATAACTACGGTTTGTAATGAGAACCTCCCTTTAACCTCATTTTCTTTTTCGCAATCTTAGAAAATGAGGTTTAAATATTTTTAGAAAAGAAAATAACATAAGGTTAAAGTTCAGTATCAAAAATAAACTCTTTCAATTAAAAAATATCTATGCCTTTGTATATTATTTACTTTTAAAAAAATAGTTTTTTATTTATAAAGAATATGTAGATATTTGGCGCATCTGCAACGGTTTACAATCCGTCTTTATGAACCTAGCCAACAAAAATATTCTTAACTACGTTTTAGTTATTTTAGTAGTTAGGAATATTTTTATTAAATATTTAAATTTTAGAGAATTTATCTCATCTATCGGTGAATTTAATGATTAATGAATTAAATAAAAAAGAAACTTTAGAAAATATTTATAGAGATTTAGAATCTGGGATTCCAGAGAATAAATCTATAAAAGAGTATGCCCTTCCTAATGCGAGGCAATGGTTAGGAGGAAGATTTGTTGCTATATGGGTTTTGCCAATTTATTTCATTAGAAAGTTTGCAAAGTTTTCTTCCTCATCCGCTTTTGTTAAACCATATTCTCCCTCTAGAAATGGTCCATCATATAAACAACCAGAAACACTATTTACTGCTTTGAGAAATGTTTTTAAGGGTGAAGATCATTTAAGATTTTTTGATCATAGATTTATTGGTATTTGGGTTTTACCAATTGCCATAACTGGGATTGTTTTTGAAATCCTATTAATAGCTCCTACTAATAACACTACACCTTTTAATTAAGTATTTCTAAGATCAAATCTTTAATCTTAGGGATAACTAAAATTATATTATTTTTCTTTTCAAGTTCTATTAAAAATTACTTAAAAGATTAAGATAAAATTTTTTATCTTGGAGTTATTTTGTTTTCAAAATGAGATGGTTTAAATAATTGAGAATGTTTGACATACCTTTTAATATAAAAAAAATATCTTATTCTTTAATGTCTAGGAAAATGACAACCTTAATTTCTTTTATAATTGAAATTACATTTCAACAATGGGTAAAAATTTTTGATAGTAAAGAAGCAGATATAAGACATTCTGAATTTGATATAAAACTACTATTTAGAGGATTCAGTGAAGATGATCCTAACAAATTAATGCGAATATATCAGGCTCCAGAGGGAAATATTCAAAAGTTTGTTCAAGCAAATAGTGAATGTATAAAAAGTCACAAAGTTGATTTCTCAAGTATGAAAAATCATCTTGGATATGAATCGTTTTAGAATTGCTAAAGTAATTATAGTTTTTTCATCATTATCTTATTTGAGTATTACTTTTTTAAGAAATTATAATTCTTTAGAAAATATAGAAAAAAGATGTATTCTTAAATTTGAAAAAGATTTTAAAAATCATTTGGAAACATCTCATGAAGAATGGAATCAAATTTTAGATTTAGCTGATAACAATTATTTAAAATGTATGGGCATACCTCAGTATTAATTATGGGAGAGGCAAAGAGAAGAAAAAATTTAGGTATTCCGCCTAGAGAAAAAAATGAAGACATAAAGTTGCCCCAACTCGATAAAAAAGCCATACAGCAAAAAGTTAGGTCTATACTATATAAATATCCAATTATCCCTTTTCTTTTTTATGGAGTTGCCATAGTTATTCTAATCGGAGGTTTATTTTATGTTTTCAAATACTTTAATATTGCTTAATTGTGAGGATTGTAGATTTTGATGACTCTTTGTAACCATTGTTTAAAAGATTTTTAAGGAAATTAAATTATCAAAAATAAATGTGTAATTAATGATGAAAAAATAATAGAAGATAATTATTTACGATTGACACCATCTTGAGGTGCTGTAATTTTAGATTAAATTAAAACTATTTATGAAAAAAATAAATAAAAAATATGCTGAAATAATGCGTCAAGCTGATAATGCAGTTGGAAGAAAACAAGTAGTTAGTTTATTAAAAAAAGCTGCAATGATAATGTCTAAATCTGAGGAAAACTTAGCTGCTTAAGTTAGTAAACTATTTTATTAGGATAAATAAAACACCATAAAGAATGATTGATGAGGATGCAGCCATAATGATAAATGGTAGTATCATGCCTGAGTTTAACCATCTTAAAAGTCTAATTTTTTTGTTTATTACTCTTGGCATCTTTTCATGATCCCTTAATTGCAACTTAACAAGTAAATTAGTGGTGTAAATGATTAATTAATCTTTTTAAATATCATTCTTTGGCTATTTTGGAATTAAATTTTCTAAATGGAATTACTATAATTTAATCAGAATTTTTTATCTTAAGTGAAATTTTTAGGTAATTAATACCTTGTATTCTTCAAAATTCTCATGCAAGATTTAGAAACATTAGATTTCTAAATAATGATTGAAAATTCAAAAGAGAGCCCTGAAGAATTTAAAGATTATGATTCAGAACTGTTACTTAAGATTCTAAATAAGACATCACTGGAGAATAAAAAAGTTGATGATAAAGAACTATTTGTAGATGAAAATTGGAAAATTAATTCAAAAAGTATGAGTAATATAATTCCTTCAGATAATTCAAATTTGAAAAGAATATTATCAGATATTTTCCCAAATAAAAAAATAATGATTCAGGATAATAATGATGGGTCGCAAACAATTTTTTTATCTTAATTTAGGAATTCTTAAAAACTTATTTATATTATTTATGCAATTTTTATTTTTTTGAGAAAAATTAGTAAAAATTATTCTCGCAGAATTTTTTTGTAGATGTTATCTTTCATTTACGTTCATCCAAGTTTATATCTCTGGACGCATGATATGGGAGTAGGGAACGGGATTCTCATTAACTGCAAAATACCATGAATAAGCTCTTACAAATAAGAGAAAAAATCAAAAAAGCCAATAGGTTATATGAAGCACAACTTTTGGCAACTAAAAGTGGAGAAGTTACTCCATACAGAAGATCCGTCTTTGAAGAAAGAACCAGGAAAACACAAAAAGAAATGAAATTGAAAGACTCGAAAAATTAAATTTTTTTTTGAAACTGATTCATAAGGGGGGATTATCCCTCTTTTTTTATTTTTATAAAAACAAATTAATTATTAATTTATTTTTTCGATTATCAATTTATTAAAAAGAACTTGATTTTATTCTTTTACTATTGATTTAAACTATATAAATGGCAAATTTAATTTAGTAATTAAGAAGTAAATAAATATGTTTAAAAAGAAAAATAAACAAATGAAAACCTCACCAAATAAATCAAATTTAGATCAAGTTTTATGGTTTATAGAAAATTATTTGCCCCAAAAGAAAGATCGAGGTGTTCAAAAAAAATTGTACATGGATAATCTAGAAGCAGAGACTATTAAGATTTTTTCTAAATTAGCCTCAACACGTTCTAAAACATTATTACCAACTACAAAAAATACGACAATCTCTTTTACCTTTGGTAATTGGGCCTTGCCTTACCTAAAGTTGCTTAAGAAAATAGGAATAGCTAAGTAAGAAAATTGTGATCGGCTAGAACTAGATTTATCACGCAAATAAATATAAATAAAGATTTAAAAGCCTCAGAAAGTTCTTTTCGAAATTTAAGGAGGGATACTTACTTTACATAAAAAATACAGTTGCTAAGTTTAAGATAAGAGTTCTATTCATTAATGTTTCTAAATTATCTGCCTAGTGAAATGGTTGAAGTTGTTGGTTTGACAATGATTTTTTCATTTCTAGTTGGAACTATCTTAATTTTGTTATTTACATCAGATCAGGCAAATACAAAGAATCTATATTTAAAGAAGGCTAAATAAATTTTAAATAATTTGTTTATCTATAAAGGACCTCTGTTTTTAATAAAGTTAACTCGCAGGTATAGATCATAATTTTTAATATTGATACATAAACAAATTTAAGATTATGGGCGAAGCTAAAAGAAGAGAAGAATTAGGATTGCCACCTAGACAAAAAAATGAATTAAATAAATCTGATAGATACCTTTCATGGCTTCCAATTACTAAATCAAGAATTAAGAAATACCCTTATATGGGTGTAGCAACAATGGCACTAGGAGCGATAATTTTCTTAGTAAGTGGGGGCGCAAATAGTATTAATTAGTCAGATTTTGGCTTGGCTTAGAATATATCTAAGATTTTTTTTGTAATAGTTTAACGCCAGATATTATTGAGATTATTGAAGCCATACCAAGAAATATCGAGTAAAAAGGTTGCAAATTAATGATGCCAAAATTCCCCGTATGCCATTTTATTAACCAAAAAGCATCTACTCCTAATGGTTGAAGAATACTATAAATAGTCCCAGATACAATAGTAATTAGTAAGGGGATTGCTGAAATTGCGGTTATTTTTCTGTGAATTTTTCTTTGATTTTTATTTAATCTTTCCATCTATTTCCTCAAATAGATATGTAATTCTTTTTCGTTTTTGCATGGCATCCATTTATCTTGATTCTTATGTATTCCTTCGCAACCAAGTTCTAAAGATCTTTTTTCAGCTTCCTCTTCGGAAAGAAATGTACCCCTCATATGTGCAAGAGAATAATTATTGAAATTTAGAGATAAGAAAAATAAAAAAATAAAAAATTTAAAATTTCTAAGAATAATAAGCATTTTTAACTTTTCAGGATAGAGTCACAAATACTAGATGGATTTGCTTGTTTAACTATTTTGAGTCTTTTGATAAGTTTGTCTCGATCTATTTGATGTTTTAAATAATTTATACATAAATTTTTTTCCTTATATACCTCTGCTATTGGAGTAATCTTTAAAGCAATTGCAAAAGTACCAATAACTAAAAGAATATTTGTAGCAAGTCGAATGTTTGGTCGAAAATTAGATCTCATTCGTATTCTTTATTTCTGTCAATAACTTCCCTTAAATATATATCTTTTAGCTCGTCATTGTATCCATTTTCTTTTGCAAATTTCTCTAATTCCTTCAACTCTTTTTCTGTCATTAGGCAGATTTGGATATATTGTTTTTCATATCTTCAATTTGGTTGATTAATTCATCTAACCATTTTGTATTATTTTCGGATGTTTTCTGAAAATATGTAATTTTAGGTTGATTGATTTCTAGTGTCTCATAATCTCCACTCATAAATTCCCCCTAAATTTATACTCTGCATAATTTATCTAGAGAAATTATGCCCATCAATAGGCTCTAATACTTATTTGACGGTTGCCATGGGTAACAAGTCACTTTTTAATAGTATAAATATCAAGGAATTTATCTTTTTAAAAATATGGCAACTAATGAAGAACTAGAAAAAAGAATTGAGAGTTTAGAAAAAGAAGTACAACACCTAAAAGCTGTTCTGCAATATCAAATGAGAAATAAGAAAAAGTGATTCTTATTGCATAGCAATTACTTTTGGTCAGATAAGCATTTTCTTTTGGTTGTTTTAGGTACCTAATGAAAAAACTAAATATTAAAAATTCGTCCATAATTAATCACTTTTTTAAAAAATAACTTTAGTCATTGATATTTTGAACATATTTGTTTTTATATATATAAAACTACCCGATATGTTTAACTCAATAGCTATTACATTGTTATTATTAGGCTCTTTAGTCGCTTACAAAAGACTCAAAAGAAAGAAACAGCAATTTCACGCGCCACCTACAAATCAGCTTCCTAGTTGAAGATTAAATTCCGTCTTCGTCTTCTCCAAAAGGATTGTATCTAATATCCCAGATGAGAACTACTGCTATAGATAAAAGCAATAGACCAAAAATAACTTGAGGAGGAGGGAATAACATCAATGAAACGTAACAATTATCAATAAGCTTTGCTTATGAAAATTTTAATGGGTAATCGATATTGTTTGGTTCTAAATGTTTTACATAACATGCTGTTGAACAATTTACTCCCTCACTATTGATGCTACAAGAAGTTATACATTCAAAAAAACTTTCCAAAGCATCTGAATGTTTAATATTTGAATAAATGTCATTTCTCATGTTCAATCTCCTATTTTGAAGCTTATCTAGCAATTAATTTTTAATAATGTCAAATTTTAGGTAAAGTACCTATTCACCATTTTTTTTAAAAACTATTGAATCTATAAGTTTTTTTCCAACCTTCCTCTAATAGTTTTTTATATTCTTTTCTCGCTTCTTCGATAGATTCAACCCTAGAGCCTTTAATAACTGGCTTACTTGATCGCTTAAAAACACAACCATAAGAGATTAAAATTGCATTAATCATAGAAGAGTTCTTTGAACTATCTTAAAAAGGCTCAAATACTTTAATCCTCGATCTGGCTTTATTGATTAAAGTAAATTTTTCCATAAAAAAAGGGCGTTAGCTTCGCCCCAATCAAAAAGCGGGATAATCCCCATCACCCAGCCTTTTTAAAATCTTAGCACTACATATGGTGTTTGTAAGTATTTAAAATTACCTATTGATGGGGTTGTTTGTTTCTTTTTTATTTGTCATTATAGGAGTCCCCATCACCTAGGCTCGTAAGAGTCTTTTTTTTTGTTTTCTTGCCCTTCGGTTAATGAGTCTTTAATTAGTATTTAAAGACTTTTTATTTAATTTTCAAATTTGATAATTAATAATTAAAAAAATAATTTTATTCATGCAAACTTACATAGTACACTGGCAATTTCCAGATCAAGAAAGTCATATGCAAGGGGCCGAAGCTTTTGCTGGTTTTGTCGAAGGAGGATGCGAAGGTGATGAATTTGATGGGTTTAAAGTTCTTAATCGAGTAGTAAATCCTGAGGGGGCTAATGGTTGGGCAATAGTTGAATCTTCAAACCATCAGAATATTTGGAAATGGAGCAGTATCTGGGTTGATAATTTCGGCGTAGAAATTGAAGTTACACCAGTTCTAACAGATAAAGAATTTCTTTCCGTTCATAAAGAAATTGCAGCAGCCTCTAACTAATAGTTAATTTTTTGGGTGTTTGACTGTTGATTTAATATAAAAGGGTAGTGAAAATTTTTATGGGAAAATTTTCTTCTGAAGAAATTGAAAGTCAATACAATTTAATTAAAATGCTTTTAGCTGAACCTGAAAAGTATAGAGATGCTATTAATGCGTTAAAAAAAGATATTGCATATATGCCTATAGAGCTTAAAAAAAAACTTGAGGAAGAAAATATTATCTTATGAATGAATCAGAAATCGGATTAATCATAATCGTTAATTTTTAAAAATTAGTAAATAGCCATTTTCGTAAACTAACCGAGAGAGTCTAAATCTCTACGATGGTGAACTGTATTTGTGTAATCTTGTGGAACTTTCTGTTCTCTCATTAAATCTGCAATTGTTGGATAATCTTTTGCATTATCAAGATCTCTTGCATTTTTATCTTGAATTGCGAATGGTGATCTTTTTAAATTCATAATTAATTTCTTCAAAATTTTTGTTGGATTCTGATTACAGATCCTGGATTGTCATGTACGTAAGTGTTGAATTTTCTCGCAAGCATTAGGCAATCGTATGCATCTCGCGCGTAGAAGCCAACTTCATGTGTCTTATTCGTTGAATCTTTGTAACTCAACACATATTTATTACAAGATTTTATTGGTGTTGAAGGCATTTAATTTATATCGGCTTCTACTAAGTTCTAACTAGGGATGCTTTTCAATCGACTAATAAAAATGTACGGTTTAAGGCACAAACATATACGGATAGAGGACCAACAACCTAATTTAAAAATTAATATAATATCATGGTAATTTTTGCAAAGAAAGAAAATATTTTCGTTACTCCTATATAACTATTTTCAGTGGGAGTCTGTTTATGCTGGAAACTTTTAAAGATAATGTATCTTTATAAACAAATCAACTATCTCGCTAAATAAGTTTGTTCGAGATTATTAATATATTTTTCTCCATCATCATCACCATCGTCATCATCATCGAAGGAAGAGATTAATACATAAACTCCTCCAAGTCCCAATAACATAGATATATAAAGAATAGGGTCTGTCATGACTCAAGTTTGAATCATTCAAATTAAATTTGAGGAGGCTTTTCAATATCTATATTTTCTTTTAATTATTTGGATAAAAAAATTTCTACGATCAAAAAATTATTTTTTATTTGAGAAAACTGAAAGTAGATCTAAAATAAGGTAAATTTACTGTTTTTTAAGTGAGTTTTAAAAATATTTTAAAAATCAATGTGTGGAAGATTTGAGCTGAAAACTAGATTTGAGAAGTTGCCAAAGGTTTTGAAACAAGACTATCCAAGTGGACTTGATTCTAAATATGAAACTCAAAGTCTAATAAGACCTAATGATCCTGTTCTTGTAATTAAAAACGAAGGAAGAATTAAGACTACTTTTATGACATGGGGCTTTATTTCTCCTTGGGCCAGAGACCCATTTGATAAAGAGAGACCAAGACCATTTAATGCAAGATCAGAAACTTTAGAAGAAAAAAAATTATTTAGTGGAAGTTGGAAACATAAAAGGTGCCTAATACCTGCGAGCGGTTTTTTTGAAAAAAAATATCGTTTTCGAAAATCGAATTATGAGACTTTTTGGTTGGGGGGAATTTGGAGTAAGTGGACTTCACCAGATGGAGCAGAACTTGAAAGTTGCTGCGTTTTAACAACTGAACCAAATTATTTAATTAAACCTTTACATCACCGCATGCCTGTGATAATTCCTAATGGATATGAGGAAATATGGACAGAGCAAGTTAAAGATGCAGATGAATTAAGAGGATTATTTGCAATCATGATGAGTTGGTCCCCTGATGGTTGGCTAGTAGAGGATTTAAAGAAAAAAGAAACTGATCAAGTGAGTTTGTTTTAAATGAAACGCTTACTAATTCCAAGGTTAGATTAATGGCTAAATCTTATTGGTTGATTAATTCAAATAGGTCAGAAGTTAAAAGATTTATGAAAAACGATAAGAGTATTGATGGATTTTTTGAATATATGTTTATAGATACTGGAAAAATAGTGGGAGGATTAGGAAACAAACCACCAGTAATGACAAATACAGTTTCTGTTGAAATAGATTTAGCTAGAGAAATTTATGAAAGATTACTTTCTAAGGGATGGAGGAAAATTGAAAAAAATTGGAATTAAAAAGGGAGTTAGATCTGTGCGTTATAAATTACTGATGAAAATAATCTGAAATTCAATAATTAGAATATTAACTAAAATTGACACCCGCTCTAAAATATTAGGAGATTAGTAAATTATTTTTTTAGTGCAGATAAAAATGAAACATCTAAAATGGCTACCAGAATAAATAAATATTTAAGTGAAGTCGGTTATTGTTCTAGAAGAGAAGCAGATAAATTAATCCTAGAAGGAAAGGTAACCATTAATGGCAAAATTCCAGAAATTGGAACTAAAGTAGAAGATACTGACCAAGTTGAAGTTAAAGGTCAAAGAATAGAAAAATCAAAGAGACAAAAAAACATATACTTAGCCTTTAATAAACCTTTAGGAATTGTTTGCACAACAGATAGAAAAGTAGAACCCAATAATGTAATAGATTTCATTAAATATCCTAAAAGAATTTTCCCCATCGGAAGATTAGATAAGCTCAGTGAGGGATTGATTTTCTTAACTAATGATGGAGATATCGTAAATAAAATACTCAGAGCAAGAAATAATCATGAAAAGGAATATATTGTAAAAGTTAATCGTCCTATTAATAGCGACTTTATTCAAAGTATGAGTAATGGAGTTCAAATACTAGATACAATAACTAAAAATTGTTTCGTAAAACAATTGGGTCCAAGAAATTTTAAAATAATACTCACACAAGGACTTAACCGTCAGATTAGAAGAATGTGTGAGGCCTTGGGATATAGAGTACGATCATTGAAGCGTGTAAGAATTATGAATATTAAGTTAGACGTGCCAACAGGAAAATATAGAGAACTTACTAAAGAAGAACTCTTAGAATTAAATAGATTACTAGAAAACTCCTCAAAAACATATGAATAATCAAAAGGCAATAAAAGTAATTGGAAGTTTAAGTTAATTGGCCAAAATAAATAGCAAATACAGTTAAAAAAAACGCTGCATATTGAAGCCAATGTGTTCCAGATTTATCTTAATCATTTTTGTCTAAATTAGAATTACTCATTTAAAGGATGGGATAAGCTATCCATCCAAACAAGGCATAGTTAATAATGACAGCCATGAAACCTATCATTGCAAGCCTTCCATTTGTTCTTTCAGCAATGAACCAATAGGTATTTGGCCATTCAAAACTTCCCCCTATATTGGATTTTTGATCTTCTGTAATTGGGTTTTCTTTAGGAGCATTATCTTGGTCAAGATAATAATTACTATCTGGGTAAAAGCTTTCACTTGAAAAGTTATCTTTGAATTTATTCATTATTTTTTAAGAATTTAATTTCACATATATTAAAAAATAAAAAGGTGTAATAGGTTAAATAAGCATTATTTTTTTTTGAATCGCTGCATAATTGCTAAGTCTTATATTTTTATACAAGTGAAAAGTGTTTTATTTACAATATAGAGCTACTGTTTGATCTAAATCCGCACAAGGTTCAATAGTGAATTCCAATAATTCTTTCCAAGGACTCCATTGTTTCCAAATAGTTTCTAAAGAATCAGCATCTACAACAGAGTAACCATTGCCATGTTGAGGTAAGAAAATCCAAGATTTAACGTCATAACCCTCTGGTCTATTTTGTGGCCCTCCTTTGTCGTACCATTCTTTTAACATTTTGGATCCCTTGTCTTGGGCGTTTGCATCAGTGAATTTATAAGAAATTAGAAACAGCATAAAAAAGGTGCTAATTTCCTCTTATTTTAATTTGAATTTTAATTAAAAGTAGCTTGAAATAACAGTTGAATCTTAAATTTGTCCTGCACTCTCAATTAATGGTTTCACTAATGGATCTTCAAAATGGGCAATTAAAACTATTTATTTTCAGTAACTATTTTTTTTTGCTAGTAATAGAAAGCCAATAAAAATTAAAAAATAAAATGCTTTATGTTCAGCATTGGTCATTTAAGGCCGGATATCATCAAAAAGGTGCAGAAAAATTTCTTGGTGGTGGGGGAGATTATCCTGGAGTTGAGATGATTGGAAGATATCACGCACCCGGTTCTTTAGAGGGTTGGATAGTTTTAAAGACTGATGATCCAAAAGCAATATATCAACATGCCGCTGAATGGGGCGAATTTCTCAATTGGGAAACAACACCTGTATTTACTGATGAAGAAGCTGGTCCAATAGTTGCCAAAGTCTACTCATAGATGAAGATTGACAGTCGATCTAAAATAAGGGGCAATTAGCCCCTTTTTTTAATGAACACTCTCATCATCTCAACTTTTAGCTGTACATTTGAAGAATTTAAAAATGATGTAACGACACTATTTCTTGAAGAAATGTGCAAAGAGTTTGTAACTGATTATGAGTTTGTAAAAGTGAATGAACACAAATCTCATTTATTAATGAACTGTACCGACTTAGAAAAATTAGGTGCAGAGATGCAATCTCCTTTCGCAAAGGAATGGGATAAAAAAAATAATTGTAAGGATGTCGTATATTCGATCAAAATTGTTGCGTAAATATAACGCTACTAATTTTCTATAACACCCGCTACTTTTCCTTCCGCTAGTCGTTTTTTTAGAATTGAATAATTTTGTGAAGCCCATTTTCGAGAAATATCAAATTCAGTATTTAAATTCTCTATAAGTAATTTGCCAATTTTAAATACTTCTACAAAGCCTAGATAAATTATTACCAGCACCTTAGTAATGTTTACTGCAACAGCTGCTATCTTTTCAATTTTTTGATCTTGCATTTGAATTTATTGAAGCCCACTAAAATTACCAGTTGTAAGAAATTATGCAAATTAATTAGAGAAAAATCTTATGGATGTTATTCTCATTGGGCAATAGCTATGAAGTATTGAAGTTATTTTTAAAGGAGCTTTGGCAGAATCACCACGACCCATACCATGCAATTTATGGAATAGTTGGGGTAATAGTATTGTTCGTAATTTATAACCGATTACTAAATAAATATCAGTAACAAGAAACCCTTCCAGAAATTCCAACTACTGAAAGGGTTATTAAATCGACTCGCAACTATATAGAATCAATTTATGTCTTGCAGCAAACGTAGAGTGTGCTGACGAGGTTTGGCCTCAATTAATTTATAGCAAAAGAATATCAAATAAACTTATTTAAGCTTCCAAATCTATGTCATAGTTGTCATCAATATCTTTTTCATAAACCCTCGCAAGTTCTCGAAGTAAAGTTTTTACTTCCATATCCGTAGCTACGGATTGGTTTTGGAACTTGGTGCAAATTGCCTTTAGTTCTTCATAAGCCTGTTCTAGCAATATTGTTTTTTGATCTGGATTTGCCATTTAATTTTTGTCAACTACTTCTCCTCCATACTCTCTTGCTATTACATCTAAGCATCTAAGAATATCCTTGTTTTTTAAGAGATCTGTTTGCTCTAAATAATTAAGAAGAGTTCTTATTTGTTCGATAGTATTTTCTTCTAATTCCTTCATAAGCCTCTTTCTATTAACTCTATCTTATATCTAACAGGAGCTTCTCCGAACGCTAAGACTGTTGATCTTGTTGCTTTTTTTTCTTCAGTCTTTCGTATTCAACTATTAACAATACCTTCTATAGGGGAATCTAAAAAATTGTCAGTTTTAATGAAATTTGCTTTATATGAGCGTATAGTTATTTTTATTATGCAAATATCATTTTTTGCAAAAGTAGTTTTGTTTTTAACTCTTTATTTTATTTCTGATTTATCAATTAAAAATAATATTTTGAGAAAAGTTATGAATAGAGCTAATAGAGCTAAAAAAATTTAGACTTCCCAATCAATGGAATTTTTAACTAATTTTTGGAATAATCAACCCACTACATTAATGGGAATAGGTGTAGCAATATTTGTATTAGTAGGAATTTATATATCTTTACTCCAGACATATCAATAAATTAGTTAATTATTTTTTTAATTTTTTCTAGATTCCATTTATCAAATATTAATTTCATTTCTTTTTCGTAGTATCTTACTTTCTTCGCAAAAGGTAGTTTTTGAATAATTATCCCAAAGGGAAATTTAAAAAAGGAAGAGACATAAACAATATAAAACTCGACAAAAGAAGGTTTTGGTGGAAGAGGTAAATTTTTTATATATGCCCAATCAATGCAAGGTTTTAGTTGCTTATCACTAGTGATAATATTTTTTTTACATCTCCACCAAGAGAATAGATAAATGCAAATAAAAATCGGTAACGGAAGAAGTCGCAAAATTAATTAAAAAGGTATTTCTTCATAGATTATTGATCCAGGATAACCAAGCCTTAATTTAACTGCGGTGCAATTAGTAAGCGTTTTATTTATTCCCAAGTTTTCATATCAGTAGTTCCTTGTGATCTTTGCATCCAGGCATATTTCCATGTACCGTTTTCATTTTTAAATATGCAAGTGTAAGTTGAAAGATCTATATTTTGATTTCCTTTATAACTGAAGATTTCATTCAAAGTGAAAACCGCGTATGCCACATCACCGTAAATTTCAATTTTGTGTGTTTTGATTAATTTTGAGGATCCTGCAACTAAGTCTTTACTATCAAACATTCCCACTAATCCCTTCGCAGAGATTGGATTTCCACTTGGCCTTACAGCCAAAAAATCTTCAGTTGCATTCGGTATTAGAAAAGAAGAATCTTCACTGGTTGCATAACCATTAATTAAATTTTCTATGGCTTGAGGACTTGACATTAAAAAAGGAAATAATTGCCCTTTGATTGTAGATGACTTTCAAAAAAATAAATTTTGGAGGGCTGAAATTTTAAGAAAATCTCAAATTGACATCAAATTGTTATCAAGAGAGTGATGTCAATTTTTCCATTAAAAAAGCTAGTCTCGGCAACTCGCTATTATGACTGGTTTTTAAGAGTCAGGGCGACAGGATTGAACCTGCGACCTAGTGATCCCAAAGCACTTGGGGGGGGATACTAAATAAATCTAAAAAGAATATTCCTCATAAATGGGAATAATTTGAATCCTTTTTTGGTCTTTTCTTTTGGAAGAAGAAAATTCTTGCAATACTTATCACTATCTCCAACAAGCTTTTCTAATTCCAATTTTGATTCTTTATATTTTTGACTTTTTTTATCTCCAAGTTGATAAGTACATAAGAATTTCAATCTTTCATTTCTGATCACTGGTTGTAATTGCCTGATAAGAAAAAATATAGAGAGTGAAAGGCTTATGAAACCAGCGAAAATAATAAATGAGGAAAAAATAGATGAAGAAAAGGTATCATTATTTTTCTTTTTTACTATTTTTCTAGATTTGGAATGAACTTTTTTTCTTGTTGGATTTTTTCTTCCCCTAACACTATTCCGAGATAATCCTTTAGTTCTTTTTTTTAGCATCTATAACTCCAGTCAAAAAAGCTACGACTAATAAAATAACTAGAATCCAGATCATTAAGAAGGAGCTAATTGCCCCTTATTGTAGATCGACTGTCAATCAATTAGTAATTAATTAATTTTCTTTTTCCATCTCTAGTTTCTACTTTATTTATTCTTAACCCTATAAAAGCAGCCCAAATAACTGCAAATAAAATTGGTAAAAAAATGATTGCAAGTTTCATCATTGTTTTAATCCTGTTTTTCGCTCAAAAGAATAACCTTTAAGTAAATAGGAAAAAATAGGTACTTTATCTAATTAAGCAGCATCATATTTTTCATCTTCAAGCTCTCTCATAAATCTTTTATCTAATAAGTAACCGTCTAAAAGCTCTGCTGCCATCAGTATCTCAGGAGCATTTTTAGATACTTCTTGTGGATCTTTGTCTAATAAGTAATTGTCTAAAAGCTCTAGATTGTTATTTTCTTTAATTTCTTTATCGCTGTCTAATAGCTCTCTTATATAGGTATATACAAGCTTTTTATCGTACCCACTTTCTCTAATTTCTTTCATCATTTCGATTGGAATTTTCATAATCTTAAACCCATATGTGACAGTCTTTTAGAGGAAAATAAGCCTAAATAAGCCAGTAATAGAGCCATTTAGAGCAAATTAGAGCCTATATACGCATACTTACGAAAAAATAAGGAAAAAGCAAGAAAATTACCATTAAGCAGAATTGAAGTTGTCCACTATCTGTACACTTTAGGCGTGGACAAATTTCTCAATAAAAAAGAGAGTCTGGGAAACTCTCTAGTATGACTTGGTTTTTACATGGTCGGGGCGACAGGATTCGACTCTGCGACCTAGTGCTCCCAAAGCACTCGATCAGCAAATTGCGACAGCACCCATGAGAACGAAGTGAGGCTATGACTTTTACTTGCAATATTTGTTATCAAGATGAGTCTCAAGAATTGTCTTATATGCAGCAATGTGTTGCAAAGTTAAGCATTTGATCGCCCAAGGATCGCCCGGCTATGACCTAGTGTCATAAAGACACTAATAATTTTCACGAGCCAATCATTGTCACATTGTGGCCTTAAGTAATAAATAATGCAGGCTCAGCTTTTTTATGCAAGTAGTAAGCGTTTTAATTGAGCTGCTAGATTATATATCAAGAATTATTGATTATATCAAAATAATTTGATGTATTTCTTAACCTTTGAATTTCGTCTTTTGTTTGATGCTATAAATGAATTGACTTTAATCAAAGTGGCTAATGAGTATTTTCAAAAAAACTCTCATTTTATCTTCTGCAGTTTCATTAATACTTGCTCCATCTGCGATGGCTTCAAAAAGATTGAGTGGAGCAGGTGCATCATTTCCTTCGAAAATTTATACCAGGTGGTTTTTTGACTTAGCTAAATCTGGAGGCCCTAGAGTTAATTATCAAGCAGTAGGTTCTGGATCTGGAAGAAAAGCTTTCATAGACGAAACTGTGAATTTTGGTGCATCAGATGATCCTATGAAAGATTCTGATATAGAAAAAGTTAAAAGAGGACTTGTTCAAATACCTATGGTAGGCGGTACAATTGCCTTTGGATATAACTACGATTGCGATTTAAAACTTACTCAAGAGCAAGCAGTACGAGTCGCTATGGGTATGGTTAAAAACTGGAAAGAATTAGGCTGTAAATCAGGTAAGTTAACTTGGGCACATCGTTCTGATGGCTCAGGCACGACTAAAGCTTTTACAAATTCTATGGAGGCTTTTTCTGAAACCTGGAATTTAGGTACTGGTAAATCTGTTAAATGGCCTTCGGGAGTTGGAGCAAAAGGCAATTCTGGTGTTGCAGGTGTTATTCAAAACACTCCAGGCGCAATTGGTTATGTAAACCAGTCATACATTAAAGGTAATGTTAAGGCTGCTGCACTTCAAAATCTTTCTGGTGAATTCGTTACCCCTAATACTGAATCAGGCGCGATAGCTTTGAATGGAATAAATCTTGATGAAAACTTGGCTGGTAAAAATCCGAATCCTACTGCTAAAGGAGCTTATCCAATAGCAACTTTGACTTGGATACTTGCTTATGAAAAAGGTAACGGGAGAAATACTAAGGCAATTCAAGAAACATTCTATAAATTACTCAGTGATGAATATCAAGATAAAGCTCCTGCCTTAGGTTTCGTTCCCTTGAAAGGAGAAATTTTAAAAAAATCAATTGAGGCTGTTGGAAGAATAGGAAGGTAATTTAGAACTAGTAAGCCAAGCAATAAAAATCAAAATAGATGAAGTATACAAACAATACTGCATACCTATAGTGGCATTTTTACCGAGCATAAATAACAAGCCAGATAGTAGGGTTCCAAATAATCTTCCAGCTGCATTAGCCATATAGTAATAACCAACATTTAAACTTACTCTCTCATTATCTGAATAAGCCAAAATCAAGTACGAATGAGTAGATGAATTCATTGCAAAAATAAAGCCGAATATTATTAATCCAATAACAATTACAGGACCTAATGATTTATCACCGTTTAATGCTCCAGCAATAAATAAAGGAATAAAAGTCAAGATAAGTCCCCAAAATTGAACGGTAGTTTTTGTTGGGCTATTATTTTTCCCCCATACTTTTCTAAGTAATGGAGCTAATACTTGAAAGAAACCATAGATTATTATCCATCCACCCAAGAAGAGTCCTATTTTTAAATAATCCCATCCAAAAGAAATGTCTAAAAATACCGGAAGAGCTACTACAAACCAGACATCTCTTGCTCCAAATAAGAAAAACCTGGCACTTGAAAGAATATTAATACCTTGAGACTTTGAATAAAGATCTTTAAAAATTGGCTTTCTTTTCATTTTCCCTGAATCTTTAGGAAGACATAAAGTTAAGAAGAATGCCAAGCATAGACCTAAACCCATTATCCCAACTGCATTATTAAAGCCCAATAGCCTGTATAAGAGACCCCCTAGGAAGAAGCCAACACCCTTGAGTGCATTTTTGGATCCTGTTAGAACTGAAACCCACTTAAACAATTGTTTTTGATTATTCTCTCCTGAATCTGGAACTATTGATTTAACAGCACTTTTTGCACTCATTTTATTTAAATCTTTTGCTACCCCACTAAGCGCTTGGGCTAACATAACGTATGAGACGCTAAAGATTACTGACCAATTCTCTTTGACTGGAATCAGCATAAAAAGAGCAAGAATTTGCAGAATTGTTCCTATCCATAAAGTAAGTCTTAAACCATATCTTGCCCCTATCCAGCCTCCAAAAAGATTTGTAATTATTCCAAAAAATTCATAGAAAAGAAAAAGTAAAGCAATTTGCAGAGTTGAATAACCAAGTTCATGAAAATGACCAACAACTAGTATCCTCAATGCACCGTCAGTAAGAGTAAATGCCCAATAGTTTGCGGTAATGACACTATATTGTTGAAGGCTAGATAACTTCATAAAAACTAAAATTGCTTTTCTTTTTCAATTACATAAGAAGTAAGATCGGCAAGCCTGCAACTATAACCCCACTCATTGTCGTACCAAGCATAAATCTTTAATAATTTTGAATTTACAACCATCGTTGAAAGTCCATCAATTATTGAACTTCTACAGTCATTTAAGTAATCAGCGGACACTAAGGGTCTCTCCTCGTATCCAAGAATACCTTTTAAGTATGTTTCAGATGCTTTTTTAAATTCATTATTTACTTGCTCTTCAGTTACTTCTTTATTTAATTCAAAAACTACATCGGTTAATGAGGCGTTTAGAAGTGGAACCCTTACTGCATGACCATTTAGTTTTCCTTCTAATTCAGGGAAAATTTCAGCAATCGCCTTAGCTGATCCAGTTGTAGTAGGTATTAAGCTTTGTATGCATCCTCTCGCTCTTCTTAAGTCACTTTTGTAAAAATCTACTGGAGATTGTGTATTTGTAAGGTCATGAATAGTTGTTATGACCCCATGTTTAATTGAGAAATTTTCATTAACAACTTTTACGATGGGAGCCAAGCAATTTGTAGTACATGATGCTGCTGTAATTAATTTATGTTTTTCAGGTTTATAAAGGTCTTGATTAATTCCATAAACAATATTAAGTGCTTTTTCCCCTCCAACAATTCCTTTTACAGGACAGGCAACAATTACTTTTTTTATTCCAAGAGAATCAAAGTATGGATTTAATTTTTTGGGATCTTTATTTTTCCCTGTACATTCCAAAACAAGATCAACCGAAGATTTATTCCATGGAACATCAAGATAGTTCTTTGTTGATGTAAAGGAAATTTTTTTACCTTCAATTATTATTTCGTTGTCATTCGAAGTTATATTTTTATTCCATCTACCATGAACAGAATCAAACTCTAGAAGATGAGATGCAATTAAAGAATTTCCACTTATTTCATTTATATGAGTTATTTCAATATCTTTTCTTTCCCATAAAATTCTTAAAACTAATCTCCCAATTCTTCCAAATCCGTTAATTCCAATTTTCATCACAAATATTGAAAACTGCTTTATTATATATCAAAAATATTTGATGCATCAATAATTCTTGATATGTGTAATTAAATTTTTTAGGTTAGTATTTAAGAAGTTAATGATCTTTTGATTTTGTTAGAACAACTTAAAAAGATTAATAGTAAGCAATTTATTGGGATAATGGAGTCCCTCTCAGATCCGATCAGAATAAATATTCTTGAATTAATGATGGGTGGAGAGATATGCGTTTGCGACATAGTTAAAGTAACTGGATTATCGCAATCTAAAATTTCTTATCACATAAAGATCCTAAAAGATTCAGGTCTTATCTCTGATAGGCAAGAGGGTAGATGGGTTTACTACAAATTAGATTTGGAAGTCTTATCAGATATTAAAAATTGGATGGGTAATTTAATTCAGTCATCATCAAGTAAAAGATCTTGTGAATAAATGTTTTTAACATAGCGGGCGATGCAGACAGCAAAGCTATGCAAGGTATTGCAAATGATCGCCCAGAGATCGCCCAGAGGATAATTGAGAATCTTGAGAAGTCAATCGGGGCGACAGGATTCGAACCTGCGACCTAGTGCTCCCAAAGCACCCGCAAGAATAAGGCTATAATTGAGACTTAAAGCTATATCAGGTCATTTGGGCGAATATGTATGGACTAATTCTGACTAATACATCAAATTATGGGCACTTTTTGGGCACTCTATTTTTGAGTCGAATTTATTATTAAATGAGTCTTATCTCACTAACTTATTAATGAGACAGGAGTTGAAAAATTGAACTGAACTATAAAGAAATTTTTAAATTAAATGATTTTATAAGACTTAAGAAAATGAATTTCCTTCTAATCTTTTTTTTCAAAATTAAATTTGTTTATTTGATTTCAGTAATATCTGAAAGGGCTGCTTTTATTGGTAAAACATATTCTTTATTATCAAAATCTAAAATTGCTACTTTTCTATCTCCATATTCATCCTTGTGAATAATGGTGAAAACATGTTGATGTTCTACTTTGGTAAATAGTAAACCAATTATCCCAATCCTTTGAGCTAAGCCAACATCCATTTTTCTTAGACTAGAATCTGAATAATTCCAATGGATAATGTTTTCATAACGAACCTTATTAGAACGACCAGATCTTGGATAATTTAATTTCATAAATTTCCTATAAAAGCTAACATTGCATGGATATTTTGATTTAATATCTGACATGCATTGCAGGTCTAAGAATTCTTCAGCAGATAAAACTTCTACAGGAAAATAAAAAAAAGTTAGAAATAATATAAAAGAAAAAAGTTTTTTCATTCACTCCATTTTATCGTCTAAAAATTCAACGATTTTATCTATTGTGTCGTAAAAAGCTATCCTTGATTGATCTGAGGTGGATCCTGCTGAAAATATTTGAGAACCTGTAATTCCGTCCAAGACATTAGCTCTTTCTTTACCTACTAAAACACTTCTTCCTGAAAACGTTTTTGAAGCAATAATATCCTCTTCGTTGGTGTTAATTATATCAATCTTTAAGTCTACCTCAGCATTGTTTTCGGATTTAGTTTTTATTGCGGCGCCCCCAAATACCATAACTCCAAGGGGATTAGCAGAGGTTGATACCTTAGAGTTCATGGAATTTTTAAGTATCACAGGTCTAATTATGTAGCACGCTCCAAGCTCTTTTGCTGCTGTAATTAGTTCATTAATATTTTCATCATTCACTTGAAATCCTCCACCTCCACCGCTGGGCATATAAGCTCCATATGGTGAACTTGAAGCACTATTATTTTCAGACATTATTTCTTTAAGTTTCTTTGAAACTTTAAACCAAGCAATTGTTTTAAGACCTTCATTCCTAAAGGATTGATTCATTATTTCCGTAGCAAAACCTGTTAGATCTGGAATTATTTGCCCCATACTATTCATTTGGGGTATTCCATAAGAACCTCCAACAGAATTAGCATTACTTACAGGCATTAAAACAACCTTGTTTGAGGTATGGCTTCTAATGCCTCTCAATGAATCTTCATTGACTGAATTGGCTAAATTTTCTTGGGATTTTTCTTTTGAGATTTCGCAAGGATTAATAGGTTTAATTGGTTTAATAGGTTCAGCAATTTTTTTTGAGTTAGAACATCCAGTAAGAGGTATAAATGATGTTAAAAGTATTAAGGAAAATAATTTTATTAACACAATCGAAGTATTAGATGAATTTTTGCTTTTAATATTAAACTATTATTGATGAATAATCAAAGTTCTAGCTTCATTTTTAGTCAAATAATCATATGTTTATCTACAAGTTTTTAAGTCAAGCAGGGATAATTCTTTTGGCAAGTGTATGCTTGCTCAATATCCCTTTAGAGTCTGGGATAAATAAAAACAATTTTAAATCTAAAACTGTTAAACAATTAATAGATCTACTGGGTAATGATGAATTGTTAGAAAAAAAAGTCACTGAATTAGTGAATAAATCAAATTTAAATTTAATGTGTAAATTGTGGTTATATGATTTACCTAGTGATGTAGTGTGGAGAAAAGAAACGATGATTATTGCAGGAAAGGATCAAACTATTCCGAAAGAATATAGAAACCAATATATGAAGGAGGTGTTAGATGCCAATAATGAAATGACTAATAGAAAATTAGGTTATATAGATTTGTATTGTGATTAATTTTTATTTTCCTTTATAGATATATTTTTTAAAAGCTCAGGTAATTCTTCTCCCATTGCTGCAGCTGCTTTCATATTTTTAAATCTGATAAACGCGGTTTTCTTTCTACCTCTTTCACCTTTGAAAGAAATTCCATAATCTATAGTTCCTGATTTCTTTTTAACTAAGAAACCTAATAAACCAACTGGCCCCAGCAATAAGGTACTAACAGTACCTACTACAATATTTGAGGATTTACCCAAATCCTCATATACTTTTAGGTCTAAAAAATTATCTTTGTCAACATACAAATAATCAGTTGGCAAATTACTTTCTATATGTGTAGTTGAAATAGTTACTCTACAAGGAGAATAGCTTGAGTAATAAGAACAAATTGCTTTGTGAGTGCCCGCATAAAGATTATTACAAAATAAACTTATTGGTAATGTTGATGTAACTAAAACTTTTGATATGAATTTAAGTTTCATTACCTAGAATGTTTTTTCATAGTAATAACACTATATTAAATAAATATTATTGTTAATAATTTTTTTCTAAAATTATATATTTTTCTTAATTACAATATTTATCAATTTCTTTCAATTTGCGAATTGTAAATTGTTCAGCATTTCTTATTCCATCTTTAATAGTTTGATCACCATATGGAGTACCTTCTAATAATTTAATCTGCATTTCTAGACCAAGTTTTTGATCTTTTATTTCGTCTTTAAAAATAAACAACTGTAATTTACACATAAGCTTTTTATCTATCTTCTCCATAACTTTTTTTTCTAAAAGTTGTTCATTATTTAAAACGTCAATTAATTCAGAAGCAGTTTTAGATTTAAAATCTTTTTTATTAATGCCAGCATTAACTTCAAAATTTAAAAGACTAATAATTGTAATTAAGAAACTACCTAAATTTCGAATAGTTTTTTTATTCATAAGATTTTATTTTTTTTCTTAAAAATATCACAATATTATTTCTAGTAATGTTTTTTTAATACAAACAAATAAAATCATTAGAATACTTTAATTGCTAAGCAAAATTGTAGTTTTGTTATTATGGATTTTAGAAAATTTAAGCAACTTTTTTTAATATTATTATCTTTTTTATTAATTCAAATTAATACTGTAGTTAAAGCAAAAGAAACAAGTCTTAAAACTTCGATTGAATATCAAAATAATTTATTCATATCAGGATGGAAGCCTCTTCAAGATGAAAATGAGAAAAAAGTAAAAGCGAATGTAGAATCTACTAATAAATTAAATGAACTAAGAAAAATTTCGATTTTAAAGCCTTATTTTAATCAGGCTAAAGGTTATGCAGTTTTTCCAGATGTTGTGAAAGTTGGATTCGGCTTAGGTGTGGCAAGAGGGGAAGGAGAGGTTTTTGAAGATGGAAATGTTATAGGATCTACTACTTTAACTCAGATATCCTTGGGCATACAGTTGGGGGGACAAAACTTTAGTCAAATTATCTTTTTTAGAGACAAGGATTCTTTAAATAGATTTATACAAGGGAATTTTGAGTTTGACGCTTCAGCTAGTGCAGTAATAGTAGATGCAGGAGCAAATTCTTCTATTGATTATAGTGACGGGGTTGCAGTATATACCTTTTTAAAAGGGGGATTGATGTATGAAGCGAGTATCGGTGGTCAAAAATTTAACTTTACAAAATATTAAAGGTCCAAGAAGAAAATAGTTATTTAAAACGACTTTTTTCAATGAATCATACATATTTAAAGTAATTATTTATAAAAGAAATAGTTTTGGGCACTTTTTGGGCACTCTACTTTTTAGGTTAAATATATTATTAGCTGAGACTTACTGCTATAACTGATCGGGGCGACAGGATTCGAACCTGCGACCTAGTGCTCCCAAAGCACCCGCTACGCAAAATGCGACAGCCCCCATGAGAAACAAGTGAGGCTATAGCTTATTAGTTGCTATTAAAAGAAAATTGATGAGTCTTAAAAAGTAGCAATATATAGCAAGGTGGTGCATAAATAAGCAAAATCTCGCTCAAATCTCGCTCACAAGCAACCTAGTGCCCTATGAGCACTAGCTCGTAGAATTTAGAAATTATTGATTGACAGTCGATATAAAATAAGGGGCATTTAGCTCCTTATTGATTTCGCGAAGGATTTTATCAATTTCTGCGTTAATGATTTATAGATATTAATTACCTTTATGAAAAACTCTTCAATTTTAATTTTGGCATTAAGCTTTTTTATTGCTCTGCCCTCTTATGCCAATCCAATTTATGAGAAGAATAGTTTTATGAAGATGCGTGAGCGTTTTCAAAAGATAGATACTAATGGTGATGGACTTCTCTCAAAAGACGAAATGATGTCAGCTCAAAGTGATCGAATAGATAAAATATTTATGAACTTTGATAAGAATGGTGATAGTAAATTATCAAAAAAAGAATTACGTGCACTTAGGTATGAATTAAGAAAAAGGATAAATAAATTTAGGAATGAAGAGAAGTAAAGAATGTCCGAGGAATTAAACTCTTACATGGTTAAAACGGCTAAGGGTGATAAGGAATCCTTCCGTTTCATAGCAAATACTTTGGGATACAAAATGCATGCAACAGCAATTAAAATTTTGGGTTCAGCGCATTTTGACGATGCAGATGATGTAGTACAAATTTCTTTAATTAAAATTTGGCAATCAGCTCCTCGTTGGGTAAATAAAGGAAGTGTTGAAGGATATGTATATAAGATAGTTTTTTCAACTTGTATGGATTTCCTAAGAAGACACAAAAGCTCCAACGAATTTAAAGATAATTATTCCTATCTAGAAATTACAAATAATAACAGTAATTATGAATTAAGAAAAATACTATTGAATAATATTCAAAAACTTCCTACACATCAAAAAGAAGCTATCCTGCTACATTATTTTTGTGGTTATAAACAGAAGGAAGTGTCTAATATTTTAAAAAAAACCGAAAAAGCTACTGAAAGCCTAATTATACGGGCTCGCAAAAAATTAAAAACTATTTTGCCAAAGGATTTATTGGAGGAATTACTGTATGTCTAAATTAAAAAAGGAACGTCTTAATCAAATGATTGAGAATGCACTTTCTTATAAGCAAGAATCAAAACAATTTAACTCAGATTTTTTACAAAAAAAACTAAAAGGTTTTAGTTTAAAACCGAAAGTATATGGACTAACTTTTGCTTCATTGATCATAACTTGCATCTTTATTCCTCAAATTTTTACATCAAGAAATTTAGTTAATGTAGATCAATTAAATGATTATCTAACTTTAAGTATTATTGATGAATTTTAAATAATAATGAGACGCTTACTACTTGCAACTTTAATAGTTAATAATTGACAGCCAACTAAAAGAGAATCATCTACTATTAAAAAAATTAAATTTAAATGAAAAAAACTATTTTAATTGGTTTAATTGCTGGCATTGCTGGGCTTGCGATTGGTTATAAAGTCCCAAAAGACAAGAATGCTGGTTATGTAATGATTTCTGGAAGGATTACAAATCCAGAACAAGCAGGTAAATACTTTGCAAAAGTAAATGATGTAGTTGTTAAAGGTTGTGGAGCAAAAACATTAACAGTTGATTATGAAACAGATGTTAGAGAGGGATACGATGGACCGTTTTCAGTACTCGCACAATTTCCAAGCAAAAAGGCAGCACAAGATTGCTATGAAGGTGATTATCAAAATATTATTCCTTTAAGAAAAGGAGCTATAGATATGAACTTTAGAATAGTTGAGAGAAATAGATAAAAAATAAAGCTATTTCTAGTAATACTGAGCGACATGAGGTTGCAAAGTTATGCAAGGTATTGCAAATCCTCGCTCAAAGCTCGCTCAGTCTCATTGTTCTAAAAGCAAACAATAAAAAAGAGAGTCTGGGAAACTCTCTTGTATGACTTGGTTTTTAAATGGTCGGGGCGACAGGATTCGAACCTGCGACCTAGTGCTCCCAAAGCACCCGCGCTACCAAGCTGCGCCACGCCCCGCTCATAAGATCTTAGTTCATAACAGACATCTATAAAAGACCAAATTCCTAAATTTTTTATAAAAAATCACTTTTGAGGCTAGAAAATGAGTTTTGTCGCTATTTTGTCACTAGAGATATAAGTGTTTTGTCGCTAGAAATTATTAATTTTCAAATATTTTTCTATTGTCAAACTCAGGACACATAGAACTCATTACATCATTTATGAGAAATTTATCTGATTTAGAAATTGGTTTTTTAAAAGTAGTCTCTAAATTTTTCTTTATGTCTTCAAGAGAATTTCCATTTATTGCTAGAGCGCATAACAAAGCAGATGTCTCAATATGTTTTCTTTCTTTCTTATAAACTTTTACCTCAACTCCTGAAATAATACTTCTTTTTTTTGATGCAGATATTTCATCAATAAATAGAGTATTAAAAAAAAGAAAAAATATGAATATAAATTTTTTTTTAAAAGTTTTTTCAGTTAATAAATTCAAAAAAGATAAAAAAATATTTTAAAAATTATTCACTAGTTTCAAAACTAACGCTGAAAGGACCTGAATCAAAAGCTATCCCATCTGAACCATTATCGTACATGATAGTTGTTCCATTATTTTCGACTTTAAAAGTAGTCTTTACAGATGTAGTGGCTTCAGTAATGTTTACTTTAGTATTTAACTGCATTATTCCAAGTAATTTCTGAACACCGGTACATTTGAGTACTCCTGGAGTATTATCATCTGCAATTAATTGATCATTTGAATTTAATAAATAAGCCCTAATTGTTCCTCCATCAACGGATTCTTCTGCAGTTGCAGCACACTCTGGGTTTCCATTTTCACCAAAAAATGTCTCCATAGGATAACTTGTCGCAACATAGCCTGTAGGACTAGCTGATCCAGTAGTGTCTGTACCATATGAATCCTTATCACCATTAGTAAAATAAGTAGTATTATCAGTATCACCAATGGGCCCATATTTAGCTTTTATATCGAAGCTATTCTTAATTTCAATGTAGGCAAATTCATATTCACCAACGTCAGGTCTAGAGGAATATGTTTCTGAAAGATCTACTTCTCCACCAGCGGCAAATGATGCAGCCTCTCCAACTCCATCATCTTTTTCGAAGTTAAATGAACATGAGGAAGTCTCTGGAGCCCTTCCAACAGCTGTAGGCTTTGGATCAGATGTGCAAAGTCCCATTTTATAAATAGTTACGCCATATTCTTCTGGGGTTCCGTAACAAGAACCAACTGAACTTCCAAAGGCAGACGGGCTGGCTATTGTACCTGCGGAAGGACATGGCGATGCTTTAACTGGATTTGAATGGCTAAGAATTGTTAAACCTGAAGTTATAAATAAGGCAGTTGTTAAAAGTTTTTTTGATTTTAAGTTGAATTGGTTCATTTTTTTGTAGGAAAGGGATTTATATAAATTTGAAAATTTCGCGATCATTAGTTACCTCCAACTCTACTTGTGAATGTTGATCCAGAAGCGTATCTTTCAAGTAAGACATTATATTCACGTTTTACTGGTTGAGTCATTTGAGTGATCATATTTTTCTTATAATCTTTTTTGCCAAATGTCACAGGACTGCCCGCAAGATTCACTCTTAATCCAAAGAATGTTTCATCTGTTCCTGGAAGAGAAGTGTTTACCGTGGTTGATGCAGCAGATATTTCATTTGATACATAAGCTTCTAAGCCAACATGAGGAGTAGCTTGCCAACTAACAGAAACTTCTAACCCAGAATTGTCCTGTGTATTTTTGTAGTCCCAGTTGAACCCTCTTACAAAGAAAGCAAGTTGTGGATTATTAGGAAGCCTGTAACCTAGCTCAACATCCCAACCATCAACAACTCTTTCTTTATAAGACACACCTTTTACAGTTACATCTTTTTCATTAGTAATTGACATATACCAGTTGTTTCTTAATTCAAAATCTTTCCAGAGATATTCTCCTCCAAGACCAAGTCTGCTATGCGCATCACTATAATCTGTCATTCTGTAGTCCCAGAATGCATTCGCCCCTAACATTGATACATCACTGGGACGATGTCTAATTCCTAAACCT
The DNA here is from genome assembly GCA_003214085.1 of Prochlorococcus sp. AG-418-J17. GTDB lineage: Bacteria > Cyanobacteriota > Cyanobacteriia > PCC-6307 > Cyanobiaceae > Prochlorococcus_A. Next base: position 29,782 of record QCMB01000009.1, read on the forward strand.
AAGTTAGTAGTGGCACCCTCTGCATTAGTTGCAGTTGCTAATCTTGCTTGGGAAAAAGCAAGTGTTTTAATATCACCCTCATCATCTTTTGCAAGTTCTCCAAGTTTCATCAAACTATTAACTGAGAAACTTGTATCAGATTCTTTTCCTCCAGAAATGTTGACAGAGGTCTGAGCAAAAAATGGAATACTTTGAATCGAACTATTAGCCATTGAATTTACAAAGTCATATCCAGCATCAGTTAATATTCTTTTACCATCACTAAACATCAAATCAGTATATTCACTGCCTTCAGCACCTTGATTCATCAAGGGAACAAACTTAGTTGAATAAGTTGCTGCTTTGATTATATATTCGTCTAATTTGTCTTTTGGGTGATATGTATTTTGCTTGTTTGCAGTTTGATCAAATTTGAGTTCTTCAAATTTGTATTCGTTTGCTGAGAGAGGCAAAAAGGAACCCAAAGAAAATGCTAAAAGTGCAGAAGTCTTGGAGAGGTTCATCAAAATAGTTTTTTTTACATTATTTATGATTTTTTAAAAAATTCTTACTTTATAGAGAAAACTTCACATACTTAAAAAACTTGAAAACTTTATAGGTAAAGAAGAATTTTATTTGAAATAAAAAGTTTTTAACAAAATAAAATTACAAAAATCTATTATGGAGCTCACCCGAGCTAGTAAAGCTTTGTCGCTTTTCCTAGCTTTTTAGTTTGTAATAAAAGAAAGAAAGTCAGTAATTGCAATCAGTCTCGTTAGTAAAAAGGTATGCTCCCAAGCGCCCTCGCTACCAAGCTGCGCCACGCCCCGCCCATATAAGCTTAGTTCATAATAGACATCTACAAAAGACTTAATCCCAAAATATTTTTATAAAAAATCACTTTTGAGGCTAGGAAATGAGCTTTATCGCTATTTTTTCGCTTTATATAAAGAATGTTTTGCCGCTTGAAAAAATTATAATGGCAGAAACTTACCTCAAAGAAGGAAGTCCCCACACTTTTAGTTGTGACATTTAATCGTATTAATTGAATCTTTTTATAAATTTTTTATATTTTATTAATTAATAGTATTATTGAAGAAAAATAATTTATCAAAATTTTAGTTATTTATTAAATGAAGTTTGTATTTTATTTTTTCATAATTGCTCAATTTGTAAACTTTCTGGGATTATTTGCAGAGAAAGTTAAGGAAGATTATTCTGAATTTAATGAAATTAAGTGGGAAAAGTTACGCGAAAATGAGGAAAAACCTTTAAAAAAGCTCATTTGGAAATCATATAAGGACGATCAAAGTTATTTTGAAAAAACAAATTTAAAAAATAATTCAAAGAAAAATTTTAATGAAGCTCAAGAGGAATCTTCAACTTGGCGCAATCGCACTTTAAGGTTTTCCTTTGAGGAAATTGATATGCCAGATGCAGGCGAACAAATGGGTTTATACAGTCTTGGGGCTTACGATCAACTAAACCCTTGGTTTTACGGAGGTATTACTCTTTACGGTGCTGCGACGGGACGACGCGGTGGCTTTTTTACTGGCGGCTATACCTTAGGTTTGGAACGCAAGTTATTTGATAATTTTATTTTCGATGCAGGTGGCTATGTGGGTGCTGGAGGCGGGGGTGCCGCTGCGCAAGGAGGAGGTTTGATGATACGCCCTCATTTCGGTCTAAAGTATGACTTTAACTGGAGCAAACTGGGCCTGAATTATACATACGTAGACTTTCCAAACGGAAGTATTTCCAGCGACGCAATCGCGCTTTCACTAGATATTCCCTTCAGTTCACTTATACTCAATTGGGAAGATGATGGACTAACTGTGGCTGATTACTTCGTAGATGATTGGAGTAATGTGAGCCGCCACCGATCACACCTGGCCGCCCGCGTTCGTTCCTATTCACCGGCCAAAGGTAGCAAGACAACCTCTGGTGGGTCGCTTAATAATTCATTAGGGCTGGTCGGAGTGGAGTACTCTTACTTTATTAATGATAATTGGTTTACAACTTTTGAAACTGCCGGCGCCCTATCAGGAGGTGTTGGCGGATACGCCGAACTTTTAGCCGGAATTGGCTATCGTCTCCCCCTAACCAATGACGATAAAATGGCCATTATCTCCGCCCTAACCATAGGTGGCGCAGGAGGCGGGTCGGTCGAGACCGGCGGAGGATTTGTTGCTCGAGCAAATCTAGGATTGGAATACCAATTTTCTCCTGATCTCAGTTTAATTATGGATGGCGGCTATCTCACCGCTCCAGATGGCAATTTTGACACCACATATCTAGGCTTAAATTTGGCATACGTAATGGGAACTTTTGCTCAGGATCAAAAAGGAACACCTTTAGTGGAAACAGATCTTATAAAAACTACCAAATGGCGCTTTCGCCCTGCGCACCAATGGTATTTTGATGCCCAACGAAAGGGAGGTACTGCACGTGATATGCAACTTTTGGGAGGTAAAATTGACTTCATGGCAGGAGATTGGTGGTACCTTACAGGACAAGGATTAAGCGCGTATGGAGGAGGAGCAGGTGGATATTCAGAGGGACACTGGGGGGTAGGTATTCTTGGCCCGAGTTGGAAGAACTTGAGATTCTATGGCGAAATGCTAATTGGTGCAGGAGGGGGAGGAGGTGTTGATAGCGGTAGCGCTCTATTGTTCAAGCCTAGTGTTGGGTTGGAGTGCAATTTAAATAAAGATTTAAGCCTTCAAACTGGCATAGGAAAAGTGATTTCTAAAGAGGGGAGTTTGGATGCTAACACCTTTGACGCTAGTCTGGTTTGGCGTTTTGGAACTCCAAAATAAGGATTCAAACCTTAGAGAAAGCAAATAAAGTTGGGCTAACAGATCTAACGTAGATCAAGTCGTATTTGGATATAAATATTAATTCATGGAAAAAGGCACCCACGCTACTAAAGTTTTGTCGCTTTTCTTCGCTCTTTATTTTATGATAAAAGTAAAAAAAGTCACTTTTTGCAATCAGACTCGCTTGTAAAAAAGTATGCTCCCGTAGCACCAGCTTTCCCAACCTGCGTTACGCCCCACTCATAAGTTGTAGTTCATAACTGTCATCTATAAAAGATCAAATTCCTAAATTAAAAAAATAATTTTTTAGGTCAGAAAAAGATTTTAGTGTCTATTTTTCAGAAAAAAAAGATTCATTAATTCTATAAATTAGTTTATCCAAACCAAGAAATAACATTACTTATAAGTTGGCTTTGGAATTTTTTTAAATTACGACGTATCTATAATATAAATTGAATTCCACAAGGATATCCATCTGAATTTCTTTCCAGACTTAGAAGTATGAAAAAATTAGAAGATTTGATTCTCACTTATAAAGATTTTCCAAAAAAAGGTATTGATTTTAAAGACGTTCTAGAAATTCTTCATTATCCAAATATTTTTCAGGACCTTATTTTAAAAATGTCTTCAAATCAATTTTTAAAAAATGCTGAAGCAATAATTTCTATAGATGCGAGGGGATTTATTTTTGGTTCTGCAATTGCTCTAGAATCATCTAAACCCATGATTGTTGCACGAAAACCGGGAAAGCTACCAGGACATACATTAACAAGAGAATATGATTTGGAATATGGAAAAAATTCTCTCTCAATACAAAGTAGTGCCTTGAAAAAATTCAATTCTTTCGTAATCGTAGATGATTTGTTAGCTACAGGGGGAACAGTTAATTGTGTCTCGAGTATACTTCAAGATCAAAAGAAACAAATACTTGGTTTAATAACGGTTGTTGAATTAAAGGAACTTAATGGCAGATTAAAACTTGATTTTCCTGTTGAGTCATTAATTTCTCTTTGAAAGATAATTTAAATCAATTAGTTGGTTTAGAAATTAAATAAATTGTTAGATTTTAACAATCAGTATTTAATGGAATATGAAGTTTTAAATTTAAAAGGTTTAAAATATAAAATATAGTTGGTAATTATATGATCCCGATAGATCCTGCTGTGAAACCAACTGCAAGAAAAAAAACAAATTCCAGTAAATCTCTCGGTAAAGAATTTACTATAAGATTAAGGTGAGTCATTTGACCTTGTGCTCCTCAGGTTTAAATTAAAAAAAATATAACTAATAATTTTTTTTGTTGAGGGAAATAAAAGTTTTTTTTCTTTTTTCTAAAGATTTCAGAAAAGTAATATCCAAAAGAAAATAATTTTCAAAATCCTTTTAAAAAATTTAACTAAATCAATTCACTGCTCAAATTACATTTAAATGCTATATTTTTTTTATCAAAGAAAAAATTATTAAAGTTTATGGATTATAAAAAAAAATCCTTAAATAAATTAAATCAAAAAGAATGCTACGAGGAAATCGACACTAGGTTAGCTTCCGGATGGTACGTAGATGCAGTTGACAACAAAAAGAAAAAAAAATACAAAACAGAAAAAGTTTCTTTCAAAATTTCCAAAAAAATATAATTTTTAAATCAATAATTTAAAAAAAAAAAGATAGATTTAACCTAAATAATTAATAGAAATTGATTGTACAAGTTTATAAAGTGGCACAAATTAGTTAAAAATGTAGCCATTAATACTTGATTTAGTATGCCCAGATACACTATCTTGAGGTGTACTCTAAATTTCGTGTGAGGAAATTTATGAAGCTTTTTAAAAGCTTGCTAGTAGCACCTGCGACATTAGGCTTACTTGCGCCTATGTCAGCTACTGCAAATGAAGTTACTATTAATGACTTCAATGCTGCAGAAGAAATTGCAGTTACAAACAGCCGTGTAGACGGTCTAGAAGCTAGATTAAACAACTTTGAAGCTGGTAGCTTTTCAGAAACAACTACAGCATCATTCAGCGTTGACGCTGTTCTAGGTCAAGTAGACGGTGCTGGAGACACTGGAGACTCTTCTAACGAGTCAACAAGTTTTGACTTCCAATTCAACATCGGTTTATCAACTAGTTTCACAGGTGAAGATTCACTTGATATAGCTATTGATAACGGTAGTGCAACAGCATCAACTATGGGTGGAAAAATGGGTTTCGATACTGGAACTGCTTTAACTGTTGATGGTGTAACCTATTCATTCCCTGTTGGTGGAGCAACAATGGTAGTTGGTGATTCTACTGACATTAGTTCTACATTTACTGGAGCTTGTACTTATAGCTCATTTACTGATATGACACCAGACGACTGTGGTACTGGTAACTCTATCGGTGTAGGTGGTAAAGGTGTTACAGCATCTCTAGGTTACGCATTTGATTCTGGATTCTCACTAGCTGGTGGAATTTCATCTCCACAAAGTGAAATCGTAGGTGATGATTCTGACTTATTCGGTCTTAATGCTGCTTATACAGCAGACAGTTACGGAGTAGCTGTTGCATACGTTACTGATGATGGTGGAACAGGTACTGAGACAACAACCTGGGGTGTTAACGGTTACTACACCTTTGATTTAGCAAGCCTAAGTGTTGGTTATGAAACTCAAGAAACAGGTGGAACTGATAGTTCTGGATACTTCGTTGGTCTAAGCTTCCCAGAAGTTGGCCCTGGTTCAGTAAACATTGCTGCAGCAACTGATGCACTTTATGCTGACACTGCGACTGAGTATCTTGTATATGAAGCGTCTTACTCTTATCCAGTAAATGATGCCATGACCATAACACCTGGTATCTTTATTCAGGAGACATCTGGAGATGATTTAACAGGAATAGCTGTTAAAACTTCATTCTCTTTCTAATTATTTAATTAGAAAAAACTACACACAAAGAAAGACCTGCTTAAAAGCAGGTCTTTTTTTTTGAAAATTTTTAAAATTATTTAACTTTTTTATTTAATACTTTCAGAAACTATAATGAAAGGAAAATAAATTAAATATATTGAAAAAAATTGATTTATTAAAAAAAATTGAAGAAGCGAAAATAAAACAAAAAACAGGAAATCCTTTGGAGGCAAATCAGATATTTCAAGTGTTATTAAAATCAAATAATGATTCTTTTGATTTACTCTATGCCTATGGTTTGTTTTGTAGAGATTTAAAAAACTTTAATTTAGCAAAAAGAGTATTTCTCAATTTAATTAATAAATTTCCATCATCAATTAATCCTTATATTCTATTAGCCGAGATATTAAAAATTGAGAATAAATTCAAAGATGCAGAAGGAGTACTCCTAAAGGCAATAAAAATTGATCCTAATCATGGAGAATTACTTTATAATTTTTCTCTTTTGTTCTTTGCTTTGAGAAACTTTGATACTGCATTAGTTTATATAGATAAAGCTATTAAATTATCTATAAATAATGATATCTATAAACTTTTAAAGTCTGAGATTTATATCAATAAGTTCAATTTTGATGCGGCTTTATGTATTTTAGAGGATCTAAAAAATAATAATAGAATTAAAAAGGATGAAAATAAAGAAATAAGAATTAATATTCTACTAGCCGATGCATTCTTAAAAAAAAAGAACTATGAAAAAGCAGAAATTATTCTCTTAAATTTAATCAACAAATTTAAAGGATTGGAGTTGGCTTATATAAATCTAAGTGTAGTTTATAAAGAAAAAAATAAATTAAGCAAAAGTATACAAATAATAAAAAAAGGAATAAATGTATCTCCTAATTTCATGCCTTTTTACACAAACTTGGCTTGTTTTTATAGAAATTCAGGACAGCTTGAACTTGCCATTGAGACTAATTTACTAATTATTTCGAGAAATAAATTTGATTTTAATAGTTTTTATGAATTATCTGGGATTTATGATTTTAAGAATCATAAAAATGAATTAAATTTTTTATTAAATACAAAACTAGAGAATCTCGATCCAAACTCAAAAATCTACGCAGCATTTGCAATTTCAAATATGATGCATAAAGAAGGAAAATTTAAAGAAAGTGCAAAATATCTTAAAATTGCCAACGACGAAAGCATGAAGTATAAAAAATCTGACTTAAGTCTGAAGATAAAACGTACTGAATTTTATAGATCACTGAAAATCAAAAATTCAAAAAATAAATATTTAAAGAATACTTCTAATTATATCTTTATTGTTGGAATGCCAAGGTCAGGGAGCACTTTATTGGAAAACATATTGAGTTTAAATCCTGAAGTAACTGATATGGGTGAGGTTAACTTTTTAGAGGAATCCACCAAAGAAGCTCAAGATTTTGAGGATGTTTATGACTTATACAAAAAAAAAGTTATAAATCAATTTCAATCTTCTATCATTTACACCGACAAAAATTTATTTAACTATATCTACTGTGATGTTATTTATAATTTTTTCCCTAAAGCAAAAATAATAAATTGCATAAGAAATCCCCTTGATAATATTTTATCCATATACAGAGCAAACTTCTTAAATCAGTCTTTCTCTTTCTCTTTGACTGATATTTCTAGTTTATATGTGCACTATTTTGAAACTATGGAGGAATATAAAATCAAATATGGTGAAAATATTTATAATTATCATTATGAGGATTTAATTAAAAATCCTAATAATGTTATACCTGGGATAATAAATTGGCTTGATTGGGATTGGCACGAAAAATATCTTTCTCCCCATCAAAACAAAAGAAATGTATACACCGCTAGTAGCGCTCAAATACGAAAGAAATTTTATTCTTCTTCTATAGGGATTTGGAGAGAATATAGGGAACTTTTGGAACCTGCAATTGAAATTATTAAAACAAATAAAATTCTTGGAGAAAAGATTTCACAATGATTATTACTAATAGCCGGCTCGAATTTTGTCTACTGGAGGTTGTTAATTCTAGGCAAATAGATTACCTTTAGTTTACTTAAAATGTGTGAGGAATTTTATGAAGCTTTTTAAAAGCTTGTTAGTAGCTCCAGCAACGATTGGGCTTTTAGCTCCATTTACTACGTTTGCTGGCGAGGCAAGCTTAAATGATATCTCAAAATACTCTAATTTAGAGCATATTGACCTAGCTAATGCTTTTGTAAATGATGAACCAAATCATAACCCTTTACTTGCTGGTGGAGAAGGTTTAGTTGAAACTGCTAGCCCAGTTGGAGGTTTTTCAGAAACAACTACAGCATCATTCAGCGTTGACGCTGTTCTAGGTCAAGTAGACGGTGCTGGAGACACTGGAGACTCTTCTAACGAGTCAACAAGTTTTGACTTCCAATTCAACATCGGTTTATCAACTAGTTTCACAGGTGAAGATTCACTTGATATAGCTATTGATAACGGTAGTGCAACAGCATCAACTATGGGTGGAAAAATGGGTTTCGATACTGGAACTGCTTTAACTGTTGATGGTGTAACCTATTCATTCCCTGTTGGTGGAGCAACAATGGTAGTTGGTGATTCTACTGACATTAGTTCTACATTTACTGGAGCTTGTACTTATAGCTCATTTACTGATATGACACCAGACGACTGTGGTACTGGTAACTCTATCGGTGTAGGTGGTAAAGGTGTTACAGCATCTCTAGGTTACGCATTTGATTCTGGATTCTCACTAGCTGGTGGAATTTCATCTCCACAAAGTGAAATCGTAGGTGATGATTCTGACTTATTCGGTCTTAATGCTGCTTATACAGCAGACAGTTACGGAGTAGCTGTTGCATACGTTACTGATGATGGTGGAACAGGTACTGAGACAACAACCTGGGGTGTTAACGGTTACTACACCTTTGATTTAGCAAGCCTAAGTGTTGGTTATGAAACTCAAGAAACAGGTGGAACTGATAGTTCTGGATACTTCGTTGGTCTAAGCTTCCCAGAAGTTGGCCCTGGTTCAGTAAACATTGCTGCAGCAACTGATGCACTTTATGCTGACACTGCGACTGAGTATCTTGTATATGAAGCGTCTTACTCTTATCCAGTAAATGATGCCATGACCATAACACCTGGTATCTTTATTCAGGAGACATCTGGAGATGATTTAACAGGAATAGCTGTTAAAACTTCATTCTCTTTCTAATTATTTAATTAGAAAAAACTACACACAAAGAAAGACCTGCTTAAAAGCAGGTCTTTTTTTTTGAAAATTTTTAAAATTATTTTTTTCTATTGAAAACAAAAAGATCTTAAATAAAAAGGTTCCATAATTTAATTTTTATTATTATGTGTTTGAGTACACTTCTAATTTAATATTTAGAGGGAAAACTCTTATTCTTAATGATGATTTGAATGTCTCCAATTTTTAAATGTTTAATATGTAGAAAGGATATAGAAAGATCAACAAAAGCATTTTGGAAAAAGAAAGGTCACTTATTATGTTCTACATGCTTGGATAATATAGATAAAAAGAAACTTTGAATTTTTTATTTAGAGAAAATTCGTTTAATGGTAGTTTCTTTAATCGAGACTAAAAGGTACATAGCTAAATAAACAGTGATTTATTATTGCAATAACACGTATCATGATTATTCCCAATAGATTTTTTGGCTTTTGGCTTATAAATTTTTGGGTATTAAATTATGTGTTAAATAATATCTATAAAAAAATATCCTCAGTTTTTAGAAATATAAGTTCAATACTTAAATTCTAATAAAACTTGAGGATAGTTTAAATATAGTAAATATCAACTAAATAAAATAAATAATTGACATTTATAAAATGATTTTAAATTCTTTGTGAATAGATTTTAAAACCAACCAGGGATGATTTGTCCAGTAGTTACGTACGCGCCAACTGCTGCAACAAAACCTAACATTGCTGCCCAACCGTTAAAACGTTCTGCTTCAGGTGTCATGATAAAATTTAAGTAATTATATGAATTATTGTAACAGGGATTATGAAGCTTTGTAAAGTAATTTTTAGTTTTTTTGCGAAATTTTAATATTTAGTGAAAATAATGCCTTAAGTTAACAGTATTGCTACAAATATGTATTAAATAACAATCTTTCCCGTTGCTCAGTAAGCATTGAAAGAAGAAATTTCAGATAATTCATAATAAATTAATTGATGTTTTAAATAAAATTAAATATTATTCTTTAAAAATAATTAGGTTAAAAACTTTTTTATGTTTTAAGTTCCCTTATGGTAATCCTAGATTTATCTAGGGAAGAATCTGCCTGAAATTTATCAAAGAACTTTAAATAATTTAAAGCTACATGATTGGGCAGAAATGTTTATTTTAAATTTTGGATCTATTCTCTTTCGCTTTTAAAAAGATGAACTCAATGTAAAATGTGGGTCGCCTGAGATTCGAACTCAGGACCAGCCGGTTAAAAGCCGGATGCTCTACCGCTGAGCTAGCGACCCATTTTGTAAAATTGAGTACATATGGAATTATCCCTTTTTAAGGTAAAAAAAACAACTTTTTATCTCAAGTTGAACAATAGAAAAACAATTCTTAACTTATGAAATAAAAAATTAAAATTTCTCTCTAAATTAACAGTTAAAAGTTAAAATAATTTAATCATTAATAGGATTTCTTAAATGCTTAGAACAATCGTGGTTTTTGCACCCATTATCGCCGCTTTAGCTTGGGTTATATTTAATATACAAAAACCTGCAAGAGAGCAATTCAATAGGGACTTTTTGGGCAAGGATTAATTCAGTTTGTTAGATAAAGAAGTAATAGTTATTGGTGCTGGTCTTGCAGGTTCAGAAGCTGCATGGCAAGTGGCAAATTCTGGTATACCAGTCAAACTAGTTGAAATGAGACCTATCAAATCAACTCCAGCTCATCATACGGGTGAATTTGGAGAATTGGTTTGTAGCAATAGTTTTGGAGCTTTAAGTCCTGATAGAGCTGCAGGTCTCTTGCAAAAAGAACTTAGAATTTTTAAATCATTGATAGTTCAAACAGCAGACAAATTTGCTGTACCAGCAGGAGGCGCTTTGGCGGTTGATAGATCTAAATTTAGTTTTGCTTTAACTGATGTTTTATCTAATCATCCTTTAATTGAAATCAAGAGATTTGAACAATTGGATCTCCCAAGCAAAGAAAATATAACGATCCTCGCTACTGGTCCATTAACTGCAGATGAATTGTCCTATGAAATTCAAGCTTTTACAGGTATCGATGAGTGTCATTTTTTTGATGCCGCTAGCCCTATTATTTATGGAGATACCATTGACCAAGAGATTGTATTTAAAGCTAGTAGGTACGATAAAGGAGATCCGGCATATCTTAATTGCCCTATGGATGAAAATGATTACATCCATTTCAGAAATGAACTAATAGAAGGAGAACAAGCTAATTTAAAAGACTTTGAGAAAGAGTCAGCTAATTTCTTTGAAGCTTGCTTACCAATTGAAGAAATTGCTAGAAGGGGAGTTGATACAATGAGATACGGACCATTGAAATCTATTGGTTTGTGGAATCCAAAATGGGGAGATTTATTTGATAAGGAAAATAGATTAAAAAAGCGACCTCATGCAGTTGTCCAATTAAGGAAAGAAGATTTAGAAGGGAAATTACTAAATATGGTGGGTTTTCAAACTAACCTCAAATGGTCTGAGCAAAAAAGAATATTTAGGATGATTCCTGGTCTAGAAAAGGCTGAGTTTGTACGCTTTGGAGTAATGCATAGAAATACTTTTTTAGAATCCCCAAAATTACTTTTACCGACATTGCAATTTATGAAAAGGGAAAATCTTTTTGCTGCGGGTCAAATAACTGGGACGGAAGGGTATGCAGCCGCAGCTGCAGGCGGCTTGCTTGCAGGAATAAATGCATCCTTATTAGCTAATGGTAAAAAACCAGTAAGTTTTCCTAGTGAATCAATGATTGGTTCTTTAATAAATTTTATTAGTAACAAAAATCAAATATTGTCTAATCAGAAAAAAAATAAATTCCAACCAATGCCTGCCTCATTTGGTTTGGTTCCAGAACTAACTAAAAGAATAAAAGATAAAAGATTAAGGTACAAAGCTTATCAAGAAAGATCTACAGAAGCCTTGAAGGACTTTAAAAATAAACTAGATGCTTGTTTTGATAAAGACCACTTACTCAGCAAAATTTACTAAAATTAATTATCAAATATCCAAAAAATGGAATTAAATAAGGAAAATTTCGATGCAATTATTATTGGCTCAGGAATAGGAGGGTTAGTAACTGCTTCACAATTGGCGGCGAAAGGAGCTCAAGTATTAGTTCTTGAAAAATATATTATTCCAGGCGGGAGTGGAGGCTCTTTTAAGAGAAAAGGCTATACCTTTGATGTAGGGGCTTCAATGATTTTTGGATTTGGAGATAAAGGTTATACAAATTTATTAACTCGAGCTTTGAAAGATATAAATGAAAAATGCGAAACTATTCCCGATCCTGTTCAACTGGAATATCACTTACCATATAACTTTAATATTTCTGTAGATAAAAATTATGAGCAATTTATAAGCAAATTATCAGCTAGTTTCCCCAAGGAAAAAAAAGGTATCAAGAAATTCTATGATACTTGTGCAAGTGTATTTAAATGTTTAGATTCAATGCCTCTGTTATCAATAGAGGATCCTAGTTATCTTTTTAAAGTTTTCTTTAAATCTCCACTATCCTGTTTAGGGTTAGCTAGATGGTTACCAGCAAATGCGGGAGATGTTGCAAGAAAGTTTATAAAAGATCCTGAACTTTTAAAATTCATCGATATCGAATGTTTTTGTTGGTCTGTAATGCCAGCTCTAAAAACCCCTATGATTAATGCGGGAATGGTATTTACAGATAGGCATGCTGGGGGGATAAATTATCCAAAAGGGGGGGTTGGAATGATAGCAGAGAAGTTTGTTTCTGGTATTGAAAAATTAGGAGGAAAAGTTAGATATAAAGCCAATGTCACTGAAATCCTCTTAAAGGATGAGAAAGCGGTAGGAGTTAAGCTCTCAAATGGGGAAGAGATATATTCAAATATTATTGTATCCAACTCCACTAGATGGGATACATTCGGATTAAAAGATAATACTAAAGGATTAATTTCTAGCAGAAACGTGCCAAAAAGTGAATATAAGTGGTCAGAAACTTATAAACCCTCGCCCTCTTTTGTTTCGATTCACCTTGGAGTAGAAAAAAATGTAATATCCGATAATTTTAATTGCCATCATATAATCGTTGAAAATTGGGATGAATTAGAAAGCGAAAAGGGAGTTATTTTTGTTTCTATACCTACTTTGCTTGACTCGTCTTTGGCTCCAGAAGGTAAACATATCGTACATGCATTTACTCCTTCATCGATGAGTGAATGGAAAGACCTATCAAGGAAAGAATATTTGCGAAAGAAAGAAGAATATTTTTCTTTTCTTGTTGAAAAAATATCAACTATTCTTCCTAATCTTGAACAAAATATTGATCACAAAGAAATTGGTACTCCCAAAACTCATAAAAAGTTTCTTGGAAGATATGAAGGTACTTATGGGCCAATTCCCAGTAAAAAGTTGCTTGGACTTTTGCCAATGCCTTTCAACACTACAAAAGTTCAAAACCTATATTGTGTAGGTGATTCATGCTTCCCTGGCCAAGGCCTAAATGCAGTTGCTTTTAGTGGATACGCATGCGCTCACAAAATAGGTGCAAAGTTAAACATAAATAGTTTTAAATTGCCCGATTAAAATGATCCTTCTGAAATGATAGAAAAATTTAAAACTCTTTTTTTTGTGAAAAGTTCGCTAATTTCTCTTTATTTAGCGCTTACTATTCCTTTACCATTTATTTCAATAGAAAAATTAAAGATCCCCTCTATCATAATTTTTGCTCTAGGACTTTATTTGATAATCAATATCACTAGTGATTATGTAGAAACTTGCAGTAATAAAATTTCATATAAAAGTAGCTTTATTTCTAAATTCTTAGGAAAAAAAAATTGGGAGATTCCTTGGAAAGATATTAAATTAATCAAATCTTTGCCAACCAGTCAAGGTAGCAAAGTTTATTACTTTAATACTTTTCAAGGTGATAATTTTCTTGTCCCACAAAGAGTGGAAAACTTTGAAAAATTTTTATTAATTGTCTCCCGTAATACTGGGATTGATAATAATGAAATATCTTACATATCACCACTTTGGACATATAAATTACTGACATTTTTATCAGTTTTAATGATTATTGGTGAACTTTTTGCTTTTCTAAATTAAATATTATCAATACTGAATCGATAACCTTGTTGTCTAACAGTGGTTATTCCCCCACCTTCTCCCAATCCAGCCTGTTCTAATTTTCTCCTCAAAGTTAATACTTGGGTATCTACAGACCTAGGGCCTCCACTGAAGGGCGGCCAAGCCATTCTTAAGAGCTCTTGACGACTTCTTACCATTCCAGGTGGCATTAGAAGAGCGCAAAGCAGTGCAAACTCCCTAGGGCTTAATTCTACGGGCTTCTCGCTTAGGGTAACTTGCCTTAAAAGAAGATGAACTTCCAAAGGTCCAACCTCAACTTTTTCTTGTAATCCTATCCTTCCCCTTTTTAAGAGTGTTCTGCATCGTGCTGCAAGCTCTTCAAGTCCAAAAGGTTTTCTGAGAACATCATCTGCTCCTTCATCTAATAAATTTACTAATGCTTCAACACCTGATCTTGCCGTTAAAACTATGACTGAAGAACCAAGTTGTTGAGCTAGTCTCATTGCAGTATTCTGCTCTAGGATTTCAGCGCTAACTAATAAGTCAGGCGATTGTTCTCTGCATAAGTCAATAGCTTCTGCAGCTGTACCTACTGCAGCAGCTAGATGGCCATCTTGGCGAAGCCTTTGCACAAGTACTGTTCTAAGTGTGGGGTGAGGTTCAACAACTAGAACTCTTGAGGGGGTCTGAGAGCTCGTAGGCAATTGTGAACTGCCAGGAGTTGAAGCTAAGATTTGCTCAGTTGATTGCATTCTTAATTACTGTTTGGCCAGGCAATTTTTGATCGTCTTTAATAAGGTATAACAAATGCAAAATAAAAATCAGAATTTATCGAATTATGACATCATTTGAAAACCCCAAAGCAATTCGTCACTTTCAGTCAATTTGCGATAGTTGCCAGGACCTAGTTACTCGTTTTCATACGCCATCTGATCTTAAATTATATAGTGATGGTTATCTCCAAGCATTAAGGAATTGCAGTAGTTTAGAGCAAAAGGATCAAGAGAAATTAGAAAGATTAATTGAAAGATGGATTTTAGATCCGTCAAGTTTTATTGATCCAGATGGAGATGGAAATAAAGGTTTTTTTGATAAAAAAAGGATTTAAAATATTAATTTTTATTAATCAATACAGTATTTATACTCACTAATTGTCTTAAGACGCTAGTTCAATTTCTATTTTTTCTTTAAGAGATCCAGAGTTGTACATCTCAATAAGAATGTCTGATCCACCAAGAAATTCTCCTTTTAAGTAAACTTGAGGAATTGTTGGCCAATCTGAATATTCTTTGATACCTTCTCTTATCTCGAAATCACTTAAAACATCAAAAGTACCAAATTCTACCCCTAGGGAATTTAGTATTTGAACTACATTGTTGGAAAAACCGCATTGAGGCATTAATTTTGTCCCTTTCATAAAAACCATCACTGGATTAGAGTCGATCAGTTTTTGTATTTTATCTTTTGTTAGGTTGTCCATAATTCAATTTGGAGTTTCTGTTTTTAATGCCAGTGCATGGATAGCCTCTGAAGCTAATTCTTCCTTCAAAGCAGAATATACTAGCTGGTGTTGTTTAACTAATGATAATCCATTGAATTCAGATGCAATTACAGTTACTTGCAAATGATCATTTCCCTTGAGGTTTTCCACAAAAACTTGGGAACTTGGGATTTTTTTAGTGATTAATTTAATAACTTCTGTTTTCGTAATCATAGTAAATTTTAATCAACCTTTGTATTTTGTTTCAACAAATCCTAGTTGGATCAATCTTTCATAAGCTTCTTTACCTTCAAGGCTGTTAGGTGACATTATTCTAATTGTTTCAACAAGTAAGGGTACTGCAACCTCAGGCTTTTCAGTTTTTATATACAAAGAAGCTAATCTTTCATTTGATTTTGCCAATATTTGTAATGTTTGCTTACCTTTCCTTTGCATTTCATTTGGTATCCTCGCATCAACTCCTTTGAACGATGAATTTAGATCAGAATAAAAAGAAGCAAGTTGCTTTGCTAATTTTCTTGCGTCTAAGTAAAAATCTTTAGCTTTTTCAAAATCCCCGTTTTTAATATATTTATCACCTTCATTTATAAAATATTTAACGTTTGATACAGAAAGCTTTTTACTCTCATTTGAGAGTACCCTGAATTCTTCTGGATTCTTTATTTCTGCATGAACTTTATTTTTGTAAGGAACATTTCCAAAAAATATAAATAGAATTGGGATTAATTTTAAGAATTTCATTTTCTTTTTCAATTATTAAAATTCATAGTAACTTATTGCAGATTCATCTACCTACATTTTTTAATGCTTTTTCTTCCTCTTGAGTCATTTTTTCATACAGAAATTTATTAAAGTCCTTGATATTTAAGTTTGAGTAATCTTTTATTGGTATTGGTTCTCCAAAGGATAAACAAAACTCGCCCCTGAAGTTTGGAGGTATTTTGCTGTAAGCAATTCCAATTGGAATAATAGTAATAGATGTTGTTTTTTTTGTAGCTAATCTGGCTAATCTATATAGTCCTTCTTTGAGAACTAATTTTTTTCCATATCTATTAATCTTTCCTTCTGGGAAAACAACGAGTTGTTCTCCTTTTTCTATAAGATCAATCGCATATCTTAAAGCTGAGAGAGATGGCGATAATTGATTTATTGAAAAACATCCAAGTCTTTTTAAAAACCAACCTTGTATTCCTCTCATTTCGGATTTAGTAACCATAAATCTACAATCCTTTTTTGTTACCCTTCTACCCATTGCCATTGTGAGTAATAAGCCGTCCCATCTTGATCTGTGGGTTGGAGCCAAAATGATAGAGGAATTTATGGGAATCGAAAAACCATTTTTTAATATTTTCTTTTTTCTAAAAAAGAGTCTCAAAACAACGTCCTGAGTTACGAACATTGCAATAAATCCCAATACAGGGTTGATTTTATGCCAAATATTTAAGGAATTCTTCTTCAAATTCTATTTACTAAATATTAATAATTTAAGTGTTTGCCTTTTTTTATTAGCTATTATTGGGCGGTTACTAGATTGTCTAGAAACTAAGATTTTCAAAATTATGGCTACTTTAGGAGTAAACATTGATCATATTGCAAATGTAAGGCAAGCAAGGAAAACTGTCGAGCCTGACCCTGTGCAATTTGCTTTTTTAGCTGAATTAGGAGGGGCAGATTCCATAACAGTGCATCTAAGAGAAGACAGAAGACACATACAAGATAGGGATGTATTCCTTCTAAAAGAGACTATAAAAACAAAACTCAATTTAGAGATGGCTGCTACAGAAGAAATGTTAGAAATTGCCAAAAAAATTCTTCCCGATTATGTAACGCTTGTACCCGAGAAAAGAGAGGAAGTTACTACTGAGGGCGGGTTGGATGTAAAAAGTAATGTGGAATACCTCAAGAATTTTGTTGGAAATTTAAAGGATTCAAATATAGAAGTAAGTGCATTTATTGACCCTCTTGGTGAGCAGATAAATTATTCCAAAGAAATAGGGTTTGATTACATAGAATTACATACTGGAAAATATGCTGAACTATCGGGATCTGAACAATATAAAGAACTCCAAAGGATTATAGAGTCTACACATTTAGCAAATGACCTTGGATTAGTTGTTAATGCTGGTCATGGACTGAACTACAATAATGTTAAAAAAATTGCATCAATTAACAATATGAACGAGTTAAACATCGGTCATAGTATTGTTGCAAGGGCTTTAGCGATAGGATTAGAAAAGTCTGTACGTGAAATGAAGTCCCTTATTACATCAAATTAAATTTCAAAAATGAAAACATATTTTTTCGTTGCG
>QCMB01000010.1 GCA_003214085.1 Prochlorococcus sp. AG-418-J17
CCTGTAACATTTACTACTTGGTAACCAGACTTCAAGATCAAAAGTTCTGCTTGAAGAAAAACCTAAGTCTCCAGTACAAATATCAACTAATCTGTAAGGTAGATTGAGCTTTTTTAAAATACTTTCTGCATCTAAAGTGATCTTTTTATGAGCTTCAATAGATTTATTTGGATCACAAAACCAATATAGTTCAACCTTATTAAATTGATGAAGTCTTATTAAACCTTTTGTGTCCCTTCCATAACTACCAGCTTCTCTCCTGAAACAAGGGCTATATGCAACATACTTAAGGGGTAGTTGCTTGGAATCAATAATATCATTTCTATGAAAACCAGTTAGTGGAACTTCAGCAGTGGGAGAAAGCCACAGGTCGTCATTAGAACACTTAAAACTTTCATTTGAAAATTTAGGTAATTGACCAGATCCGGTAAGACTTTCTGAATTGACTAAAGCTGGAGGCATTAACTCTAAATAACCATTGCTAGTGTGAATGTCGAGCATGAAATTTATTAATGCTCTCTCTAATCTGGCCCCATTACCAATAAGTGTAATAAAACGACTTTTTGATATTTTTGTTGATTTCACAGAGTCAAAAAGATTAAGACTTTCGCCTATTTCCCAGTGAGATTTAAGATTTTCTGTTAACAACGGATCTCCCCAAGTTTTTACTTGGACATTATGACTTTCATCTTTCCCAATAGGAGCATCTTTGCTAGGTAAATTTGGTAAATTACAAATTTCTCCTCAACAGCTCAACAATTAAGTGGGCCCGTCAAAATCGTTGAAATTGGTGCTCAACTATCACAACAAGGAGGAACTGGAATATTATTATTTGCCGCACTAATTTCCATAAATTTAGCAGTTCTTAATTCTTTACCATTACCACTATTGGATGGGGGACAACTTGTTTTCACTTTAATTGAAGGTTTTAGAGGAAAACCAGTCCCAGTTAAGGTACAAATGGTTGTTACTCAATCAAGTTTCTTTCTTTTAGTAGGACTTAGTGTGCTACTTATAATAAGAGATACTAGTCAACTTTTAATAGTACAAAGATTATTAAACCAATAAATAAATTTTTAAAATTGTTATCCAAGCTGTTAATATAGAGATCAGTATTAATAATTCTAATAAATGGCTAAAAAGTCCATGATAGCGAGAGAAGTCAAACGCAAAAAGCTTGTACAAAAATATGCTGCAAAAAGAAAGTCATTATTAGATGAATTCAATGCGGCAAAAGACCCAATGGAAAGATTAGAAATACATAGAAAGATTCAGGGTCTGCCAAGAAACTCTGCCCCTAACAGAGTTAGAAATAGATGTTGGGCAACTGGCAAGCCAAGAGGAGTCTATAGAGACTTTGGTCTTTGCAGGAATCAGTTGAGACAAAGAGCTCATAATGGTGAGCTTCCTGGAGTAGTTAAATCAAGTTGGTAGTACCAGTAAATTTTTTTATATCTTTATTGTCTACAATATGATAAAAAATTAAACAAATTAAAATTCTTTTTTGGAACAAATTTAAGAATTTTTATAGCTTATCTAAATAATTTACTCAATATGTCCCTATAAAATGTAAGAATAACTATGTATAGATTAATAATTTAAAAAGTGGAAGGACAAAATAAGTCGATCACGTTTGACGGACGAGAGATACGACTAACTACAGGACTATATGCTCCTCAAGCAAATGGATCAGTAATGATTGAGTGCGGTGACACCTCTCTATTAGTTACAGCAACAAAAACTACAAAAAAAGATGCTTCAGACTTTCTACCTCTAATATGTGACTATGAGGAAAAACTATATGCTGCTGGAAGAATTCCTGGTGGTTTTATGAGGAGAGAAGGTCGCCCTCCAGAAAGAGCGACTTTAATAGCAAGATTGATTGACAGGCCAATGAGGCCACTTTTTCCATCATGGATGAGAGACGAGATACAAATTGTTGCCTCTTGTCTTTCTCTGGACGAAAGAGTTCCAGCAGATGTTTTAGCTGTTACTGGGGCTTCAATTGCAACTTTACTTGGAGAGATTCCATTTTATGGACCAATGGCTGCAGTTAGAGTTGGTCTCATAGGAGATGATTTCATCCTAAATCCAAGTTATAGAGAAATAGAAAGAGGAGATTTAGACATTGTTGTTGCAGGTTCTCCTGAAGGCATTGTCATGATTGAGGCAGGCGCTAACCAGTTATCGGAGCAAGATACTATCGAAGCTATAGATTTTGGTTATGAGGCAGTTACTGAACTTATTAAATCTCAAGAAGATTTACTAAAAGATTTAGGAATAAAACAATTCAAACCCTCCGATCCTGAAGAGGATAAAACATTACCTTCTTATCTAGAAAAAAATTGCAGTAAAGCTATTGATTTGGTTCTTAAGAAATTTGATCAATCAAAAGAGGAGAGGGATCTAGAACTAGAAAAAATTAAAACTGAAACTCAAATCAAAATTGATTCTCTTAAAGATGACAACCAAGTAAAAGCTTTAACTTCAGAAAATGAAAAATTAATTCATTCTGACTTTAAAAAACTAACAAAAAAATTAATGAGGTCCCAAATCATTAATAATGGGAAAAGAGTTGATGGGAGAGAACTTGACGAGGTTAGAAAAATAACAGCCTCTGCTGGTATTCTTCCAAAAAGAGTTCATGGCTCTGCACTTTTTCAAAGAGGTCTTACTCAAGTCTTATCTACTACGACACTTGGCACACCAAGCGATGCTCAAGAGATGGATGACTTAAATCCAAGTACTGAAAAAACATATTTGCATCACTACAACTTTCCTCCCTATTCAGTTGGTGAAACTAGGCCTATGAGAACCCCTGGAAGGAGAGAAATTGGTCATGGAGCACTTGCAGAAAGGGCAATAATTCCTGTTCTACCTGGCAAAGAGACATTTCCATACGTCTTAAGGGTTGTAAGTGAAGTACTAAGCTCTAATGGTTCCACATCAATGGGGTCAGTTTGTGGAAGTACCCTCTCATTATTAGATGCGGGGGTTCCTTTAAAAGCTCTTGTAAGTGGTACTGCTATGGGTTTAATCAAAGAAGGTAAAGAAGTTCGAATACTTACAGATATTCAGGGCATTGAGGATTTCCTTGGAGATATGGACTTCAAAGTTGCTGGTACTGATAAAGGTATTACTGCTTTACAAATGGATATGAAGATTACAGGTTTGCCTGTCTCTATTATTTCTGATGCAATTAAAAAAGCCCGTCCTGCAAGATTACATATTTTAGAAAAAATGCAAGAGGCAATAGACAAGCCTCAAGAATCTCTTTCTCCTCATGCTCCTCGACTTTTAAGCTTTAGAATTGATCCTGAGCTTATAGGAACAGTAATTGGACCCGGTGGAAGAACTATTAAAGGGATTACTGAAAGAACTAATACAAAAATAGATATAGAAGATGGTGGAATTGTCACTATTGCTTCTCATGATGGAGCTGCTGCAGAAGAAGCCCAAAAGATAATTGAAGGTTTAACACGCAAAGTTCATGAGGGTGAGATCTTCTCTGGTGTTGTAACAAGAATAATTCCTATAGGTGCTTTCGTAGAAATATTACCTGGGAAAGAAGGGATGGTTCACATTTCTCAATTATCTGAAGCAAGGGTTGAAAGAGTAGAAGATGTAGTGAGGCAAGGAGATGAAGTAACTGTAAGGGTTCGCGAAATAGACAGCAGAGGAAGGATCAACCTCACTTTGAGGGGAGTTTCGCAAAATAGCGGCATCTCTTATCCTGAACCAACCCCAACACCAGTGGCTCCATTAAATTAATTTATAATGGGTAAATATTGTTTATTTTTACTATTTCTTTAACCTGATTGCAAAGACTTCTGTGATTTTTTTTATTGTTTGAAGCAATAATTATTCCAGGATGCTCAAAATTCTTACTGTTATATATGAGTTCCTCATTATCAAGGGTAGTTATTGCACCTCCAGCAGCTCTTAAAATAGCTTCAGGAGAGGCAAAATCCCAATCTTTGGGTGAACTCTGTCCGGGCAAACTCAAAGATATATAAATATCACTTTCTCCTCTGACAATAGAAGCAACCTTACAGCCAATACTTCCCATAACAATAATTTTTTTGAAATTTATCTTATAAATTAACTCTTTTAATATTTTATTTCTATGATTCTTACTTGTTACCAAAGTCATATCTTTAAGTTTATTATTATCAGAAATATTGATTTTTTTTCTAAGGCCTTTTCTATTTTCACAAAATAATTTATCTCCATATGATATCCATAATTCATCTCTCTCAGGAATTAGAACAACTCCTAAAATAGGTTTTTGTTTATAGTTTAAAGCTAAATGCATTGCATAATTTTTAGTCCCTTGAATAAAATCTTTTGTTCCATCTAAAGGGTCAATAATCCATAACCATTCGGCATCAGTATTACGGCAATCATTTTTAATTTTGACAAACTCTTCACTTAAAATTGCCCAGTTTATATTTTTATATTTTTCTTTAATTCTTTTAACAATTAATTCATTTACTTTTAAATCGGCTAATGTTACTGGTTCCTGATCATCATTGTTTTTAATGATATCTTTTTTTTGATTGCTATCTTTAATCATTTTTGAATAAAACAACAATATTTCTGCGGCTTCCCAGCTGAAAATTCTTAGATCTTCGATAAGATTGTCAATATCTACTCCTAAAGGTAATTTAATCACAAAATGATAAATAATTATTCATTATCACATAGAAATCAAGAACCTGAAAGTGGTGTTTTATATATGGTTGGCACCCCTATAGGAAATCTAAATGATCTATCTTATAGGGCAATTAACATTCTTAAAAATGTTTCTCTAATCGCATGCGAAGACACTCGGCATACAAAAAAAATAATGAATAAATTTAATATCACTAACAACCTTATAAGTTTTAATAAACACAATTCATTCAGCAAAATCCCCCGAATAATTAAAGATCTTAAGCAAAGCAAATCAATAGCACTAGTAAGTGACGCTGGCATGCCAGGAATTTGCGATCCAGGAGAGAATATTGTTCAAGCAGTTAAGTTAGAAGGATTAGATGTAATTTGTGTCCCTGGTCCTTGTGCCGCCTTAACTGCTCTCATATCTAGCGGAATGCCTTCATCAAGTTTCATATTTGAAGGTTTTCTACCAAAAAAGAAGATTGAAAGAGAGAAAGCCCTTTCAAAAATTAGTCAAAATGAAAAAACAACTATCATTTTTGAATCTCCACATCGCCTCAAAAATTTATTGAGAGAATTACTTAATTACTGTGGAGGAGATAGAGAAATTGAAATTGCCCGAGAGTTAACAAAAAAATTTGAAGAACATATCGGTACTAATATCAATAATGCTATCAAGTCTTTTGAAGAAAAAGAAGTTAAAGGCGAAATAACAATTGTTATTAAAGGAATTGTGAAATCAAAAGGGAATGATTTAATGGAATCAGAACTTAAGAAAGAACTCAAGGAATTGCTTGATGCAGGGTTAAGCTTATCTTCAGCATCTAGATATTTAGCAAAAAAAACTGGTCACAAAAAAAGCATAATTTATAATTTAATGTAGAATTTATAATTAATATGAAAATATGATATTGCAAATAAAAAATTTATTTTTTACATTTACATTCAACTTTTGTTTGCTTTCCTTATTAATTATTGGAATTCAAAATAATTCAAAAAAAAGTAAAGTAGACTTTGTAGCTGACAAGACAATAGAACTCCCTATAGGGTTTATTGTTGGCACCAGCTTTATAAGTGGATCAATTATAGGCGGAGTTTTAAATCTTAAAATTAGTAAAAACAATTAAATTTAAAGTGCTATTAATTTATCTGCTCCCACAATCCTAGAAATTCCTTTTTGTATTAGCAATGGCGCAGCTATTTTAAATACATTTGTATTTGGGACTTTTATCACTTTTTGTTCTTTATTACAAAGCCTTTTTGCAGTTTTTAAATCAAAATGTATTTCTATAGTTTTTCTATTCAAATCATCATTTGGGAGAAAGCTCCATTCTGGGAAATCTTTCAATAATTTTATTTCTAATTCAATTTTTTTATCTACGATCATGTAAACCAATGGGGGTAAGTCTATCTCTGAAATAGGGACCGAAGAGAATTCCTTTCTAGATGAATTATCAATTTGATAATCTAAAGGACTAATTTCCAAGAATGATGAATCTGGATAGAAGTCTGCCCCATAAATAATTTCTTTGGAACTTGTAATTTTTTCACTGCCTTTGGCGCTAATTTCTTCATTATTATTGGAATTTGAATCTTGTTTTTTTTCTTTTTCATTGAAAATATTTGTTTTAATTGATGCCTTATTTTTTTTAATCAATTCTTTATAACTTGCTTCTCCAATATTTGACTTTATATTTCTTATAACTGTTAATTTTGTGCAATTAAACTCCTCTGAAAGAATATCTATAGTTTTTCCACTTTTAAAGTATTCTACTATTTCTTTTTTTTGTTTTTCAGTAAGTCTTTTAGCCAAATTAGATATTTTTTTTTCAATATTTATGATAATCAAATTTTGATGCAAAAAGAATAAAAATCAAAATACTTATCAACTTAATAATATTAATGGTGAATATATTAATTGTTTAGGCCTTTCCATTCGGATATAATAAAAAGATGCTTCCTTAGCTCAGCTGGATAGAGCAACTGCCTTCTAAGCAGTGGGCCGCAGGTTCGAATCCTGCAGGAAGCGTTAAAATAAAAAACTTAAACTAAATAAAAAAAAATGTTTTTGACTAATTCAGAAGTTAAAATTATAATCTTGACATGATACATGTTTAAAAAGAGAATTTTTTATCAAGGTGAAATAAATTTAAGTAAAGTCGGTTTAAAATTACTATACATAGGGGTTTTTTTATTACCATCAGCGCCAGTTATTGCTGCAGTTACGCTATTTATATCTTTATTATTAAGCAATAATAATAATCCAATTAATTTCATTAAAGAAAGAACAAATAAAGTATTTATTATTGTTTCTTTATTAATGATTTTAAGTTGCATTTATAATAGTTTTAATAACCCAATATTTGTTCAAAAAGAGATTGGGAATTTGTCATGGATTAGTTTAATTAATTGGATTCCATTTTTCTGGTGTTTTTGGGGATTTCAGCCTTATCTTGAAAAACAAACATCGAGAAAAATGGTCGGCAAATTATTAGTTATTGGTTCTCTACCTGTAATTATTTCAGGTTTTCTCCAATATTTCTTTAACGTAACTGGTCCATTTCAAATATTAAACGGATTAATTATTTGGTACCAAAAGCCAATAAGTCTAACAGATGGATTAACAGGCCCATTTAATAATCCTAATTATGCTGGATCTTGGTTGACACTTGTTTGGCCTTTTTCTCTTTATTATTTTCTTATAAATCAGAAAAAATATAAAAAAATCATTACTCTGATAATTTGTTTTTTATTCATAACCTCTATTTTGCTTACCAATTCAAGAAATTCATGGCTAGGAATGTTGATTGCAATTCAAACAATGCTGGGCTTCGAGACAATTTTCTTGCTGATTCCTTTAATTTTATTATCTTTCATACTCTTAACTTTTATTATTTCTCTATTACCAACTTCAATAAGGAATGATTTTTTATCCTTTGTTCCAATAAATATATTTAATAATTTTCCAGATAAATCAATAGATTTTAGTGAGGCTTATCCAAGACTTGAGATATGGAAATTTAGTATCGAAAATATTCTTAAAAGACCTCTACTTGGATGGGGAGGAGGTTCTTTCCCTATTGTTTATGAAACATTTAAGGGTAAATGGATAGGGCACCCACATAATATTATTTTTGAACTTGCCTTTAATTATGGAGTCATAACAGCAGTTATTATTTCTTATAAAATTTTTCAATATTTAAACAAATCTTATAGATTAATAGCAAATTACGCAGTATTAAAAATCAATATAGGTAAAGAAAATTTGATTTTTGAGAAAGCTTGGTTTTCATCCATTTTATTTATTATCTTTTCTCATTTATTTGATATGCAGTATTTTGATTTAAGAATAAGTATTATGACTTGGATCTTATTAGCAGGGTTAAGAGCTGCAATGATTTAAAATTATTCTACTGAATGTAATTTGTAAATTTTTTTTATGAGTGATGGGATTAAAACAATTTGTTGTATTGGAGCAGGATATGTAGGAGGGCCAACGATGGCAGTAATTGCTGATAAATGTAAATATTTAAAAGTAATAGTTGTCGATTTAAATAAAGATAAAATTAACTCTTGGAATAACGAAGACTTAACAAAATTGCCTGTTTATGAACCAGGATTAAAAGATTTAATAAAAAGATGCAGAGGTAAAAATTTATTTTTTAGCACAAACATACAGCAATCAATTGCTGAATCAGATATGGTTTTCATCTCTGTAAATACACCGACTAAACAAACTGGGCTAGGAGCTGGAGAAGCAAGTGATTTAAAATTTATTGAGAGTTCTGCAAGATCAATAGCTGAATTTGCTATTGGACACACTATTGTTGTTGAAAAAAGTACAATCCCAGTTAAAACAGCAGAAGTAATCAAAACAATACTAATTTCCTCACAAAAAGGCTCAGAAAAGATTCCAGAAAAATCTTTTACAGTTTTATCAAATCCAGAATTTTTAGCAGAAGGTACTGCTATAGATGATTTAATTAACCCAAGTAGAGTATTGATTGGAGGAGAGAGTAAGACTTCAATAAATGCCTTAGTAAATATATATAAAAACTGGGTTAGCGAAGAAAAAATCATAAAAACAAATATCTGGAGCTCCGAGTTGTCAAAATTAACAGCAAACGCCTTTTTAGCTCAAAGGGTAAGTTCAATAAATTCTATTTCAGCTTTATGCGAAAAAACTGGTGCAGATATATCAGAAGTATCAAAAGCAGTTGGAATGGACTATAGGATTGGCAGACACTTTTTAAAAGCAGGGCCTGGATTTGGAGGAAGCTGCTTTAAGAAGGATATTTTAAATTTAGTTTATATTTGTAAATTGTACGATTTAAATGAGGTAGCTAATTACTGGAATGAAGTTTTAAAGATAAACCATTGGCAACAAAATAGGCTTACTAATATCATTGTGAAAAAATTATTTGGAACAGTTACAAACAAAAAAATTGGTATACTAGGTTTTGCTTTTAAGGCCAATACGAACGATACCAGAGAATCCCCTGCTATTAATATTTGTTCTAATCTTTTAATGGAGGGAGCAAAGTTAACCATTTATGATCCAAAAGTAAAGTTTAAAGACATATCCAATTCATTAAAAAATTTAAAAAATGCAGTGAATGATTCATTTAAAATTGAAGAAAATGTTTGCATGTCCTCTTCTTTTGAGCAACTAGCAAATGGCTCAGATGCTATTTTAATTTTAACTGAATGGGTTGAATTCAAGGAAATTGAATGGTTAAAGATATCAAAGTTAATGCGTAAACCATCATGGATTTTTGATTGTAGAGACATAATCGATATCAATCATTTTAGAGAAAGTGACTTAAATATTTGGAAAATTGGATTTGGATCAAATATGGATAATTTAAAATAAATGCCACAAAATAATTTGAAAGGGATAGTTCTTGCAGGGGGTAATGGTTCAAGACTTTCTCCACTAACTGACTCAATAAGCAAACAACTTTTGCCAGTTTATGATAAACCAATGATTTACTATCCCCTAAGCACATTAATGCTTATGGGTGTAAAAGATATCCTTTTAATAACCACAAAAAGAGATCAAGCTCTTTTTAAAAATCTAATAGGAACAGGCGAAAAATTCGGAATCAAAATTTCCTACGAAGTTCAAGAAGAACCTAGAGGCATCCCAGAGGCGTTCATTTTAGCTGAAAAATTTATTAAAAATTCTAAAGTGGTTTTAATACTTGGAGACAATATTTTTTATGGTCATGATTTGACAACTCAATTAGTTTACTCAGCGTCCAAGAATTACGATGCGACCATATTTGCATATCGTGTACAAAATCCAAGTAGATTTGGAATAATAAATTTTAATAAAGAAAACATTCCCACTTATATAGAGGAAAAACCGAAATCATCAAAAAGTGATTTTGCAATAACAGGTATATATATTTACAAAAGTAATGTTGTTAAATACGCAAAAAAGCTAAAACCCTCCGAAAGAGGAGAATTAGAAATTACAGATCTAAATAATATTTATATGAAAGAAAAAAAACTTAATGTAGAGATCCTTGGAAGAGGAATAGCTTGGCTGGATACAGGAACTTTCGAATCACTGCAAGATGCTAGCTTATTTATAAAAACATTAGAAATGCGTCAAGGATTAAAAATAGGCTGCCCTGAAGAAATTGCATGGAGGCTGAATTATATTGATGATAGAAAATTTAGTAATATTGCAAAAAAATATGTTAAAAGTCCCTATGGCAACTATCTCAGAAAGATTTTAAGAGAGAGTAATTAAATCAAAACAAAAATCTTTAATAAAATTTGCTGAAATAGATTTTTTTATATTGTGGTAATATTATTAATCATTACTTAGAGAAAATATTAAATATAAATTATCCTAAATATGACTAACAACAAATCAAAAACAGTTAATTTAGTTACTGGGGGAGCTGGTTTTCTTGGGTCTCATTTAATTGATAAATTAATGGAGAAAGGTGAAGAGGTAATTTGCATAGATAACTTTTTTACAGGAACTAAGAAAAATTTAATTAAATGGTTTGATAATTCCAATTTTGAATTAATAAGACATGACATAACAAAACCTATTACTCTTGAAGTAGATAAAATATGGCATTTAGCTTGTCCGGCATCACCGATTCACTATCAGTTTAATCCTATTAAAACAGCTAAAACAAGTTTCCTTGGAACCTATAATATGCTAGGCATGGCTAAAAGAGTGGGGGCAAAATTTCTTCTAGCCAGTACAAGTGAAATATATGGTGATCCTGAAGTTCACCCACAACCAGAAAGTTACAGGGGGAATGTAAATCCTATCGGAATAAGAAGTTGTTATGACGAGGGTAAAAGAATTTCTGAAACATTATCTTTTGATTACAAAAGAACCCATGATCTAGATATTAGTGTTGTCAGAATTTTCAATACATATGGACCAAGAATGCTCCCAAATGATGGCAGAGTAGTTAGCAATTTAATTATGCAAGGATTAAAAAATGAAAAAATGACATTATATGGGGATGGGAAACAAACTCGTTCTTTTTGCTATGTTGATGATCTAATTAATGGGCTTATTAAATTAATGAATGCGAATATAAGTGGGCCAATAAATATAGGAAATCCTAAAGAAATAACAATAATAGAATTAGCAAAAATTATTTCTAAAAAATTAAATATTTCTGAAAACTTCATATTTAAAGACTTACCTCAAGATGATCCTCTACAAAGAAATCCAGTTATTTCAGAGGCAAAAGAAAAATTAAATTGGTATCCCCTTGTAGATCTTGATCAAGGACTTGAAAATACAATAAATTACTTCAGAAATCTTTAATTTAATTTAATTTTGTATGGATAAATATCTATCTAAAGAAGAAGTTGAAATTTATTGGGACAATTTAATAAAGAAAGAAATAGATCTCTTCATTTATTCTCTTTCAACAAATAATCTTTCAAAAAATTGGGCATTCATTTTTAGGAACAAAATTATTAAGTTACTTATACCAAAGCAAGTAAAAATTGGGACACTAGAATTTAATAAAAAATATTGTGAACTCGAATCACTAAAAACGAAATCTAAATCTGACCACTTAAGCATTCATTCAGTAATGATAAGAGATTTAATAAGGAATCTAAATTCAAATAGTTATTGTTTAATTATTGATATCGATGCTTTTCCTTTAACTAGATATGCAATAAAACTTTCATTTGTGCTTGCTATGCTTAAGGGTATAAACGGAAATATTCAAAGGACTAACTGCATTGAAAACGGGGGTCATTTATTCATTGGTCCCTCTTATATCTGCTTCAATACTGATACTATAAAGAAACTTAAAGAAGCGGCATGGATTACCAACGAAAGATCAGACGTTAGTGAAGAAATTACATGGGCAAAACCTGAGTTAGTTGATCAAAACTTATTCAAACCACTAAAAACTATATTTAAACCTATTTGGGCTTTAGAAGGAGAAAAAAAAGTATATGGTTTAGGAACTACATTTGGATACAATAATTTACCAATAAACTATCACCATTTTTATTCAAGAAACTTCATAGCAAGATTGCATTTTTTCTTAATAAGTTTTTTTAAATATATAAAAATAAAATTAACTATTAATAAAACTAAAAAGATAAATTTAAAATTAAAAATCAAGAGTACTTTCAGTGAAACTAAATTTTCTATCAAATATATATTAGGAAGAGTTTTGTAATGAAACATGTTTCCTTTTATATAATCCACAACAATTCAGAGGATAGATTTCATCTCAGAAATCGCTTAAAAGAGCTTGCTGATAAATTAAATATAGATTTGTTTGAAATCTATAAACAGAGAAAACTTTTTAAAATAAAATTTTCTTTTGAATATAAAATAATAATATTAAGAACTTATTTTTTTAGAATATTTTATAATCTACTACACAAAAAAGAATTTTCAGTTAATTTTTTTTATTTAATATCAACAAGTATTTTAAATTTTATTAAACATATCATTAATCTTATTTTTAAAAATAGTAATGAAATTTTTAATGTTTATAAACATTTTTTGATAGAGTCATTAGTTACAGAGAAGCATATTAAAGCCTGGAAACACTTCTTAAAAAGCAAAAAAAAAGTAATGATAGTATTTGAAGATGATGCAATTTGCAAAGATGATACTGAGGAAAGATTAAAAGACCTTTTTGCTAGATCAAAAAGTTTTAATTTCAATAATGTTTTTATTGATTTAGCAGGGGGATTGAATTTAGATGATCTAATTCCATCAAGAAAAATTAAAATATCTAATGATGAATTTCTGCTTCTAAAAGGTATATATACTAATACAGCTTGCAGTTATTTAGTTAGCCGAAATCTTATTAAACTATTTTATAGAGAATATCAAAAAACAAAATCAAATAAATATTTTCCAATAGATCATCTCATAAATAAACTAGGATTAAAAATTAAAAAAAATTTTACTGTTTCAAGCATCCACTTTAAAATACCTTTATTTACTCATGGTTCCTTTAAGGGTAATATAAAATCGTGGCAAAATTATGAATCTTTTTAAAAAGATGAATGAATCAGGAAAAGAAATTTAAAACTCCAATTTTAATCATAGCTTGGAAAAGACCTAAACAAACAAGGGAATTGATAAGCAGAATTAAAAAAATCCATCCCTCCATTTTATATATTGCATGTGATGGCCCAAAGAATAAAAATATTATTGAAGATAATAAAGTAAAAGATACAAAGAAAATTCTTCTAGAAAGTTTTGAAGAAATAAATACAAAAAAATATTTGTTTAGTAAAATTAATCAAGGATGTAAACTTGGAGTTTCAAATGCAATAAATTGGTTTTTTGAACATGAAACAGAAGGGATAATTTTAGAAGATGATTGTATTCCTGATTTAGAATTTTTTAGTTTTTGCCAAGAAATGCTTGAAACTTATAGAAATAATGAAAGGATATGGTCTATAACAGGGCATAATCAACAAAATAATATTCAAAGAGGAAATGGAACATATTACTTTAGTAAATATCCAAGAAGTTGGGGTTGGGCAACATGGAAAAGATGTTGGGTTAAGTATGATAGAGACATTATTGATTGGCCTAATATTAAATCAAAAGGTATATTAAAGAATAAACTTAAAAATAAAAGAGAAATAAATTTTTGGGAAAATATTTTGGATAATATTTACCATCGCAGTTCCCCAAATACTTGGGACTATCAATGGTCATTAAGTGCCTTTCTAAATGATGGATTTACAATAGTTCCAAATAAAAATTTAATAAAAAATATTGGTTTTGATGAAGATTCAACCCATACTTTTGGCGGTGATTTAAATTCCTTTTTAGAAAAAGACCATGAGAAAAGAAAAAGTATATTTCCAACTATTCATCCCGATTATTTTATAACTAATGAAAAAGCCGATGAGATAGTTGATATTTATGAATATTCTGGTGGCAATAAAATTTCTAAAATTTTCATAATTAAGAAGTTAAAAAATATGAAAATAAAACTTAAAAAACTTATAAAAAAATATAATTTTGAAAAATGATAAGAATCTTACACTTATCTTATTGTGACAGTAAAACGGGGGCGGGAATTGCTGCAAAAAGAATACATGATTGTATAAGAAATTACAATGATCCAAATATCAAGAGTTTATTAAGGATAAATACCATTGAAGGTAGTAATAAAAATATCATCAATACAAAGAAATTAATGACAAATTTTTTAAATTTTTTCAAGAAATATTTAGAAAGAATTCTTATAAAATTATTTAAATATGAAGATCATATTTTTCATTCTATTTCAGCTTTCCCCTCATTAAAACATAATGAAATTAATAATTTAAATATTGATCTTGTTCATATTCATTGGGTACAACATGAGACTATTTCAATCGAAGAAATAGGTAAAATAAAATTTCCAATAGTTTGGACTCTTCATGATTGTTGGCCATTTAGTTCAACTGAGCATTACCAGATAAATTCTCAGGATAATAGATATATAAATGGTTACAAAATTAAAAATATATTTAGACTTTCAGAGTATGTTGATAAATATTGTTTTTTAAGGAAAAAATTAAGTTGGAGAAATTACATCAGCTTAATAGCTCCAAGTAAATGGATAGGAAATTGTGCTAAGAACTCTTTATTAATGAAAGATAAAAAGATTGTAATAATACCAAATCCAATAAATACTGAAGTCTTCATGCCAATCAATAAATATAATGCAAGAAAATCCCTTAAATTAAATAATAAAAAAAAAGTAATATTATTTGGCAGTGTTGACGGAGGTAAAGATCCAAGGAAAGGAGCTGATCTTTTAATTGATGTTTTAAAATTTTTAACTTTTAAAAAGGAAGATATTCAAATTGTTATTTTTGGAAAAAAAAATAAACATCAAGAAATTTTTAAAAATACTTTTTTTGAAATCCATAATCTAGGAATAATAAATTCAATTAATAAATTATCCACTATATATTCTTCTGCTGATTTATTTATAATACCTTCAAGGATTGAATCCTTTGGGCAAACTGCCGCTGAGGCGCAAAGTTGTGGAACACCAGTTGCTGGTTTTAATATTGGAGGATTAAAAGATATAATTAAACATGATAAAAATGGTATTTTAATAGAGCCTTTCAATACCAAGAAAATGGCCATTGCTATTGAAAACTTATTAAAAGATGAAGAAAAAATTTTAAGATTTTCAAAAGCTTCAAGAGAAAATGCATTACATAATTGGGATAATAAAAAAATTGCAGAATCCCATATAAGTTTTTACAAGAAAGTCTTAAATTATGAATAAAAAAAATATAATAAAAAATCTAAAAATAATAACTCCCTTTAAAGATGAAAATAATTTAAAATTAGAAAAGACAATTAGCTGCCTTTATATACAGAATTTAAATATATCAATTACCCATTTAATTTTGTATGATTGCTCTTGTAATAATATTTCTGAGATAGAAAATAAATATCCTTCAAAAAAAAACTATTTTCTTAGATTTATTTCTACAAATAAAAAAGGAATATATACAGCAATAAACAAAGCTTTGTATTTTTTAAAAAAAGACAGTTACTATATTGTTATAGGCGCAGGGGATCTAATATTTTTCAATAATATTAAAAAAATCGAAATAAGTAACATATTGATGTGCCAATATAAATTATCAAATAATAATAAATATACTAACAGCCTTAGAAATCTTTATTCAGGAATGCCATATTGTCATAATGCAATTATTTTTAAATTAAACAATTTAAGATATTCAAATAAATATTCAATCTCTAGTGATTATGATTACTTCCTAAAGTTTATTAAATATTATCAAATTAATTTATCCAAAAATGATTACCATAATAACCAAATTTCAATAATATTTGAGTCTGAAGATGGAGTTAGTTCTAAATCTATTTTTAAAAAAAACTTTGAGAATTTGTATATTATTTATGATAATTTAGGTCTTAAATTTATATTTATTTACCTGGCATTAAAAATCAAAAAAATTATAAAGAAGATTTTATGATAAAGACAGATATAATAATTCCTTACTGGGAAGGATCATCATCAGAAGATCTGAATAATTCTATTAATTCATTAAAGAGTGAAATATCACTTATCAATAAGTTAATAATAGTTTTAGATGGTGAAAATTCATTTTTTAAAATCAAAATTGAAGATAAGGCAATCGAAAATAAGCTTTTACTTATATATTTAAGAGATAATAAAGGAGCAGGAACCGCAAGAAATGTTGGAGCTATATTTTCAGATGCCGAAAATTTATTATTTTTAGATACCGGCGATATGAATATAGATAATAGAATATTGAACCAAAATAATGCATTAAATAATGCTTATGTATCTGTTGGAGCAATTAAAGAGGTTAATTCTATTGGAATAAGTAGAATAAAGTTTTCTAGTAAAAATATAGCAATTGCGAAATTATTCTTACCTTATAAAAATCCTTTTAATAATGTCTCTATTGGGATAAAAAGAGAATTTTTTATTTCAATTGGTGGTTATGGTGATACAAGAGTAGGCGAAGACTGGATATTAAGCGGAAAAGTATTAACAAGTACTAAAAAAATTAATATTACAGATAAAGTTTTAGTCTTGGTAAATGTTAAAGAAAATTTTTTACAGAGAAGAAGTGGAATAAAGGTTTATTCAGAAATCAAAAAAAGCCTAGATAAACTATACAATTTAAATATTATAAATTCACATGAACTTATAATTTCTAAAATCATACAAAAGATATCTAGAGTTTATTTATCAAAGTATATTCTATCTTTTATATATAAATTAAATCGAACACAAACTAAGTTTTAAAAGGAATTGCGTAATATTTCTCTAAAAAAGTACCAAGTAAAAATACTAATAATGTCATAGATGACATAATAATTAAATTATTTGTTTGAGAAAAAATAACTAGAATCAAAGTACAAGAAGCATAAATAATTGAAACTTTTGAATGTGACATTCCACTTTGATTAAGTCGTTGATAAAGATGCTTTTTATGCGGCGAAAAAATATTTTCATTATTTTTAAATCTTCTCAAGATACATATACAACTATCCAATAGCAAAGGTGAAGCTGTTGATAGTAAAATCAAAGAGGAATTTAAGTCATTTTTAGAAAAAGTTATATAAAATAAAATCAAACCTAAAAAGGTGCTTCCAGAATCACCCATAAACATTTTTGCAGGATGCCAGTTATAAAAAAGAAAAACAAATAATACAATCGGAATAGCAATTAGTTCTAAATTATTAATTAAAGAATAATTTATTAATATAAGAAATATATTGCTCGATACTAATCCATCTATTCCATCCATAAAATTAACACAGTTTATTAATACTAGGCCTAAAAATAAAAATATAAATAAAATAATGCTATTAGCTAATTTAAGATTACTAAAATTTTCAAAGTTTAATAAGAAAAAACATGTTAAAGTTACACTAATACTTTGAAAAAATAATCTATATATCTGTTTAATATTAAAAATATCATCTAGGTATCCAAGAATTCCAATAGGAACTAAAAATAATAGAGCATAGTCCTTATTAAAGAAAACATAAGTTAAATGAATTAAGATGAATATTATGCCTGCACTAGTAGGAGTATCTGCAATATGAGAACTTCTATTAACTGGTCTATCAATAATAAATTTAGAGAAATATTTATAAAAAATATTAAAGAAAAATAAGGAAAGAATAATGTATAAAATTACTTCTTTTGCTAATAGCATAATTTTATTACTATATAAACTTAACTATAGTAGATTAATGTATCTAAGATATTCAGACAGAAATAAAAAGTTTATCTAAAAATTTCATTTAATTAAATACAATTATAAAATTTAGATATGTTAGATAAAATTCTAATATTAGGATCATGAGTATAGATTGTGATTAAAAATACTTGGTATTTTTCTTATCATCATAATCCAAGACAAGAATGGAGCTTGCCAAGAGGCTTTGCTGAAGAGCTTGAGAATCAAGAAATAAAAGTCATAAGAAATGAATATAATGATCCCAATTTATTTAAATTGCCATCAGCAAAAGAAATTGAGAGGGAAAATATTAAAGTTGTGCTTATTTTCTATGCAGGTTACAATTTTCAATTAAACAATAATTTGATTAGGTTTAAAAAGGAATTTCCACAAGTTATCCTTATAAATGAGTTAGGTGATGAGCCGCAAACTAGAAATCTAAATTATATAAGAGCAGCTGTTTCAGATATTTCTCTTACTCCTGATTATGAATGTTATAAATATTGGAAGGAAAAAGATTTTAATTGTTATTGGTTTACACACTGGGCTGATAGCAAAATTTTCTATTTAAAGAATAAAGGAAAGCGAAAAATTTTTCTTGGTACCTCTATGGGTAATAGAAGTTATTCAATATTTTTGAAATTACTACTTGGTAAGTTTTTTATAAACAAGAGACTTAAAGATCATGAGAATACCTTTTTTTATAATGAAACGCAGATTTGTTTTCAATATGCCAGGTGGTCAGAAATAACAAGAAGAATATTTGAGTCTGGAGCATGTGGTTGTTGCATATTAACTAATAAAATTCCAGATAAAAAAATGCTAAGTAAAATATTTCATCATGATGAAAGTATTATTTTTTATACAAATATTTTTTCATTAATCAAACAATTATTTTTAATCTTAAAGGATAAAAAAAAGATTAAAAGAATCTCACAAAATTCGTACCATATTATTAAGAACAACCATACAGTCGAAAAAAGAGTTGAGAAATTAATAGGTATTGTTGATAATTATCAATCAAGATAATTTTAAGAAATCTTTTTATTAAAAAATGAGAATACTAATTTATCTTGAACAATCAAAAATACTTGAAAAAATGATTAACGAATATCAAGTCAATCCAGGAGTAGGTGGAACAACTTATACTACAGCTAGATTAGCTATTGAAATACAAAAAGAATCTGATAAAAACAATCTTAATTTTCAAATTACTTTATTTACAAAGAATCCTATAAAAGATAAATTTTTTAATCTCAGAGTTATCAGTGAAAAAGATGCATTCCAAAAAAATTGGGATATTACTTTATTGACTGGAAATATAATTGAGAATATATATAAAAATAAAATTAAACTTTTTTCTAAAAGGACTTTTATTTGGACTAGACATCCCTTTGATAAAAATATGGTTAAGATTGCAAAAAATTTAAATTTTGAATTAATATCAGTCGGTAAAAATCAATACTTATCAAATTTTTCTTTATTTGGACCACATAATCATATTGATAATTTATTTTGCGCTAAAAGGATAAGAAAAAGTGCTTTCAATAATGAAAATTTATTATGCCTTCAATCTAAAAAAGATAAAACCAAACTTCGGATTGGATATATGGGGGCATTAGTACCTAGTAAAGGCTTCCATTTGATAGCTGAAAATTGGAATTTAATTTCATCATCATTGAAAGATATTGGCTTCACTCCTATTTTAGAAGTTATTGGTGGTTCAGATCTTTATGATTTCGAGAAAGGGCATAAATTTATTCCTTGTGATAAAGAATATGGTAATAAAATATATCCCTATATAAAAAATGAAATAAACAAAACAATCTTCTTTCATGGAACCCTTAATTCAAATAGATATAAAATCATGAAAGAATGTGATATAGCTTTATTCAATCCAAGAGGCCACGGTGAAGCATTTCCTGCTTCAATACTTGAATGGATGGCTCTTTCAATTCCAGTAATAAGTTGTTTAGATTATGGATGTGCAGATGTAATGGCTTATAGTAGGTCTTTAGTAATAAAGAATGAAAAAGAAATTGCTAATAAGTTACTGGAATTCGCAATGCTTGAAAAAAATGAAAGAGAGGAGTTAAAAAAATTGAGTTATACAATATCAAATTATTTCTCTTCCAATCAAGAATCTATTATTTATCAATGGATTTTATTGTTTACTCAGAAAAATAAATTAATTAATGAATATTTAGATAACGTTATAGTAAGAAAAACTATTTTTAATAAATTTATTATTTCAATTAAAAGTAAAATTCATAAACTTATTTCACTTTTCAAATAAATGTGCGGTTTTATAATTTCAATATCAAAAAAAGAAATTTCTAATTCTGATCTATTAAAAGCAAATTCATTTATTTCAAGTAGAGGCCCTGATCAAACAAATAGATTAAGTTTCAAAAAAGATGGATATTATTACCAATCTATTCATAATCTTTTAGATATTTCAAACTCTTTTATATCTCAGCCTATTTTTTCAGATTTAAAGAATTTATTATTATTTAATGGTGAAATATATAATCCTAAAAACAACAAACCTGATACTTTAAATTTATATGATGAGCAAATAACTAACAACTTATCAAATTATTTAAAAAATGCTAGAGGTGAATACGCCATTTGTACTATTAATATAGAAAAAAAATTAATCACAATTTACACAGATTTAATAGGGACGAAACCGGTTTACTTTGGTATTAGAAATGACTCAATTTGCATATCATCCTATAAGTCTGCAATATCGCATTTACATTATGATGAAATTAAAGAAGTTCCTCCTAATAAAAAAATTGAAATTAAATATATTAATTTAGAAAATCCAGAAATTAGTTATGAAGATTTTTTTAATCTCAATCTTAAGCAATTCAAATCAACATATGATTCATGGATTGAAGCCTTTAAAATAAGTGTAAAGGAAAGATCTGTTCATTTTAAATCTAAAATTTGCGTCCCCTTATCATCAGGTTACGATTCAGGAGCAATATGTTGCGTACTAAATAAATTAAGAATTCCATACTCAACAGTTACTGTTGGCAATTCTGAAAGCAAGGCTATTCTAAAAAAAAGAATATCGATTAATAAAAAATTTTCTTGTATAAAACATTATCAAATCCCCCCACTTACAAAAAAAGAATCAGCAAAAGTTTCATTATTTTTAAAAGAAAAGTTAGGTAATATAAAATATGATCATAAAGATAAAGAACAAAAAGAATCAATAATGTTGCATGAAGACGGAGGAGCTTTAGGTTTAGCAGTTCTATGTAAAAAAATATCAAGTGAAGGATTAAATGTGATAATCTCAGGTGGAGGAGCAGATGAAATAATTTCTGATTATGGATTTAATGGTAAAAAGATTTATTCACATTCTGAATTTGGCGGTAAATTTCCAAAAAATCTAGAAACAATTTTTCCTTGGAAGAAATTCTATGGTGATACTCAAAGGAGTTATTTAAAAAAGGACGAGATGGTTGCTGGTTTATATGGAATAGAAGGAAGATATCCTTTTTTAGACTTTAATGTTATTCAGGAGTTTCTTAATTTAAAGTCTGAATTAAAAAATGAAAAATATAAATCATGCATATCAGAGTTTTTAGAACGAGAAAAATACCCCTTTGATAAAAATTCGAAAGAAGGATTTAATCCAATGAAGTCTAATCTAAGTATCTTGAGAAAATTATACATTAAGTCAAAAAAATTATTAGAGAGCATATCACTTATAAATTGATGTATATAAATAAACTTAAGAAGTTACTTCATGGCAAGAGAATAGGCAAAAAAGGAAGAGTTCTTTTGCTTATGACAATGGATGCAATCCTTATTTTTCTATCTGTATCAATTGTTTTTTTCATTCTAAGGAATGAATCTCTCTACCCAGTTATTCCAGTAAGTAAATGGTTGATACCAACAATTATTTTAATTGGCTTACCATTTTATATTTTCAGCAATCAATATAAAAGCCTAACAAGATATGTTGGTGCAAAATCATTCTTCTTATTAACATGCAGAAATGGAATTTTACTTTTATTAATATCGTACTTTTCCAATTTTTTTGGTTTACCCAGACCTTCAAATAGTAGTTGGATTCTTGTTTGGTTTACGCTATCTACCCTAACCAGCGCAACTAGATTGCTTTTAAGAGATATATTAGTAAATTTCGATAAATCAAAATTAAAAGTCAAAAGAATTGCTATTTATGGATCTGGTACTGAAGCTATTCAATTAGCTGCTGCTTTAAAAATATCTCAAACTTATGAAATTATATGTTTCATAGATGATCTAAAAGCTTTACACAATAGAACCATCTGGGATCTGCCAATCAAATCAATTGAATATATAGATAAGTTTAATAATATTGAGGAGATTTTTCTTGCCAAGCCAAGTCTTAACAAAGAAACAATTAGAAAAGTTTATTTAAAGGCAAAAAAGAAAAATATAGGAATTTCTGAAATTCCTTCAATTGAAGAAATCACAACGGGCAAAACAAAAATTGATTCTTTAAAACCCATCTCAATAGAGAGCTTACTTGGTAGAGATGAGATATATGTAAATTTAGAATTTGTTAAATCTATTATAGAAAACAAGTCAATTTGTGTTACGGGCGCAGGAGGTTCAATAGGCTCTGAATTATGTGAGCAGATTATTAGGTTAAAGCCCAATAAAATCATTTTGTTTGAACAAAGTGAGATTAATTTATATAAATTACTAGAAAAATTTCAAGAAATTAATCCTAAAAGATCACAATTAATTCCAATATTAGGTTCTGCGAATAATCTCTTTTTACTAGAAAAAGTTTTAAAAAATGAAAATGTTGAAGTTATTTTTCATACAGCAGCTTATAAACATGTTCCTTTAGTTGAAAGTAATCCTATTTCAGGAATTGAGAATAATGTTTTAACTACTATTGCTATTTGTAAGGCAGCTTTAAAGACAAAGGCTAAACAAGTGATACTTGTTTCTACAGATAAGGCGGTAAGACCTAGTAATGTTATGGGGGCATCTAAAAGACTCGCAGAAATAATTTTCCAAGCATTTGCATCTGAAGAAACAAATTTAAGCAAAGAAGATAAGGATTATATTCCAACTCTATTCTCTATTGTAAGGTTTGGAAACGTATTGGCCTCATCAGGATCAGTTGTGCCTCTATTTAAAAAACAAATTAATAATGGTGGCCCAATTACATTAACTCATAAAGATATTGTTAGATATTTCATGACAATCAAAGAAGCAGTAAGTCTAATTTTGATAACAACAACAATGACTAAGGGTGGTGATGTATTTTTATTAGATATGGGAGAGCCAGTTAAAATATTTTCTTTAGCAGAACAAATGATTAAATTAAGTGGATTAACAATTAAAAATCATGAAAATCCTGAAGGTGATATTGAAATTGTGGAAACAGGTTTAAGACCTGGAGAAAAGCTTTTTGAAGAGTTACTAATTAATGCAGAAGCCATAGAAACAGAACATCCATTGATATTTAGAGCTAATGAAAATTATATTAATTATGATGAGTTAATAAAAAAATTAAGCCTATTAGAGAATGCAATCAATCAAAATAATTTGAAAGAAGTATTGAAAAATCTCTCGATTTTAGTTCCTGAATGGAAGGCAAATTATAGATAATTACTTTATAAAAGTTATTCTGCAAATTTTCTAAAAAAAACCATTTTTACATTCTTTTTTTTCGAGTAATCATATAAAACAAACAAACTAAAAAGGAAAATAGATATTACTAAATTTGCAGAAAAAATACTTGCATTTCCAGCGGTTACAAGAATATCAGAATTTACTTTAGGTAATATATAAAAAAATAAAAAATAAAGACTTGTTAGAAAACTAATTATTGAAGATAAAAGAAAGAAGGATCCTAAACTTAATTTATAAATATATTTGTAAATAATATCTTTTAAGAGATTGATACCCCAAAATTTTAAGAGTGGATAAATCATACTTGAAGATTTCATTGAACTTCTCCATTCTTTACCATATATCGTATGCATCGGAAACTGATGCAAATCAACTCCTAAATTGCTACATCTTTTTATAATACTGCATTCGAAAAGATATCTTGACTCAATATTAGTTTTAAATTTTTTAGATATTAAATACTTTAAAGTGATTTGATTCATGGAAAAAAATCCATTAGAAATGTCTGTTAAACCTTTATAAATTAAACACATCCTGGAAAGTGGCTCTAGAAGAAAAGAACCTAATCTTCTATCAAAGGGTATATTTTTATTATTTATAGGGAAATGGAATCTAGTCCCTTTAACAAGAGTTAATTCATTTATTGGCAGATTTAATAAATAAGGTACCAATTCAAGAAGGTATTCTGGTGGATGTTGCCCATCTGAATCCATCTTTATAAAAAATTGGTTTTCTGAATTTAATGCCTCTTTAAAACCTATTAAAGAAGAAGCTCCAACACCAAGGTTCTTTTTATTATGTATTACATTAAATATCTCTGACTTTGGTATTTCCTTATATGAGTAATCTGGGCAAAAGTCATCAACAATATATATTGAAATTGTACAAATATTAGATAATTCAGAAGCAATTTTAATTAATTGATTACACAATGTGCCCACTTTATTTTTTGCCCTATAACAGGGAATAATGACAGCTACTTTTGATCTCAATTTATTTTGCATTTTAAATTATAGAAATTGGAAAATACCTAAATGAATACATTATTATACCAAAAATTAATTGCTCGAATACTATAAATATTAGATAACACTAAAAAGATATCTTTGGTTAAAATTGATAGCAAATTATTTTAAAGTTTATCTATTTAAAATAATAAGTCTAATTTGTTTATTACATGCATTTATTATAGGCATTAACATTAGTGAAATATTAACTCTTTAATCAATAAAGATATTTTCTTTCTTAAAACATTAGAAAAAAACCTATTAAAGATAAAATAAAATAACTTTATCACTTATTGTGAATAATTTTATCTGAGCGATTAGCTTTTAAAATTAATCATATAAGTTAGAATTTTAGATAAAAGAAAATTTTGAAAGAAAATACCATTTTAAAAAAAATTAAAAATAGAATTAAATTATGCATCTTTAAATTCGCATCACATATTAGATATATTTCTTTTTCTTTTTTAGAGAGTAATGGAATCAAAAATATCGGTAATTTACTATTTATCTCTAATTTTAAATACAATTACCAAATTATAAAATTTACAAAAAATGATCCAACAATTTTAAATTTAAAGAAGTTTGTATCAAAGGATAGTATTTTTATTGATATTGGAGCGAATATTGGAATAGTAACTTTAATTATCTCAAAATTTGTTGATAAGGTTTATAGTTTTGAGCCAGTTATCTCAAGTTATATTAATCTATGCAGAAATATTGAAATAAATAATGTTAAAAATATTATTCCTATAAATATCGCTTTATCGGACAAATGTTCATTACTTGAAATAACCAACATCCCTTATGGTGAAACTAATAAAGTTGTTAAAACACATATTTTAAATAATGAAATTTGTAGAGAGTATGATTTTTTAAATGTATTTGCATCAACATTAGATAATTTGAATAAATATTATTTGCATTTAAAAAAAAATAAAAAAATTATAATTAAAATTGATACTGAATCACATGAGCTATATGTTTTAAATGGTGCTAAATCTTTTCTAATAAGTAGCTGCCCAATACTAGTTTGTATGGAGCAAAATCCAAGGACTAAAAAAGAATTAATAGAATTCATGATTTCTTTGAAATTTAAAAAAATTGATGGTTATAATTTCAAAGGCTTTGTAAAAGATGAAGAAAATATATATTTTGCTAATGATTATTTTCTTAAAGAAAAAAAGTAAGTTTATTGTCATATTTCCTAGTATTTTTAAGTTTTTAGTCAAATATCAAGATTAAATTAGCCCAAAAGTCCCAAAACTTATCATGAGTTAGTTGATGATCAAAATAAAATACTAGAGGCTAGGGGTAAAATCCCATTGAATTAAATAAAAATTATCTAGAATCTAAATTTATTTTTTTTTAAATAAAAAAAGATCTTTCTAAAAAACTATTTGAAATTCTTGATTAATTAAACTAAAGCATTATTTAATTACTTATTTTTAAAATTATCTATTTTAATTTTCTCAATAACTTAGGATCAGGAAACAATGATAACCAATTTTGATCTACATCTTTTTGCTTTTAAAATTATAGAAATTGGTAGATACATTCAAATCAATATACTATTATATCAGAAATGAATTGCACTAATAATCTAAATGATAGAAAGTTATCAAAATATATCTTTAGTCAAAATTATAACCAAAATATTTAAGAATTTATCTTCTAGAAGAAAAAGACAATTGGGAGCATTAAGTTTTCTAGTCCTAATTAGTAGTTTTAGCGAAGTGTTAACACTATCTTCAATTCAACCATTCTTACAATCTCTGGGTGAAACAAATAATCAGGAAAGCTTAATATCTCTTCTATTTATTTTTATAATTCTTTTAATTATTTCAGCTTCTTTAAGGTTATTAATCATATACTTAAATAATTATTTTGCTGCTAGCCTTGGGAATGAACTTGGTAGCTCTGCATATTCAAATTCTTTATCACAACCCTATTCATATCACTTAAAAACTAACACGAGCAATATAATTTCTACCATAGTAACAAAGACGAGTTCCTTAACGGATACTATTAGATATCTAATGTTATTTATAAGCTCTTTATTTATATTTTTATCTATTTTTTTAAGTCTTTTAAAGATTAATTTCTCAATTACTTTTATAATTTCAACTTCTTTTATCATTTTTTACGCAATCTTAATCTTATTTATCAATAAGCGTATAAATAAAATTTCAAGAGTCAAATCAGAGCTTGTAATTCAACAAACCAAATCATTACAGGAGGGATTGGGATTTATTAGAGACATAATATTAGATAAATGCCAAAAAACATTTGAGACTGAATTCAAATGGAAGGATAGAAAACTAAGATTAATTGATGCTAAAAGTAATTTCCTAGAGGCATCTCCTAAATACCTTTTAGAAGTAATAGGAATTACAGTCTTAATAATATCTTCTTTGGTTTATTCAAGAAATAATCCAATAGAAATTATCCCAATATTAGGAACATTTGCATTCGGGATACAACGTCTTCTACCTCCGCTACAACAAATTTATGGATCCTACGTTTTTATAGAGACCCATAAATACTCTTCCTTGAGCGTTCT
This sequence comes from Prochlorococcus sp. AG-418-J17, assembly GCA_003214085.1. Taxonomy (GTDB): domain Bacteria; phylum Cyanobacteriota; class Cyanobacteriia; order PCC-6307; family Cyanobiaceae; genus Prochlorococcus_A. Next base: position 27,124 of record QCMB01000010.1, read on the forward strand.
TAATATGCTTGAAAATGAAAGAGAGAAAGAGCTAAAAAAGATAAAAAAATTCAAAGAAGATTTCAACAATGAAATTAATTTTAAAAGCGTTTATTTTCGATATGATAAAAATTCTAATTATGTCTTGAAAGATTTTGACTTAAATATAAAAAAGGGTGAAAAGATAGGATTAATTGGTAAATCAGGTGCAGGTAAAAGCACTATTTTAGATTTAATAATGGGACTAACTAAGCCTGAAAAAGGTGAGATTTTAGTTGATTGTAAAAATATGCATGAAAAAAGTTTCAAAATTGAAGGTTGGTACTCCCAAATATCTCATGTTCCTCAGAATGTCTTTCTTTCAGATCAATCTTTGGCAGAGAATATTGCATTTGGAATTGATAAGAACAATATAGATATGAAAAAATTAAAAGAAGCCGTAAAGATATCTCAATTAACTAAGCTTGTAGAAAACTCTGAAAAAGGCTTTTTTGCAAAAGTAGGAGAAAGAGGCATACAAATAAGCGGAGGTCAAAGACAAAGAATTGGGATTGCAAGAGCAATATATAAAGGTGGGAAAATTTTAATTCTAGATGAGGCAACTAGTGCACTAGATATTGATACTGAAGATTCTATAATGGAATTTATAAAGCAATTAAATAAAGAATATACTTTGATAATAGTTTCCCATAGAAAAAATGCTTTAAAATTTTGCGATAGAATAATTACAATAAAATAAAAATAATAAATAAAAAAATATTTTTATAAGATGAATTGCATGATAAATTTATAGATATTATTTATAAAAATGAATTATATTTTATTTTTTAAAAGAATTTTATTTGCGCCGATAAAAAAAATAAAAACTTTTTTTTACAACAAGAAATATAAAAAAGAAATTGCAAAAATATATAAAGAAAATTTTATTTGGTCAGCACAAGTTGGCATAGTCGATGATATTGGCGTTAAAAGGGGAACATCAATGGCAAAGACAATCATCAATTCAATAAATAATGCTTTCAAAATAAATTTAAAATCTAATAAAAACAAAAATGATAGTAAATACTTTAATATTTTTCCTGGTGAGCACTATAGATTACTAGCGGGCTTAATTGATTATGAAAAACCTAAAACACTTATTGATATTGGAACAAGTTCAGGAATGTCCTCAAGAGTAATGCTTGATTACTCAAAAATTGATTCGGAAATTATTACTTTTGATTTAATAAAATGGAATAAATTTAATTCACACCTTTCTAAAAATGATTTCAAATCTAGAAAATTTACTCAATACCTAGAAGACCTCTCAAATTATGATATTTTTAAAAAGCATCTTGCTTTAATAGATAAAGCAGATTTAATATTTCTAGATGCTCCAAAAGATGGGGTTTTTGAATATTTGTTTATAAGAAATTTAGTTAAATCTAATCTATCTGTAAAAAAAAGATTTCTAATATTAGATGATATTAAGTTTTTAAATATGATTAAACTATGGAGATCAATAAAATCTCCTAAATTTGATTTAACATCCTTTGGTCATGCATCTGGTACTGGAATAGTTGATATATCATCTAATATTGAAGTAGATCCAATTGCATTTGAGTAGAAAATATTTGAATTTATAAAGACTAAATTTTAAAAAATAATAAAAAATTAAAGCCTTACGAGCCCACGACAATATTGATACATTTTAAATTTTTTTTAAAATTTGAAAATTTTTAGGCAAAAATAGAACAAAAATTAAAAAGGGTAATAAAGGATATAAATACCTCATATGAGCTGTACCATAAAGAGTTGGCAACAGTATTGAAAAAGGAAATAATAAAGCAAGTTTTCTTATTTCGAATTCTTTAAAAATATAAATTAAAAGTCTTATAAAAAGAAAACAATGAAAAATTAAAAAAGAAAATGTAGTTAACAAATTAATTAAATTATTCGCAGCATATTCAGAAGGTAAGTTAAAGCAATATATTGCTATTGCTTCTCTAGCTCCTAAATTTAAAATCATATGTAAAATCGGGGTAAAGATTAAACTTAAAATCTTACTAATATTTGGACTCAAAATTTCCTGAAGAAATTTATCTATATTTTCATAAGAATAACAACCAAAATTTTGAGATATATATTCAAAACCATAAAAAATTTGAGAAGAGGTAATAAATATTGTCATGAGGAATAAAGATATTATTCCTAGTAACTTATATCTTGTAAAATCTCTTTTAAATAAAAAAATTAAGGAAAATTGAATCCATAATAAAGGGATAAGTGCATTCCTAAAAATAGTGGAAAATACATTAAATATAATTGAAAAATTAAAAGTATTTTTATTAGAATAGAAAATCCATAGAGCATAAGAAGAAACTCCTAAAGTCGCAAAAATATTTGAATCTAATTTCAATGAATATAAAGCTAAATAAGGATGTAAAGATAATATGGAAATAAAAAAAATTGAATTTTTCCTAGAAAGAATTTTGATACATAAAAATATAAAAGGCGTTATTGTTAAGAAGGAAAATATGAAAGATACAAAAATAAAATTTAAAGATAATAAATTGTCAGAATTATATCCAATATTCCTAATGAATAAAGTGTAAAAAAAATTTGGTGAAAAAATATTTATATTACTTTCATTATAAAATTTTAAATCAGTAAAAGAAAAAATTCTATTATCATAAATTGAAAGAAATTTATAAACAACAAAAGAGCTTAATGACCTAAGAAACAGAAATAGAACTGATAATACAAAAAATTCTCTTAAGTTTTTATTAGTCAGACCTAGCATAAAGTAATTTAACCTTTTTTATATTAATGCTAGGAGTGAATTATTTTTTAAAAACGAAATACTTTTGAGCTAAAAATGAATAGATTGCTAAAATTGGGATAACAATTATCGCAGCTAAATTTTCGGAATAACCTAGCAATATTGATAAAATATATATTAAAGATGTATTAAGTATCCATGAAAATATTGCAATTATTAAATATTTAAAAAATTTTTTTAAACTTTTTGTATTTTTTTTAAAAACAAATTTTCCATAAAGATAGAATCCAATTAGAAGATTAATACATTGACTTAAAAGGGTGCAAAACCAAATTGGTAAATATAATAAACTTATCTGCAGAATCAAATTTGTAAAAAAAATATTTATTAAACCCAAAAATAAAAATTTTCTAGCTTGAATATACATTTTCATATCATACTATTTTATTAAATCTTGAGTTAAAAGTAATTTATTTTATAATTGCTTTATTTGCGTTAATACAATTCTAATTTTTTTTTTAAAGGGAGAAATTATTTAAATAATATTTTTAAATAACTTTATTAAGCTTTTCTTTTTTTGGGAAAAAAGTAATATCGCATTTCCCAAAATCCTTTTTTGAACTATGCTTAAAATTTATTTGTAAAAGAATGATGTCTTTAAATGGTTAAATAATTTTTAAGAGAATCAAGTAAATTCTAATTATTCATATCAGACTTAAGAAAGGTTAATACTTGGATAAAATACTATAAGTTTTAATACTAAATTAAATTGATTATGATTTAATGTTTAAAGAAATTATTATAGGATAACTAAAAATCAATAAAAAGAATTAGATCCTTCAAGTGGAAAAAACAACTTTAAAAAGTAACAAGAATAATTTATTGAATGGCATTTCATTAATAAAACCAAATATTTTCTTTGACGATAGGGGGTTTTTCTATGAAAGTTGGAACGCCCTTACTTTTAATGAAAGCATTGCAAAAACAAATTTCTGTCAAGATAATCATTCTTCTTCATCAAGGGGCGTTTTAAGAGGTATCCATTATCAACTTAACCCCTTTGCGCAAGGTAAATTAATAAGATGTACAAAAGGCGTTATATATGACGTGGCAATTGATTTACGAAAAAATTCGCCTACATTCAAAGAATGGGCAAGTATTGAATTAAATGAATCAAATAAATATTTATTGTGGATTCCTGAAGGATTTGGGCATGGATTTTTAACTCTCAGTGATTTTGCAGAAGTCCAGTATAAGGTAACTAAAAGATGGGACGAAGAAAGTGAAAAGTCAATTGTATGGAATGACACTGATTTAAAGATTGATTGGCCATTGCATCAAATAAATGAAGATGAGCTACTAATATCTGAAAAAGATACTAATGGATTAACTATGAAAAAGGCAGAAGAACTAAATTTTATTTTTTAATGAAAGTTTTAATCACAGGTTCTCAAGGACAATTAGGAAGTGCTTTAATCAAGAGCAAGCCGTCTAATACTAAAATATATTCAATGGATAGAAATAATTTTGATTTCCTTGATATTACATCCTGTTTAAAAACTATTAATTTAATAAATCCCGACTGGATAATTAATTGCGCAGCTTTTACAAATGTTGATATGGCTGAATCGAATAAAGAAACTGTTATGAAAGTTAATTACGAAGCGCCAAAAGCATTTGCATTAGAAATCAAAAAATTGGGAGGAAAATTTTTGCAAATCAGCACTGATTATGTATTTAATGGACAAAAAAAAATTAAAACCCCATATTCCACTACTGAAAAAAGAATCCCATTAGGTATTTATGGACTTTCAAAAGTTTATGCTGAAGAAGCGATAGAAGAAATTTTTAAAAATAGCCCCCAAGGAATAATCTTAAGAACTAGCTGGTTAATGGGTCCAGTAGGGAGAAATTTTTTACTTACAATTCTCAATCTGCACTCAACTAATAAAGAAATAAAAGTTGTTCAAGATCAAATTGGTTCACCAACAAGTAGTTTTAGTTTGGCAGAAATTTGTTGGAGATTAATTAAATTAAAAAATTTTAATTTAATTTTTAATAAAAATAAAAACAAGATCCTCCATTGGCGAGATAATGGAGAAACTAACTGGTACGAAATAGCTCTAATGATAAGTAATTATTCTAAAGAAATAGGTTTAATTAAAAGTAATACAAAAATCATACCTATAAAAACTTATGAATACCCTTCATTAGTGAAAAGACCTTTATACTCAGTTCTTAATTGCGACTTAACAAAGAATCTTCTAAGTTATGAAGGGAAAGATTGGAAAGTATGCTTAAGAGAAATTTTGAAAGATATAAAACTTGATGGAAATGATTCATATTCTTATAAATCAAGAGTATAAATATAATAATTATTATGGAAAGATATAACAGGATATTAATAACGGGAGGAGCGGGTTTTATAGGAGGGGCGTTGATAAGAAAACTTCTTAAAGAAAGCAATTCTCATATATATAATTTGGATAAATTAAGTTATTCAGGAGACTTAAATTCAATAAATGATTTAATTCAATCGCTTGGGGGCAATACTAAGGAAAGATACAAATTTATAAAAGGTGACATTTCAGATAAACATTTAGTGGAAAATGTTATTAATCAAATAAAACCAGACTTAATAATACATTTAGCTGCAGAAACACACGTAGATAAATCAATAGCTTCCCCAGACAATTTTATTTTAAGTAACATTATTGGCACATTTAATTTACTTAAAAGTTCTCTAAAATACTACGAAAAAATTAATGAAGAAAAACAAAGAAAATTTAAATTTATTCATATTAGTACTGATGAGGTTTTTGGATCTTTAAGTGAATATGGCATTTTTAATGAGCAAAGTAAATATGATCCAAGGAGTCCATATTCAGCATCTAAAGCTAGTAGTGATCATTTAGTTAAAGCTTGGTTCCATACGTATAATTTGCCGACTATTATTACTAACTGCTCCAATAATTATGGACCATGGCAATATCCTGAAAAATTAATACCTAATATTATTTCTAAAGCACTTAAACAAAAATTGATCCCAATTTATGGTACTGGTAAAAATGTAAGAGATTGGTTATTTGTAGATGATCATATTGATGCTATTTTATTAGTCGCTGATGCAGGAATGCCGGGGAAAAATTATTGTATTGGAGGAAATAATGAACAAACTAATTTGGAGGTTGCAAATAAAATATGTAACTATCTAGATAAAATCAATCCTCAAAATATTTCATATAAATCATTGATTAAATTTGTTAAAGATAGAGCAGGCCACGACTTTAGATATGCTATAGATTCAAAATTAATCAAAAAAGAATTAAATTGGAAACCAAAAATTAGTTTTGAAAAAGGCTTAATCATCACAATCAACTGGTACCTGAATAATCAAAAGTGGTTATATAAAAATTATTAATAATTTGGTAAAAATTTTCGTAAGAGGGTTTAACCTCTTCCATAATTATCTTTAAATCTAAAAATATCATCCTCCCCTAGATAAGAACCACTTTGAACCTCAATAAGAATTAACTTTAATTTTCCAGGATTTGAGAGACGATGTTTACTTCCAAGAGGGATATAAACACTTTCGTTCTCTGAAAATAATTCTTCTTTATCATCAATTTCCACAAGCGCAGTTCCTTTTACAATAATCCAATGTTCAGAACGGTGATGATGCATCTGTAATGAAAGTGAGGATTTTGATTTAACTTCAATTCTTTTTACTTGCCATCTTTCATCATCAGCTATTGAAGTATAATTCCCCCAGGGTCTATAAACTTTTTGGTGTAGTTTTCCTGCAATAAATCCTTCCTTATCTAATTTTTTCACTATTGCTTTAACATCTTGAGATAAAGATTTCTTTGCAATCAATATTGAATCTCCATTTTCAATAATTATCAATTCATTTAATCCAAGACAAGCAATAACTCTACTCTCACTTCTTACATAACAATTATTAGTATCTTTTTCCACAACTTTTCCAATAATCACATTGCCATTTAAATCTTTTTTTTCGTTTTCCCATAACGATTGCCAATTCCCAATATCACTCCAACCTGCGTCTAATTTAATCACACTACCTAAACTTGATTTTTCCATAATTGCTTTATCAAAAGATATATCAGGACACTTTAAAAAATATTTTTTATTCAATCTAAGGAAATCCAGATCTTTCTCAGCTTTATCTAAAGAATCTGAGCATAATTTGATTATTTCAGGCGATATTTTTTTATATTCCTCAATTATGGTAGATGTTTTAAACATAAACATTCCACTATTCCAACTGAATCTTTTATCCAAAATCAGTTTTTTAGCTAAATCAATATTTGGTTTTTCTATAAATCTTAATATTGATGAAGCTTTATTTTCTTTGGATAAAGCTTCATATGACTCAATATATCCATATCCTGTATTTGGGGAGTCTGGAACTATGCCAAAAGTTACTAGCCTTCCTAAGTTTGCCAATTCATATCCTGATTCTACAGCTTTAATAAATTCTTTCGAGTCTTTAATAATATGGTCTGCAGCTAATACTAATAAAACTGAATCTTTTTTATGTAAATTTGACCTAATTGCTCCAACAGCAACTGCTGCTGCTGTATTTTTACCTATAGGTTCAAGAATTATTGATTTTGGCATAACTCTTATTTCTCTCATTTGTTCTGCTACTAAAAACCTATGTTGCTCATTACAAATCAATATCGGTGGTTCAATATTTTTTAGAACTTTTAATCTTGCATAAGTTTCTTGTAGAAGTGAATTTTTACTGTTATTGATTAAATTTAAATATTGCTTTGGAAAACTTTCTCTAGATAATGGCCATAATCTAGAACCTGAACCCCCACATAGAATTATAGGTTGTATTAATAAATCTCCCATTAATCAAGAATTTGTTATGAGATATTTAAATATTATAAATTAATTTATTGAAAACAAATATTTAGTAAATAAAAAACAAAAATATTTTTGTTATTCATACTAGATCTTATTAAATATTTGCAATACTTTCTATAATATAATTAGTAAAAGTAAGGCAGATAGTGATGAATTCAGAGGGTTTAAAAGATTCTAAAAAAGTTGCATTAATTACTGGCATTACGGGCCAAGATGGTAGTTACCTTGCTGAATTATTAATATCTAAATCTTATGAAGTACATGGCATAAAAAGAAGAGCGAGTAGTTTCAATACAGAAAGAATAGATCATCTTTATCAAGACCCACATTCTATTGATCCAGAACTAATATTACATTATGGAGATTTAACAGATAGTCTTAATCTTACAAACATAATAAAGAAAGTTCAGCCCGATGAAATTTATAATTTAGGAGCTCAAAGTCATGTATCTGTGAGTTTTGAAACACCCGAATATACAGCTAATAGTGATGCACTAGGAACATTAAGAATATTAGAGGCTGTCAAAAATCTTGGTTTATCTAAAAAAACCAAAATTTATCAAGCAAGCACAAGTGAATTATTTGGAAAAGTTGTAGAAGTTCCTCAAAACGAAAACACACCTTTTTATCCAAGAAGTCCATATGGGGCTGCAAAACTATATGCTTATTGGATAACTATTAATTATAGAGAGGCATATGGAATTTACGCATGTAATGGAATACTATTTAATCACGAAAGTCCCAGAAGAGGAGAAACTTTTGTGACTAGAAAAATAACGAGAGGTTTGTCTAGAGTAGAAGTAGGTCTCGAAAAATGTATTTATTTAGGAAATTTAGATTCAAAAAGAGACTGGGGTCATGCAAGAGATTATGTTGAAATGCAATGGTTAATGTTACAACAAGATACACCTGAAGATTACGTAATAGCTACAGGAAGAATGGAAACAGTTAGGAAATTCATAGAAATAACTGCGAACAAGTTAGGTTGGGGTAATAAGAACAAAGGTAGAGGAATTATTTGGGATAATGAAGGGTTAAATGAAGTTGGAATTAGAGCAGATACAAAAGAAATAGTAGTTCGAATAGATCCAAGATATTTTCGTCCAACAGAAGTTGATGAATTATTAGGAGATCCCACTAAAGCTAAAGAGAAATTGGGTTGGGCTCCTAAGACTAATCTAGATCAATTAATTTCTGAAATGGTCGAATTTGATCTAAATGAGGCAAATAAAGAAATATTCTTAAAAAGTAAGGGATATAGTATTAGAAGTTAACGTACATAAATTTACTATTATTTTAAATTTAAAGAATATTAAATTTTTATGGAAAAAAAAATTAATTTAAATGATAAAATTTTTGTTGCAGGGGCAAATGGGATGGCCGGTAATGCAATTTGTAAATCACTTTTAGAAATGGGCTATGGAAAAAAAGAATATGGAGGCGCACTACTTACACCTGATAGAAAAAAATTAGATTTATTAAATACAAATGCAGTTGAAAAGTGGTTTTTTAAGCACAAACCATCTGTTGTAATTTTAGCGGCCGCAAAAGTAGGGGGGATATTATCAAATAAAACTTATCCAACTGAATTTCTTCTTGATAATTTAAAAATTCAATCAAATGTAATTGAAGCTTCCTGGAAAAATGGAACTAGAAGATTACTTTTTTTAGGAAGTAGCTGCATTTACCCAAAACTTGCGGCACAGCCAATTAAAGAAGAATATTTATTAGAAAGAAGCTTAGAAAAAACAAATGAATACTATGCAATAGCAAAAATTACTGGCGTAAAGCTTTGTGAAGCTTTGAGAAAACAATATGGATTCGATGCAATCTCGATTATGCCAACAAATTTATATGGACCTGGAGATAATTACCATTCAACAAATAGTCATGTAATGGCTTCATTAATAGCAAAATTTTGTAAAGCAGAAAAAGATTCCAAGAAATATGTTGAATGCTGGGGGAGCGGAAAGCCTCTTCGAGAATTCTTGCATGTTAATGATCTTGGTAGTGCCGTTGTATTTTGTCTAGAAAATTGGGATCCATCTTCAGAAAAATCGCCAAAAGATAGCGAAGGTAATTATTTAAACCATTTAAATATAGGAACTGGGAAAGATATATCCATAAAACAATTAGCGGAAAAAATTCGAATGCTTACAGGCTTTAAAGGTGAAGTAATTTGGGATACTTCTAAACCTGATGGCACACCACAAAAATTACTTGATATTGAAAAGATTTCTAAATTAGGTTGGACTGCTCAAATAAAATTAAATGATGGCATAAAAGAAACAATATTTAATTATAGAAATTGCATTTTGAATAAAAATTAATTAAAAAGTATTAGTAAAATAAATTAAAAAGTATTAGTCATAAAAGAGGTTTAGCTGTGTTTTTATAAATCCAAGATAAATGGACTTTTTTGAATATTTATATTTATGGATGATTAATAAATTAATTTTAAAGAATTTCTAAATATTATTTTCATGAGATTCGCAAAATAAAAAATAAGAATTTTCATTTTTATGCACGAAGAAAGCTAATTATTTTGCTTTCTTTTATCTTGATTAAAATAAGTTTTAATTTTATTAAGCTAAAAATCAAATTAGTTTTATTAGTTAAAGAAATATATTGATAAAATTTCTTAAAAGTATTAAGGTTGTTAGATTTATCAAAACCTATAAAGTACTATAAGAATTATTGAAGTAACAAATCAATAAATAATATTGATTAATATGGTTACTTGAAAGTTTGTTTTGGGGCCATAGCTCAGTTGGTAGAGCACCTGCATGGCATGCAGGGGGTCAGCGGTTCGAGTCCGCTTGGCTCCACTTATTTTTTCTATTTAAATAAATGGAGAAATAAGAGAAATATTCAGATATTCTCAATATATTCAATTAATTCTAATATTGAATTTATTTCTCCTCCATAGAATTGATGATAAAGATATTGATATCCATCTTTATAATGTAAATAATGACAATTAGCATTAAAAGCACAATGCATATCTGATTCCATATCTCCAACAAAAATTATTTCATTTGTGTTTAATTTTAAATTTTTAGCAGCTAATAAAATTGGCTGAGATGATGGTTTCCCAAATTCAGTTAATTCAGGGGTTACTACTATTTCAAAATTTAACTCAAAATATTGAATTAAATCCAAAGTTCTTACTTTATCTTTTGATGTAACAATACCAGTTTTAATAAAATTGCCTTTTAACCAATCCAGAGTGAAATTTACATAGGGATTAAGCTTAATTAATTCTTTATTTTGACTAGAAATTTTACTATAGTACTCATTAATGCCTTCATGATATTTTTTATTTATATTTAATTGCTTTAAAATTTCTTTAAAAGGCAAACCAATATATTTCTTATAATCTGCGAAAGTATTTGAAATCCCAAATTTTTTTTGAACTGATTTCCATGCAATTTCCATAGCAGGGAGAGAGTCAATTAAGACTCCATCAAAATCAAACAAAATGCAATTTATAACTTGATTTTTCACGTAGTTATAAATTGCTTTGTTTAATTTTACTTAATACCTTAACAAGATCATTAGGCGTATCTACTGAAATTGTGTCTTTGACTATTTGACAAGGGATCAATTCATTCCCATTTTCTAACCATCTTAAAAGTTCTATTCTTTCAGCTTTCTCCAATTCTCCTTTTGGCAGATTTGCAAATTTTTGAAGATTATTTATAGATAGTGCGTATAAACCTAATTGTTTAAAATAATTAGGCTTGTCACTTCCTTCTTCTGAATTAAGGAGAGGTTTTCTAGATAAGTACTGGATTTTAGACAAATTTTCTAAGACTGCACATTTAACATTATTAGGGTCAAATGCTTCCTCAGAGTTAATATCTTGTATTGCATTAATAATTGCATTCTCTTTTTTCTCTAAAATTGGAAGCATTGATATAACTAAATTGATAGAATCGAAGTCTATTAATGGTTCATCCCCCTGTAGGTTAATTACATAACTCAAACCCATATTTTTTGCTGCTATTGCAATTCGGTCAGTGCCTGTTTCACAATGAGGTGTCATTATAGCTTTTACCTCGTATAAAGAACAAACAGCCATTATTTCTTCTGAATCTGTACATACGTAAACTTTTAAACCAGTCTGAATTGCATTTCTTGCACAATATACAATCATAGGTATTCCATCAATTGGGGCTAATGGTTTACCAGGGAATCTGGTGCTTCCCATCCTTGCAGGTATAAAAATTGCTGTTTTATCCATAAAATCCTTACAAATAAAGTTTAGAATGAATTGGTCTTATATGTTAAATGAAATCAAAAGAGTTCTCAAGGATGTTTTGTAGTGATAACTTTTGTACTCACTTATCCAAGCTTGTTTAGGAAATTCTGCACCCTAAATGCACTTTTAGACTTTTTTATTTGCTCTAAAATAAAACCGTTCAATTAGGTTGAACTTCAAGACAGCAAATTCAAGCAAGACATGTTTTTGGTTTTCAATACAAGGTTTAGAAAAGCAAAATAAGGTACTAAAAAAAATTGTTTATTTATTTTCTACTGATGAATGAAAATCTTTTTAATTGATATTGAATGGAAAAATAATAACAAAAACGATTCAAGATTTAATTATTGAATTTAAATTATTGAGGGGAAGGAAGACATCAAGATATGCTAAAAATTGTAGTTTCTTTTAAAACTTGATTGTATCTTTATACTAATAATTAAAAAAAAATGGAAGAATCAAAAGTTGATCTAAATAAACAAAAATTAAAGTTCGATGATTCTGAATATTTTCTTGATGATCTTCCTAAAGAAGCAAAGCAACTAGTTATGGGTCTAAGAACAGCCGATGCTCAAACAAAGATGTATGAAGATACTCTTAAATTAATAGCTTTAGGCAAAAATAAAATGGTGCAAGATCTAAAAATGATTTTGGATAAAATAGAACCAATTCAGAATGCCTGAAAATTGCAAATTACCATTTCTAGATACAAAAATCTCCTTAATAGATTTGCAAAATTTAGAAAAGAAAGGTTTTTTTAGATCTATATTTATAGAACTTTTAAAAGCAGATAAGATTAAAAATGTTATTCCAAATGAAATTGAAATTAATCAAACTAAACAAGAATTATGCTTAAAATATAATATCGAGCAACTAAAAAACAATAAAGATAATGCATTTCTTATCCATAACTTAAGAAAAGAAATATATAAATTGGCGAGTTTAAAAAAATTATCTCTTGAAAAATTTTCTAGTCAAGCCGAGAAAATCTTCGAAAAAAGAAAGACTTATTACTATGATCAATATTTTTATTCGCTTTTAAGGAACAAAAATAAAAGTCAAATTTATGAGTTTTATTATCAAATTGAAGCAAAGGAATCGCGCATTAATGATTTATCAAAAGAACATAGCTCAGGATCTGAGAAAACAAAGCTGGGTATAATTGGACCGGTTAATTTAATAAATATTAATTCAGAAATCGCAGAAATTCTTAAAGATTCAAAAGATTCAATAATTAATGATCCAATCGAAATAAATAATGAATGGTATCTAATTCAAAGAGAAAACTATATACCAGCAATATATAGTGAATTTTATGAAAATCAAATATGTATGGATTTATTAGAAAAAGAAATAGAAAAAGAATATAAAATAGAATATTTAAATTTAATGAACAATAAATTAAATTTATGAATATGGATAAATATAGTTACTTTAAAAATTTAGATCTTGATAAAGATATAATTAAAATAATCGAAAACGATATTTTTTTAGAGAATTATTTTGTAGGAGAAGAAATATTTAATCCAGAAATCAAAATTAATAAAGTTTCAATTATTTCATCTGGAAGTATTAGACAAATAAAAAGAGATTCTACAAAAAATACCAATATATACAAATATGTTAAAAATGATTTGTTATTTATTCCTGAATTAATTTATGAACTTAAAAATTCTTTTTATTACATTGCAGCAAATGACTTACAGTTAATATCTATTGAAAAGGAAAAATTTTTAAGTTTATTCAAAGAAAATAATGAATTTCGTAAATGGATAAATAATCAAATCTTTCAACATGAGAAGATTTCAATTTTACAGAAATTATTAAAAGAAGAATTTAATAACAATTTAGATAAAGAACAACTTCTTAATAATCTTTCAGAAAATTTAAGGCTTGTTGATAAGAAGATTTTCAAAGATATTCAGGATAAAAAGATTGATTCAAAAAATTTTGAAATTTATTCAATTTCTAAATCGATTCATTTTGATTACCTTGAAAAGATTACCTTAGAGAAGATATTGGCTTTAGATTTTTCAGAACTAAAAAAATTAGTAATTATCAATAATAAATACAAGAAATTTAAAATTAATAAAAATAAAATTCCAAAAGTAGATAAAATTCCTCCTTTGTTTGAAGAGTCTATAGATGAACCAAAAAAAGAATTGAATTATGAAAATATAAAAATTAGAAAAAATATTTTGAATAAGAAAGAAAATGCTCTTGAATGTTTTAGGATTTTAAGCAAGTTAATTGATATTAATTATCGATTTGATCCAATAAGTAATTATTTAGATTTTCTTGATAAAAATAAAAAGAAATATGCTTTTATAAATTATGCGGAAATTGCTTATGGATTAGGTTTAGAAGTATCTTACGGAGAACTTAGTATATCGCAAGTACTTACGCTCAAAACGCCTTCATTAATAATTTATAAAAATGATTTAGCATTAGTAGTTAAGGCAGACAGAGAAAAACTGACTTTGATTTACCCGCCAGATGGATTGATTACTTTGGATAAAAATGACTTAGAAAAAATATATGAGGAAAAAATTAATATTATAAATATTTCCAAAAATCGTTTAACTCAAGAAAACAAATTCTCAATAAGTTGGTTTATTCCAATTTTAAAAGAATATAAAAATACTTTATTCCAAATTTTAATTTCAGGATTAGTTGTCCAAATATTTGTACTGTCGAATCCTTTATTAATTCAAGTAATAATTGATAAGGTTATATCGCAAAGAAGTCTAGACACACTACAAGTATTAGGATTCGCACTATTAGTAATTACAGTTATTGAAGCAGTATTATCAAGTATAAAATCATTTATACTTTCAGAAACCACAAATAGAATAGATCAAAAATTAGGAATTAAAATAATTGATCATTTATTTAGATTACCTCTTGAATATTATGACAAAAGATCTATAGGAGAATTATCTAATAGGGTAGGTGAACTTGAAAAAATTAGGAACTTTTTAACTAGTCAAGGGATTAATACTTTTTTAGATGCATTATTTTCTTTAATTTATATTTTCGTACTATTTTTATATAGCGGTAAGCTTACATTAATAGCTTTAAGTGTTATTCCAATTCAGATTTTGATTACTTACTATGGATCTCCACTTTTTAAAAAGCAATATCGTAGAGCAGCTATTGATAATGCAAATACTCAAAGTTATTTAGTAGAAGTGCTCTCTGGTATCCAAACGGTAAAAACACAAAATGCAGAAACCTCAAGTCGCTGGAAATGGCAGAATTACTACTCAAAATTTATAAAGAGTACTTACCAAAAAACAATTACAGCTGTTTCATTAAATCAACTTACTCAATCTCTACAAAAAATATCTCAATTAATAGTTTTATGGTATGGAGCAATAATGGTATTAAATGGAGAATTTACTCTTGGTCAACTAATTGCATTTAGAATCATTTCTGGATATGTAACACAACCAATTTTAAGGTTGAGCACCATATGGCAGCAGTATCAGGAAATAAAAATTAGTTTTGAAAGATTGGGAGATATTGTTAATACCCCAAAAGAAAATGAAGCAAAAGATTTAGGAAAAATTCAATTGCCAAGTGTTGATGGAAATATTTTATTTGATAATGTATCGTTTAAATTTATTGGCGACTCCAAAACAACTCTTAATAAAATTAACTGTCAAATCGACAAAAATTCTTTTGTTGGAATTGTGGGCAAAAGTGGAAGTGGTAAAAGTACTTTTTGTAAGTTAATTTCTAGGCTTTATGTCCCTGATGAGGGGTCCATTTTAATTGATAAATACGATATTCAAAAAGTTGAGATAAGTTCAATTAGAAGGCAATTCGGAATTGTTTCTCAAGATCCTCTACTTTTCGCTGGAACAATAAGAGATAATATAAGTTTTGGTGATGAAAGTTTTTCTGATAAGGAGATTGTAGAAGCATCAAAAATATGTTGTGCGCATGAATTCATCATGGAACTTCCCCTGGGATACAATACAAAAATTTCTGAGAAAGGAAGCACATTAAGTGGGGGACAACGCCAGAGAATTGCATTAGTAAGAGCATTATTAAAAAAACCAAAAATAATTATCTTAGACGAAGCAACAAGTGCTTTAGATATAGAAACTGAACAAATTTTTGTTAAAAATCTATTAAAGAAATTTAAAAATTCAACAATAATAATGATTACTCATAGATTATCTAACGTTATAAATGCAGATAAAATTCTTGTTTTTGAAAAAGGTGATTTGTCTGAACAAGGAGATCATGAATCACTTCTTAAAAACAAATCAGTATATTATTCACTTTTAAATAATGAGGAAAAATAATTGAATCAATTTTTTAAAAATTTAAAAGATAAATTTGATTCTTTTTATTCAACTGAAGGAACAGATTTAGATAAAGATATATTTATTAATAGTGATCAAAGATTACTTAAAATTGCTAGCTCAATAATTGTATTAGCAAGTTTTCTTGGAATCTCATGGCTAGCCATAGCAAAAACAGATGAAATAATAATCGTACCTGGAAAAATTATTCCAATTGGAAAAGTAAAAGAAATTAAAATGCCTATGTCAGGTGTTATAGAAAAAATTGAAATTAAAGAGGGTGATCTTGTAGATGAAAATCAAGTTTTAATGCGAATTGAAAGTGATTCAAATTCAAATTTATCTACTACTCTAGAAAATTCAATAAAAATTAAAAAACAGCAAATCGAGTCATTAAATTCTCAAATATTAAAAACTCAAGAAATATATTATGAGAAAAGAAATATTCTTAAAGATAAGATTGATATTTATCAGAATATTAGTGATAGATATCAAACTCTACTTGATGAAGGTGCAGTTTCTGAGTTGAACTTTCTTGACCAAAAGACTAAATTACAATCTCTAAAGTCAGACTTACTTCAATATGAAATGGATTGGACTACCAAAAGTAAATCTCAAGAAGTACAAATTCAAGAGTTAAAAAATTCTTTAAATCAATTGCAGGGAGAATTAGAAGAAAATAATCTTAATTTAGGGAAAAAAAGTATTAATTCGCCAGTTGATGGTTATATTTTTGATTTAAAGCCAGTTGCATCAGGATATTCTGCACAGATGACAGAAACTATTGTAAAAATTGTTCCCATGGGAGATTTAATTGCATATTTAGAAATTCCAAGTTCTGACATTGGATTTGTAAAAGAGGGAATGGATGTAGAAATTAGTATTGATTCATATCCTGCAACAGATTTTGGAGTAATAGAAGGAACTATAAATAGCATTGGCACCGATGCTCTTGAACCTGATCCAAACGAACAAAGGAATCAATTTGTTTATCCAGCCCGGATTGAGCTTAATAGTCAAAAACTTGAATTAAGAAGAGGGAGACAATTAGATTTAAAAGTAGGTATGTCTTTACAAGGTAATATAAAACTCAGAAAAGTATCTTATCTTCAATTGCTATTTACTAACTTTAAAGATAAGACAAAGTCAATACAAGAGCTTTAATTTAATAAGCAAATTCCAACCATTAAATTTATAAATAAACTTCTTAGTAATTAAAAAATATTTAAAACGAATAGCTAAAACCAATATTTATCGATGGTTGAAATTCTGAATACTTATCAATTTTATTCTGAGTTTTCTGAACCAAATCATCTACTCTTGTTTGTACATAAGAGGGAAGATTGTATTTTGTATTGGTGAAATTTTCTAGTGATCCTGGATCTATATATTGCACACCTACCGATAAATTTGTTTTGAAATTGGGTTTAATTTTATATTGATAGCCAAGACTAATAGTAGGAACAATATGAACCTTATCTGGATCGGTTTGAATAGTTAAAATTCCACAAGCACTGCAAGTGACCTGAACATTACCATCGGTATATGTTTCTTTTGTTAAATCGACATCATGGCCTAGTTTAAAAGTGGAAATATCAACATTACCTTGTAAATAAAAATTAGATCTAGATTCTTTAGGTAATAAATAACGCTGATATAACATGCCAATTCCAAAATATTCTGCTTTTACATTCGTATCATCTATATATATATTTTTATGAGTAAAAAAATCTTCTGGCAAATAATTTACTCTTATTCCAAAAGTGTTTTTTGCCTTTGAATTTTTTATAAAATCAAGATAAATTCCTTTTTCTGATAGACCCGTTCCAATTTCTTCAAAAATCTTTTTACTTGACCCTTTATTTTTATTAAGCTCTTTTGTTTTTATTTCATCTTTTAAATTTCTTTCTTGATCAAGTTCTCTTATCTCTTTTTTTAATTCTTCTATCCAATCTTTACCTTCGTCCTCCTGCTCAATTGCTTTTATCTCTTCTTTTAATTCTTCTATCCAATCTTTAGCTTTATTATTCTCTAGCTTTTCATTTATGTTTTTTTCTTCACCAAAAACCATTTGAAAATTGAAAAAAAGTATTGGCATCATTAATGTTTTAAAAAGTAAATTAGTATATTTACTCATCATCTAAGAAGCTATAATAGACATTACTATAAACATAAACAAAAGATAAGAAAATGTCTTTTGGGGAAGTATCAAATTTATATGTAATTGGCAGGTACCTGTTCTCTTCTTTTTTCACTGAGAACTTCAAGAATACAGACGTATATAAAGACTATATTTTAAACCAGACTTTTAACAGGGAAATTAAATCAGGTGCTCTTGATTTATCTGGTTTTACCGATGTATCAGAAACATTTACCGTTACAGATTTAACTTTCAGACTTACTCCAAGAAATTCATCAGATATTGATATTGAGCTTAAATACAGCGGCAAGATAACTTTTAAAAAAGATAGTTCTTCAGATAGTCATTACAGCAGTTTTTCTACCGCTTATCTTGATGCGAATGAAAATGAAGTTTCATCTCCTTTAACTGCCACTATCCAAATAACTGATACCAGAAATGGTGGAAATTCTGTTTTAACAGATTTATTTACCTTCAATCAGATAAATATCGCTGGTACAGGATTCTTTAAAACAGCTAATCCAATAAATATTGCACTTGGTTCTGATGATGTTGAATTAAGATACGACTCCTTAGATATTGACTATACAAGTACTGCCAATGAATCTATTGGCATAGACTTTAATGCACTTTCTACAGATAATTACACAGTTACTAAAACGGTTAATGGGACATTAGTTGAGACCAGTAACGTTAATGGTACTGATGATGGAGATGCGTCTTTCTCAATATCAGGGACTGCAGAAGGTGGAAATACATTAAGTATTTCTCAAGATGCAGTAGATCCAGATGGAACAGGAACCTTAAGTTATAGCTGGCAAACTTCAATAAATACTTCTGAATGGGAAGAGGTAGGAAATCAATCCACATACAAAATTAAAAAAGAAGATGAAGGTAAGAAAATTAAAGCTGTTTTAAGCCATATAGATAATGAAGGATTTCTAAGACAACTAACAACACCAGCTAAAAATATATATTTCGATTCTTTTGGGATTAC
>QCMB01000011.1 GCA_003214085.1 Prochlorococcus sp. AG-418-J17
TGAGAGCGATGGGTCTTTCAGATAATGATGTGGTCGATAAACTTAGGCATCCCGAGTTTTATCAAAGCTCAATTGAGTCAGCTAATGACGAGGGTATTAATTCAGAAGATCAGGCATTACTTGAGCTATATAAGAAGCTACGTCCTGGTGAACCACCCTCAGTTTCCGGTGGACAACAGCTATTACACAGTAGGTTCTTTGATCCCAAAAGATATGATTTAGGCCGAGTTGGTAGATATAAAATAAATAAAAAATTGAGACTCACCGTCCCAGACGATGTGAGAACACTTACCCATGAAGATGTTCTTTCTACCATAGATTATTTAATTAATCTTGATTTGGATATTGGCGGGGCTAGTTTGGATGATATTGACCATCTTGGTAATCGAAGGGTTAGATCTGTAGGAGAACTTCTTCAAAATCAAGTTCGGGTTGGACTTAATCGTTTAGAAAGAATCATCAAAGAAAGAATGACTGTAGGAGAAACAGATTCTTTAACTCCTGCTCAACTAGTCAATCCCAAACCTTTGGTTGCTGCCATAAAAGAATTTTTTGGCTCCAGTCAATTAAGTCAGTTCATGGATCAAACTAATCCTCTTGCTGAATTAACACATAAGAGAAGAATATCAGCATTAGGTCCAGGGGGTTTAACTCGAGAAAGAGCAGGCTTTGCTGTAAGAGATATTCACCCTTCACATTATGGAAGATTATGTCCTATTGAGACTCCTGAAGGGCCAAATGCAGGACTTATAAATTCTTTAGCTACCCACGCAAGAGTTAATGAGTACGGTTTCATTGAAACACCTTTTTGGAAAGTTAATAACGGTAAAGTTAATAAGGAGGGTAATCCGGTCTATCTTTCTGCTGATTTAGAAGATGAGTGTAGGGTCGCTCCAGGCGACGTCGCGACTGATAAGGACGGCAATATCATTGCAAATCTAATACCAGTAAGATATAGACAGGATTTTGAAAAAGTCCCTCCTCATCAAGTTGATTATGTTCAGCTTTCTCCGGTTCAGGTAATTTCAGTTGCTACTTCACTTATTCCTTTCTTGGAACATGATGATGCTAATAGAGCTCTGATGGGATCAAATATGCAACGCCAAGCCGTCCCATTGCTAAGGCCAGAACGTCCTTTAGTTGGTACAGGTTTAGAATCTCAAGTTGCTAGAGATTCGGGAATGGTTCCCATAACAAAAGTCAATGGAACTGTATCTTATGTAGACGCTAATGAGATTGTCGTTAAGGATGAGCATGGTAATGAACATTTTCACTACCTTCAGAAATATCAAAGATCAAATCAAGATACCTGCCTTAACCAAAGACCTATAGTGCAAATTGGAGATAAAGTTATATCTGGACAGGTTTTAGCAGATGGCTCCGCATGTGAAGGAGGCGAAATAGCCCTTGGCCAAAATGTTTTAATTGCGTACATGCCATGGGAGGGTTACAACTATGAAGACGCCATTCTTGTTAGCGAGAGGATGGTAACTGATGATTTATATACCTCAGTACATATCGAAAAATATGAAATTGAAGCAAGACAAACTAAGCTAGGGCCTGAAGAAATCACAAGAGAGATTCCTAATATCTCGGAAGAAAGCTTGAATAATCTTGATGAGATGGGAATTATTAGGATTGGTGCTTTTGTCGAAAGTGGAGATATTCTTGTAGGAAAAGTGACTCCAAAAGGGGAATCAGACCAACCACCTGAAGAAAAACTTTTAAGAGCTATTTTCGGTGAAAAGGCACGAGATGTGAGAGATAATTCCCTCAGGGTACCTAAAACTGAAAAGGGAAGGGTTTTGGATGTTCGTATCTATACTAGAGAACAAGGTGATGAATTACCTCCAGGTGCCAACATGGTTGTTAGAGTTTATGTGGCCCAGAGAAGGAAAATTCAAGTGGGTGACAAAATGGCAGGGAGGCATGGAAATAAAGGAATTATTAGCAGAATCTTACCCAGAGAAGATATGCCTTACTTACCTGATGGAACACCTGTTGACATAGTTCTTAATCCTTTAGGAGTTCCAAGTAGGATGAATGTAGGTCAAGTTTTCGAATTATTGATGGGCTGGGCAGCCTCCAACTTAAATTGCCGGGTTAAAGTTGTTCCATTTGATGAAATGTATGGAGCTGAAAAATCACATCAAACTGTTCAAGCATTTTTAGAGGAAGCTTCAAAACAGCCAGGTAAAGCATGGGTTTACAATCCTGAAGATCCTGGAAAGTTATTACTTAAAGATGGTAGAACAGGGGAACCCTTTGATCAGCCAGTTGCTGTGGGATACTCGCACTTCCTCAAATTAGTCCATTTGGTGGATGACAAAATTCATGCAAGATCCACTGGTCCTTACTCTTTGGTTACTCAGCAACCCTTGGGCGGTAAAGCTCAGCAAGGTGGACAAAGGCTTGGAGAAATGGAAGTATGGGCTCTTGAAGCTTATGGAGCAGCTTATACTCTTCAAGAATTGTTAACAGTTAAATCTGATGATATGCAAGGAAGAAATGAAGCGCTTAATGCGATCGTAAAAGGTAAACCGATCCCAAGGCCTGGTACTCCGGAGTCATTTAAAGTCCTTATGAGGGAATTACAATCATTAGGCTTGGATATAGGGGTTTATACAGACGAAGGAAAAGAGGTAGATTTAATGCAAGATATCAATCCGAGAAGAAATACTCCATCAAGGCCGACTTACGAATCACTCGGAACCTCTGAATATGAGGAAGATTAAATACTCAATTAAAACCTTTTAATTTAAATTCGCTAAAAATGACAAACAGCAACTTAAGAACTGAAAATCACTTTGATTACGTCAAAATTTCGATAGCTTCTCCCCAAAGAATAATGGATTGGGGTCAGAGGACATTGCCCAATGGACAAGTAGTTGGTGAAGTTACGAAACCTGAAACTATCAATTACAGGACACTTAAACCAGAAATGGATGGATTATTTTGTGAAAAAATTTTTGGGCCATCTAAAGATTGGGAATGCCATTGTGGAAAGTACAAAAGGGTAAGACATCGCGGCATCGTTTGTGAGAGATGTGGGGTTGAAGTAACTGAAAGTAGAGTCAGAAGACATAGGATGGGCTACATAAAACTCGCTGCGCCAGTTTCCCATGTTTGGTACTTAAAAGGAATCCCTAGTTACGTTGCAATACTTTTGGATATTCCGCTTAGGGATGTAGAACAAATAGTTTATTTTAATTGTTATGTTGTTTTAGATCCAGGTGATCATAAGGAACTTAAATATAAGCAATTACTCACTGAGGATGAGTGGCTGGAAATTGAGGATGAAATTTATGCTGAAGATTCAACTATAGAAAATGAACCTTTTGTTGGAATTGGTGCTGAGGCACTGAAGCAATTACTTGAGGACCTTGATTTAAATCAGGTTGCCGAAGAGCTTAGAGAAGAAATTACTAATAGCAAAGGGCAAAAGAGGGCAAAGCTTATAAAAAGGATAAGAGTTATTGATAATTTCATTGCAACTAATGCAAAACCAGAATGGATGGTTTTAGATGCAATACCAGTTATACCTCCTGATCTTAGACCTATGGTTCAGCTTGATGGAGGAAGATTTGCAACTTCAGATTTAAATGACTTATATAGAAGAGTTATAAATAGAAATAATAGATTAGCTAGGCTTCAAGAAATTTTAGCTCCCGAAATCATAGTAAGAAATGAAAAAAGAATGCTTCAAGAGGCAGTTGATGCCCTTATAGATAATGGAAGGAGAGGGAGGACTGTTGTTGGAGCAAATAATAGAGCTCTTAAGTCTCTAAGTGACATAATTGAAGGAAAACAAGGAAGATTTAGACAGAACCTTCTTGGAAAACGTGTTGACTATTCAGGAAGATCTGTAATAGTTGTGGGTCCTAAATTAAAAATGCATCAGTGCGGTCTCCCAAAAGAAATGGCAATAGAGCTATTTCAGCCTTTTGTAATCCATAGATTGATACGTCAAAATATTGTGAATAATATTAAAGCTGCAAAAAAATTAATACAAAAAGCTGATGACGAAGTTATGCAGGTACTTCAGGAAGTTATTGAAGGTCATCCAATTCTCTTAAATAGAGCCCCTACGCTGCACCGTTTAGGAATTCAAGCTTTTGAACCCAAATTAGTTGGAGGTAGAGCAATACAACTTCATCCTTTAGTTTGTCCTGCATTCAATGCTGACTTTGATGGAGATCAAATGGCAGTTCATGTTCCTTTAGCTTTAGAGGCACAAACTGAAGCACGCATGCTTATGTTGGCTAGTAATAATATTCTTTCTCCTGCTACTGGGGAACCAATTGTGACTCCATCACAAGATATGGTTTTAGGATCTTACTATCTGACTGCTTTGCAACCGAATTATCAACAACCAGAATTCGGAGATAATAAGACTACTTTTGCTTCATTAGAAGATGTCATTTTTGCCTTTGAAGATAAAAGACTCAGCCTGCATGAATGGGTTTGGGTTAGATTTAATGGAGAAGTTGAAGATGAAGACGAAATGCGTAGCCCACAAAAAACTCAAGCGCTAGAAGATGGCTCAAGATTAGAAATCTGGAATTTAAGAAGGGACAGATTTGACTCTGATAATAATTTAATAAGTAGATTTGTGCTAACAACTGTTGGGAGAGTAGTTATGAACTATACCATCATCGATTCTGTATCTAAAACCTAATCTTTAAAAACTATTTTTCATTTATTTAAAAATCATGACTTCATCTAAACCTAAAAAAACATCCAGAGTACGCAAAACTACTAAAAACTCAAAAAAGAACAATCCAGTTACAATGCCTGCTCTCGCTAAAACGCCCCCATCATTTAAAAATAAGGTAGTTGATAAGAAAGCCTTAAAAAATTTAGTATCTTGGGCATATAAAACTCATGGAACAGCGATAACTGCTGCCATGGCAGATAATCTAAAGGATTTAGGATTTAAATATGCTACCCAAGCTGCGGTCTCTATCTCAGTAGATGATTTAAAAGTTCCTGA
This sequence comes from Prochlorococcus sp. AG-418-J17, assembly GCA_003214085.1. Taxonomy (GTDB): domain Bacteria; phylum Cyanobacteriota; class Cyanobacteriia; order PCC-6307; family Cyanobiaceae; genus Prochlorococcus_A. Next base: position 4,994 of record QCMB01000011.1, read on the forward strand.
AGCTAAACAAGATTTAATAGGACAAGCTGAAGAGCAAATATCTGCTACAGAAGAATGCTATAGACTTGGTGAAATTACCGAAGTTGAAAGGCACACAAAAGTTATAGATACCTGGACCGAAACTAATGAAAGATTGGTAGATGCTGTAAAGAATAATTTTAATCAAAATGATCCACTGAATTCCGTTTGGATGATGGCTAATTCAGGAGCAAGAGGAAATATGTCTCAGGTAAGACAACTTGTTGGTATGAGGGGATTGATGGCTAATCCTCAAGGAGAAATCATTGACCTGCCAATAAGAACTAACTTTAGAGAAGGACTCACTGTTACTGAATATGTAATTTCTTCTTATGGAGCAAGGAAAGGTTTAGTGGATACTGCCTTAAGAACTGCGGATTCTGGTTATTTGACTCGAAGATTAGTTGATGTCGCTCAAGATGTAATTGTAAGAGAAGAAGATTGTGGAACAGAACGCTCAATAGTTGTTGAAGCTGAAGATGGTAAATTTGGATCAAGGCTTCTTGGTAGGCTTACCGCTGAGGATATTTTTGATGCTGGAGAAAACCTTGTTGCTTCTCAGAATACTGCTATAGATCCTGCATTGTCAGGAGAAATTGAGAAAGCATCTATTAGTGAAGTAAAAATAAGATCCCCATTAACATGCGAAGCTAACAGATCGGTTTGTAGGAGATGCTACGGATGGGCGTTGGCTCATAATCACTTGGTTGATTTAGGCGAGGCAGTCGGAATTATTGCTGCTCAATCTATTGGCGAGCCAGGAACTCAATTGACAATGAGAACTTTCCATACTGGAGGTGTATCAACCGCTGAAAGTGGAGTTGTCAGATCAAAAATTTCAGGTAAAGTTGAGTTTAGTTCAAAAGCAAAGGTTAGAGGTTATAGAACTCCACATGGCGTAGAAGCTAAACAAGCTGAAGTTGATTTCATACTAAAGATAGTTCCTCAAGGAAATAATTCTGGCAAAGCTCAAAAAATTGAAGTTTCTAGTGGATCGCTTTTATTTGTAGATGATGGTGAAGAAATTAGTTCTGATACAACTGTTGCTCAGATTATTGCTGGGGCAGTGAAAAAGAGTGTTGAAAAAGCAACAAAAGATGTTATTTGTGATTTAGCTGGTCAAGTTAGGTACGACAAGGTTATTCAACCAAAGGAGGTAACAGATAGGCAGGGTAATATTACCTTAAAAGCGCAAAGATTAGGCAGATTGTGGGTTTTAGCCGGAGATGTTTACAATTTGCCACCAAATGCAAGACCGGTTATATCTTCTGGAAAATCTGTAGATGAAGGGACAGTCTTGGCAGAAGCAAGTCAATCAAGTGAGTTTGGCGGGCAAGTTCGATTAAGAGAATCAATAGGAGATTCAAGAGAAGTTCAGATTGTTACTACTTCAATGTCTTTAACTAATTTTAAATTAATTGAAGAATCTACGCACTCAGGTCAAATATATAATTTGGAATCTAGTGACGGTACATCTTATCGTTTAAACATTTCCCCAGGGAGTAAAGTCAGTAATGGCCAGGTAATAGCAGATTTAACGGACGAAAGGTTCCGAACAAAAACTGGTGGCCTAGTAAAATATTCACCGGGGTTAAGTGTCAAAAAAGCGAGATCATCTAAAAATGGTTTTGAAGTAAGTCAGGGAGGCACATTGCTCTGGATTCCGCAAGAGACACATGAAATCAATAAGGATATATCTCTTCTAATGATTGAAGATATGAAATGGATCGAAGCTGGAACAGAAGTTGTAAAAGATATTTTTAGTCAAACATCAGGTATTGTTACTGTTACGGAAAAAAATGATATCCTTCGTGAAATAACTGTAAGAAATGGAACTTTTCATGAGTGTGATGATGAAGAAGTTTTGAATAGATTTACAGAAGAAGGAAATCTAGTAAATCCAGGTGAAAAAATTTTAGATGGTGTTGATAATAAAGAAATTCTATTTGTTCAAAAATTAGAAACACCTAAATGTCGAGGCTTGTTATTAAGAACTGTTGAAGAATTTACTATTCCTGACCAGGCGGAATTACCCCAACTCTCACATGTTAAGCAGGAAAAAGGTCCACACTTAGGCTTAAAAGCTATCCAAAGGCTTTCATATAAAGATGGTGAATTGATAAAATCAGTTGAAGGGGTTGAATTACTAAGAACACATTTAAGTATTGAAAGCTTTGATGCTACTCCTCAAATGACTATTGACGTCGAGTCGATTGAAGATAAAAATGATGCATCAATCAATAGATTAAATTTAGTAATTTTAGAATCTATTCTTGTAAGAAGAGATACTATATCTGACTCCAGTCATGGTTCAACACATACTGAACTGCAAGTCAATAACAACCAAATAGTAAAAGCAGGAGATGTAATAGCTACTACTCAAATTCTTTGCAAAGAGAAGGGATTGGTTCAATTACCAAATATTGTTGATGATGAGCCAATAAGAAGGTTAATTGTTGAAAGAGAAGAAGATAAAATTAAAATTAAAATAAATAGTAAAGCATTGGTTAAAGTTGGTGATCGTGTAGTTGATGGAGATCCTATAAGTGATTCTGTAAAATCAACTTCTTGTGGAGAAATAGAAGAAATTTCTAATAGTTCAGTAACTTTAAGACTTGGCAGGCCTTATATGGTTTCTCCCGATTCAGTTTTACATGTTAAAGACGGAGACTTGGTTCTTAGGGGTGATGGTTTAGCTTTACTTGTTTTTGAAAGGCAGAAAACTGGAGATATCGTGCAAGGATTACCTCGTATTGAAGAGTTATTAGAAGCTAGGAGACCCAGAGATTCAGCAATTCTATGTAAAAAATCTGGAATTGTTCAGATTAAACAAGGTAATGATGAAGAATCAGTTTCTTTATCAGTTATTGAAAAAGATGATTTAGTTAATGAATATCAACTATTAATTGGAAAAAATATAATGGTTAGTGATGGACAACAAGTTAAAGGTGGGGAGTCTTTAACTGATGGTCCAATTAATCCTCATGAACTATTAGATTGCTATTTCAATGATTTAAAAGATCAAAAACCTCTTATAGATGCAGCTCGAGAATCCATATCAAAATTACAAAGAAGTATGGTAAGTGAGGTACAAAATGTTTATAAGTCGCAGGGGGTAGCAATCGATGATAAGCATATTGAAGTTATTGTTAGACAGATGACAAGTAAAGTCCGTATAGAAGATGCTGGGGATACTACTCTTTTACCTGGTGAATTAATAGAGTTGAGGCAAGTGGAAGATACAAACCAAGCAATGGCAATTACAGGAGGTGCTCCAGCAGAATTTACTCCTGTTTTGTTGGGTATTACAAAAGCCTCTCTCAATACAGATAGCTTTATTTCGGCTGCATCGTTCCAAGAAACAACAAGGGTTCTTACAGAAGCTGCGATTGAAGGTAAATCTGATTGGTTAAGAGGTTTAAAAGAAAATGTTATCATCGGTAGATTAATACCTGCAGGTACCGGGTTTAGCGGTTTTGTTGAAGAATTATCCTCAGAGGCTGGTCCTCATCCCGATATTCTTGCAGAAGAATCTGGTGGCTACAGAAGAGCACAGAACTTAAGGCCAGATTATACAGTTGATATGCCACAATCACCTGCCGTAAGCTCTACTGCAATACTTGATGATCCTAGTGATGAGGATTTGGAGACAACGAGAAATCGACATGGAATTGATCCTTCTTCGAGTAATTTTGCGGCCTTCGCAAGGCCTAATGCTGAAAATCAATTTTCTGAAGATCAATTACCAGATCCTGCTGCGTTGGAGGGATTGCAGGAGGAGGGACTTCTGTCTGATGAATAAATTTTATCTATTATTATATTTATTGGGTAGAATGGATTTTTTAAATTTGTAAGTGATGATTAAGCCAGAAATTGTACCCAAAAGAAAATTACCCCGTTATGGATTCCATTTTTATAATGAAAGACTTAATGGAAGAATGGCCATGATTGGTTTTATTGCGCTTATTCTTACAGAATTCTTTCTAAAACATGGTTTGCTGTTATGGTGAAAATAGTTTTTAAATAAAGACTACTAAATTTGAAAAATCTTCTTGGAAGTAGTATTAAGGATTTAGAAAATGTAGCTTTAGATTATGGACAAGCTGCTTTTAGGGGTCGCCAAATATATAATTGGATTTATAACTATAGAAATAAGAACAAAAATATTGCTCAAATAGAAGTTTTACCTTTAGATTTTAGGAATAAGTTAAAGGATGATGGTTTTAAGGTAGGTGAGCTGATTATTAAAGAAAGAAACTTAGCTAACGATGGTACTTTAAAGTTGTTACTTTCTACAGAAGATCATGAAAGTATTGAGTGCGTTGGTATACCAACTGAAAAAAGATTAACTGCTTGTCTTTCTAGTCAAGTTGGTTGCCCAATGGACTGCAAATTTTGTGCAACAGGCAAGGAAGGTTTGAAGAGATCTTTAAAAGCTAGTGAAATTTTAGATCAAATTTTATTAATTGAACATGAAATGAATAGAAAAGTGACTAATATCGTTTTCATGGGTATGGGCGAGCCATTATTGAATATTGATGACTTACTATTGTCAATTAGATCTATAAATAATGATTTTCAGATCAGTCAGAGAAAGATAACTGTAAGTACAGTAGCTGTTCCAAAAATGATAAATAGATTATCAGAAAAGTCTTTTCAAATTTTGGGTAATTGCCAATTTACATTAGCAATTAGCCTACATGCTTCAAATCAAAAAACAAGAGAAAGTATAATACCTAGTGCAAAAAACTATGAAATCAAAAATATAATAGAAGACTGTAAGAAATTTGTAAGAGAAACTGGTCGGAGGGTAAGTTTTGAATATCTAATGCTAAGTGGGGTGAATGACAAATTAGAACATGCTTATGAATTGAGTAATTTGCTGAAAGGTTTTCAATGTCACGTAAATTTAATACAGTATAACCAAATTGATGAGGTTGAATTTCAACGAACCTCTTTAAAAAATCTCCAATTATTTCAATCTAGACTTGTTAAAAATGGCATAGCTGTAAGCTTGAGAAAAAGCAGAGGTCTTGATAAAAATGCTGCATGTGGTCAGCTAAGACAAAATGCAAAAAAATAATTAACAATATTATCTAATAAAAGTTTTTTAAAAGTCTCTTAAACAGGTTATTATTGTGTTAATTAACCATAAATCTTTGGGTTTTATTAAGACAAAAATTTTACCTTTCGCTATCGTCTCACTCTTTGGGATTGCCTTCTTTGCGGTTAGTGCAAGAATTTGGTTGCCAGGAGATATGATGTCTCCTGCCCCCATAAATTAATATTTTTAGTTTATAAAAATGACAAAAAATAAGGATCCTAATAAAGAAAGCTTAGTTGATATAGCTGTTGATCCAGATGTTTTAGCGAGAGAATTGGCCTTAGAAATTGAAGTAGATCCTTTAGAACAAATTGATGAAGATTCTTTTCCAAAAGGTTTAAACATTTCTCAGGAGTGCAATGAAGCCTTAAAAATGCTAAAAGGTAACAGAGAGGAAAGAATACAGGGATTAAGAATATTTTGCGAATATAGAGATTCAAGATCTTTTTCTCTTTTGTTACCATTACTTGACCAACCTTGTCCTGTTGAAAGAATGAGTGTTGTATATGCTTTGGGTCGTAATCCATGTCCTAGCGCGGTTGAGAAACTTGTTAATCTTTTGGAGACTGACGATAATGCTTATGTCAGAAGAGCGACAGCATGGAGCTTAGCTAATTATGATAATCAAATTGTTTTGGAACCATTAATAAACGCTTTGAAGAATGATGTAGCTGCAGTAAGGTTATGGTCATCTAGTTCTCTAGCTGAAATCGGAAATGTTTCTTTGGAAAATGCTCAATTAGCAGCAGAACAACTTTTAATAAGTTTAAAAATAGATAATGAATCAGGAGTAAGAAGTAATTGCATCTGGTCTTTGTGTAGATTGTACGAAAAATTAAACAATACATTTCAAGAAAGTTTCGTTGATGAATGTACCAAGATAGCTCTTTTTGATAAAGAACCCTCCGTTATGGAGGAAGCAAAAACTGCACTGGATTCAATGGGCATGCAAGGTTTTTATAATTAAATAATTTAAATTATCACTCCAAAACGCTACCGCAAAAGTTAATTTATCAGACATTCAATATAAAAATTAAAATTAATTAACTTGTACCAACTGAAACAAAAAATTTTCGTTATTGTATATAAAGTAAAAGTACTTAGTACTTGAATTTAATGCCTCAAAAAACATTGAGATTCAAAATTCATCAAGACGGTAGAGTTGAAGAGACTGTTGAAGGATTCACAGGTAACTCATGTAATGAAGCCACAAAAAATCTCGAAGACGCCCTCGGTAAAGTAACAGTTAAAAATAAAACATCTGATGCTTTCATCTCTAATCAAAGTGAAAACTTAACACAATTAAATAACGAGTCTAATGTCACATTTTAGTACGATTAAAACCCAGCTCAAAGAAGCAGAGCCATTAATTAAGGCTTTAAATCATTTCGGTTATAGTATTAATCAAGAAGAAAAGTTTGTAAAAGGATATAAAGGTCAATTTACAGCCGTTGATATAAGTATGCAATTACCTGGTGATACCCAAGTTGGATTTAAATGGGATAACAATTCTAATGCATATGAATTAGTTACTGACCTTGATCTATGGAAATTTGAGATTCCAGTAGAAAGATTTATCTCAAAAGTTACACAAATGTATGCTTACCAAACAATCATTTCTAAAACGCAAGAAGATGGATATCAAATCGTAGAGCAAAAAAATAAAAATGATGGTTCTATTGAATTGGTCTTAACCAAGTGGGAAAACTAATGTCAAGATATGGATTTTACGGATCCATTTCATAATACTCAAGAAAATATTGAGATCACAGGCTGGGAGCCAGTTTTAGGTGGTCAGTTAGCCGAAAAAGCTGTATGGGTTGATGAATCTAAGTGCATTGGTTGCCAATATTGTGTACACGTAGCTTCGAACACTTTCACTGTTGATGAATTTCATGGTAGAAGTCGAGCTATTAGGCAAGATGGAGATAGTTCTGATCTCATACAAGAAGCAATAGATACTTGTCCTGTTGATTGTATTCATTGGGTCCAATTTGAAGAATTGGATGATTTAGAGAATAGTCTGGATAGGGATATGTTTCAAACATTTGGAAAGCCACCGAGAATGAATAAGCACTAATATCAAAAAGATGCAATATCGTAGATTTGGTAGAACCAATCTTAAGATTCCTGTTTTATCTTTAGGTGGTATGAGATTTCAAAAAAGTTGGGATCAATTAGATTTTTCTGAGGTTTCATACGAAGAACAAAATAAAGTAGAAAATATATTAGATCTTGCAACACAATATGGCTTAAGTCATGTAGAAACCGCCAAGTACTATGGAACTTCTGAGGTGCAATTAGGGATGAGTTTTAAGAATACTAATAAAATTCCAAATATAATTCAAACAAAGATTCCACCAAATAGTGATCCGGAAATTTTTGAGAGAGATGTATTATCTAGTATTGAAAAATTGAAAGTTAAAAAAATTGATTTGTTAGCAATCCATGGAATCAATACTGCTGAACATTTACATCAGGCTATTCGAGATGGAGGTTGCATTGATATTTTGAAGAATTTTCAAAAAGAAAATTTAATTGGATCCATTGGATTTTCAACCCATGGAAAATCTTCACTTATTGAAAAGGCCATATCAACAAACTTATTTGATTATGTAAATTTGCACTGGTATTTCATTAATCAGGAAAATACAAAGGTTATTAATTTAGCCAATAAGCATGATCTTGGGGTTTTCATAATAAGTCCCACTGATAAAGGGGGACATCTTCATACTCCCTCAATAAAAATGTTGGAATTTTGTAAACCACTTCATCCTATAGTTTTTAATGATCTTTTTTGCTTAAGAAATCAAAATGTCCATACTTTGAGTGTAGGTATTGCAAAAGAGACAGATTTTGCTTTGCATTTAGAAGCTGTCTCGTTGTTATCAGAATCTGAGAAGTATGTGCCTAAGATAATTAACAAATTAAGGCAGGAATCAATTAATTCCTTAGGTTTAGAGTGGCATCAAAATTGGAATAGAAATTTACCAAGTTGGGAATATACGCCGGGAAATATTAATATTCCTGTTCTGCTTTGGCTTTCAAATTTAATTGATTGGTTGGGTATGGAAGGATATGCAAGAGCTAGATATCAATTGCTTGGTAATGGAAGCCACTGGTTCCCAGGATTCAACGCAAATTTACTAGATGTAGATGTTTCTGAAGTACAATTATTGAAAGTATTAGAAGGTCATATAAATCCAAAAAAAGTTATCAGAAAATTGAGAAATTTAAAAGAAAAGTTTGGAGATAAGTCCGTTAAAAGATTATCAAAAAAATAATTTCATAATGGATTTTTTTCAGGTTTGCCAACTTTTCTTGGGTAAATTTCGGGGCATAATCTTTTTTGTTGAATAAGAATTATATTTCGGGTGCCTTTATTTCTTGGTAATATTATCTCTTTTTTATATTTAACTTTCCCTTCTAATATTTCTAAAGTTTTTTGAAGATTTTTGCTTTCTTCATTCGTCCATTTGCCACAATATAAAAATCCAAACCCTTCTTTTTTTAACATTGGTAGTATATATTCTGAAACTGTTGATGGATTACTAACCGCTCTAGTTGTTGCAATATTAAAATTATTTCTCATTGACGATTGGTGGGCTAAGTTCTCAATACGATCATTGATTACATGAATATTGTTTTTGAAATTGATCTGTTCAACTAAAAATTTTATTGCATCCGTTTTCTTTTTCAAAGAATCAATTAGGTATATCTCAGAATTAGGATGAGTTATGGCATAAGCTAAACCTGGGAAGCCACAGCCTGATCCAATATCTAAAAATTTTTTATTATCAAAATTAATATTCGTGAAAGCTTTGAATGGCCAAATGCTGTCAAAAACTTGAGATACCCAATAATCATCCCCATCAGTTAATCTTGTGAGATTTGTTTTATTATTTAATTCTTTAATTTTAATTTGTAACTCTTGAAATAAATTTATTTCTTCTTCAGTGATTAAGGAGAGAATTTCTTCTGGAATGTTTTGTTTTTTCATTTCGTTATAAATATGAATTTTAACCATCCATTAAATACATTCTATTTAGTAAAAATTTATTAGAATTACAATATTAATAAAAGATTATTTTGAAAGGAGAAACTTCCTATTACAAAATTTTAGGTGTAAATGAAAATGCATCCAATCATGAATTAAGAAAGGCATTTTGTAAACTTTCTATTGAGTTGCATCCCGATACAACTTCATTAGAAATAGAAGTTGCTAAAAGTAAATTTCAAGAAGTTCTTGAAGCTTATGAACATTTAAATAATAGTAAGTTAAGGAAAATATATGATGACAAACTAAAAGAAAACTCTATAAGTAGAAATAATACTAACGTTTTAAATAATTTAGTAATCGATTCTAATAATCAAAATTTAATAGGAAATAGAAGACCTTTTTCGAATGGAGAATTGTTTTCGTTGTTTATTTTAATTATCATAATTTCTATAAGTTTAATTTGTTCAATTTTTATTGCTTCTTTTACTGGAAAAGAATTAGAGACAATACCGCTTTGGCTAATTAAATAATTTTTTAAAAAAGTCTGTGAATCCCTCTAAAAAACCTATCAATCAAAATTCACTGCAATCATTGGAAATTTGGCTAACTGATTTAGGTGCTGTGAAGGATATTAATAATCCATCTAAATGGTATCTGTTACTTTCAAATTGGAATGCAACTATTATTTTTGAACAAGAAGACTTAAGTGTTATCTGGGAAAGTAAAGGACAAGAAACTAAAAGACTATTTTCCTATTGCATTAATAGAGAAGATGTGGAAAATGCAATACTGCAGGGACCTTAAATTTCTATCTAAAGATTTTCTAAGATTTGCCTTATTATCCAGTAACTTTTTTCTAATTGATCATCGGTTATACAGAGAGGTGGCAAGAGATAAATAACATTCCCAAGTGGTCTTATAAATAAACCTTGCTCCATTGCAAGACTCTTTATTTCTTTCCCAATATTATTGAAATAACCTTTTTTGTTCCCAATATCTAAATCGAAGGCAGCAATTGTGCCGGATACCCTTATTTTTTTTATATAAGGTAAGTTTTTAAATTTAATTAAGTGAGATAAATGTTTTTCTTCAAATGAAAGGTAATTGTGTGGTTCTTTTTCTAATAAGTCAAGGCTAGCGTTTGCCGCAGCACAACCTAAAGGATTAGCTGTAAAACTATGCCCATGCCAAAAAGTTTTTCTTGGGGATTCATCAATAAAGGATTGAAAAATTTGTTCTTTACATAAAGTTATTCCCATTGGCAAAAATCCACCAGTTAATCCTTTTGAAATACTTATTAAATCAGGAACGATTTTTGCCTTTTGAAACGCAAAAAGACTTCCACATCTTCCAAACCCAGTCAAAACTTCATCAGCAATTAAAAAAGAATTATTATTTTTTATAATTTCTGAAACTTTTTTTATAAACTGAGGCCTAACCATATTCATTCCTCCTGCGCCTTGAACAAGTGGCTCAAGGATCACTGCGACTGTGGGAGTTTTAAGTAGAGATTCTAATTTTTGGATCGTCTCATTTTCTTTATTTTCTACCTCTTCATCGTTCATCCAAGTTGAAGGCCAGGGGACTCTCCTAACTGGGAACATAAGATTATCGAAATTCTCATTAAAAATATTTCTCTCACCTAAAGCCATTGCTCCAAATGTATCGCCATGATAGGCGCCATCAAAAGCTACTATTTGAGTTCTTGTCTCTCCGCTATTTTGCCATGATTGGAAGGCAATTTTTAAAGCGACTTCCACTGCAGTAGAGCCGTTATCAGAAAAGAATAATCTTTCTAGTTTTGTTAATTCACTAAGTCTTTCCGCCAATTTTTTTGCCTGTGGATGTAAAAAATCAGCAAATATAACTTGCTCAAGTTTTTTTGATTGATTGAAAATGGCATCCGCAATATATTCGTTACTATGACCATGAAGAGTTACCCACCAACTACTAATTGCATCTATTAGCTCCTTTTTAGGATTTTTAGTAAATAGGAGGGCATCTTTACCATGAGTTACTTCTATTTGCGGTTTGCTGTTATTGATTTGTGTAAAAGGTGGCCAAATATTTGGGTGCCAATCTTGATTTGGAGTTTTTGAATCCAAAGATTTCATTTAACTTATTTTTGAGTTTAAAAGCGAGATCAACTTTTTCTTGATGTCTAGTTCTTTCCATAGTATATCTAAATTGTTTGAGTCCATTTTTTTGATGTAAGGAAATTCAGCAATTATCGGAATACCACTAAAATCAACTAGAGTTTTTGGATTATCTAGGTGTTTTTCGCCATTGACTACTAAACCTAAAATCTCAATATTTCTTCGTTTTAAGGCCTCAATACTAAGTAGGGTATGGTTTAGAGTACCAAGTGAGCTCTTGCATACAAGTATTACCGGAAGATTCCATTGTTTTATTTGATCTATTTGCAAAAAATTGCGTGTTAGTGGAACCATTAATCCACCTGCAGTTTCTACAATTAATGAGCCTTGCACTTTTGGCAATCTCAACTTGTCAAAGTTAATAGTTTTTTGATCTATTTCAGCAGCCCAATGAGGAGATAGAGGTTTCGTAAAGACATAAGCTTCTTTGATGATTTTCTCTTTGCTTAATTTTGCAAGTTTTTCAACAGTTTGACTATCAGTTTGCGATTCAATACCGCTTTGAATAGGCTTCCAATAAAAGGAATTTAACCCTTTAACTAAAAAAGAGCTTATTAAAGTTTTTCCAATATCAGTATCTGTTCCACAAACTATAAATTTGAAAATAATATCCTGACTACTCATAATTTTTTTAGGATTTGAATCTCAATTTGCCATGAAAGGTTAACTGTATTATTGTAATTCTTTGGCCAAAACTTTTGAATTGTTTTTAACTCCTGCACTGTTTTGCGTTTACAATGTGTTGATTGTGCCCCGACATTTTTAATGCTTCTAAAAAGCTTATATACATCTTCAAAATTTTCAAGATAATTAAACTTTTCTGAATAATGAATTTCAGTTGATTTGAAATCTTTTAATAATTCTTTAGAGCAAAGGAAATTAAGACCACTATATTCAATATCAATTTTTCTACAAGTATCTTTCCATTCAGGAAAACAATTTATTGTTGGATAAGAAATGATTAAAAAACCTCCAGATTTTAATTTACTAAACCAATTTTTTATTATCTTTTCTGGGTTGTTTAACCAATGGATGCAAAAGTTAGATGTTAATAGAGAACATTGATTGATTGCAGGAGGTAAATTATTATTCAAATCCCATAAAATTTTTTTACTATATAATTTATTCTCAAGAAGCATTTTTTTGCTGAAATCAATTCTGGCTACTTTTTGTGAAGAAAAGTTTTTTTCTATTTCATCAGCTAATATTCCTGGCCCTGATCCTAGATCTATCCATTCTCCTTTTTTTTGGGGATTTAATTCTTTGATAAATTGAACAATCTTTTTTGCAAAAAATTTCTGAATATTTGAATGCTCGAAATACCGATATGCAGCATCATTGAAATTATTTTTTATTTTCTCATTCCACTTTTTACTATCCATTTTCATCATTAAGTGTATTAAGTAAGATCTCGTATAAATTTAAATTATTCAAGCAATGACCTTGATGAGATAATTTAATTAAAATTGGCTTTCTATCAAGTTTTTTATTTAAGGAATCTAAAAAGTTATTATTTGATTCGTTGTCAAGAATCAAATCATTTTCTGATTTTATAAAAATAATTTTGCAATCTTTTCTTAAAAATACTGGGAAATCTCTATTTATGTAAAGTTGTTTTAAATCATCTAAAAGAAGAGTTTTATTTAAACTCTCTAAACTTTTATAAAAGATATTTTTTAAAACTATTATTCATATGATTTGGCATAAATGATCTATTTATAAATTCTTTCAACATATCCTTAGGTTCATCTTTTATGATTTTTTTTTTCCATTCTTTTTAGAGACCTTAAAATAAAGTTTCTCTTATTACTTAAAGGAAGGAAATTATTAAAAGAATTTATAAGAACAATATGAGTTGCTTCTTTTAAGATTTTTTTTTGCATTAAATGAAAACCAAATGAATGGCATAAAGTCATTCTGATTTCTTTTTTTTAGATTCGCTTTTAATCCATTTTGCTTGATAATTATTTTTTGAAAAAATAGCCCCTTTCATTATCTTGCCAATGCCAATTTTTATTTAAAAAATCAACTTTATAATCATCCCAGAAATATTTATTTAATCCCCACCCATGTTGAGTAATAATTTGTTTCATTTAAACTCTTTTAATACTGCAATGAAATTTTTTAGCAGATTCAAATCTAAGTTTCTTCGAATTGTTATTCTGATTCTTGATTGCCCAACTGGAACAGTAGGAGGTCTTATTGCAATTGCTAAAAACCCATTTTCCTCAAGATATTTTTGTAGATAAATTGCCTTCTCTTCTTGGCCAACAATGATTGATAAAATGTGGGAATCTCCCTGAATTGGAAAACTAAAATTTTTAATAATTTCATCTTTCCATATCTTCGCAGAAGATAACAACTCATTTCCCCATTCTTTATTTTCTAAAATTTTTTTTAAACCTTCTAGTGCTCCAGCAGCTAAAGGTGGCGCAAGAGCGGTTGTGTACCTAAATGCACCACTTGTTTGGATAAGATACTCCCCAATTTCTGAATTGGAGGCTATGAAAGCTCCACCGCTTCCAAATGCTTTGCCAAAAGTTCCAGTAATCATAGTTATATCTGAACGGCAATTAAAACTTAAACCCCTGCCTTCAGGGCCCAAGATCCCAATTGCATGGGCTTCGTCAACTAATAATTGAACACTATTTTTTTTGCAAATTTCAGTTATTTCTCTGAGCGGAGCAATTGATCCCTCCATGCTATAAAGAGATTCGACAACAACTAAAATAGAATTTTTTGTGGGGTTAGATTTAATAATTTTATATTCTAAATCTTTTAAATTATTGTGTGAAAATCGAACTAGTTTAGTTTGAGCAGCTTTAACTCCAACCAATAAAGAGTTATGGATCAATTTATCTACTATTACGATACTATTTCTGTTTGCTAAAGCCTGGATAGCGGCTATATTTGCTTGAAATCCGCTTGGGAAAAGTAATACTTTCTCTTGATCAAGCCACTTGGCAAGTTTTGTTTCTAATAATTTATGTATTGGTCTTGAACCTGTAATAAATCTAGAGCTTCCTGAACCAATACCTTCCAACATGCTTATTTCGTAAGCAGCTTTTATTAAATCCTTGTCCCTACTTAACCCAAAATAATCATTACTGCATAAGTCTATAAGTTTTTTATTTTGCGAATTTAAACTTAGAAGTTCGAATGATTTTTTACCTAAAGAAAATGTTTTTAATTTACGGATTCTATTTTTTGGAATTTTTATTTTTTTTTCATTTTGGCAAAATAAAATATAGTGGATTTAATTAAAAAGATTTAGATTTACTATTAAAGTTTGCAAGGTATTTTTTGTTTATTAATATCTATATAGATCATATATTAAGAAGTTAACTCATCCTCTCTTCAATCACAATTATTGCTTAATTTAGAGGAATATTTCCCCTTTCCGCTAGATGATTTCCAATTAGAAGCAATTCGAGCTATTAATAGCGGAAATTCTGTTGTTTTAACGGCGCCAACAGGTTCGGGTAAAACGTTGATAGGTGAATTTGCTATATATAGAGGCTTATCTCATGACAGTAGAGTGTTTTATACAACACCTTTAAAAGCCCTATCAAATCAAAAGTTTAGAGATTTTGCTAATCAATATGGTGAGAATAAAGTTGGTCTTTTAACTGGAGATATAAGTATAAATAGAGAAGCACCAATCTTAGTCATGACGACTGAGATTTTTAGGAACATGCTTTATGGCGAATTTGATGAATTTGATGATCCCTTAGAGAATTTAGAATCTGTGATTCTTGATGAATGCCATTATATGAATGACCCCCAAAGAGGTACAGTTTTGGGAAGAAACTATAATCCATTGCCCTACTAGAACTCAAATAATAGCTTTATCAGCAACAATAGCCAATGCAGATCAATTACAAAATTGGATAGAAAAAGTTCATGGGCCCACAGTACTAATTAATAGTGATAAGAGACCAGTCCCACTTGATTTTATTTTTTGTAGTGTTAAAGGCCTCCATCCACTTCTAAATAATAAGGGTAATGGAATTCATCCAAACTGTAAGATTTGGAGAGCTCCTAAAGGGCAGAAAATGAAAGGAAAAGTGGGCAGGATAATGCAACCAAAGTCTCCCTCAATTGGCTTTGTAATCTCTAAACTAGCTGAACGAAATATGTTGCCAGCTATTTATTTTATTTTTAGTAGAAGAGGATGTGACAAGGCTATTGAGAATATAAAAGACTTAACTTTAGTAAGTTATGCAGAAGCGAATATGATATCCCAAAAATTAGATGTTTATCTTAAAAATAATCAAGAGGCAATTAAAGATAAATCTCAATACGAGGCATTAAAACGAGGTATTGCATCTCACCATGCTGGATTATTGCCAGCATGGAAAGAATTGGTTGAGGAATTATTTCAGCAAGGTTTGATAAAAGTTGTTTTTGCAACTGAAACTCTTGCTGCAGGAATTAATATGCCCGCAAGAACCACTGTTATTTCTTCTTTATCAAAAAGGACAGAAGATGGTCATAGATTATTATTTAGCAGTGAATTTTTGCAAATGTCAGGAAGAGCTGGAAGAAGAGGAAAAGATACCCAAGGATATGTTGTTACATTACAAACAAGATTCGAAGGTGCCAAAGAGGCAAGTGCACTGGCTATAAGCAAACCAAATTCGTTAGAGAGTCAATTCACTCCTAGTTATGGAATGGTACTTAATCTTTTGCAAAATTATACTTTAGAGAAGTCTAAAGAATTAATTAAAAGAAGTTTTGGTAGTTTTTTATATTTAGGTGAATCTTCAGGTGAAAATATAATTCTTGAAAATTTAGACAAGGATTTAATTGAATTAAAAAAAATTACATCTAACGTTTCATGGGAAGATTTTGACGCCTACGAAAAGTTAAAAAATCGTCTTAGAGAAGAGAGAAGAATCTTGAAAATTTTAGAAAAACAAGCAGCAGAAAAATTATCAGAAGAGATCACTAGTGCACTCCCATATATTAAAGAAGGAAGCTTAATTTCAATTAAAGCTCCTCAAATTAAAAGAAAAATTGTTCCAGGATTAATTTGTAAAAAAATATATGAATCCCAAAAAATTAAGAGTTTATTGTGTTTGACAATTGATAATTTATTTATTCTTATAAAACCCTCATACATAGTAAGTATTTTTAATGATTTGGATGCAATTGATGTTTTAGGACTTGAAGTACCAAAGATGTATTTTTCTGGAGAGGTATTTAGGGGAGATCATATGTCGCAGTGTTATGCAGATCGAATTTTAGAAGTTTCTAAAAAAAATGATTTACAAACTCCACAATATGATTTGTCAACGGAAGTTTTGGCACAACAGCGACAAATAAATAATTTAGAAGAAACAGTCAGTGATCATCCCGCACATAGATTTGGAGACTCTAGGAAATTAAAGAAATATAGAAAAAGAATTGTTGATGTTGAACAAGAAATTTATATGAGAAAAAAACTTATTGAGGATAAAGAAAATCATAACTGGAGAACTTTTACCGATTTGATTAAAATTTTGAATCATTTCGGTTGTTTAAATGATTTGGAATTGACAGAAGTTGGACAAACAGTTGGTGCAATAAGAAGTGAAAATGAATTATGGATTGGTCTTGTTTTAGTTAGTGGTTATTTAGACGATTTAGATCCTCCTGAGTTAGCTGCAATTATTCAATCTATATGTGTTGATATAAGAAGGCCTTATCTTTGGTGTAATTTTAAGCCTTCTTTAAAGGTAATAGATGTCTTTAATGAATTAGATGGTTTAAGAAAATTAGTCGCTTCTCAACAAAATAAGTTTCATATTGAAATTCCTATTTATTTAGAAACAGAGTTGACTGGAATTATTTCTGAATGGGCAAGGGGAAAAAAATGGAAAGATTTGGTTTTTAATACTTCATTAGACGAAGGTGATGTAGTGAGGATTATTAGAAGATCAATTGATGTTCTTTCTCAAGTTCAATACTGTATTGGTGTAAGTAATAAATTAAAAAACCAAGCAAAGCTAGCATTAAAAGCTATTAATCGTTTTCCTGTGTCTGAATCTAATGATCTTATAAACGTCTCTGAAGATATTAATCCTGCGACAAAAAGAATTGACAATGATTCATAAAGTTTTAATCAAATCATTGAATTAATATTCATCGCTTCATCAAATTCATCTTCGTTTAAATAACCTAATTTAAGTGTTGCCTCTTTTAAATTTAATGATTCTTTAAAGGCAAGGTTTGCTATTTCAGCTGCTTTTTCGTAACCAACTTTTGGCACAATTGCTGTAACCAACATAAGTGAATTTTCTAAATTCAACTTCATTTTTTTTTGATTAGGTTCCATCCCATCAACTAATTTTATTTTGAAGTTTTCTATTGCATTTCTAAGTAATTTTAAACTTGTAAGAATATTAAATCCAATAAGAGGCTTATATTCATTCATCTGCAAAGTACCGCTAGAATTTGCCATTGAAACTGCATATTCAAGACCCATTATTTGAGTGCAAACCATAGATAAGGCTTCGCATTGAGTCGGATTTACTTTGCCTGGCATGATAGAACTTCCAGGTTCATTTTGAGGGATAATTAATTCATATATTCCTGATCTTGGTCCAGACGATAGAATTTTTATATCATTTGAAATTTTAAATAATGCACCTGCTAATATTTTTATCTGACTCATTACTTGAGCTAGACGATCATGCGAAGCCATGATAGAAAAATTATTTTTTGATTGATAGAACATTAGATTCGTATCATGGGAAATTGATTTTATAGACTCTTCACAAAATCCTTTTGGACAATTAATCCCAGTACCAACTGCAGTTCCTCCCAGAGGTAAGAAATATAATTCATTCAGACTCATAATAATTGCATTCTCAGCATCTTTAAGTTGCTCTGACCATCCTGATATTTCTTGCCCAAAAGTTAGGGGCACTGCATCTTGAAAATGGGTTCTTCCTATCTTTATAAGGTCTTTCCATTCTTCACTTTTTTTATCAAGGATCTTAGTAAGTTCTCTTATCGTTGGAACTAAGTTTTTGATTATTTCATTAACAACTGATATTTGAATAGCAGCCGGGAAAGTATCATTAGTTGACTGAGATTTATTTACATCATCATTCGGATGAATTGGTTGATGACTACCAAGCTCTGAATTTGTTTTTAATGCTGCAATATTTGAAATTACCTCATTAACATTCATATTTGTTTGCGTACCACTACCTGTTTGCCAAACCTTTAAGGGAAACTGTGAATCATGAAGCCCATCAAGTATTTCTGTACATGCCTCTACAATTAAATCTTTTTTTCTTTTATCTATTAATCCTAAATTGAAATTCGCAATTGAAGCAGCTTTTTTTATGAGGGTGAGTGAATAAATTAACTCAATTGGAATTAATTCTTCTCCAATAGAAAAATTTATTATCGATCTTTGTGTTTGAGCGCCCCACAAAGCTTCAATGGGAACCTCTATTGTTCCCATACTATCTTTTTCAATCCTAAAGTTTTTTGTCATTATTCCTCTGAAAACACTGGTTTAACTTAGATAAGGTTTTCAGTAATCCTAGATACCTAACTTCTCCCATATTACACTTAAATTATTGAGATGAATTGAAGGATTAAAACATTCTTCTAAGTCACTTTGATCAATAAAATCCATTATTTCATTATCTCTCTCTATATTTAGTTTAAAATTCCCATTTTCGGTATTCCATGCCAGATGAGCATTTTTTTGTACTAAGCTATAAGCCTTTTCTCTAGACAACCCCTTCTCTACAAGCAAAAGTAAAACTTTCTGACTAAAGATTACACCACCATATATATTTAAATTTTTGAGCATATTTTTTGGATAAACTTCCAAATTGCTTACTATATCTCTCATTTCCCTGAGCATAAAATGCAAACAGATTGATACGTCAGGTAACATAATACGTTCATTTGAACTATGGCTTATATCTCTTTCGTGCCAAAGTGGAACATTTTCCAGTGCTGTTAAGACGTAACTCCTCAAAATTCTTGCTAAACCGCTTACTCTTTCACTTCGAATAGGATTTCTTTTGTGAGGCATGGCAGAACTTCCTTTTTGCCCTTTTGTAAAGCCCTCCTCAACTTCTAAAACATCAGTTCTTTGTAAATTTCTTATTTCAGTTGCGAATCTATCTAGAGAAGCGCCTACTAGTGCAAAAGTTTGAACATATTCTGCATGCCGATCTCTCGATATGACCTGCGTACTTGCTGTATCTGGTTTTAAACCGAGTAAATCACATGTTATTTGTTCTACTTTGGGATTCGTATTGGCATAAGTTCCCATTGCACCACTTATTTGTCCAATTGCTACAGATTCTTTCAGTGTAAACAATCTTTTTTTGTTCCTTATTATTTCTGCTAACCATCCAGCAAGTTTAAAACCGAAGGAAATTGGCTCCCCATGAATTGCATGAGATCTACCAATCATTAATGTATTTTTATGCTTCCTTGCTAATAATCTGACTTCATTTTCTAGGTTCTCAATTTCTTTTAATAACAATTCGCAAGAATCTTTTAACTGAAGAGATAAGCCAGTATCAAGTACATCACTACTGGTCATACCAACATGTATATATCTTCCAGAATCTCCTACAAATTCATTAACGCTTGTAAGAAATGCTATGACATCATGTTTAACTTCTTTCTCAATTTCTGTAATTCTCAATTCATCAAACTTTGCATTTGAACGTATCTCTTTCATGGCATTCTCAGGAATTTTTCCCAGGGAAAAATTTGCTTCACATGCAGCTATTTCAACCTTAAGCCAACTCTGGAATTTTGCGCTATCAGTCCAGATTTTCCCCATTTCAGGTAATGTGTAACGCTCGATCACAATTTTTATTAATTATCAATTTAAACTTTATAACCAAAATCGAATTATTGCTCTATACCTTAAAGATGTACTTGCCATTGAACATATTTGCCTGGCTATTATTTTCTTATGTAACATTTTTTTGGCTAATTAAGAAAGCTTAAATTTCAAAATGTTTGCATTTATTACTTTCGTTAATAATGGGTAATTTTCATGATCTTATTTAAAATTGGAAGGTATTAAAGAATTTGGATCTTAATCTTTTAGAAGTTCATTATTCAGTCTTTTTTTTATTGATTAATAAATGATTAAAAAAAGTAGATTAGACCTTTATCTTCTAAAAAATGGTTTATGTGAAACTCGTCAAAAAGCCCAAGGTTTAATTCTTGCGGGCAAGGTTAGAGATATCAATGGAAAAATATGTGATAAACCTGGACAACAAGTATTAATTGGATCTGAATTTTATATTGATTCCGAACCAATGTTTGTATCAAGGGGCGGTGAAAAATTATTGGAGGCATTTAATAAACTTGAAATTAAAGTAAAAGATAAAATATGTATTGACGCAGGAATCTCTACTGGGGGATTTACTGATTGCTTATTGCAACAAGGAGCAAAGTTAGTTTATGGGATAGATGTTGGCTATGGTCAGACTGCGTGGAAGATTAGAAATAACCCAAAAGTCATACTTTTTGAACGAACTAATATTCGAAATTTAAAACCTAATGACCTTTTATCTAGAAGTAATGAATTACCAAATTTTGCGGTTGCCGATTTGTCTTTTATTTCATTAAAGTTAGTTTTTAAATCTATTGGTAATTTATTAAAAGGTGATTGTATTGAGGGAATATTTTTAATTAAACCCCAATTCGAAGTGGGTAAAGATAAAGTTAGTAAAGGCGGTGTTGTTCGCAATCCTAAATTCCATACTGAGGCTATAGAGTCTGTTATTTATGCTGCTAAGAATTTCCAATGGAATATAAAAAATTTGATAGCTTCTCCTCTAGTAGGTCCTGCTGGAAATCATGAATATTTAGCTTGGATGACCTTAGGAAGTCAATCAAATAAAAGGATTAATAGTGAGTATATACAAAATTTAGTAAAAGAAACTCTTTGAATTAAAGAGCTTCTTCATCTTTATCACCTGTTCTAATTCTCACAACAGAATCAATTGATGTGATGAATATTTTTCCGTCACCTATCTCTCCAGTTTTTGCTGCTTCAGCAATCGCATCTATGACTGAGTGAACCTTTTCATCTTCTACGACAACTTCTACTTTAAGTTTTTGAAGAAATTCAACAGTAAATTCGGAACCTCTATATCTTTCAACTTGTCCTTTTTGCCTTCCAAAACCTCTGACTTCACTAACTGTCATTCCAACAATACCGGAGTTTACTAATGCAATTTTTACGTCTTCCAGCTTAAATGGACGTATGATTGCTTCAATTTTCTTCATGATTAAAGATTGAACATTCCTATTTTAATTGTTTTTTGGGAAAACATCCAACATTGAAATATCAGAAAAACATTCAACATTAAGGCCTGCATTCTTGGCGTCTTCAATTAATAGTTGGGAATTTTCTTCAGAAATTATTACTGTACTATTTGATAACGCTTCCCACTGATCATTCTCAAAGTGTGTTTGAAGCCATAACATTCCAATTGCGGTTTTTGGTTGAAGAGATTTATTTAGGTTGTTATCGATAGTTATCAAACAAATGTCCATTAAATTTAAATTGAACTAAACACATATAACCCTTTTGGAAGACATTATGAATGTTACTATTGATACAAAAATAAGATTTAACAGCTTTTGACTTAGTCAATTGTAATACTTAGATTTGTTGATACTTTTGCGAATTTTTATCTTTATATATAGTTTTTATATAGGTTTAGTAAAAAAGTTCAACTAAAAATGAGTACAGCTAAATTAGAAGATTCGACTCAAAGACCGCTATATGGTGAAAGAATTATTGAAGAATCAAAAATAATTTGTTTCGATAATCCAAACAAGAAAAGAATTTATGAAATTTCTATTCAGTTACCTGAATTTACATGTAAGTGCCCCTTTTCTGGTTATCCAGATTTTGCAAAGCTAAATATTATTTATCAACCTAATTTGAGAGTCTATGAGTTGAAGTCTTTAAAGCTTTATATTAATAATTTTAGAGATATTAAAATATCACATGAGGAGGTTGTGAATAGAATTATGGATGATTTAGTGTATGAAGGTTCACCTCACTGGATACATTTAAATGCTGCATTTAACCCCAGAGGGAATGTTTCTATGCAGTTAGATATTTTTAGTGGGAAGAAAAGAAATTAAAATTTTTTTATTTCTTCTGATAATTTAAAAAATTCTTTTTTAAAACCAACTAGATTTTTATTACTAAGGCCTCCAATAGATAACTTTTGTGATTCTTTATTTACCAAAATCCATAATTGGTTAGTTGGTATAAGACTTATTATTGTTCCAAAAATTATTAAAATAAATGAAAAGTAAATAAATGGTATAGAAGGATCATTTTTAATTATTAAACCACTGCTAGGAATTATTTTTTTCAGAGATACTTTTGAAGAATTAACTTCTAAGGGATTGTCATTGATATAGAGATTATTCCCGGAAAAATTTTCTATATTCGAAATTTTAAGTGGCCCATTTTCATTATCTATTGTAAAAAGGAAATTTTTTTTAGTCTCAGATCCTAATTCAACTAAAACTCCCCAAACTTGATTGCCGATTTCGGGAATCTCCTTTAATTGTATTTGATAAAGGATATCATCTATTTCTAAAACAACATTTGATATTGCCCAATCTGCTTGATAAATAGTTAATCCTTTAAACCTGATTGGATGATTAACTTTGGTTGTTTTTATTTCATTCAAATTTTGATCTTCAGAAAAAAAATTTAATTTTGAAAAAAACTGTTTGGGCACACCATCACTTTCTCGTTCTATAGAAAAATCGACTAATTTTATATTGGCTTTTGAATTTGTGCTCTCATTAACAAGATCCAAAGTTTCTCCAGGTAGTAAATATTGTTCTTTTGATTGACTTGCAAAACTTCCATATGCTGAACCTATAAGTAAGACTATTAATCCAATATGTACAATTAAAGGACCGATTTTTCCAATTAAACCCCTTCTTGCAGAAATATGACTTTTAAATTTGTATGTTTTCCATCCTCTTTTTTTAAGTAATAAATCTACTTTTGATATATGTTCTCCATCTTGAATGATTGGATGACTTGTAGTTAGTTGCAGTTTGCTAAATTTTTTTTCGCTGTTGTATTCAATCCATTTTAATGAAGCTTTTAATGAAGGGATTTGCCTCCTGAAACTACAAGCTGCTAGAGAGATGCAAAGAAGAATTAATGCAAATAAAAACCAAAAGCTTGTATATATGTGATCCAATTGAAGTTTTAAGACTTTTTCTCCATCTAAAAATCCAAAAATGGGAGCACTATCGAAATTATCAATATAAAATTTATTATTGCTACCTTGAGGTATAAAAGTCCCTATGCCGCTTGTAATAGCTATTAAGATTATCAGTGATATGGCGAATCTTAAACTAGATATTTTTAATATTAGATTCTTAAAAATAATCATTTAAATCCAATTTGATAATAAATTTAATAACCCAAGGGAAACTAAAAATATCCCACTTAAAGTCGGAATTATTTGACTAAATTTTCTAAACGCTAAAAATTGTTTTAAGTTTTCTGCAGTAGCTCCTGCAATGATTAATGGGGTTACCTGGCCTATCCCAAAGAAAAATAAAAAAATAATAGATATTGTTGGATTTTTAGCTTGCGATACCCAAGCTAGAAGAGTTGCTAAAACTGGAGTAATGCAAGGCGAAGAAGCCAGTCCAAAAGTAGTCCCTATTGCAAAAGGTGCTATAAAAGTTGGTATTTTATCTTCAATTATTTTCATATCAGGTCCATTCGGGAACTGAAACTTTAGAATACCTAGTAAATTTAAACCCATTATTATTGCTATCAAGGCAACGATCGAAGTGTAAAAAGATGGGATTTGGCCATATATTTTACCTAAAAATCCACTTGCAGCACCAAGCGCAACGAGTGCAAAAACGACTCCTCCTGAAAAACTAATAAGTTTAAATTTATTTTTCTCTGTTCCTCCAATATATGCAATAGTGATAGGTAGTAATGACAATGAGCATGGGCCAAGACTTGTTAAAAGTCCTGCGCAGAAAACCAAAAATATAGTAAATGGTCCAGGATTATTAAGGCCATCCTGCATAAGCAGATTACCCTTTTGAGATAATTCTGAAATAACTAAATGAAATGATTCGATAGCTTGACTTAAATCTTATAAATTCTAACTAATTAAGAGTCTTTCGTGTACTAATCATACCTATGAAGCCTGTAGATTCTAATGAACATCTAAGTAACATCCCTGCAATAAAAAATGATGCGATTAATGAATTCCCACCATAACTTATAAATGGTAGTGGTAAGCCAGTTGTAGGCATAGAGCCTGTCGCTACAGCAATATGCATTATTGATTGACCTATCAACAACACACCACATCCAATAGAAACTAATTTTGTATAGTTGTTTCTGCACTTTAAAGCAATTCTTACAGTTATATAAGAGAAAACTGCTAGAAAACCTAGGAATAAAGTACACCCTAACAAACCAAATTCTTCAGCAAAAATGGCAAAAATAAAATCTGTGTACATAAAAGGTAGGTATTGTAATTTTTGTATGGACAAGCCAAAACCTTGACCGAATAAACCACCTGAACCTACAGCTAATAAACTTTGAACCAATTGAAATCCACTTTCCTGTTGATATTTCCAAGGATTAATAAATGAAGTAACTCTAAGTTTTTGATATTCGTTATTGAGGATACTAATACATCCAGTAATAAATCCTAATGAGGCAAATGAGCAGAGAGAACTTAGTTTTACGCCTCCACATAAACCCATTACCCAAAAAAGAATTCCAGTTAATGATGCAGTACTTAAATTAGGCTGCTTTAGTATTAATAAAATTAATAATCCAAAAAAGAATATTGAAATTAATTTTTTATCATTCTTAATCAAAT
The DNA here is from genome assembly GCA_003214085.1 of Prochlorococcus sp. AG-418-J17. Lineage (GTDB taxonomy): Bacteria > Cyanobacteriota > Cyanobacteriia > PCC-6307 > Cyanobiaceae > Prochlorococcus_A. The sequence continues at coordinate 30,164 of QCMB01000011.1, forward strand.
TCCAATGAGCGAACAGGTTAGAAGCTTCTAGAATTAGAAAAGGCTTAATTAATTCAGATGGTTGTAAACGTAAATTTCCTAGTACTAGCCATCTTGAAGATCCGTTAACTGTAATTCCAGTAATATTGGTTAGTAATATTAGAAAAAATAAAATAAAAAAAATAATTCTTGAAAACTTTAAAAGATTTTTAATGTTTGTATTCAGAACAAAATAAAATAGACCAATTCCTGGAATTGTCCAAATAATTTGTTTTTTTAAAAAGTAAGCCCAATTTCCCATTTCCCTACTAGCCACCCACCAACTTGATGATCCAAGAATGCATATTCCTAATATCGACCAAATTCCAATGAGAACAACGAGGATTTTTGCTTCATAAGGCCATATCCTCCAAGGTAAGGGATATATAGATTCTGTAAAATTGCTTAGATTTTTTTTGTAATAAGAACTAAAGGTTTTTTTTCTTTTAGAAATTCTTTTGTATTTTATTTTTTCTTGACTTATCTCCAATTTTTTAGATGTATATGTACTATTGAGACGTTTAATTGAGATTTTGCCAAGTCTTTTATTAACTTTTTAAAGTGTTAAAGCAATTAAAAAGATCAATTTTTAAAATTTTTATTTTTGAAGAATAAAGTAAAAAAAAAGACTAAAGATTCATTAAAATCTTAAGAATTAATTTTTTATAAAAAAAAACTAGCTAAAAGGCACCTCTCCGTGATAGATTCCGTGAGTTTATATACTTACTTCAAACCATTCAGAGAGGGTTCTAAACTATGTTCACATCAGTGGACTCAAATAGAAAAAAACTTGAGCATCCCTCTAATGAGAATGTTCAATTTCCTCGATCCCTGAATAATTCGATCATCAAAGAAAGTAGATCTGGCATTGCCAATCAAATAGATAATTTGCTTTCTCAAAATGATGAATACACAAAATTGCAATTAACAATTTTTGGAATTACTTTTATTGTCTCTATTTTATTAGCTTCAATAACCGGAATTTTTCTAGGATTTACTTTTGGTTTTAGTATTTTTATAGGTGCAATAGCCGGTATTTTTTACCTACGTTTGCTTGCCAAAAGTATAGGGAAACTTGGTAAAGAATCATCAGGTGTATCAAAATTGCAACTATTAGTTCCATTTTGCCTCTTTATTTTTGCGAGCAAGCTAGGATCTTTAGATATTTTTCCTGCAATGATAGGTTTTTTCATTTATAAGCCTTCACTCATTCTTTATTTTTCACGTTCTTAAGTAAATTTTTTTATTCAAAACAAATGTTTTTTAATTCCTTGCTAACAAATTTTGCAGCATTAGAAGTTGGTCAACATCTTTATTGGCAAATTGGAAATATCAGACTGCATGGGCAGGTATTTTTAACATCTTGGATTTTATTAGGAGCGTTATTAGTTTTTATTTCTTTAGGAACTAAAAAGATGGAAAACGATCCTAAAGGCCTTCAAAACTTGCTTGAGTTCCTCTGGGATTACATAAGAGATCTTGCTAGGACGCAAATAGGTGAAAAAGTTTATAGAGATTGGATGCCATTTATAGGTACTTTATTTTTATTCGTCTTTGTTAGTAATTGGGGAGGAGCTTTAATTCCTTGGAGATTGATTAAGTTACCAAGTGGCGAATTAGGAGCACCTACTGCTGATATCAATACAACTATAGCCTTGGCTTTATTGGTTTCACTTTCTTATTTTTATGCAGGTTTAAGCAATAAGGGTTGGAGATACTTCGAATACTATGTTCACCCTACTCCGATTATGCTTCCTTTCAAAATTCTAGAGGATTTTACTAAACCTTTATCACTTTCTTTCAGGCTATTTGGAAATATTTTGGCTGATGAACTTGTGGTTGGTGTTCTAGTCTTTTTAGTTCCGCTAATTCTCCCTATACCTGTTATGTTCCTAGGATTGTTTACAAGTGCAATTCAGGCATTGATTTTCGCAACTTTGGCGGCCTATTACATTGGAGAAGCTGTTGAAGAACATCATTAGCTTTCTTCTAATACATTCAGACGCTTTTACAAAGAGTCTGTAATCTGGCAAAATATCTAATCGCGTAGGTCTGAATATATCAGACCCATTCTTAAAAGAAAGGATGTCCAAGCGTGTATGACAACAAAGATTATCACAAGTATTAAGCTCTTTATTTCAAAATTATGGATTCGATTACTTCCGCTGCATCAGTTGTAGCTGCTGGTTTAGCAGTTGGTCTAGGTGCTATAGGCCCAGGTCTTGGACAAGGTAACGCAGCTCAAGGTGCTGTTGAGGGTATTGCCCGTCAACCAGAAGCTGAAGGTAAAATCAGAGGAACTCTTCTTTTATCTTTCGCTTTCATGGAGTCACTAACAATTTACGGATTAGTTGTGGCTTTGGTACTACTTTTTGCGAATCCTTTTTCCTAAAAGTTAATATTGCTTCTTATTCTTATTAGCAATATTTAAATTTAATTTTTTAACTTCAACTGAATCATATGTTGGCCTTTAATTTTTTTGGTGCTACAGAGGGTGGATTATTTGACATAAATGCCACTTTGCCACTTATGGCGATACAAGTAGTTGCGCTTACTTACATATTAAATTCTCTCTTTTTTAAGCCTGTTGGCAATGTTGTAGAAAAAAGAGAAAAGTTTGTAAGTAATAATATTATTGAGGCCAAAAATAAACTTTCTGAGGTTAAAAAATTAGAAGCTGATTTATTAACTCAGCTTCAAAGTGCTCGCACAGAAGCCCAAAAAATTGTTAGCGAAGCTGAGAATGAGTCTGACAAGCTTTATAAAGAAGCACTAGAACTTGCCAACAATGAAGCAAATGCTTCAAAAGAAAAAGCAAGACTAGAAATTGAAAGTCAGACGTCTGCTGCTCGTGATCAACTTTCTAAACAGGCTGATGATATAAGCGAACTTATTGTTAATAGATTGATTCTAGAAAAATGAATTTAACTCTTTTAGCTACAGAGGGTTTTGGATTGAACTTTAATTTATTCGAAACCAATATCCTTAATTGGGCTGTAGTAGTTTTTGGTCTTTATAAATTTTTGCCTGGTTTCCTAGGTAAAATGCTTCAAAAAAGGAGAGAAGGAATCCTTCTTGAATTAAAAGATGCTGAAGATCGACTCTTAAATGCAACTCAAGCTTTAGAAAAGGCGAAGAAAGATTTATCTTCAGCAGAAGAAAAAGCTTCTCAAATAAAAGCAGATTCCCTTAAAAGATCTGAATCAATCAGAATGGAAAGTGAGAAAAAAGCTATAGAGGAGATGGCACGAATTAAACAAAGTGCAATCTCTGATGAGAGCTCTGAAGCATCCAGAGCAATTTCTCAGCTTCGAAAAGAAGCTGTAGAACTGGCAATAAAGAAAGCTTTAGATTCTCTCCCAAATCGACTTGATAAAACAACACAAGAAAATTTGGTAACTCAATCAATTAACAATATTGAGGTAAACTAATGCCACTTTTAAATTCAGTTACTACTCCATACGCAGAGGCATTACTTCAAGTTGTGAATGAAAATTCGCAAACTGAAGAGATGGTTTCTGAAGTTAAACAACTCTTGGAATTAATAAATGATTCCCCTGAACTGGAGAAGGCACTATCCTCTCCAATTTTAGAGACAGATGCTAAGAAGAAAATCATTAATGAAATTTTTTCAGAAAAGGTTAATTCTTCTTTATTGAATTTCTTAAAATTATTGGCCGATAGGCAAAGAATTGGAATTCTTACTTCAATTCTTGATAGGTTTTTAGAGATTTACCGAGAAAATAGTAATATTGCTTTGGCAACTGTTACTTCTGCAGTCGAGCTTACTGATGAACAGAAAGGTTTAATTACCAAAAAGATCATCAATATTGCTGGAACTGAAAAATTAGAACTTGTAACTAAAATTGACCCATCTCTTATTGGTGGTTTCGTCGCCAGTGTAGGATCAAAAGTAATTGATGCTTCTCTTGCTTCACAAATAAGAAAACTTGGCTTATCCCTTTCCAAGTAACTTTTAAATCAACCTTAAATTCTTAAATCCATGGTATCTATACGCCCTGATGAAATCAGTTCAATCTTAAAACAACAAATAACTGATTATGACCAATCTGTAAGTGTTAGCAATGTAGGAACTGTTCTGCAAATCGGTGATGGTATTGCAAGAATATATGGCTTAGATCAGGTCATGGCAGGTGAGTTATTGGAATTCGAAGATGGTACCGAAGGTATAGCTTTAAATCTTGAAGATGATAATGTTGGGGCCGTTTTAATGGGAGAGGCACTTGGTGTCCAAGAAGGAAGTAACGTTAAGTCCACGGGTAAAATCGCATCTGTTCCAGTTGGTGAAGCAATGCAGGGGAGAGTTGTTAACCCTCTCGGACAACCAATAGATGGGAAAGGGGAAATTCCAACAAGTGATACTAGATTGATTGAAGAAATGGCTCCTGGAATAATCAAAAGAAGATCAGTGCATGAACCCATGCAAACAGGTATCACATCTATTGATGCAATGATTCCTGTTGGAAGAGGTCAAAGAGAATTAATTATTGGTGATAGACAAACTGGAAAATCTGCAATTGCTATCGACACGATAATTAACCAAAAAGGTCAAGACGTAGTTTGTGTTTACGTAGCTATTGGTCAGAAGTCAGCATCAGTAGCAAACATCGTAGAAGTATTAAGAGAGAGAGGAGCCCTAGATTATACAGTCGTAGTTAGTGCAGGAGCTTCAGAACCAGCAGCTTTACAGTACTTAGCACCTTATACCGGTGCAGCAATTGCTGAACATTTTATGTATCAGGGTAAAGCAACCCTTGTTATTTATGATGATCTAACGAAACAAGCTCAGGCTTATAGACAAATGTCTCTTCTTTTAAAAAGACCACCAGGAAGAGAGGCTTATCCAGGAGATGTTTTCTACTTACACAGTAGATTGTTAGAAAGAGCAGCAAAACTTTCTGATGCTATGGGAGGGGGCTCTATGACAGCTCTTCCAATTATTGAAACTCAGGCAGGGGACGTTTCTGCTTACATCCCAACTAATGTTATTTCAATTACAGATGGACAAATATTCTTGAGTGCAGATTTATTTAATTCAGGATTAAGACCAGCTATTAATGTTGGTATTTCTGTTAGCCGTGTTGGAGGAGCCGCTCAGACAAAAGCAATTAAAAAAATTGCAGGAACTTTAAAATTAGAACTCGCACAGTTTGATGAACTAGCTGCTTTTTCTCAATTTGCATCTGATCTTGATGAAGCAACTCAGCAACAACTTGAACGAGGCAAAAGACTAAGAGAGTTATTAAAGCAGCCTCAATTCTCTCCGCTTAACCTTGCAGAACAAGTTGCAGTTGTTTATGCAGGAGTTAAAGGTCTTATTGATGAGGTTCCTGTTGAAGATGTTACTAAATTTGCAACTGAACTTAGGGAATACCTAAAGTTAAATAAAGAGGAATTTATAGAAGAGATTCTTAAAGAAAAGAAATTAAATGATGGATTAGAAGCGACGCTAAAAGAGGTGATAAATGAAGTTAAATCATCAATGCTTGCCACAGTTTAAATTTATTTAGGAGATACCATGGCAAATCTTAAAGAGATTAGAGATCGAATCGTTTCAGTTAAAAATACAAGAAAAATAACGGAGGCTATGAGACTTGTTGCAGCTGCAAAAGTTAGGAGAGCTCAAGATCAAGTTCTTAAGAGTAGACCTTTTGCAGATAAACTTGCACGAGTTTTAGAAAATATTCAATCTAGAGTACAATTTGAGGCTGTCGACTCTCCTCTATTATCCAAGAGAGAAGTAAAGAGTATCTCCTTGGTTTGTATAACTGCGGATAGAGGTTTATGCGGTGGTTACAATACAAATATTATAAAAAAGGTAGAAATAAGATACGCAGAATTAGTCAAACAAGGGTATCAGCCAAATTTAATTTTGGTAGGGAAGAAAGCTATTGGATATTTTCAAAATAGAAAGGATAGATATGTAATCAAAAGTACTTTCAAAGAACTAGAACAGGTACCTACTGTCAAGGATTCTGAAGGAGTTACAAATGAGATTTTAGCCGAATTTCTTTCAGAAAATTCTGATAGGGTGGAAATTATTTACACGAAATTTATCACTTTAGTTAGCTGTGCTCCTGTTGTTCAAACACTATTGCCACTTGACCCTCAAGGAATCGCTGAGGAAAACGATGAAATTTTTAGGTTGACTACCAAGGATAGTAAGTTACTTGTTGAAAAGTCAAATATTGAAAAAAGTGATTCAGAGAAGTTGCCATCAGATATTGTTTTTGAACAAAGTCCTGATCAACTATTAGATTCCTTATTACCATTATATTTACAGAATCAGGTACTAAGAGCTCTTCAAGAGTCGGCAGCTTCAGAACTCGCTTGCAGGATGACTGCCATGAATAATGCAAGTGACAATGCTAAAGAATTAGCAAGTACCTTGAATCTAACCTATAACAAAGCTAGACAAGCAGCTATTACACAAGAAATATTAGAAGTTGTTGGAGGTTCAGCCGTTTAGCAATAAGATTTAGGATATGCCTGAATACAATATCAAAGTTCAATTTGAGCAAAAGACTTTTAGTTTTTTATGTTCTGCGGATCAAGATATTATTTCAGCGGCAAAAATGAATGGAATAGATTTACCAAGTAGTTGTTGTTCAGGAGTTTGTACAGATTGTGCATCCATGATATTGGAAGGATCCGTAGATCAGGAAGATGCCATGGGATTAAATGATGATTTACGGGAAAAGGGCTTTGCACTTTTGTGTGTGGCCTACCCCAAGTCAGATTTGAATATTGTTATTGGTAAAGAAGTCGAAGATGATTTATATAATGATCAATTTGGTAAATATCAAAAATGAAATTAAGTTCAGTTGATTATTATTTAGATTGGCCAGTTTCAATAAAATTAAAAAATTTAAGGGAATTCATCATTACAAATTTAGAAAAGAAAGGGGATTTAATTCGATGGTCAATTGTTGATATTCAAAATTCTATTGACTCTTTTGGAACAAAAAAACTTAAAATTAAAGCTGTCATAGCTAATTAAAAATATAAATTCAAATATTTTTAATAATGGAAAATTCACCAACGATATTCATTGTTCCAACTGGTATTGGTTGTGAAGTAGGAGGTTTTGCTGGGGATGCACTTCCTACCGCTAAATTATTGGCTTCTGCAAGTGGATGTTTAATTACTCATCCAAATGTTATGAATGGGGGTAGTCTCTCTGAAAAAGATAAAAATATTTTTTATGTTGAGGGTTATAGTTTAGACCGACTTGCTAAAGGAGAAATCGCTTTAAAAAGAGTAAAGCAACAGAAAATTGGGATAATTTTTGATTCAGCCATTGAAAAAGAAATATTAGTGAGACATTTACAAGTTGCTGATGCATGTGTTTCTACTTTAGGGATTAATGTTCATTCTTATGTGATTACAAAAAAGCCATTAAACATAGTTATTGATTCTGATTCTTCAAAAATCAGTGGTGGCACAATTGAAAATCCTGATGCTTTAATTGATGCTGGAAAATGTTTAATAGAAAAAGGAGTTACGGCAATAGCAATTGTGGCAAAATTTCCAGATGATTCAGATTCTTTAGAGACAAATATCTATCGCGAGGGGAAAGGGGTTGATCCTATTTCTGGAGTCGAAGCAGTTATAAGTCATTTAGTTAGCAAATTTTTAAAAGTTCCCTGTGCTCACGCACCTGCTTTAAATCTAATTGAATTGAATGAAAATTTAGATCCTCGTGCAGCTGCAGAAGAAATAGGATTCACCTTTTTACCCTCAGTACTGATTGGGTTAAGCAAAGCACCTGACATTGTTGAATTGCCCGCTAAAAATGAATTAATCTCACTACACCCTGATCAGATTGAATCTATTGTTGTTCCTAATGGGGCACTAGGTGGAGAAGCAGTACTAGCAGGGATTGAAAAAGGTTTAAATATCATCTCTGTAAAAAATCAAAATAAATTAAGAGTGACAAATGAGTTTTATGATTATCCCAATCTTTTTGAAGTGGATAATTATTTAGAAGCCGCAGGCATAATTCTTGCTATCAAAAAAGGTATCAATCTTGATTCAGTTAAACGGCCTTTAAAAAAAATCCAACAGTGTTTTTATAGTGATTCATAAGATATTGCTATGGGAACTCTCCAGTCACTTCCTAATGATTGACTACTTAGTTTTAGGATAGGAGGAGCCTGCTTTCTTTTGAATTCCGCTTTTTTTATAAGTGAGATAATTTTTAAAATTAAATCTTTTTTATAACCATCTTCTTCTAGCTGTAGTAAATCTTTTTTCTCTTCAATAATTCCCTTAAGAATATTATCTAAAATAGAATAAGGCGGTAGAGAATCAGTATCTAATTGATCAGGACCTAATTCGGCACTTGGAGCTTTCGTGCGGATATTTTCTCCAATTATATTTACATTAGTATCTAACATATATGACTTTCTATGATTTATTGATTCTTCACTATCAAGCCAATTGCATAATTTAAAAACATTAGTTTTATATAAATCCCCAATTACCGATAATCCCCCATTCATATCACCATAAAGTGTGCAGTATCCTACAGCAAGCTCTGATTTATTTCCTGTTGAAAGTAATAAATGCTTTTCTTGATTTGCTAAAGCCATCAGAAGCGTTCCTCTGATCCTTGATTGAATATTTTGATTTGTTATTTCAGCCATCTCGAAAGATATGGTTTTTATCAAAGATTCTTCAAAAGAATGCATCAGTTTTTTGATTGGGATGCTGTTGAAATTTATATTTAACCTCCTTGCTAAATCTTTTGCATCACTTTTTGAATGGGGTGAGCTCCACTTGGAGGGCATTGAGACGCAATAAATATTATTACTGCCAAGAGCAGCTGTCGCAATTGCTGAAACTAGTGCTGAATCAATGCCACCACTTAGTCCAATTAAGGCTGTTTTAAAACCGCATTTTTGAGCATAATCCCTAACACCAAGGACTAATGCATCAAAAATTGATGATATTTCAGATTGTTCAAATTCTTTTTTCTCGGGTATTGTTTGCTCAATTTCCCAGTTGGAGAGATCTTCCGAAAAAGATTTCAATTGCTTAATTTTAGATCCATTCTTATCAAGAACAAAACTATTTCCATCAAAAATTAAATTGTCATTTGCACCAATCTGGTTTACATATATCAGCGGTACTTGAAGATATTTAGCAGCAAAACTAGAAACTTTGTATCTTAGCTCTAACTTTTTGAAAGTATATGGGGAGGCTGATAAATTCACTAAGATATCAACTTTTTTTTTCTTTAAATCAGAAATAGGATTTTTTTTATGAAATCCTCTACCTTCTATATTTTTGTTGACCCATAAATCCTCACATATAGTAAAGCCAATTCGCCAAGTTTTATTATGTATTTCTTTTGTTAATACAGAAACTTTTTCTTCGGATCTAAAGTATCTTTTCTCATCAAATACTTCATAGGTGGGAAGAATAATTTTACGAGCAATTATTTTCCACTCACCGCCCTCAAGCAATGCAATAGAATTATAAAGATTTGGAAAAAAAGAATCATTTATTATCTCAGCTATCCCCACTGTGATACTCAAGCTTCCATATTTTTTATTAATATCTAAGGCTAATTGGTCAAGAATTTGATATTGATTTTTGATTAAATTTTTTTTTAGAAGTAGGTCATTTGCTGGATATCCCCATAGTGATAATTCTGGTGTAAGAACTAAATCAGCAGAAGTTGAGCTAGCTTTCGAAGCAGTATAAAGTATTTTTTTTGCATTACCCTCTAAATCACCAACAACTGGATTAATTTGCGCAAGTAAAAACTTCATTCAACTAATTTAGTGGATTCATATAAATTATTCTTTTTAACAATATCTATTAATGAAGTTGGTAAATTAGAATAATTAAAATTTGACCTGAGCTTAGAACTTGAAATGTTTGGGATTTTTATGGTTGAAATCTTAAATTTCACTTTATAAGTTTCTAACATTTTAAGAGTATTTAATTCAACAGGATATCCTTCTCTTAAAATTACTAAAAAACTTACCTCATCAGTAATTTTATCAAAATTTTTCCAGTAGAAAATATCTTTAATTAAATCGCTCCCAATAACAAAATCTAGATTAGTTAATTCATAAATTCTTTTACATTTTTTAATTGACTCTACTGCCCATTGGCTACTAACACATTGATTAAATAAAATTTTAGGATTATCTAAATCTTCAATAAGAGTTTTTAATAAATGGCTACGAATTGAGATATCCTCTTTGTGATTTTTGTTTGGGTTGTTACTAACATAACCAATTGTAAAAGCATATATTTTGGATAATTCTTCAAGAATTTTTTTATGTCCAATGGTAGGTGGATCTGCACTGGTACCAAATAATGCAATGCTTTTTCCCATTTAAGTTTTAAGGCAGAATGCTAACAAAATTATTATTTAAATTTCTATTTGAAAAATAAATATTTATGTGATTAAAAATCTCTGGATCATTAAAATTAGTATTTTGGATCATAATAGCAGGCTCTATAAAAGAAGCTTTGCTTCTTATAAATATCTCTTTTGCTGCCAATTTCCCTAGAATTTTTGTAGAGTGCACCGCGATTGCTGCTTGAATAATTGCTATGGGTCCATATGGTAATAATGAAAGCCCGTTAGTAAAAGGTGCTGTTATAAAAATTAATTTCTTAATAAGGTTCAAAGAGGTATTGACCCCGATTTGAGTGACTCCCAAACATAAATTATTAATGGATATATTTTTAAATATTTTTCTTGTAGATTCACCTTTCAACTTCAAGCCGTAAATCTTACTTAATTCGTTAATCAATGCTGTATCTAGAGCGAAACTTCCAGCAACATCAAATAAAATAAAAGGATTAAGAGCTACTGCGGATGCCTTTATAGTCGAAAATTTACCAATGGTTGATTGAGCTAATTTCTGCCTTCTTTTCAATCTATGTTCTTTTAATCGCAGAAACAATTTGTCAGCTGATTGAATAGAATTTAGTGTTAATAGTATCTCACCATATTGATTGATAAATTTTGCTATGTAATTTTTAAGATTGTTTTCATGATTAATAATTATTGGAATATTTAAATCTTTTGGAAGCTTAAACTTTATATTTTCAATTATTTCTTTTAATTCATTTTTATTAAATAGATCGATTTTGTTTAAAATTAAAATAATTTTTTTCCCATCTTTTATAAAAGAGTTGATTTCGTTTAACTCATTTCTATTTAAATCGCCCGAAACTATAAAAAGAATAAGATCTGAATGATTTATGTAAGAGTAAACTTTATCTGGGGATTTAATATTGCAGAAATCAAATCCTGGAGAATCTAGCAACTCTAAATTATTGAGTGTTTGATCTTGAAGAGTCAAAGTTTCCGATTGTATTTCTTTTGTGGTCCCATTAATAATATCTGTTTTGAAGATGTCTTTTTTTAATAAAGAATTTAAAACAGAGGATTTTCCTACACCTGATTTACCATATGTGCCAATTCTTATTTTTTTTTCTTTGAGTCTTAAAAGTTGTTGATTAAAAGAAATTATTTCCCTATTAAAAAAATTTTTTTCATAATTGGTAAGATCAATAGTTTCCCACCATTTTTTTAACAGTAAATAATTTTCTTTAATTTTAAATTGTTTCATGATTTATTCTTCCACCAACCGGCTAATACAGATAACACAGCTTCTGCACCAATAATTCCCACGAATCCCCCGAATTCATCTACTACTACTTTCACTCCTTTATGATCCTTGTCAAATTTAGTTAATAATTGATCTGCTTTAATCATTTCGGGAATGTAGTCCACAGGTTCGCAAATTTCTGATAATAATTTTTTATTTTGCCCATTAATTAACTCTGCCAAAATTTTTTCACGCTTTACTACCCCTTGTATTTTGTCAACTTTATCTCCCAAAATAACCCACCATGGAGAGCTGTCAGACATTATAAGTTTTGAAATTTCATCAAGATTTGAAGACCCATCAAGACAAGGTGCCGTTACCCTAGGGGTCATTAAGTCTTTAGCTTTTAAATCATTTAATTGAAAAACCTTAAATATCATTGCTGCCTCATCAGCCTCTATAAAACCTTTTTGACTTCCAATTTTTGCCATTTGTCTAATTTCTTCTTCATCAGTTGAAATTTCGTTTTCTGCTGTAATAACCGGAAATATCTGTTCAATTAATATTAAGAATGGCCTCATTAAAGTATTTAGTATTCGCAAGATAGGAACAGATAATAGTGCTATTTGAACTGAAAATCTTGTGCCAAGAGCTTTTGGTAGTACTTCTCCTACTAAAACAACTAGTATGTAAAAGGCTATAGAAAAAAGAGTTAAACCAAAACTGCTATTAATTACCAATGCACCATATACTCCCAAAATAAGACTACCAATAATATTAAATCCATTATTAGTAATAGTGATTACAGTTAGCGTCCGTCCAAGATGTTTCCTAAGTTTTAGAAGTTGATTTGCAGAACTTTTTGGCTTTTGTCTAGAGGCAATTTCTAAAATTCTCATTGAATTTACGGCTAAAAAAGCTGCTTCTACTCCCGAACAACATGCTGAGCCAATTAAAATAATTACTATAAGTAAAAATAAGCCGTAAACACTTGGTTCCATTAAAATAGATTAGGTACTAAATCTGTTTTAATTCATTCTTCCATTTTTTTTTTAAACACGCCAATACACAATTTATGTTTGAACCTGACAATAAAGTTTTTGAAGAAAGAAGAGAAATATTCCTAAATAAATTAGGTGGGAAAGCTGCTATTATCCCTGGGGCTAATCTTGTAAAGCATCATGCTGATTGTGAATATCCTTTTAGACAAGATAGTAATTTTTGGTATTTAACAGGTTTCGATGAGCCAGATGCAATTGCTCTTTTCTTATCACATAAGCCAAAGGGAGAGAGATTTATTATGTTCGTCGCTCCTAAAGATGTTATAAGCGAAGTCTGGCATGGATTTAGATGGGGTTTAGAAGGAGCTGAAAAAGAGTTTAAGGCTGATAAGGCTCACTCAATAAACGAATTAAGAGATTTACTCCCAACTTACATAAATGGGTCCGATGAACTTGTTTTTTCAATTGGTAAGCATCCAATAATAGAGAAAATAGTACTTGAGATATTTTCACAACAACTTGAAAATCGTTCAAGATCAGGTATTGGTGCAAATTCTATAAAATCTCCAGAAATTTATTTAAATGAGATGAGATTAATTAAAAGTGAATTTGAGATTAAGAGAATGAGGGAGGCAATACAAATTTCAGCCGAAGCTCATGAATTAGTTAGAAGATCCATCTCATCAAAGAAAAATGAAAGACAAATTCAGGGTCTTCTTGAGGGATTCTTTTTGGAAAAAGGGGCTAGAGGACCAGCTTATAATTCAATTGTTGCATCAGGAGATAATGCCTGTATTTTGCATTACACTTCAAATAACTCACCCTTGAAGAAGGAAGATTTATTATTGGTGGATGCTGGCTGCTCACTTATTGATTATTACAATGGAGACATAACAAGAACTATTCCGATAGGTGGTAAATTT
>QCMB01000012.1 GCA_003214085.1 Prochlorococcus sp. AG-418-J17
TCAACTCCATTGCTCAAGAAATGATTTACTTGATCCAAAACTTTTTCTGAAGAGTTTAATTCCCCACCATCACTAAATGAATCAGGAGTTAAATTAATAACTCCCATAATTGAAGTTTTTTGGCCCCAGCCTTTTGGCCACGGATTTTTCTTATTGATAATTTGCAATTCTCGCAAAACTATTCGGATCTAATGAAGCCCCACCAACTAACACCCCATCTATATCACTCATTGACATGATTTCGTCAATATTATTAGGTTTAACAGATCCTCCATATTGAATAATTACATCATCAAAACCTATTAATTTCCGAATCAAGGAACATATCTTATTAGCATCTTCTGCCTCACATGTTTTACCAGTGCCAATAGCCCATATTGGTTCATAGGCAACAATTAAATTAGATGGATCTGTATTTTCTAATCCTTGTTCAACCTGTCTAGTAATAACTCTATCAGCTTCTCCTCTCTCTCTTTGTTCTAATGTTTCTCCTACACAAACTATTGGAGTAAGTCCACAAGATTGAGCAAAAACCGCTCTTTTATTAATTTGTTCATCACTTTCACTAAAATATTTCCTTGGTTCACTATGTCCAACTATTGCATATGAGACACCATGTTCAAGAAGCATTTTTGGAGATATTTCTGCAGTAAATGCTCCTTGATCTTCCCAATGAATATTTTGACTAGAAATATCTAAATAATCAAAATCAGAATGAGCAGAAAAGGTTGAAATAGCTGTAAAAGGTGGAGCAATGACAACTTTACGATCGTCTTTTATGTTTTTTATTAAAGGAATAAACTCTTCTAAATAGGATTTAGCTTCAGCACAAGTCATGTGCATTTTCCAATTACCAGCAATTACAGATTTTCTCAAAATACTATCTCCAAGAAAAATATACTAATACAAAGTGAGTTGAATAAGCTAACTATTCAAAAATTAATTCATTTTTTAGAAATATTACTTTATCTCCCTTGTTTAACTTCCTTCCTCGCCTAGTCTCAATTACACCATTAACCTTAACAGAGCCAGATTTAATAAAAATTTTTGCTTCGCCACCAGAAGATACCAAATTTTTCCATTTTAAGAATTGATCCAATTTCATTGTTCTTAATACCCAAAGATATTGATAAAGTAGGATAAACAATTAAAAATATAATATCTTGAGACTAATACCACCAGTCAGACCATATTCAACTAGGTTTATCAAGGGTTTTATATGCATGCTTATTTACGTAGCTTGTTGGCCTTTATTAGCTTATTTAGCTGGAAACTTAATCCCAGCAATTGGTTCAGGTGATCTCTCAAAAGTTTCTAGCATAATAATTAAGTCTTTATTTGTATTTTTAGTTCAGAAAACTGCTCAATTTGGACAAGATGTATTCATAGCAAAACCATCTTTAGAAATTAGTGAAGTGATGAGAGGAAATTTATTTAGCAGAATTCAAAAAATAAAGATGAATTCTGTTGAAAATATTTCAGCTGGGGACATCACATATAGACTTACTGAAGATGCAGACAGGGTAAGCGAAGTTATTTATAAAACAGCTCAAGATACTATTCCATGCACTTTACAGTTGTTAGCGGTAATAATATATATGTTTTATTTAGACTGGTCTCTAACAGTTTCAACATTTGTTTTAGCACCATTGATTATTCTTTCAGTTAACAGTTTTGGAAGAAGAGTTTTAATAGCATCCGAAAAAAGTCAAGAATCAACAAGTAATTTAGCAGGTTTAATAGGTGAATCTATAAATGGAATGTCCACGATAAGAGCTTTTGCTGCAGAAAATTGGATTGAGAAAAGATTTTATAAAAGATTAAGTAAAAATAAAAAAGCAAAATATAAAACATTAAAACTACTTGCATTTCAACATCCAGTTGTAGGATTTGTTGAAGCATTTGGAATATTAGCAATATTAGGTTTAGGGGCCGCAAGAATCAATCTAGGCCTTCTAACAAGCGAAGAATTTAGTAGTTTTTTTGCAGCAGTATTAATGCTTATTGATCCAATAAGCCATGTAAGTACAAATTTTAATGACTATAAACAGACAGAAGCCTCAATAAAAAGGTTGAAAAACATAAATCAAGAACCTGTCGAAGATGATAAAGAAAATTTAGGGAGTATATCCAATTTTGAAGGCAAGATAAGTTTTAAGAAAGTAAATTTCGCTTACAAAAAAGATAATCAAGTACTTAAAAATATCAATTTAGAAATTAAAAGAGGTGAAGTCACAGCATTTGTTGGAGCTTCTGGAGCTGGTAAAAGTACAATGTTGGCTTTGATATTAAAGTTTATAACTCCAAATAATGGAGACATTTTTATAGATGATAAAAATCTCAAAATATTAAACACAAAAGATATTAGAAAAAACATTGCATTAGTACAACAACAGCCTTTTTTGTTTTCAGGGACAATTATTGATGTAATAAGAATGGGCAGAAATTTCACCAAAGAAGAAGTTATAGAATCAGCAAGAAAAGCAAACGCTCACAACTTCATTCAAAAGCTTCCTGACAAATATGAAACTGAGATAACTGAAAGAGGAGCAAATTTCTCAGGTGGTCAGATCCAGAGGATAGCAATTGCAAGAGCTATACTTGGGAACCCCTCAATTCTTCTTTTAGATGAGGCCACAAGTGCTTTAGATGCAGAATCAGAATCTGAAGTACAAAAAGGTCTTAATAGAGCTATGAAAGATAGAACAGTTATTGTGATTGCTCATAGATTAGCCACTACTCAAGAGGCCAATAAAATAGTTGTTTTCGATAAAGGTAAAATTATTGAAGTTGGGAATCACATTGATTTAATAAATAAACCTGGAATTTATAAAGAATTATGTGAAAAACAATTAATAAAAAATTTATAGTCCTATTTTATTTATTAAAAGTAAATCCATGAGCGAAAACACAAATGATTCTGCTAATCCAGTTTTAACCTTTGAAGGCAAAAAATATTTAATAAATGAACTTTCTAATGAAATAAAAGAATCTATAAAAGTATTACAAATAGCGGAGACACAACTTAAGATGCATCAAGATACTCTCAAATTACTTTCAATTAGTCGAAACTCTTTAGTTAATCAATTAAGAGAAAAACTAAAAAACTTATAATAATATTTTAATAATTATGGATTTCTTGTAGAGAGTAAATATTAATTCTATTGCATTGCAAAGCTTTGATCGCCTTAATTGCTGCCTTTGCTCCAGGAATAGTTGTAAAAGTTGGAATATTATATTCTAAGGCAGCACGTCTTAAATAAGCATCATCATGAAGAGCCTGTGAGCCAATTGGAGTATTAATTATTAATTGAACAAGTCCCGAGCGAATTAGGTCCTCAATATTTGGTCTTCCTTCATGAACTTTTAGCACTTCTTCAACTTGAATTCCTAAATTCACCAAATATGAAGCTGTACCTTTTGTTGCGATTAATTTAAATCCTAAATTCAAAAGTTCTCTAGCAACTTCCTCAAGATTTTTTTTATCTAAATCATTTGTAGATAAAAAAGCAACTCCTTCTGAAGGAACACCATTACCTGCTGCCAATTCCGACTTGGCATAAGCAATTCCAAAATCTTTAGCTAAACCCATTACTTCTCCAGTAGATCTCATTTCAGGACCAAGTAATGTATCAGAACCAGGAAATCTTTTAAAAGGTAAAACAGCCTCTTTTACTGCCTGATATTTTGGAGAAAATTCTTCTGTGAAATCAAGATCTTCTAATGTAAAACCCTGCATTAACTGAGTCGCAAATTTTGCAACTGGTTTACCTATGGCTTTTGAAACAAATGGAACTGTCCTAGATGCTCTTGGATTTGCTTCGAGAATAAATAATTTATTTTCTTTATTATTTATATTTATTACTGCAAATTGCAAATTAATTAAACCAACAACATTTAATCTTTGTGCAATTAATTTAGTCCAGTTCCTAACATTTTCTATTGTGGATGTTGAAAGAGAAATAGATGGTAAGCAACAAGCTGAATCTCCTGAATGAATTCCTGCCGGTTCCACATGTTCCATTAGGCCAGCTATTACAACCGAACCCTTTGAATCGCATAAAGCATCAACATCTATCTCTATTGCATTATTCAAATATTGATCAAGAAGGATTGGATGATCAGGTGATACCTTAACTGCTTCAGAAATGTATCTCGATAACTCATTCTCATCTTTAACAATTTCCATTGCCCTTCCACCTAAAACATAAGAAGGTCTTACAACCAAGGGGAATCCTATATTTTTTGCAACTATTTCTGCTTCATTTTGATTACGTGCAATACCGTTTAAAGGTTGTCTAATACTTAATTCTTCAAGAATTTTTGTAAATTCCTCTCTATCTTCTGCTAAATCAATAGATATTGGAGAAGTCCCAAGAATTTTTGATCCAGTTCTGATCCCATCATTAGATTTAAGCCATTCATATAAAGGTAATGATAATTTAAGTGGAGTTTGACCTCCAAATTGAACAATCAAACCATAAGGATTTTCAGCTTCTATGATGTTAAGCACATCCTCCAAAGTTACAGGCTCAAAATATAAAATATCGCTAGTATCATAATCTGTTGAAACAGTTTCAGGATTACTATTAACCATTATTGTTTTATAGCCATTTGTAGAAGCTTGATATGATGCATGACAACAACAGTAATCAAATTCTATACCCTGACCAATTCTGTTTGGACCTCCTCCTAAAATCATAATTTTTTTTGATTTACTATTTTCTGAAATCTCGTTATCAAAAATTTGAGAATTAAAATTAATGAAAGGTTCTTCGTAAGTTGAATAATGATAGGGAGTTGAGGATGAGAATTCTGCTGAACAAGTATCAACAGTTTTATAAATAGGAATTATTTTAAGTTTTTTTCTATATCTTCTTACTTCAAAAAAATCAGAATTTGTTAACTTTGCTATCTGTTGATCTGAAAAGCCTAATTGTTTAGCATGTAACATCAAATCCCTATCTAGAGTGTAAAGTTCCTTATCTTTCAAAAAATCATTTTCAAAATTAAAGATATTACGTAATTTCTCGATAAACCATAAATCTATATTTGTAACTTCTTGAATATAATTATTGGTTTTCCCAAGCTGCATAGCTTTTTTAATTAGGAGAATTCTTTCAGATGTAGGGTTTCTTAAACTATTTTTAATTTGACTTTCATCTTTAAATTCATATTGTGAATCACATTCCCATCCAAAAACACCTACTTCTAATGACCTTAATGCTTTCTGAAATGATTCTTCAAAAGAACGACCTATTGCCATTGACTCACCAACAGATTTCATAGCAGTGCTTAAAGTATTAGATGAGCCTTTAAACTTTTCAAAAGCAAATCTTGGGATTTTAGTAACTACATAATCAATTGATGGCTCAAAACATGCAGGTGTTTTTTTTGTAATGTCATTAATAATCTCATCAAGTGTATAGCCAACAGATAATAAAGCTGCAATCTTAGCTATGGGAAATCCAGTTGCTTTACTTGCTAAAGCAGAGGATCTACTTACACGAGGATTCATTTCTATAACAATTACTTCTCCATTAAATGGATTTATTGCAAATTGAATATTACTTCCTCCTGTTTCAACTCCCACCTCTCTAATAATCTTCAATGACAAATCCCGCAACCTCTGATACTCCTTATCTGTTAAGGTCTGTGCTGGAGCTACAGTAATCGAATCTCCAGTGTGTATACCCATTGGGTCTAAATTTTCAATGCTGCAAACTATTACCACATTGTCAGCAGTATCTCTCATAACCTCTAGTTCAAACTCCTTCCATCCAATGAGTGATTTTTCAATTAATATTTGATTACTTGGACTTTCCTCTAAACCTGATTTACACAACTCGACAAATTCTTCAAGGTTAAAAGCAATTCCACCCCCTACTCCACCTAAAGTAAAAGCAGGCCTTATTATAAGAGGATAAGAACTAATTTTTTTTGATACCTCCATAGCTTCATCTAGGTTAGAAGCAATACCAGATGGACAAACATTTACATTAATTTTCTCCATTGATTCTTTAAATAATTTCCTATCTTCAGCTTTATTAATAGCTCTTAAGTCAGCTCCAATTAATTCAATATTGTTTTGTTTTAAAAAATCTGACTCTGATAATTTAACCGCAAGATTCAAAGCGGTTTGACCTCCCATTGTTGGAAGAATCGCATCAGGCTTTTCTCTTAGAATGATCTGAGAAACTATTTCAGGAGTCAACGGTTCAATATATGTTTTGCTTGCTATATCAGGATCAGTCATTATTGATGCTGGATTTGAATTTATCAAGACAATTTGATAACCAGCATTTCTTAATGCTTTGCAAGCTTGAGTTCCAGAGTAATCAAATTCGCATGCTTGTCCTATAACAATTGGCCCCGAACCTAGAATTAGAATTTTTTTAAGATCACCTCTTTGAGGCATAATTTAAACGTTTATTTATCTCATGCTACTTATAAATCATCAGATGTTAATCAAGTTACTTGAAAAGCAACATTTGTTTCTATAGTATTGAAAGAAATTCTTTTTTTATGAGCGAACTTCAGCGACTTAAAAGTTTGTTGCCTCCAGAGAATGAAAGTTGGGTATTTGTTGAAGCTGCTGCAGCTATAGATCCACCTTTAATAACACTTGAGGAAATCGGTCGTGACGAAGTAGAAATTCAAATAGATTTAGAAGAATGGGATAACTTAGCTATTGACCATAGAAATTTATTATTTTGGCACGAGGTTGGGAAAATCCAAAATGACACAATTCCCAGAGATGGATGGGAAATGGCAGCTCTTGCCATAGGACTTGGAGGGGCGATAGGAGAGTTGTGGGTACAAGATGGGTTGCTTTTATTACTTGCTCTTGGCTTATCAAGTTTTGCAGGATATAGATTATATTTAAAAAACAATTCTGAAAAAAAGCTTCAAGATGCTATTTATGCAGATGAAAGAGCTATAGATCTTGCATGTAGATTTGGATATAGTATTCCAAATGCTTATAAAAGTCTTGGAGGAGCATTAAAGGAGTTAATAGAGAAGACACGAAAAAAGAAAAAAAGAACTTTCTTTGAAGATAGATTAGATGCCCTAAGAAAAAGTGCAGAAAAAGCAAGATCAGAATTATCTCAGCAAGAAGGCTCAGAGAAATCAGTTTCAAGTGAAAATGTTTATGGACAATAAAAGTTTGGTTTTAATAGCAGCCAAAGCATGTGATGAAAAAAAGGCAAGAGATATAAAACTTATAAAAATTGACAAGGTATCATTTATAAGTGAATGGATTTTGATTGCAGAAGGATTATCTGATGTGCAGGTTAGATCTATAACTAACTCTGTGGAGGGAGAGCTTAGAGAAAAGGCAAAAGTTGAACCTATACGAAAAGAAGGGATTAATGAAGCGAAATGGGCTTTACTCGATTATGGTGATTTGATAGTAAATATTTTTCAACCAGAAATAAGAAAATATTATGACCTTGAATCATTCTGGAGTAATGGAGATAATCTTTTATTTCCATAATTTTATTTTATGAATCAATCTAAATGTCCGGTCCCTAGAGAGCAGCAACCCACAAATGAATTCATAGAATTATCAAAATCTAAAATTTTTTCTTGGCCAAAAACAAAAAAGTCACTAATTCTCATATTGACAAAGTTCTGGCTAGGAGCTTTTGTTCTATTTATTGTTATTTCTTCAGGTAGTGTATATTTCAAAACGTCCCTTTTAAAATATATTCTATTAAGTTTTTTTGGCAGCTTATCAATACCTCTTTTAATTTCAATAAGGTTATATTTAGGTTGGAATCATGTATTTAATAGATTAATATCTGAAAAAGTAGAATACGAGGAATCCGGTTGGTATGACGGCCAAGTATGGGAAAAGCCATTGGTTTTGAAAGAAAAAGAATCACTTATTGCCTCAATTGAGGTAAAACCTATTTTAAAAAATTTAATTCAAATTTTTTCTATTATTTCAGTATTAGTTTTGTCTGGTATTTTGATTTTTCAATATAACAATTTCTAAATGAATTCTAATTTCAAAAACCTATACACTTCTAACAATCCTCCCTTACAAGCAACCTTAATGAGAGGATCAAATATTGAGTCCATTCATAAGATTCATGCTGTTATTACTGATAAAAAAGGGAGGGTTTTAATGTGCGCAGGAAATCCAGAATATAAAAGTTTCATAAGGTCAGCACTAAAACCGTTTCAAGCAATACCTTTTGTTAGTAGTGGAGCTGCATCAAAAATCAATGATGAATCAAAATCAATTGCTTTAGCATGCGGGTCACATAGTGGATCAAAACTTCATTCAAGGGAAGCATTCAAAATTTTATGGGAATATGATATTGACATTAATAATCTTAAATGTCCAAAATCTAAGACAAGTCCATTAGAACATAATTGTTCAGGCAAACATGCTGCTTTTTTAGCTACATGCAAAAAAATGAATTGGCCATTAGATAGTTATCTAAAAGGGGATCATCCTCTTCAAATAGAAATATTCAGAATTGTTTCTGAATTACTTGAAATACCTCCATCTGAAATAAACGCAGAACGTGATGATTGTGGTGCACCTACTCTTTTTTTAAAACTATTAGAAATATCGAGGTTATATTCACTTCTTAGCAGTTCCGAAAACGCTGAATTGGAACAAATCAGTAGAGCTATGACAATAAATCCAATAATGATAAGTGATAATAATAAATTTGATACAGAAATAATTAAAGCTTCTCATGGGAACGTTATAGGTAAAGGTGGTGCCGAGGGAATACAGTGTTTATGTAAAGTAAATGAAGGGATAGGCTTAGCTTTAAAAGTAGAAGACGGTTCAAAAAGAGCAAAGCATGCTGTTAGTCTTCACTTACTAAAACAGTTAGAGTGGATATCTGACTTAAGAATTCAAGACATCGAAGAAAAGGTGTTTAATTTTCCTGAAGGAGTGCGACTTGAAGTTAAAGGTAAAGTAAAATTCCAAGAATCCTAAAAAACAAGAAAAATAACCCTTTCAGATGTATGCTATGTATATGACGCGGGGTAGAGCAGTCTGGTAGCTCGTCGGGCTCATAACCCGAAGGTCGGAAGTTCAAATCTCCCCCCCGCCACCATAGTTATAGCCCCGATATGGGGCTTTTTTATTGACTATAACTAGGTTTATATTTTGTTATGAGGGTTTTAAACTTAGGACATGCTGAGACAACTATAGACACTTTCAAGGGGAGTTCCAAGGGGAGTAAATAATTCGGATTGATATAGTTTCTCCGTAAGTTTCCCAAACATAACAGAATTAATTTCCTAGTTTTCAAAGATGACTTAGAGATTCAGGAACCGCAAACGCAGCTCCCGTAAATAATAGAATAATTAACTAAAAACTCATCAAAACAGTACTGGATCCTCCTCTTCTAACTCATCATTGTCTAGAAATTTATCTTTTAGTTCTGATTTAAACTTTATTTTAAAATCATTTTCATAATTAAGAATTTTGATTAAAGCATGAGAGAGCCAATAATCCTCTCTAAGTAAAGGTCTTAATTTTGATGAGTAAGGCTCGCTCGAATTTTCTATTGCGATAATTTTTTTTCTAAGCTTAAACAAATCTTTTAAAATTTTTGTTGAAGCTCTCGATTTGCTTTGTAAATTTTGCACTTTAGTAATCCTTGTTAGTGAATGGTTTAATTGTTTTAAATTCTTGGTCTATCAATATGTTGAGTTGCTTTATGTTGAACCAATAGCCCAGTTCAAAATTAAAGCGCGAATTAAATGATTGGAAATCATCCTGATATTTTTCGTGATATACCAGGATCATCTCCATCAAGTCGATTAACTCATCAGACATCCCGATTTAAATCAAGATTTATTTGAGGATCTTTAGTAAGAATCCGCTTTTTGTTTTCTTTCACTCCTACCCATTGAAGGCTGATTAATATATTTATTAATTCAGGAGTAATTAAAAAAATTTCTGCACTTGCAGGTACGGGTTTAATTTTGCATTCTTTAATAACATTCTTGACAATACGTTCTTGTTTTAATGAACCTGGTCCTGCACCAAGAGTAATCCAACCTTTTCTTTTATGGTTCTTTTCTCTAACTTCCCAGTTACTAGAGACTCCAATCATAATTTGATTGAATGTGTCGCTCATCATGGTGTAGTTAACAGTATTAACAAGAGATTCTATTAATATCTCCTGATTCTTAATCACTTGGCTCATGGCTTCGCCTTGAGTCAATGTCAATCTACACAGAGAATTTAATTTACCTGTTGGATCTAATACGTCTAGCTTTGCAGCTTCCAATTCAAAATCCATACTATACAGATTAATTGGGTTGTACTTCTTTTTAGGTGCAACAAATTTTTTGCTACCTGTAGAGGAACTGCCATCATCATCAGGACTAGGCGAAAATAATTTAAGTGTCATTTAATTTAAATTAAATAAAAGTCGTTTTTATATTTATCGAAATCAAACTTTGGAAGACCCTCTGGATACTCTGCTTTAAGCAATTCAGTTTGATAAAAAACAAAAAGTTCATCAAGCTCTCTTGCTACATGCTGACTCCTAACGTGTTCAGCGATTTGAGCTTTAGTTAAACCATGTTTAACTGCACTCATCCTGCCTTTTTCGGGGTTGTTATGAACCCTGTCAATTAAATTAATCCCATACCTGGTGTCCCTACGAACACAACGCATTAACTGTTTTTTATTTATATCCTTGATTACTAGACGATTACCTACATTAGGAATAGGTCTTTCATCATCAGGAATAAATTGCTTCTTGTTAAAGGGTAAATCTGGATTAAGCATGACAATAGAGTGTAAGTAAAAAGGAATCACCAACGGTTATTCGATTAATACTGACGCTCTGAAAGTGAGGAGGTATTACTTAAAATACTCTGTATCAGGTCTTGTATAAAAATAGAATATCATAATTTATTTTTTTTGCTACATATTGATTAAAACTTTTTTTATCAAGTAGCTTCTAGTGATGCAAATATGAAGTTTTATCCTAAATATTGAAAGTCTTTCTCCAAAAAATACTTATTAAATTCATTAGATAATATTTGTTTAATAGTTTAAAAATGAAAAGTTCAATTATAGAAATTTATTCAAGGGGATTTCCAAGGGGAGTGAAAAATATTTAATTAGTATTAGCAATGGGTTTGATATTAATACATTCGGACTCATAACCCGAAGGTCGGAAGTTCAAATCTCCCCCCCGCCACCATTTAGAAGCAGCTTCACAGCTGCTTTTTTTATTTGCAAAAAGTTAAAAATATAATAGAAACAAAGATTTTAATATCGCACTAAAAAGATCTATTAATAGAAATTATTTGAAATCTTTTTGAATAGTGAATTTAAAATCAACTCTAACTATTAGGCCAGTAATGATAAAAAGTATTCCGATATATGAGTTCAAAGATAGGTCCAAAATATTGAATTTATTTTTTAAATAAATTTTAACTCATAAATCATAACAATTAAAAAAGCCCAAAAAAAATCTGAATTTTAACATTTTAATCTTTAATAAGTAATTTAATAAAATAGAGTAAGATTTATATAGTTTAGAAAAATTATATGCAGAATTTTCTACAGCATGATTTAGGTTCAAGCATGTTATCAATAGCTGTCATATTAGGTTGGTTAGGTTTGTTTTTTGTATTTTTGAGAGTATTAACAATTTCAATAAAGAGAATCCTTGAAGCTGTTTTCACAAAATCGTAATTATTGAAATAAATCAATAATTCTGAATTAATCGCATAAATCCTTTATCACTAGGTATAATAACCTAAAAAAATGTCAATTTTAGATAAGGTTAAGATAGGAAATTCTGTTCAAGTTAACTTAGAACTATCTAAGGATAGACTTACCAAAGAAACCATTGATGCGATAAATGTTTCTTCATTGGGTAAGATAAGTGATTTCAGAATAACTGATGGCAAAGGCATTGGAGTTGTCTTGCAATTATCTAATGGAAAAGAACAATGGTTTTTTGAGGATGAAATTGATCTTCTCGACGAAAATGGTAATATAATTAAAAAAAATAACTACAAAAAAGAGAGTAGTAATTTTATATTTGATTTTTTAAGAGGATTAAATTATGAAAATAAAAATAAGGTAAGAGAGTTACTTAATCCAATTAACTTTTTTATCTGGCTGGTTGTATCGTTTAAAGATATTTTTTAATTGGTTAAAAAATTTTATAAAATAAAAATAATTTACCGATTTATTTAAATATAAAGTTTCACTAATTAAAAATTTAAATGGTACAAAATATTATCGATGTAAAAAATTTATCTAAGTCATTTGATATCTCTTCTAAAGAACCAGGCCTAAAAGGAACAATTAAGCATTTTTTTAGAAGGCAAACAAAAAGTTTAAAAGTTATAAAAAATATAAGTTTTGAAATCAAAAAAGGAGAAATAGTAGGGTTTCTAGGTGCAAATGGAGCTGGGAAAACAACAATATTAAAAATGCTTTGTGGCTTAATTTATCCAAGTGAAGGTTCTATTTTGGTTTCAGGCCACTTACCTTTCAGGAGAAAAGAAAATTTCCTAAAAAATATAACCTTAATAATGGGACAAAAGCAGCAGCTTATTTGGGATCTACCGCCAATTGAATCATTCTATTTGAATGCATCAATATATGACTTAGATAAGTTCGAAGCTAAAAAAAGAATACAAAAACTATCGGAAATGCTTGAAATTGATGAAGAGCTATTCATACCTGTTAGAAAACTTTCACTAGGTCAACGAATGAAATCAGAATTACTAGCAGCTTTGATTCACGAACCAAATATTCTATTTTTAGACGAACCTACACTTGGATTAGATATTAATGCACAGAGAAAATTAAGAAAATTCCTTCAAAAATATAATAGGGAAACTAATGCAACGATATGTCTAACAAGTCATTACATGAAAGATATTACATCGCTATGCAAAAGAGTTATATGTGTGCACGAAGGGGCTATATCATATGATGGAAAACTTGACCTATTATTAAAAAAACTTTCTCCTGTTAAAGAAATATTAATAGTTTGTCGCTCAGAAGACGATGCAACTAAATTAGAAAATTACGGCTTTACTGTTAAAAATAAAATAAAGAATGAAATCACTATAAAAATTGAAAACAACTCTATTACCTCTTCACTAAAAACAATCCTAAATAATTTTGATATTGAAGACCTTTTTATAAATGAACCACCCATAGATGAAGTTATTGGGAAGGTATTAATCAAAAAAGATTATGATATTTAATTTGATTAATCGTAAAATATTCACCTTATTAAAAGTCCAATATTCAAACATGTTGGAATATAGGGTAGAAATTGCATTATGGGCCATTTCAGGGATTATTCCTTTTTTCATGTTAAACATTTGGACAAATAATAATCTCAATGAATCCATAAACATTAGTGATGTAATGCTTTCTAGGTATTTCTTATGTGCTTTTTTTGTGAGACAGTTTTCTGTAGTTTGGGTTGTATTTAGTTTTGAAGAGGATTCTCTTATGGGTAAAGTATCTCCGTATTTAATCCAACCTTTAAATCCATTTTTCAGGTATTTTGCACAACATCTTGCTGAACAAATTACAAGATTTCCTTTCGCACTAATAATCGCATTCTTCTTTTTTATTTTTAATCCAGAAAGTATATGGATACCAAATTTAGGTATTTTACTCTTAGCGATAGTATCTACTTTCTTATCCTTCTTGATTCAATTTTTAATCCAGTCAATAGTTGCATGTCTATGTTTCTGGACAGAAAAAGCTTCATCAATAGAAAGATTATTATTTATTCCAACTTTATTTCTCTCAGGTCTTTTAGCACCAGTAGTTTCATTTCCTGAATATGTTAAATCATGGCTTTATTTGACCCCTTTTCCATATCTAATTGATTTCCCTGCGAACTTACTGTCAGGTAATGAAACAAATATTAGCGGAGGCTTAAGTATGCAAATTCTATGGATTTTTTTACTTTTCCCATTATTTAAGAAAATCTGGTCTGAAGGAACGAAAAAATATACGGCAATGGGGTCATGAATTTAAGAAAATATATAAAAGTTTATAAAAAATTCTTACATACTTCTTTAGCTTCTGAATTGGAGTATAAGACAAATATAATAGTTGATTTAATTACTGCAATTTTAAGTTTAATAGGAAGTATTTTTCTTTTATCTATTTTCTTTCAAAATAATGGATATATTGGAGGGTGGAAATTTGAACAGGCACTAATAATTCAAGGCATCTATACAATTTTGAATGGAATAACAAATACATGGTTTAATCCAAATCTTACAGAAATAGTTAAACATATAAGAGAAGGAACACTAGACTTCGTACTTTTAAAACCTATTGATAGTCAATTTTTTATTTCATTAAAAAAAATAAATCCATCTGGATTTTTAGAAATTATGCTTGGATTTTTCTTGTTGCTGTACTGCATAAGAATAAATCAAATAAATTTAACTTTGAGTTTTCTAAGCTTATCCTTGATTACGATAAGCTGCTCGATTTGTATTTTATATAGCCTATGGTTTTTTATTTCTACTACTACTATTTGGTTTGTTAAGACTTGGAATGCAACAGAAGTATTAAGATCATTTCTTTATATTGGAAGATTTCCTCTAAATTCATTTTCATTTTCTTTAAGAGTTTTTTTTAGCATTATCATTCCTATTGCTTTTATAACAACAATTCCTTCTGAAGTTTTTCTAGGACTTTCTCAAATGTGGAAAATATTGCTTGAAGTTATTGTTGCTTCAGTATTTCTTATAACTTCAAGAAAGTTCTGGTTATTTGCATTAAAATATTATTCATCAGCATCTAGCTAACTGTTATTTAGTAACCTCCCTGCAAAATTCCCAAATTTGTTGTTTACTTTTCAGATTAGAAAGTTTAGATAAATTCTGAAAATGAGGTTTAGATTTTTCAACAGATAAAAGCCTACAGTTGTATTCGATTTTATGATTTCTAGATATGATTCCTAATTTGAGTGCAACATCACAAAGGATTATTATTAAAGTGATAAAAAAAACTTTACCGAAAAATTCTGAAATTGATTTTGAATAATTTTCATTTTCAGTTTTTAATTCAAACTTCATTACTTAACTATATGCTGAGGGCATTTAATTGCAGCAATAGCAACAGCTGTAACTTTAAAATTTTCTGACTTCTCAATAACCTTTTTAACCTCTAATGGTCCAAATTTATTACTCGCATCACTGTAGGAAAGAAGTAAAGATTTATAGTTATCATGACCTAGATTTCTATACTCACAGAAATTATCCCCAACATAATTTAAAAGAGTTAGTAAAGTTAATTCAATCATTAAAGCTTTTTACTAGCAAAGTTCTTACGAATGATACTGTGCAGGACATTTTTAACAAGTAAATTTACCCAAAAACATTTGAAACAATAAAATAGAATTTTGCTCATAAACTTAAAAAATAACAAAATTGTTTTATAATTTTTTATTTTACATATAAAAAAATCATTAAAGCACTATCTGTAGTGTATTAGAAAGATGTTATCTGCGCTACTGATAGGGGGTTGCATTTTTTTAGAAATTGGTTTAAAAATAAGATTCCCCATCACCCGGCCCCACATATGTGAGGCCTTTTTTTATGGCTTTTAAATAAGGTCTAAAAGTATTATTAAATAAAACGAATAATTCATTAACCCCCTTGATAACGAATAAAAATAATAATTAATTTATTTTTTATTTATAATCATTTTTTTTTAGAATTTTTGCAAAAAGAATTACTGTCCTCCAATAATTTTATAAAAAGCTTTTTATGGATTTAATCAATAAGCTAAAACCAACCAAAATACAAACTGTTATAAAAGTTTTCTTAATAAGTATATTCCCATTTAATTTTGACAGGTGGGCTCCGAAGAATCCTCCTGTAAAGGAACCAATTATTAAAACTATCAATAAATCTAATGGAACTGATCCTATTCTTGCCAAAAATACTGCTCCCACAAAATTCCAAAAAATCCCAACAGTAAAAAATGTCATACTTATAGCTCGAAGAAAATCCATTTCAAAAGTTTTTATTAAAAGTATTGTTACAAGCAATCCAGTTCCTGAAGAAATAGAACCATTTAATATACCTATAAGAAAAATAAAAATTAAAAATCTAATTTTATGAGCAAAATCAAGCTGTTTATTACCGGATGATAAACCTAAATCTGGTTTAAGGAATGAGTAAAAAGCTAATAATATGGATATTATTCCTAAAATTAAGTACAAATACTTTTCTGATATATATTCAACTACAGAAGCCCCAAAAATTACTCCTGGTAATCCAAAAACTAAAATTTGCCAAGCAACACTTATATCATTACCTAAAGATTTGTAATTTCTTAAGGAACCCCCTACTCCTAGTGCTACTGTTGCTAATTTATGACTAGCCAGAGCCTGATAATAAGGCACTCCAGATAATATCAATGCAGGCAATTGCAATAATCCTGCTCCTCCTCCAGAAATCGCTGAGAACGTATTAGAAAAAAACGATATCAAAAAGATATAAATACTTTTAAATAAAGGATGATCAAAATTTCCTAGTAATATTGTTAATAAATAAAGCATGAACTGTAAATTGCCCTTTGTATTAATAAGTGAAAATTATTCTTTTCATAAGAAACATTTGATTTAAAAAGTCTTATCTTATCTTTTTCAATCATACGTTAAAAAAAACTGTTATTATCAGAAAAATTATCAAGAATTTTATGCATAGACAAGATGCAATTTACCTTGATCAGTTTTGTCCCAAGATAAGTAATAAAAATTGGAGAGAGTCACTTAATAAACTTACTAATTATAAATGTATTTATTGCGGTAAAGCCTCAGAATCACTCGACCACCTTCATCCAATGTCAAAAGGGGGAATTAGCAGTAAAAGTAATTGCGTACCATGTTGTTTGTCATGTAATGGGAAGAAATCAGATTCAGAAGTTCTTAGTTGGTACAGAAAACAAATTTTTTATGATCCTCGAAGAGCTATGGCGATACGAGCATGGTTTAATGATGATTTAAAACTAGCGTCAATTCTTTTAAACTACTTAAATTAAAAAATGAATGATAAATTGATTGAGATTCGAAAAGATATTTTTGTATTTCCTTTATAGGATCCTTTATTTTAGTAAGCAATGTTTTAATTAAATTATTCTTATTCTTTCTGAATTAATATTATTGCTCTTAAAAATCGAGATATTAGAATAATCATCTTTCCACATTATTGGTGAATCTATAACCTTTCTCTCTGGAGACTTTACTGAAAAAATCAATCCAAATACAAAAAGAATAGTAATCAGAATTATAATTAATACTAATTTGTCTGAAATATTATTCATTAAGCTAATCTATCTTGAAAAATTTTTGTCAGGTGTAGTTTTTTCGTAAATTTCTAGAAAATATGATTTAAAATAATCAACTCCCTCCTTTCCAATTAATCCAAACGACCATCCACAATCATTTACAACTTGCAATGAAATTTGATTTGCCAAGTCACTTTTCTCAATCCATTTTTTCTGAGGATTGTAAGAGAAAGATATAATGTTTTCAGTTTTTACAATAGCTGATTTCATTGCTTCATCTTTAGAAAGACCATTTTGGATAGCATTGCAATATTTATTAGAGAAATTATTAGAGATCCTATTTTGTAACAAACTAACACTAGGATCAGACGCATCAAAAGCTAAACCTATTGCAGGTTTTAATTGAAAAATTATAAATAAAAGCAGGACAACAAATAACTTTAACAATAGCTATTAATCAATAGTTTATAAGTTATATAATAGTATTTTAAAATTGTCTTTTCAATTAAATCTGATAATAATTAAAAGCAAATTAAATTTCAATTTATTAAAAATTAAAAGTATTGCGATAAGTTCAGTAATAATAGTCAGAGGATTATTTGACTACAAATATGTACGAATCATTAATGACATTGCTATTTTTTCCTGATTGGACAAATGGATTACCTTCAGATTTCTTAATTCTTCACTTTTTTGTAGGAGCTGTGATTTTCCCATTCAACATGATTCATGCTAAAGCAAGAAAAATTGACAGTCAAAACCCGCAGGAAGCCGCTAATGGGTATAAAAATTCAGACAATGCAACATTTTTTGGATACGAGGAAATTAATTAGATTTCCATAAAATTTATTTAAGGAATTAGTTTATCGATGATAATTTCCCTAAATACAGCTTTAGATCTTAAAATATTTAGTCCTAGTGAACCCATAGGAATATTCATAATTATTGTAGGATTAATATTTA
The DNA here is from genome assembly GCA_003214085.1 of Prochlorococcus sp. AG-418-J17. Taxonomy (GTDB): domain Bacteria; phylum Cyanobacteriota; class Cyanobacteriia; order PCC-6307; family Cyanobiaceae; genus Prochlorococcus_A. The sequence goes on from QCMB01000012.1 coordinate 18,260, forward strand.
CTGGCATGATTTTCTATATCATTTATGCTGTAAGTACTAATAAAGAATCCTTAGAAGACAAAAAAATAAGAACTAAAAAGGAGTACTTGCAAAAAGAGAAAATAGGAAAATTATTTCCTAAGAAAAAATAAATTTAATTGCTTTATAACTATAAAGATATTTATTTATATTATTAATTATTAAATCAGTAGGATCTAAAAACATTAGTTTTAGTTCTCTTAAATCAAACATTATTTAAAAATTACACTATAACAACAAAATTTTTTTTACGAGGACTTCATATTGTTAATTGCACAGCTAAATTATTTTCATATCAAGCAAAAAATGTTAAAAATAGAAAAAAATAAGTTGAAATCTTGGAGAATTCACCTCAATATCTATTTCTTGCTAGTGGAGTGAATAATGGAGAAGGATATTGGATTGTGGGAATAAAAAATTGCGATGAAAATATTCTTGAGGATGAAAATCTTTTAGATTGCCATAGAAAAGAATTAATAGGTAAAGAATCAGCAAAAGATATTATTTTAGCTATTAATTTAAACGTAAATAACTTATTAAATGAACTAAGAAACAAAAATTATCTAATTGCAAGACCTTCAATGGGGATTCCATTTGATATCCCTTTAGAAATCTTGGAAAATATTTTTGATTTTTGGTTAGATATCTATAAAAATCATGAAGCCTGGGAAGCTTGTTTAGGACTTCTTAAAGTTAGAAAAAGGATTCCCCTAACAAACCTAATTGAAAGCGAAAGTTTAAAGGGAAACTCTAAAAAATGGGCTATAAAAATTGAAACTTTACATACTTATGTTCCTTCTTCACTTAAAAATGAAAAATTAAATGACCCCATGTGGGAATAATTTTATCTTTAAATACTAAAAATATTTACTTCGTTGAATATTTAAGTAAAAATAAAATAACTAATAATTTAAAAATGAATAAGCCATATTATTTTAATACCGATCAAATGAACGGGATAGTTGAGGATACATACGCCAATATAATAAATGAATGTGAAAATCTAAAAAAAAATACTAATTGTCAAAATGAGCAAGTAGTAGCACTTTTAAGTGTAATTGCTTCAAATTACGCTACTACGACAGAAAAAAACGAAAATTAAGATGATAAGTTATTTTACTTGGAGCGAATTTGATAAGAGCGTAGAAACAATAGCTAAAAAATGTAGGCTAAAGGAATTATCTGGAATATATGGAATTCCTCGTGGAGGATTATGTCTTGCTGTAGCACTAAGCCATAAATTAAAAATTGAATTAATTTCAGAACCAATAAAGAATTCACTAATAGTAGATGATATTTATGAAACAGGCATTACATTGACCAAATTCAAGAATGTTGAAGGAGCAATGTTTTTTGTATTATTTAGTAAAATCAAACCTACATGGTGGAATACAGTACATGTAACAAAAAAAAGTCAATGGATTGTTTTCCCTTGGGAAAATACTTTAAATTCAAAAAGTGACCGCGAAGAGTACATCAAAAAAAGAGGTTTAAGTTGAGAAAGAAATTATATTTGGCTAATCCATATGGATTTTCAAAACAAACTAAATCCCTCTTACATGAATTTATTGAAATCTTCAATGATTTAAATGTAGAAGTATTTGAACCTTTTGAGAGAGCAAAAAAATTAACACAACAAGAAAGTGAGTGGGCATATCAGGTTGCAAGAAGTAATTTCCTTGATTTAAAAAAATGTGATTGTATTTTTGCGATTGTTAATGGAAATCCACCAGATGAAGGGGTAATGATTGAATTAGGTATAGCAATTGCTTTAAAAAAGGAAATCTTTTTATTTAGGGATGATTTTAGAAATTGCGCTGATAGCAATCAATACCCATTAAATCTAATGTTATTTCTTGGACTGCCTAAAGATAATTGGGAAAAATATTATTTTGAATCATTACAAGATATAAAAAGTAATAAAAAAAGATTTGTCGAATGGGCTGAAAATTAGCCAAATAAAACGTCAACCTACAATTAGAAGTTTAAATATATCTGTTAAAGTGCTAGAATATATTTTATTTAGAAAATTTTGACACAAGTTACGGTAGGAGAGAACGAGGGAATAGAATCTGCCCTTAGAAGATTTAAGAGACAAGTATCTAAATCTGGAATCTTTGCAGATTTAAAAAGGCTCAGGCATCATGAAACCCCTATTGAAAAATACAAAAGAAAATTGCAACAGAGAAGAAAAGCAAGAAGAAGATAATCTCCAAGAACTTATAAAACTTTTTGTAAATCTTTAATATTATTATTTTTTATAGAGGTTTAAAAAATTACCTATTTAAGCTTTTTAAGCTTCTTAATAAGATTTATTCCAACTCCTGAAACAGCAAGAAGATCTTTTTCATCAGCAGCAATAACTGCCTTTGTTGTTTTAAATCCAGCTTCATACAAAGCTTTTGCGCTTTTTGCTCCAACACCTGGAAGTGTAGTCAAAGTTTCAATATTTTTCTTAGAATTTACTGTTTTGGTTTTGGTCTTGGTTTTTAATTTTGGAGACTTTGCTGCTTTTTTTTCTTTTTTTAAAGGAGTTTCAGGAGTTACTTCACTTTTAAATAAAATTGATTTTAGTTTGCTGAGAAATTTAGAAATCATTGCAATATATAAGTAATAAAATTAGCTCTTCAATTTAATATTATCAAATTCTAGAGAAGTTAATAATAATACAATAACTAATTGAATAAAAATAATTTATTTACAATTATATAAAGACACACATTTAATATTTATGCAAGCTTACGAGCCATTGCAAGGTATTCTAAATTATTTTAAAAACTAAAAAAAAGATAAAATGTATATTCAAAATTTAGAGGTATTTATTAATTGTAAAGTTAAAATCATATTAAAAAGTAGATCATAAAAATGAAGCTTATTTTTATAAGTGGACCTTCTGGAAGCGGGAAAACAACTTTATCAAATCAAATAATAAAAAAAAATAAAAATGGTATTGTGTTAAGTACCGACAATTACTATAAGACAGGCTTAATAAGTAAATTACTACCAAAATTTGTAGAAGGTTTTTTTGATAGAAGTATTAGTTTTAATAACAAACTATTCAAAAAAGATTTTGATTTTATTTATAAGAATGGAATTTCAATCTGTGATCGTTATTATAATTTCGAAAAAAAAACAATTCAAAATATCTTAAACGAAAAAAATAATATTAATTTTTTAATCGTTGAGGGTATATTTGCTAAAGAAGTCTCAAACACTTTAAATAATAATGATTATATTTTTTTAGAAATAAAAACCAAAAAAAATGAGTGCATGAAAAGAGTTGTCCAAAGAGATATAAAAGAAAGGGGAAAGGATAAAAAGCGAGCAGAGAATGATTTCTTAAAATCATGGAGCATTTATTACGAAAAATTCAAACCTCATAGCATAAAAAATAATACAAATCAATTCATTATTGAAAAAATCACTGATGTAGATCACATTCTGAAAAAATTATTTAATTAAATCATTGATTTTTTTCTCTAATATTAAAGCACTTAAAATTGAGCCTTCAATTCTGCCAAATCCGTCTCCTTCAAACCAGTCTCCGCAAAATCCAATTCTATATTTTCTACTTAATTGTAAAGATAATGGTACGGCAAGGCCAGAAGGCTGTGAAGCTCTCCATTTCATAATAGATATTTTTTCTTCAAAAGTTAATTTATGTACTACAGAATTCTCTTCAAACAGTTTATTGAAATTTGTAATTATTTTTTGTTTAAAAACTTCTTCATCTTTTGCACTTATATAAGAATTAATTAACTCTGCGTTTTTTGAATGTACTACAATTCCTAATTTATTATTATCTTGCAGCTGAAAAATAATTCTTTCAAATCTATATTTTTTTTCTAAATTATTTTTTAAATAAAAATACCTTTGTTTTTTTGAATAATAATCTTTATAACTATAATTTTCATTTGTATAAATTAGAAAAGTTAACCTAGGAATAAATGTTTGTTCTTCTAAAGAATATAATAATAAATCTATTTTTTTATCATTATTAATAGGAATAGCTTTTCTTAATGGAATTTGATTTACATTTAATATTTTTAAAGACCTCTTATGTAACAACAAATTAGTTGAACAAATTAGATATTTAGACTTAAATTTGTTGCCATTTTTTGATGTTAGTATCCATTCCTTATCATTAAACTTCATATCAACTATTAAAGTTTCAAAGAAAAAATCAATTTTCTCTTTTAAATTATTTGAATCAATTATCTTTTTCGATAATTCACTCATGGAACCTAAAGATAGATAATTAACCCCGCAGGAAAATTCAGATTTTTTTATGGTTTCTAAATTAGAATCTTGGTTTAGAAAAAATATGTCTGAGTCGTCAATTTTTATAAATTTATTTTCCAATAATTCATCAATATATCTTTTTAATAGAAGATTATTTTTACTGTTAGATATATTAAAATTTGGAGAACCATGGTTTAATTTCCATCCTTTATATTTTTTGCTTATTCTTGTACTTGATCTCCCTCCAAGTCCACGACCAATTTCAATTAATCCAACTTTTTTTGTCATATTATTTTTTAGATACTTCGAAGCGAAAACACACGCAGATATACCTCCACCTATTATTAATAGGTCATATCCAACATAACTTTTCATAGGTTTAATATTGACATAAATTATCTTTCATTTTCTAAAAAACTATAAACAGAATCAAGTTTCTCTGATGATGAAAAATCAGATTCAATTACTGGAGTAATATTATTATTTTTATAAAAACTAACTAAATCACTTGTAAAATCAAAAAAATTATCTAAGGCAAATAGATACTTTTCTGATATATATACCTCTTTCCAAGGACGAAATTTAAAGCGCGATATAAATTGTTTAGAAGGAATAAATAAACTTCCAAATAGATTTAATTTTTCATCTTTTGCTATTTTCTTGAGATAAGTCAACTCATTCTGAAGAACTTTAATATCTGTTCCATATTGAAACCAAATTGAATTTATTAATCCAGTCGAAATTTTTCTTTCGAACCTTTCTCTTTCTGAAGAAATATTATAATATTTTTTCAAGTATGGATTGTAAGCAATACCTAATTTAACTTTTAAATTTTTTTCTTTTTTTAGATAAGCCAATACATCAACTGAGTCAAAATTTTTTTTCTTATTTGATCCCGACACGAGCAAAATTTCATAATTTCTATTAATGTGAGAATTTTTAATAAAGTCTAAAAAATACTGATATGATTCATCTTTATTTTTTGAATATTGATGATAAAGACTATAGTGATAGGTAACATTAAATTCATTGAAGTTTTGAGATATAAATTTAATAGTTGAATTAAATAATTCCCTCTTAATAAGTCCTTTACATGGGATATTGATATCCTTTATGTTATTTAATTTGCAAAAATTAAGTTTATTTTCTAACTGAGAAATATTTTTAAAAGACAATTCAAATCTTATATTATTGTTCATTATTTAGTATTCAAATTTCATCATGTAACATATTAACGAAAACACGCATCAGCCACGATTCTTACTTTTGAAGACATCTTTTTATTCTTACCCGTTAGCAAATAACTGGAGGGAATCTCCAGTGCAGCTTTAAAAAAAATTTTATCTTCTGCAGATTTTGCAATAATTTCATTAAAACATTTCCAATTTCCTGGTATTGATATGCCGGGCCATGATAGATAAAGACCTGCAAACATCCCAAAAATATGAACAAAAAACCTCATAAAAAATTATATTAATTTTAATAATTAAAATAAATAAAAAACAGAGGGTATATTGAATAGGGAAATAATTTATATGTTATTTAATTTCTTCTTATCGTAGATATTTAATCCATGAAAGATTTTCATGAACTCGAGAGGTTAGAATATCAAAAAAAGTATTATTTTAGAATATGGCTAGCCAAGATTATCTAATTGCAATAGCTTTAATAGAGCAAAACTTAGTTAGAGCAATGCCTCTTGGAGGTAAAGAAATTAAAGATAATTTAGAGGAATCAGAAAATTTAAAGAAACTTGGAGAAGAGGTAATTTTAAATCTTCTAATGAGATTATTTCAAAGAAGTGATGAAGGTGCTTTAAAAAGGGCTTCTGAAGAAAAAGGTTTGCTCCTGGTTCATATGCATCCTAAAAGAATGCAGAAAGAGCTTCCATTCATTAAATCTGAATGGATAAGAGACGGAGACACACAACAGTTTCTAAAATACCTTGGAAATCTATCAAAAGAAGTTTGGACTGCATCTTTCGTAAAATACAAAGGGATTGAATTTACTTCAATCTCAAAAAATAAAGAAATCTAAAATACATATATATTTTTTTTATAGTATTTCTTTCTTTAAAGCATTATTTTCCTTAAAGACTTTAAAACACTTTCTTCCATTACCAAAATCTATAGAGGAATAATCAATATTATTTTTGACGTGCAAAGCACAATTTCCCTCTATACAAATACAAGATTTAATAATTTCTCTATTTATAACATCACTAACATAAGGTTCCCTCTCTTTTTCTTCATCGAAATGCGGGCAGGCAATTCCTTTAACGATTCCCAGACAATCGATTATAGCTAATTCTTCAGCATAAGAATCAGTGATGCCTTTTTCAAACCAACAAATAGCTCCAGCACTTACACCACTCATTACAATTCCTTTTTCATAAGCATTACGCAAAATTTCATGTAAATTCCATTCTTTCCAGACAGCTAACATACTTTTTGTATTTCCTCCGCCAACATAAATAATATCTTGAGTTAAAACTTTTTCTTCTAAGTTTTCTGTTCTAGAGAAAAAATCAATATGACTTGTTATGCAATCAAGCTTAGAAAATGCTCTATAAAAATTTAGTTTGTACAAACTACTATCACCAGATGCTGTTGGAATAAAGCAAATTTTTGGTCTTTTTTTATTAATTAATGAAATTATATATTTTTCAATTACAAGAGAGCCTAAAGAACGGCCAAACCCTCCTCCACCAATTGCGACTATATTTTTACTATGCATACTAAATAGAAGATTTGTTTATGAATTTAAGACAAATTACTATTAAAGATCAAATGGAATTAAAGAAGGTTTATTTTGATTCTATTCAATCTTTAGATGAAAAAATTTATAGCCAAGAACAAAAAAGGGCATGGTCAAGCCAATCTTGGAATAATCCAAATTTTTATAAGTCAATAACTAAAGGGAATGGGTGGCTTCTAAGTAAAAAAGGAATAATTATTGCTTTTGCCATAAGATATCCCTCCGATAGAATTGCGTTATTTTACTGTAAAGGCAAATTCCAAAGAAAAGGTTTCGGCTCAATGTTACTTCATAAATTAGAAGATGAAGCTAAAGAAGAAGGTTTAGATTCTCTTTCAACAGAAGCAAGTTTAATAAGTTATAAATTATTTCTTAAAAATGAATGGAAAATTATACGTAAAGAAAAAGTAATTATAAATAACATTTTTTTTGAAAGATATAAAATGACTAAAACTATAAAAGTTAATTAATAGTGTCTAGCAAAAGTAAGGGGTTAATTTTAATTCAAAGAGTTCTTATATGGACGTTATACTTTTTTTCAGGATTTATACTTTATTCAGAAAAAGGTATTTTACCTTCCAAATTAATTACTTTTTCAAGAATTATTTATCCATTATCTGTTTTCTGGTTGCAAATAAGAATTAAAAAAAGAACCAATTTTCTACCTATTGATTCAAAAATGACAACTTCGCAGTTATGGTTTAATTTATTACCAGTTATTGCATCTCTATTAACTGTAATTTTTTCTTTAACTAATGTTTTTTTATATATTTTTGGAAAATCAATTCATTCTTATACTTAATAAATTAATTATTTACTAATTACATAAGAAATTTCTCTCATAAAAAACATAATGTAAAGAAATTTGCCTTTTAATTAAATTTGTTTAAATTTTAAATAGTGACAAATACAATCATGAAAAATATTTCATTAAAGGGAAATATGAGTTTTAACAAAAAAAAAGATATAAATGATTATGAATTATTCTCTTTAAAAATCACAGATAGTTTATATAAAAAAGATATTGGAAAATTTCTTGAGACCCTCTCCTCTCACTTTATTTAGGATAATATTTTTTTCTAATCTTCAAATTCAAACAGTACTATTAATAAATAACAATTTGAGCGATAATAAGTAAAATCCTAAGAATACTCCAATGCAATTATTTCTTGCTGACTGCCAATTCCCAGATATTGAGAATCAAGTAAAAGCTTATCAATTATTTGTGGAGGCCTGGGAAAACGGTGAAATTGAGAAATCAGATAAAACAGACAAGTTTGAGATGTTATTTAGAGTACATGCTCCAGGGGAAGGTAGGGTAGTTTGTTTATGTAAAGCACATAGTGATAAAGAAATTTTTGCGCATTTTGCTCCATGGAGAGCTAAATTTGGCATTCATATGGAATTTACACCTGTAATAAGTTGTCAAAATATTGTTGATTACCATAAAGATTTATTTAAAACTTTAGGGTAATTAGCTTAGATCTCAAATTCATCGTGATTAAACCTTTTCCAAATCTTCTCTCTAAAAAAAATGGCAAATTAGTATCTTCTAATAGCTCCAAAAAAGAAAACGTTAAATCTAAACCATTAATAATATTTGGTTTTGTCATCTCATTAACTTCCATATTTTTACTTTTATTCACCATTAACAATAAATTTGGATGATATATGAGTAATTAGAACTATCACCTGGGAACAAAAATGTCCTATTATATATAACAAATCACTAGCTATATGGCATTTAACGAAGGGGGGATGGCATCAGGCCTACTCATCATTGCAGTATCAATAGTTTTTGCTGCAGGTTTTGGATTTTTAGTCTTGCATTTTGTCCCTGGAACTCCATTTTAGGATCTCTAAGTGACTTTAATTCTCAAAATATCTTAAACATTAACAGTTTCTAAATCCTGCATTTGATTATCATCGAGATTAGATTTCTTTTTTAATCGATAAGCATAAACTAAAGATCCTAAAGCTATAGTACTCGAGGCAAAAATTCCTGATATGAGTATCAAGGCAAAAAGACCTCCTATTAGACCCCCTTTTAATCTAAGTAAATTTGATTTGATTAAAAGTATTGATAAAAAAACAATAGTTGCTTTTAAAGAAGAGATTTTCAGAAAACTAAATGGATAAAAAGGATTCAATAACATTTCTTTGGCAGAAAATAATTTAACCTGATTCTAAAAATAATTTTAAAAAAACGCATAAAAAAAGACTCAAATGAGCCTTTTAAAATCTACATTAAATTTTATGATTTATGCATCAGGGTCAAAATTCTTTAGGTTTGGACCAGCAACAAGACCAACAAGACCAAAAAGGACTAAAGACCCAATTCCAAAGCCTGCGGCCCAAGGATTGAAACCACCTAAAGCAAAAGAAGCTAATAAATTCATGATTTTAAAACATAATATCTCCGAGTAAGCATACAGATTTTTATGAAAAATATACCTATATTGAGACATTTCTTCGTAATTATGAGAATCTCATAGTTATCCCTTTATAAGAAATCCACAAAATTTTTATTTTTTGTTTTATTATCAAAGCATTACTAACTTGTTGGCGTAGCTTTGTACTACTTAAACTGTTTTCCCTAATGACTTCCAACTATACCTTTATTTATGATGGAGAATGCCCATTCTGCAATCATTTTGCTGAGCTATTAGAAATCAAAAGCAAGATAACTAATATTAAAATTATTGATGGTCGTAAAAATTTAACTCTTATTAAATCACTCTTTGATAAAGGTTATGACTTAGATAAAGGAGCTATTCTTTTGAAAAACGAAAATATCTTTCATGGGGCAGATGCAATTAATACTATTTGCAAACAGATAAATAATCCCTCGAGTAGTTTACTTTTATTACTTTCTAAAGTGTTTAAATCAAATAAACGAACAAATGTGATTTTTCCTTTTCTAGTCAGAGCCAGAAGATTCGCATTGATAGCAAAAGGCATCTCAATATCTCTAGTTTAAAAATAAAAACTTTCTAAATATTAAATAACATATTTATAAGCTTCTGTATCAATAAATGATAATTAATTATTTCTTAGCTAGAACTAGGTGGAAACAAAAAGTATTAAATGATAGAAAACTTCAATCCCTTTATTTCATTGGGTGGTGATAACCAAAAAGTTAATCACATGGCTGAAGCAGCACTTGAAATGAATTTAACATGCAATGATTTAAAGAAGGATTTAAATTTAACTGATGGAGATGTAGTGGATATGCTACAACTAGTCATGGATAGGTTTAAAAATAGTAATTAAGTTTATATCCTTATTAATTAATCACTATATCTATATTATTTTTTAATGAAAACAGTACAAATTGAGTTTTCGAAATATGAATCAGTTAACTTTTTATGGCCTGAATTAATAAAAGACTACGGATTCGACAAGGCCAGAAAAATAATTTCTCAAGCTATTGACTTACAAAAAATGAATGGGACTAAAAATAGCACCATGCCAATCATTTTTTCAGGAACAGGAGGATTAGCTTTAGTACCAATAAAAATGCTAGAAAAAGAAAACTTTAAAATTAGTTATAAAGATAAACAAGTTTTAATATTTAATATAAAAAGAAAGTCATTTCAAATCTTAAATGAAGCAAACTAATCTAAATTAGTAACTTCTCGATAAAGCCAAAATTACCCTATAGTCTAGTAAACAAATAATTGATAATGACTTTTGAAGCGACCTACCTTGGTTCAAATGGTTGGCTAATAAAATTTATAAAAACCAATTTAATTATTGATCCTTGGCTCAAAGGAGATTTAATATTTCCTCCAGGTGAGTGGTTTTTTAAAGGATCATTAGAAGAAGAGATTTCAATTGATAAAAAAATAGATATTATTTTATTAACCCAAGGATTACCTGACCATTGTCATGTTCCAACATTAGAAATGTTCAGAAAGGATATTCCTATAATTTGCCCTAAAAGTGCTGTTGAAACATTAGAAAAAATTGGTTTTAGTTCAATTAAAATGCTTAAGCCAACTGAAAAGACTACGCAATTTAATTTAAGTTTTGAAGCTACTGCTGGGGCTCCAGTACCAAAAATAGAAAACGGATATATCATTAAAGATGATCAAGATAATGGGTTTTATATAGAACCCCATGGATATCTTGATGAAAATATAAACAAACAAAATCTTGATGCAGTTATTACTCCTACGAAAAATTTAGAATTACCTCTAGTAGGTTCTTTTGTAAAAGGTGCTGATGTAATACCTAAATTGATTAACAAATTCAATCCAAAATATATACTTTCAAGTACCGTGGGCGGTGATGCAAAATATTCAGGTTTTTTAAATAAATTTATTTCAGTTCAGGATTATGAAGAAGAATTAAATTGTAATCTTGTAGATCTAAAGAGTATGCAATCTATTATGATTTAAACTGATCCAAAAAGATCTTTTACTTCGTCATTTAGCTTGAGAGTTAATCTATTATGAAAGGAGTTTAAAATTCATTCATTTTTTTTCACCTCAATACTTTTATTAGCTTTAAATAGTAGCTATGTATGTGAAAATTTAAAGCTTAATCTTGTTATGAGAAATAATATCAATGGTGACTTTTCCATAGTAGAAAAGATATCTGAGTTAAGGCCAGGAGCATTTATAAATATTGATTGGAATAAAAAAAAGCTTATGCTTCCATACTCTCTAAGAAAAGACTATATTTCCTTTACAGATAAAAAATGGGACTGGAGGTACCAATTTAATAAGGATGGATCGCCTGATATTGATAATCCTTCTTTATACGAGCTACTTCCTTCTGGAGAAATTAAAACATATTTTTGTGAAACAGAAAATAATAAGTCAAACTTATAATTTCAAATTAAGTTTTCTAGATTAATTAACTTCTGAACTTCTTTATAAAGATGAGAAATCCAAAAAATCAAAAAAGTATTTCAAAATATGTAAAACTTGAAGATTACAAAGTTTTTGATTATGAAATTCCAGAAATTTTTTTGAACTTCGTAATTAAGAAAAAGGCTGTTAATGTTACGACAGAACTTAAATTGGTGAAAAAAAATAAGAATACCAGAAATCTAATTCTTGATGGTACAGATATATTAATAAATAAAATATTTATAGATGACATACTACTGGAAGAGGAATACTACAAGCAGCAAAAAAATACCTTAAAAATTAAAAATATAAATAAAACTAATTTTTTATTAAAAATAGAAGGAAAAATTAAACCGAAGGAAAATATATCCCTTTTAGGAATGTATGAAAGCAATGGAATTATAACTACGCAATGCGAGGCAGAAGGATTTAGAAGAATAAGTTTTCACTCTGATAGGCCTGATATTCTAAGCAAATACACTGTGAGAATTGAGGCAGACAAGAATGATTATCCTGTCTTACTCTCAAATGGTAACGTCGTAAAAGAAAATAATCTTACAGATAATAGACATGAAATAATTTGGGAAGACCCATATCCGAAACCCTCATATCTATTTGCATTGGTAGCAGGCAAGCTTAACTGTATAAAAGATAATTTCATAACTAAATCAAATAAAAAAGTAAAAATAAATATTTATGTTGAATTTGGTGATGAAAAATATGTGCAACATGCAATAAGTTCCTTAAAAAAATCCATGAGATGGGACGAGGATAAATATAACCTCGAATACGATTTATCATTGTTCAATATAGTTGCAGTAAGGCACTTTAATATGGGAGCCATGGAAAATAAAAGTCTTAATATTTTCAACTCAAAACTAATACTCGCAAATTCTGAAACTACAACTGATGAAGAATTAGAGAGAATAGAAGGGGTGATTGCCCATGAATACTTCCATAATTGGACAGGTAATAGAGTTACTTGTAGGGATTGGTTTCAATTATCTCTAAAAGAGGGTTTAACAGTATTCAGAGATCAACAATTCACTGCAGACCTTCATAATCATGAAATCAAGAGGCTTGAGGATGCAAAATTTCTTAGAAGAAATCAATTTAGAGAAGATTCTGGTCCAACATCGCATCCTGTAATGCCAGAAAAATATCAAGAAATAGACAATTTCTATACGACCACGATATACGAAAAGGGGGCAGAAATAATTAGAATGCTTAATAAGCTTGTAAAAGGTGAAAATTTCTATAAAGGATTTAGTAATTACATCTCAACATATGATGGGAAGGCTGCAACAATAGACCAATTTGTCGATAAAATTTTAGAGCACAATAAAGAAATCGATCCTAAAGAATTTAAAGTCTGGTACAAGCAAAATGGCACACCAAAAGTTAAATTCAATAGAATCTGGGATCAAACGGAAGAAAAACTTACCATTCAAGCCTCTCAAAGTAATCCAATAAAGAAGAACCCATATAATGATTTACCTCTAATAATTCCTATAAATCTGGCTATATTTTGCGGTAAAAATAAAACAATAGAAAAAACAGTTGTTTTAAAAACAAAAAAACAAGAATTTATTTTTAAGAATGTAAGATCTCACCTCCAAATCCCTTTAGTAACATATTTTCGCGAATTCTCTTCACCAGTAGAGTGGGAATCAGACACTACCTTAGATGAAAAATTTCTAATCTTAAAATATGAAAAAGATTTTTTTACAATATCTAATACTGTAAAAGTATTTTATAAAAAAATCATTTTAGGCAGATTAGATGAAAAACCAGATCATAAAATTGAAAATAAATTAATAAGCACCTTAATATCATTCATAAAAAATAAAGGTATTAATTTATCTCTTTTATCAGAAATACTAAGGATTCCGACGTTTGCTGAAATTGAATCAGAGATGGAAAATATAGACCCTTTAAAAATATATAAAACTATTGACGAATTAAATCATTTATTCGGTACCAAATTAAAAGAAGAATTATATTTTAAGCTCCAAGAAATAGAAAAAAATCTAGATAAAGTTTGGCCAGATGGTAAAAATGAAAGAAAACTAATCGAAACTATTTGGAAACTACTTTTGCACAGTGATGATGAGGAGATTAAATGCAAAATAATTAATTATGTCGATAGCAATTCGATGACACTAGCAAAAGCTGCATTGAATTCTTTCAGTAGGATTAATTGTCCTGAAAGAAAAATTATTTCAAATATTTTCTTCAATAAATGGAAAAATAATAGTGTCGTTTTGGATAGTTGGTTCTCATTCAACGCATCTATAGAAATTGATGAAACAACAAACAGCATTGAAAAATTATTTGAAAATAAGTTTTTTGATTCAAAATCACCGAACACTTTAAGAGCTATATTAAATACTTTCGTAACAAGAAATAGTACATTTCATGCAATGGATGGTTCTGGTTATAAATATATTGCAAAAAAGATAATTGACTTTGATAAATTAAATCCAATAGTAATTTCCCGTTTTGTGAAAGTATTTAGTAGATACAGTTATTACACAGACCCTTACAAAAGTAATATGATAGAAACAATAAAGCAGATTAAAAAAAATAAACTATCAAAAAATACTAATGAAGTATTAGATGCAATAATAGAATGATAAATTGATAATATTTAACTAAATATAATTATAACAACTGCTAATATTAAAAATAAAATAAATACAAGATACTTATTAATAAAAATATAATCAAATATATTTTTATTATCTTTATTCCACTTTTTATTTACGTATTCCTTAGTTATAAATTTATTAGGTCTGCCACAATATAAACATGTTGGGGAAGTTTTTAAAATTAAATTTTTACATTGGGGGCACTTTTTTTTTTCCATAATTTAATCTTACTGAATAAAATTGAAATCAGAAACGATAAATAAAATAAGTAATTTAAATTTTATTTAATATATTTTGAATAATTAAATATCATTGCAAAAAAAAATTTGATTCTAACTATTTAAAAAAATTCAATATAATGAAAAATTATTATTTGGTTTGAAATGTTTGCTATTGCACTTGGAATGTCACCTGTCGAAAAAATCACTGTTGCAATATCTGCTTCAATTTTTATAATCGCCTTTACATGGGTATCGATTAAGGGAGATTTAAGAAAACTTGCTAATGAACTAATTGAAGATAATGAAAATAATCAGGATAATTAAAAAAATCTTTTAACCTACTTTGCATGCAAGCTAGGGTAATCAATAATATGCCTAATTTCTTTTAGGGAAGAACCATAGATTTTTTCACCATTCAAGTGAACACCAATCCATTTTTCCTTTTGATTAAAAAAATTACTTTTGGTAGTATCCCTCTTGAGATAATCTTTATTATCCCAATTTAAAGTTATATCCCAACCTTTATAATTTTCTATCATTGTGAAATAGAGAACATACTTAAATAATACCCAGAGAGACATAGAACAAAAACAAAGGAAATAAGTATTTTTTTCGTTATTTTTATTTAATATTTATTTAGTACTGACTTTTATTTTACTAGCAGCTTCATCTGCATTTTTTCTAGCCAAATTAATG
This sequence comes from Prochlorococcus sp. AG-418-J17, assembly GCA_003214085.1. Classification (GTDB taxonomy): domain Bacteria; phylum Cyanobacteriota; class Cyanobacteriia; order PCC-6307; family Cyanobiaceae; genus Prochlorococcus_A. Next base: position 33,704 of record QCMB01000012.1, read on the forward strand.
TCAGAATTTGATGAGAGAACAACACCCATTCTTCTGCCTTTTCTAGAAACTGGTTTACCAAATATGAGCACTTTAGTCTTTTCAAATTCTAATGCTTCATTAAGACCCTCATAAATTGGATTTAGATAATCTCGGTTAGAGAGTATAACTCTGGTTGCGGAGGGTTCTATTAGATCTATCTGCGGTATTGGCAAATTTAAAAAAGCCCTTAAATGTAATTCAAATTCATTAATATTTTGACTAACTAATGTAACCATACCAGTGTCGTGTGGTCTTGGGGATAATTCTGAAAATATAACCTCACTTCCTTTTATAAAAAACTCTACTCCGTATAATCCAGCTCCATTAAGGTTATTTAATATTCTACTTGTCATTTTTTTAGCTTCAATAATTAAGGACTCGTTGATCTCTATAGGTTGCCAACTACATTGATAGTCTCCATTAGATTGAAGATGTCCAATTGGTAAACAAAAAATATTTTCACCATTTTCTTTTCTTACAGTTAGAAGAGTAAATTCAAAATCAAAATTAATAAATTCTTCAATAATTACACCTTTAATCTTTCCTCTTGAATTTGCTTGTGCCTGTTTCCAAGCATTTTGTAAATCATTTTTTGTTTCAACCAAACTCTGTCCCTTTCCCGAAGAGCTCATTAAAGGCTTAAGTAAAAGTGGGAATCCAATTTCATCTGCTTTTTTTTCTAAATCATCAAATTCAAAAATATAATGAAACTTTGCAGTTTTTATTTTTAAATCTCTTGAAGCTAAGTCTCTAATTTTATCTCTATTCATTGTAATTTCTACAGTTCTGGCGTTGGGAACAATATTGAATCCTTCATCCTCTAATTCTTTTAAGGCTTCAATTGAAAGTGCCTCTATTTCTGGGACAACATAGTCAGGCTTAAATTCTTTTATAACATTTTTTAAAATATTTTTATCTCCCATATCAATTACTCTTGAATAATCAGCAACTTGCATTGCAGGTGCTTTTTCATATCGATCAATTGCAATAACTTCTAATCCTAATCTTTTGGATTCTATTACTAATTCTTTTCCAAGCTCGCCACTGCCAAGCAACAAAATTCTCTTTTTAGAAAAAATTGATTCTTTCATACATATAAAACTTATTCGTCATCACTAGAAGGTTGTGAAGAATTATCATCTGTAATTTTTTTATCTTTAGAAAAACTAAATGAAAAATTTCTGCCAAACCAATTTTGAGTTCTCATGCTATTAGTTATTGATCTTGAAATTGCACCTAAAAAAAAGACTCCAATCATTGCCCAAATAATTTTTTCTAAAGCAATTGCAGGTGAAAAACCTTGACCGGAATTAATAATTTCAGTAAGTGGGTCTAAAGGGTCCAAATTTAAATTAATTGATAATATTAATTATAAAGGATTAAATAAATGAAAAATTAAAACTTACAAAAGAAATAACCAAAACCATCATATAAATTAAACACAATATACTCTATACAATGCTATCTTCAAAGGGTGATTTTTTTTAGACATGCAAGTTGACGTACAAAATACTACTGTTCTTTCCGCAGACGGATCATCTATAAAACTAGGTGAATATTCAGGGGAAGTAATTTTAGTTGTTAATGTAGCTAGTTATTGCGGAAATACTGCTCAGTATGAGGATCTTCAAAAGCTACATGATTTATATTCAAGCAAAGGCCTAAGAATACTAGCATTCCCTTGTAATGATTTCGGAAAACAAGAACCCGACTCTCTTTCAGAAATAAAAGATTTTTGCACAACAAAATATGGAGTTAAGTTTGAAATCTACGAAAAAGTTCATGCCAAAGGCAACACCACAGAACCATATACAACCCTTAACAAAGTTGAACCAGAAGGAGATGTTGAATGGAATTTCGAAAAGTTTCTGATAGGAAAAGATAGTAAAGTAATTGCGAGATTCAAACCAGGTGTTAAACCGTTTGACGAAAACTTAATAGCAGCTATAGAAGTAGCTTTAGATTCATAACAACCATCTTATAGTTTAAATTAAAATATTATAAATAAAGACTCTTTATATTTAATTAAAAAATGAGAAATTATTTTAAAATTTCCTTCTTTTCATTATTCAAGTTTTTCTAGTATTGATTAATATATTTTAAATCTTATTTATTATCAGAATCAACTTCTAAGTCTATTATTTCATCTTTAACAGTTCTTTTTTTAGGCTTAATTGATTTTACCTCTGGCTCTATTGTCTCTTCTTTAACT
>QCMB01000013.1 GCA_003214085.1 Prochlorococcus sp. AG-418-J17
TTAACTCCTGGCGATAGATGGATGGGAAGATCCACAGAAAGAATTACAAAAGAAATAGATAAAGAGGTTCGCCGTCTATTCCCATCCTCAAAAAACCTTAAATTGCTTTGGAGTAACGTGGTACAAATTCCACAATCACTCTATAGAGAAGCTCCCGGCATGGAACCTTTCAGACCCGATCAAAAAACATCTATATCTAATTTCTTCATGGCTGGTAGTTACACAAAACAAGATTATATAGACTCTATGGAGGGAGCTACAATGAGTGGTCATTTAGCTGCCGCTGCAATTTTAGAGAAGAAAGCCGAATTAGCAAAAAATCTTGCAGTAAGTTAATTCATGGGTACTTGGCTAAAACATGACGTAATAACAGTTGTTAATGCGCCTCTTGAAAATGTATGGGATACATGGAGCGATTTAGACTCAATGTCACTTTGGATGAGCTGGATTGAATCTGTAAAAACAGTTGACGAAGAAACTAATACGTTACCAGATTTAACAGAATGGACTTTAGCTGCAAATGGCTTTAGGTTTAAATGGAAAGCTCAAATTACAGAAAGGGTAGAAAAAAGCAAACTTAAATGGAAATCAATAGGAGGTTTACCAACTGAGGGATCAGTAGTTTTCGAAAGTAAAACTGATCAAATCACAACGGTCAATTTAGCCATAACTTATGAACTACCAAAAATGATTGCTCGGTTTATGGAAGAAAATATTTTAGGCAAAATGGTTACAAACGAATTACAGGCCAATATTGATAGGTTCAAAGATTTAGTTGAAAAGAACTATACAAAAAATTTTTCTAATTAAAAATATTAATTGCTACATCTAGTAGTCCTTCAAAAGTATATTTTTGTGCCTGACTATCAACTCTTCCAAAAATCTTGTTACATATTTTTGTTGTCTGAGGGCCAATAGTTAATAACTTAATTTGATCAAAATATTCTAACCATTGTTTACCAAGTTTTTTTTCTAGTAAAAAAGCAGCATTTACTACGGTTTTACCGCTCGAGAAAATAATTGCATCGACTTTTCGATTAGAAATAATATCAATTGTTTCTTCCGGAATTGATTCAGGACATCTAGTTTCATATGCAGCAACCTCAAATACACGAGAACCAGCCTTTCTAAATTGATCTGCAATTAAATCCCTACCACCTGTTTGAACTCTTGGTACAAAAACTCGAAGTCCATAACCAGATACTGGGAAATTATCAATTAAACTTTCAGCAACAAATTCTGGAGGTATAAAATCAGCCTTAATCCCAAAATCATCAAGAGTTTTTGAGGTTTTTTCTCCGACTACGGCGATTTTTGTTTTTTTAGAACATTCTTTTAATGAACTATTAAAGTACCTAAGTCTTTTATCCACAAATTTGATCCCATTACTACTGGAAAAAATAATCCAATGAAAATCATTTATTTGATTTAATGCTTCGTCAAGAGGATTTAAATCATCAGGATCCGCAATACTTATTGCAGGTAAATCAAATACTTTAGCGCCCTTGCTTATGAATATCTTTTTTATATCCAATATCCCTTCTTTTGATCGAGTAATAATTATATTTCTTTGATCAAGGGGAAGATCAACTTTTGGCATCCTTGTCCTCAACATTATGATTTTGATTTTGATTTTTTAATTCATCGAGAAGTTTCAAGACTGATAATCCTTTATCAAGAACAACATCGTCTTTAAAAATTATCTCTGGAACTCTTCTCATCTCAATTCTTTTTCCTAAACTATGCCTTATAGAGCTTTTAGCAGTATTCAAGTTTTCAACAATCTCTTTTCTCACTTTCTCTTGAGCAGTTGAAGTTATATAAACTTTACAGTGTTGCAAATCACCTGATAAATCAATCTTAGAAATATTGACGAAATGATCTCTAATAAGATCATTTTCTAAATCATTCTGCAAAATAAGGGTTATTTCTTTCTTCAAAAGAGAAGAAACTTTTGCAAGACGGTAATTATTTGGCATTATGGTTGTAAATTTATTGGGTTTGTCATCGCTTGCAAGACAAAATAAACAGTTATGAAAGCACTTAAGACAGAAGATATCAAACCTACTATTGTGAGTGGATTTGATCTATTCTTGAATAAAGGTTCAAGCAAAGCAACAAGTCCCCCAACAATGATAGATATCAAATACTTTGGATATCTCGCAACATTAGAGAAAAATTCGCCCATCAGCTCCACAAATAGATTACTTTTTTAGCTAAGTTTTAACAAACATTAAACAGCATGATTACATTATATCAATTTAGGCATAGTGCTTTTTGTTTAAAAACAAGAATGGCTCTTCATGCAAAAAAACTACAATATCGAGTTGAAGAAGTAACACCTGGAATAGGCCAATTTGAAATCTTTAAATTATCAGGTCAAAAACAAGTGCCTGTAATAGTTGATAGTAATGATCAAGTTATTAATGACTCTTCAACTATTTGCGAATATATAGATAAAAAAAATGAAAACAATCCACTTTTTCCGGAGGATCCAATATTATTTGCTCAATGCAAGCTCATTGAAGACTGGGCAGATACTACAATGGCTAAAACTTGTAGAAAAGCTTTAATAAAATCTGCAATAGAAAATCCACAGCTAAGAACTGCATTACTTCCAGATGAAATACCTTCTTCAGTTAAAAGTATTGTTGATAAATTACCTTTTGAAAATCTTAGTAAAATTTCTAATGTAGTTTTGTCTTCCAAAGATAATTTAGATCTCCAAAAATTACTGGAAGCTTTATCAAAATCCTTGATCAACAAGAAATATTTAGTTGGAGATAGTTTATCAATTGCAGATATTTCAATTGCTGCTCAATTATCCCTTCTTAAATTTCCAAAGTCTGCAGGACCAATTCTTTCAGGAGAAGGGTGCCAAGAATACATAAACAACCCTTATTTAGAAAATCTTTTCATATGGAGGAACAACTTAGAAGAATATCTTTTTAGTGCTAACTCTCAATAAATTCAAACTTCAATTTATATTGATTTGTTTTTATAGCATGAATAGAAGGATCACCGACTTTTGAACCATAAGAAGCAACATATTGCACTCCACAAATTGATGGTTTGATTGAATTATCAACTTCCAATATTTCTTCGGAACATTTTTGAAATTTACTAATGGTCTCTACCTGATTAATCCTTGAAGCGCCTGGTTTATGTGCTGTTTGTATAACTAGCTCATCTGCGAAAAAAATATCATCATCTTGGATCTGATTTCTGCCTGTAATTCTTGAATCAATATAAAAATCATCTTTTAAATAAGTAATTTGATTATTAATAGATTCAGGATCATTTACAACCTTAATTAAGGTTTCACCAAATATTGCTTTTCCAATAGATTCAGAATTTTTTGCACGATTACCAACAATTAAATCTGAATCATTCTTAAAGAAATTTACTTTATAAATCACTGGCTCTTCTGAATCATTAACTATATCTTGAGAAGTAACAAGCCAATTCCCCTCGAACCATTTAGGGTAAATTAAATCCTTAGAATTATCAGATAATTTAAAATTTGGCAAATATAAATCTGGCCATTGAGTTACACGATTTTCCAAAAACTCTCGTACGTTAGAATCTACTAGAGCAAAAGAACTTTCTAAAAAAATTCCTTGAAAAATCAAGCAAAGAATTAATCCAAGAAGAATTTTCATTATGTCAAATCCACTAATAAGAGCATCAGATCATTATGTATTATTAGAGCCAGATTCAAAAGAAAAAATTGTATCAAAGCAAGAAGCAATATTATGGTTGAAGAATTGGCTTAGTAAGACAGAAACACAAACAATATATCAAAATATAGTAGATCCTGATCAAGAATTTTTTGAAGAATTATTGGAAAGCACTTATGAATTAGAAATAAAAATAGGATACGTTATCAAATGGTTTGCAGTAAGAATTGAACCAGATTAACTGATTATTTCTTTATAAATTGCATTAATTATTTTCATAGCAACTTCTTCAATATTTTCTTTTTTTACTTGAATTCTTAAATCTGCTTGAGAATACAAATTTTCTCTAGATTGAAAAATGCTCGTATATAGATCATTTAGATTCTTTCCCTGCAGAAGTGGCCTATTTTCAATTTCATTTTTCAATCTTTCAATTGCTATATCTTTGTCGAGATCTATCCAAGCAATTATTCCCTGTCTTAAGATTCCCCAGTTTTCCGATTTGGTAACTATTCCTCCCCCAGTTGAAATTACTAATGAAGGAATTTTGATAGTTTCTTTAAGGCAGTTTGCTTCTAATTCACGGAAATTATCTTCTCCTTCATCATTAAAAATTTGATTGATAGATTTTTTTGCCAACTTCTCTATTAATGAATCTAAATCAATATATTTATACTTCAATAATTGAGCCAACTTCAAACCAGTTTGTGACTTACCAGAACCCATCATTCCTACTAAAAATATGCTTCTGCCCTTAATAGTATGAAGTGTTTTTTCGATAATGGATTGTTCCATAAAGACAAAAGCGTATTTAAAACCTTAAGATAGTATTATCGCAGACAAGTATGACTTCTACACAATCCAAACCATTACATGGAAAAGGACGTGAATGCGTCATAACTCGTCGTGCCTGCTTTAGTTCTAGTCACCGTTATTGGCTTCCTGAAAAAAGCCCAGAAGAAAATTTATCTCTTTTTGGAAAGTGCAGTATTGCACCAGGTCATGGTCATAATTATGAACTTATTGTTTCAATGGGTGGAGAACTAGACTCTGATGGAATGGTACTTAATCTCTCTGATGTAAAACACTCTATTAAAGATAAGGTTACTGGACATTTAGATTTTCGTTTTTTAAATGATGTCTGGCCTGAATTTAATGTTAATAATCAAGAGGGTATACTTCCCACAACTGAAGCATTAGTAAAGGTCATTTGGAGTCGTCTGAAGGATGATTTACCTCTTACAAATCTAAGACTTTATGAAAACCCAAATTTATGGGCAGATTATTTTGGAAAAAACATGGAAGCATTTTTAACAGTACAAACTCATTTTGCAGCCGCTCATAGACTTGCAAAAGAAGAGATATCCTTTGATGAAAATAAAAAAATCTATGGGAAATGTGCCAGAGTTAATGGACATGGTCATAACTATCTTGTCGATATAACTGTAAAAGGAGACATTGATAAAAGAACAGGAATGGTTTGCGACTTATCTGCCCTCCAAGAGATAATTAACGATTTAGTTGTTGAACAACTAGATCATACTTTTCTTAATAAAGACATCAAATTTTTCCATAATTGTGTCCCAACTGCTGAAAATATAGCTTTATATATTTCTGATATTCTTAAAAAACCAATACATCAACTTGGTGCAACATTACACAAAATAAGACTCCAAGAAAGTCCAAATAACGCTGCAGAAATTTATGTTGATCAAAAGTTAACCAATTCATTGAATTTAAAATTTGAAAATAGTTTAGTTACGCAAACTTGAGTATACCAAGAGTAATAATTGTTATCGCATCTAGTCTTGATGGGAGAATTGCATTTCCTGGAGGTGGAGAATCGCATCTTGGAAGTGAAGAAGATAAAAAAATGTTAAATCAAAACTTATCAATGGTTGACGCCACCATTTTTGGTTTAGGTACTTTAATAGCTCATCAATCAACTTACTTAATTAAAAATCTCAATGATAATGACGAAGTAAATATATCAAAAGGCCAACCAATTTCTATAGTTGCTTCAAATAGCAAAAACTTTAACAGTAATTGGAAATACTTTCGTCAACCAATAAGAAGATGGCTAATAAGCTCAAGTAGAGTTGATAATTCGTTGAATAATAATTTCGAGAAACAACTCTTTTTCGAAGATTCATGGGGGGAAACTTTAATTTCACTAAAAAAACAAGGGATAAATAATCTAGCTCTTTTAGGAGGTGCAAAACTTATAAATTCATTTATAAAAGAGGATCTAATAACAGATATAAAAATTACAATAATTCCACGAATTATTGGAGGTAGATATACATGGATCCCTCCAGAACAAACAAATGAGATTTTTAATCTCAAAAGACTATGGGAAATAAAATCAATTAAAAATTTAATGAATAATGAAATCCATGTTCATTACAAAAAAATTTGAAATAGATTCAATAATACATGAACCAAAAAATACATAAAGTTAAAGTCAAATTGTCAATTAAGGAAATCTCCAAGGAGATATGGAATGAATTAGCAAATGAAATCAATAATCCATTTTATGAATGGACTTGGCTTAAAAACCTTGAGATATCAAAAAGTGTTTCAAGAGAAACTGGTTGGCAGCCTCTATATTTTGTTGCTTATAAAAATGAAGAAATATCAGGAATTGCTCCACTTTTTTTAAAAAGTCATAGCTATGGAGAATTTATTTTTGATCAATCATTTGCACGATTGGCTCAAGAGCTGAATTTAAATTATTACCCTAAATTAATTGGAATGAGTCCTTATAGTCCTGTAAATGGATATCAATTTCTTTATAAAAAAAATAAAGATAAGAAAGAAATTACAAATCTACTCATAAACAATATCGAAAGCTTTGCGATTACAAACAAAATTTTAAGTTGTAATTTTTTATATATTGATGAAAGCTGGGGCAATCATCTTAAATCTTTGGGATACCATGAATGGATAAATTCCAGCAGTGAATGGAGGAGTAATGGAGAAAAAACGTTTGATGATTTTCTTTCTAGATTTAACTCTAATCAAAGAAAAAATATTAAAAAAGAGAGGAAATCAATTACTAAACAAGACATTAAAATAGAAATTTTTAATAAAGATGATATCAACCAAGAAATCCTCAAAAAAATGCATAATTTTTATGAACAGCATTGCTCGAGGTGGGGAGTTTGGGGAAGTAAATATCTAACATCTACATTTTTCGATAAAATTGTTGATAATAAAAAAAATCTTTTACTTTTTAGCGCATCGAAAAATGATTCAAATGATATTTTTGCTATGTCGATGTGCGTTAAAAATAAAAACAACTTATGGGGTAGATATTGGGGTAGTCAAGAAGATATATCTAATTTACATTTTGAATTATGTTACTACCAGCCAATTGAATGGGCAATAAAACATAGTATCCATTTTTTTGATCCTGGAGCAGGTGGTAAACATAAAAGGCGGAGGGGTTTTTATGCAAAAAGCACCATTAGCTTGCATAAGTGGTTTGACAAAAATATGGAAAATATAATTTATCCTTGGCTAAATGAAGTTAATAAACAAACCAAGGCGGAAATTGAATTTGAAAATGATTCTATACCCTTTAAATAAAAAATTATTTGGCTTTAAGAAAGATTATATTAGTAATATAGATTTTATTAACTTCTAAGGATGGATTCTAGTAAAAGTTTAGATAAAAAAATAAAGATTGATAATAATCTATCCAACCGATATATAGACTTAGATCCCAATGGTTATTTTATTATAAAAGTAGATTTAGAAGAAAATAAAATAATTTTAGAGCACTTTTTAAATAATATCGATGAGGAAGGCTATGCGCTTGACCCAGAAACAAATGAACCAATCAAATGCGACTCTCAAAATAAAAGAGTTAGAAATGAAGTTTTTAAAGGTATTAGTGCGAAACAACTTGGAATATTGATCACTGAAGAAAGAAATGACTTAATAACTAGATTCGACCATGCTCTATATTTAGGCCGGGAACTACAAAAAGCAGAAGAATGTTTATACAAAAAATTACCCTATATCCAAGATTAAGAAATTAAACGAAAAAATCTAATCTTTTCATCTGATGTTAAATTAAAATAAATAAAAAAAATTAATGAACATCATTTTCTATTTTGCATTTATTGGTTTTGGCTTTGGAGCTGCTTTCGCATTAGATAAGCTCTTAAGAGCAGTAAAATTAATTTAAAAAAACTACAAAATTTTTATAGTCTCTCCATATAAATCATATTCATCCGCAAAAGAAATATTTGCTTCAATAAATTTACCAATATAATTTTTCAAATCAATTTTATCATTAACAGATAAAATTACAGTTCCGTCAATTTCAGGAGCGAAATTATAGGACCGACCTATTAATTCGTTATTATCTGATATTTTTTCTACCAAAATCTTCATTTTTAGACCGACATATGTCTGATTTTTATCTTTAGAGATATTTTGTTGAACTGAAATAACGTTATCTTTTCTTGCCTCTGCAACCTCTGGAGATACTTTATTTGGCAAATGAAAAGCTGCCGTTCCTTCCTCAGGAGAAAAAATAAACACTCCCACATGATCAAATTTGTGCCTATCCAAAAATTCAAGAAGATGTTCAAAATGTTCTTTTTTTTCTCCTGGGAAGCCAACAATAAGACTAGTTCTTAATACAGCAGATGGAATTTCTTCTCTAATTTTCTCCAAAATTGATTCATTCAAAGAAGCTTGCCAAGGTCTATTCATAGTCCTCAACACATCTGGATGACTATGCTGAAGTGGTAAATCAAAGTAAGGTACTATATTCTTTGAATCTTTGAAAGCTCTAATAACTTCATCAGTTAAACCTGTTGGATAGGCATAATGTATCCTTATCCAAGGAATTGGAACTTTAGAAAGCTCATTCAAAAGTTTGGCTAATGATGGTTTTCCATAAATATCTTGACCATAATTAGTTGTTATTTGACTAATTAATATGATTTCTTGAATACCCTTTTTTGCAAGACTTTTTGCTTCTGAAACTATAGATTCTATTGTTCTACTTCTTTGAGGACCTCTCAACTTAGGAATAATACAAAAAGCGCAATTATAGTTGCAGCCCTCAGCAATGCGAAGATAAGCAACAAATTTATTTTTATCTACAAAGCGAGGCATTTCCTCGTCAGCAATAAATTCCGGTATTTTTGAAACTTCATTAACGATTTCCCCTTTTTCTACTCTATCTAAAACCTTGGCTATCTTTTGATAATCTCCTGTTCCAACCAAACCTTTTATTTCAGGAATTTCTTTTATAAGCTCATCTTTAAAATGCTGAGCCATACAGCCTGCAACTATTACTCTCTTTCCTTGATTTGTATATTCTAGAATTTTTCTGATAGATTCTTCTCTAGCTGTTTCAATAAAACTGCAAGTATTGACAACAACAATATTTGCATCATTTATATTGCTGTCAACTTCATAACCCTCTTTATCTAATAAGCCTTGCATATGTTCAGTATCAACAAGATTTTTCTCACAACCAACATGACTGAATGCAATCTTAGATAGTTTTTTTTCTTTTAAATTGAGACTATTTTGTTTCACAAGTTGAAAAATAAGAATTAAAAGATTTAAACAGCATTTCGTATATAACTCTCATGCCAAAATAATATTAGGATAGATAATGTAAATAACAAACTTTCTTTTTGTATGGCCCTTAAGAATTTAAACAGAAGAAATAAAAAAGATGTGAAATGGCCAAAAATCATAATCGCAATTCTTAGCACTATAGGCATAGTTGATACAGGTTCAATTACTTTAAAAAACTGGGGATTATTTACTTCACTTTCATGCCCAGGGATACAAAATGGTTGTGAAACAGTTTTAAATAGTCCTTGGGGTACTTTATTTGAAAATAATCAAGTTAATATACCTCTCTCATTAGCTGGATTTATAACATATTTATCAATATTAGTTATCACAATAATACTTTCGCTTAATTTAATTTCCCCAAAAGAAAAACTAAATAAGTTTTTATGGTGGTTAGTATTTCTAATTTCTTGTGCGTCATCAACATTTAGCTTTTTATTGATAAATATAATGTTTTTTAAGATTCAAGCATATTGCTTTTTTTGTATACTTTCAGCAATTTTATCGTTTTCTATCTTTATAATTTCTATGATTGGAGCAAAATTCGAAAGTAGAGAACCAATGATTTTTAGAGGTTTCATTGTAGCCATTGCTGTCATGCTGGCGGGCCTAATTTGGTCAACAAATGTTGACCCCTCTAATGCTATTGATGTTGCAAACCCCACTGAAAATGTATCGCCAATAATTACCACTTCAAGCTCTCCGCAGAAGGTAAAGTTTGCAAAATTTTTAAGTGAAAACAATATTGTTATGTATAGTGCATACTGGTGCCCGCATTGCCACGATCAGAAACAATTATTTGGTAAAGAAGCAGTTGAAGAATTAAAAGTAGTTGAATGTGCTAAAGATGGTAAAGATAATGAGTATGAGTTATGCCAAACTAAAGGAATTAGTGGATTTCCTTCTTGGGAAATAAATGGAGAAATAATTAGTGGTACTAGTGACTTGAATGAATTAGCAACAAAAACCAACTATCAGGGAGATCTTAATTTTTAATGAATCTTTTTTGAATTTTTTGATCAAACTGTTGTCTAGTGTGGCATTCCCAATTTTTATCTTTATCGGGGAAATCATCTCTATAGTGACCTCCTCTACTTTCTTCTCTAAATAGACAAGCTTTTAATAAAGTTATGGTAGTTATTTGTCTATTCTTTAAATCAAGTAGAAGATTAAGTGCCCTCCTATTGCGCTCACTAAGTTTTATTTGTTGGTGAAATTTTATTTTTTCAAGAGAACTTAATAAAGCATTTTTTTGTAAATGAGAAATATCGGCTTGAATATTATGTAAAAATTTACTCATATTTAACTTATTTCTAGATACTCCTAGATTTGACCAACATAGTTTTCTTAATTCATCAATCTTTTCAGAGATTTGAGAAATTTGATCTTCTTTAGAATCTTGAATATCAAACTCTTTAAATGATCTATCAGATTTTTCAAATTTAGAAGGTTTATTCAAAACAATTGAAGACATTTTTCTTGCAAAAACAAGGCATTCCATTAGTGAATTACTTGCCAATCTATTAGCACCATGCACACCTGTAGATGCAACTTCTCCAACGGCATATAATCCTTTTCGTGTAGAAGAAGCATTTAAATCCGTTTTTACACCTCCCATCCAATAATGAGCTGCAGGGGCTACAGGAATAACCTCATTTAAAGGATTAACCCCATAATCCTGACATCGACTCATAATAGTGGGAAATCGCTCTACAATTTTTTCTGGATCAATATACCGAAGATCTAAGCCAACATGATCTACATCATTATCATGCATATTTTTCATAATTGCTCTACTTACCTGATCTCTAGTAGCTAAATCACGATTTTTAAGATTTTTAACTGGGCTTTCGCCATTTTTATCAACTAGAATAGCTCCCTCTCCTCTAAGTGCCTCAGATATTAAGAAGCAAGGTGCACCATAAAATTTTAAGGCAGTTGGATGAAATTGGACAAACTCTAAATCTTCGATAGCAGCACCTGCCTTCCATGCAAGAGCAATCCCTTCTCCAGAAGATTGAGCAGGATTTGTTGTATTAGTAAATAAATGACCACCGCCGCCTGTAGCTAAAACAACAGCTCTTGATTCAATCCAATATAAATTTGCTCCATCTAGAACCTGAACTCCTCTGCATTCTTCTTTGTCAACAAAAAGTTCAGTTACTCTTACACCTCTACAGTGAAGAACATTTTTTTTATTTTCAATATGATCTTCTAGAACTTCAACTAATGCTCTTCCAGTGCGATCTTTAACATGCAAAACTCTTCTTCGAGAATGGGCTGCTTCTAAAGTAGTGGCTAATTGATCAGAACTTTGGTCAAAAATCATCCCTAAATTCTGCAACCTATTGACACAACCTGGGGCTTCTTTAACCAGCATTTCTACAGCTTGAAAATCACATAGTCCATCACCTGCTTTTAAAGTATCATCTGCGTGCAGATCGAATGAATCATCTTGTCTAACAACAGACGCTATTCCTCCTTGTGCCCATCGACTAGAAGATATCTTGCTGGTATTCCTATTTAAAAGCAAAACTTTTAAATTTTCAGGTAATTCAAGACAAGTCATAAGTCCTGCTGCTCCTGCACCAATAACGATTACATCCCAATTATTTAATGGAATTGGTTCTTGCGAAAATGGAGGCCTTAACATTAAACCAAACCACTAAAAGTTGGTTGCATAATTGCTAAAACAATAAAAATTCCATCAACAATCAACGTCGTTTGAATTACATAACCAGAAACTAAGAGTGCTTTGCCATTAGTAGTATTAATTGTGGCAGAATCAAAAATTTCTTTAGAAATAAACCAAAGTATTAAAGCAACAAAAACAATAATAGAAAGTGACTTTATTTGGATAAGATTCTCTGAGGTTTTTTGGAGAATTTGGGGTGCAGTTTCAGAATCTGCCGTAATAACCTGTCTCCATTGATCCATTATTCCGATTAAAAATATTGTAATATCGGTAACTGCAGTTCCAAATAAAGAAGAGATATAAAAACTTGCACCTATTTTCCAATTAGTGCCAAGTCCAATTAAAGCTAGTGGTAGAGCTACAGCTTCAACAGGTATGTGTAGGATTGGAAATGGGCTTAACCATCCCCAGAACAAACATCCACCAAGCCAACTGCCTGATACACCTAGTAAAAGTGAACTGATAATAAAAAACTTATTTGATCCTTTCTGATTCAAAACAAATGCTCCAAAGAGAATAACAAAAGTAAAACAAAGAGCACTTATTGGTTCTAATCTAACCCAAGGGGCTTGAACAAAAATAGGTAAAATTACAAAAAAAGAGGACCACAATCTTAGAGATATAGGATTTGATAACAAACTATTTTCGTATAAATCGACTATCTCATGAGATTCATAGTTGAATTTATCTTTTACTTCTAAATTTTTTGTAATTAATTCTTTCAATGAAAAAAAGTTATTTTTAATTAATCTAAATCGTGTTTTAGAAAACTGCGAATGCCATATTTTAGTAAATTAAAGGCCCATAATTTCACACCTATATTTAGTTTTTTAAAAGTATTTAATACACTTTGAGTCATATATAAGTTTAGAATAAATATAAATAAGAGTATTTGGCCTTAAATTGTGTGGCAAGAAGTTAATTACAAAGATTCCAATGATCTTTTGGTTCCTAATATTACTTATAAAATAAACCCTGCAGAAATTGAGAGTATTGAAGCTAATTCCATTGCTCAAGAAATAGGATTTGAATCAGGTGATTCAATTATTAGTATTAATGGGAAAAAACCAAGAGATTTAATTGATTATCAGATTCTTATTAGTGAAGAAATTTTAAATATATCAGTTTTGGACAAAAATCATGAAATTCACAATATAAATATTGAAAAAGATCAAGACGTTAATTTAGGTATAAATTTTAAAGATGCATTATTTGATTCAATCAAGCAATGCAATAATAGATGTCCTTTTTGTTTTATTGATCAACAGCCAAGTGGTAAAAGAAAAAGCCTTTATATAAAAGATGATGATTATAGATTAAGTTTCCTATATGGCTCTTATCTGACTCTCACGAATTTAAAAAAAGAAGACTGGGAAAGAATTGCTATGCAAAAATTATCCCCACTTTTTATTTCAGTTCATGCTACTGATCCCGCCACAAGAGAAAAATTATTAAAAAATAAAAAAGCAGGAGTGATCCTTGATCAAATTTCGTGGTTTGAAAAAAACTCTATTCAAATACATGCTCAAATTGTTATTTGTCCAGATATAAATGATGGTGATATTCTTGAGAAATCAATTTTGGAACTTGCTGAATTCTACAAAAAAACTTCTCAGACAGTACTTTCAGTTGCAATAGTTCCTGTAGGACTTACAAAATTTAGACCTGAAAATGATGGATTGAAATCAATAAGCCCAGAATATGCAAGAAAAACTATTAAACAAGTAGAGAAAATTCAAGCCTCTCTAGAAATTACTCTTGGGACACGTTTTTGTTGGCTAGCAGACGAATGGTATTTAATTGCTGGCACAAATTTACCAAGTTACAAAACCTACGAAAATATGCCACAAGAATCTAATGGAGTTGGGACTATTAGAAACTTTCTAGAAGTATTAAAAGAGAAGACTCAAAATCTACCCAAAAAAGTAAAAAAGCCAAAAAAAGTTAGTTGGATTGTTGGTAAATTAGTTTATGAAGCCCTAATTCCAACAGTTAAGAAATTAAACTTAATTAATGGATTAACAATTAATTTATATGGTTTACCAAGTATTTATTGGGGTCAAGATCAAGTTGTTACAGGTCTTCTTACTGGAGAAGATCTAATTTGCGGGCTGAAAAATAAGGATTTAGGAGAAGCTGTTTACATACCATCTATTATGTTAAAAATTAATACTGATTTATTTCTAGATGATAAAAATATTCAAGAAGTTGAAAATCAAATAAATACTAAAATTCACGTTCTTGATGATTCAAATGATATTATTAATACTTTGATTGGTTAATCGAAAATTATCGATAATATAAAACATGCTAAGAAGAGTAATAAATCCTATCTTATTATTGCCGCTTACTCTAAGTATCAACACTTTTAATGTACTATCGAGCGAAACAAAAAATTACATTGATAATGTTTTAGAAGAAAAATCAAATATTATTTTTGTTGATTATCAAGAAATAGAAAAACTTGTATTAAATAATCAAGAATTAAAATCATTACTAAACTTAGTAGACTCTGCAAGCTTTAATCTTTCCAGTCAAATTGCCAAAAGATATCCATCCTTAGATTTTCAAGCCAATGGGTTACCAAGATATGTCGCAGGTAAAAAGTACAATAGCAAGTCAGCTACTTTAAAAACATCGCAATTTTCGGCTAATCCCTCCCTCAATATCAGATGGGATATAGTTGCCCCGCTTAGAGGATCCGAAATTAAAATTGCCAAAACAAATTACAAAATTGCTGAAAATAATTATGAAATTAAGAAAAAAGATTTAATTCAAGAAGCAAGAATCAGATATCACAAATACAAAAAGTCATATCAAGATATTCAAAATAAAAAATTCACACTTGATTTATCTATTACAAGTTTAGAAAATGCTATAGCGAAACTAGATGCTGGAATTGGTACAAAATTTGAAGTACTTGAAGCAGAAGCTCAATTATCCAGAGATAAACAATCCCTTAATGAAAAGAGAATAGAACATGAAATTAATAAAATTTCTCTTAAAGAAATTCTCAATATTAAGGGAGATTTTGAAACTAATAAAGAGCAAAATCTTATAGGGTTTTGGAATCATAAATTGAATAAGAATATTAATGAAGGTTTGAACAAAAATCTTTCCTTAAAAAACCTTATTCTTCAAAAATTAATCAAAAAAAGTCAAGCAAATAGCTTTTTAGCTCAAAATAAGCCAAATATCTATGTCAGTAATTCTTTATCTAGTGCATTTTCAAAGGGTGACTCTCTAGCAACTAATATCGACTCTGAAAAATCTGGATCTAATTATACAAATACCATAAGTCTAAATTTTGCATGGAGTATTTTTGATGGCGGACAAAATAAGAACTCTTACAAATCAAAAATAGCAGATGCAAAAGCTGAAAAATATGCTTATGAAAATCTAAAAAATGTTTTAACCACAAATATTAGTAAAGCATACCTAAATCTTAAATTAAATGAAGAAAAAATAATTTCTTCTCTCAAAGAAATTGAATCTAGCAAAGAGTCTGTAAGGCTTTCTAGACTTAGATATGATGTCGGAATATCTACTCTAAAAGATGTTCTCGTGAGACAAAGTGAATTAAGTAATGCGAAATCAAAAAATATTAATGCAATATATAATTACAATCTGAATATAGATGAATTAGAAAGATTAACTTTTCT
This sequence comes from Prochlorococcus sp. AG-418-J17, assembly GCA_003214085.1. Classification (GTDB taxonomy): domain Bacteria; phylum Cyanobacteriota; class Cyanobacteriia; order PCC-6307; family Cyanobiaceae; genus Prochlorococcus_A. The sequence goes on from QCMB01000013.1 coordinate 15,648, forward strand.
TGATATTAGTAAAAGTTGTTTAGGTAGCAATAATACTAAAATTAAAGAAACAGAGTCTATTTGCAATATATAAAGATGAATCCACCAAATTTAACTAATAAGCAACTAAGTGAATTAGATTCTTTATTTGAATTAGTCAGTCAACGTCAAAAAAAAGATTTTGGAAATATTAACGCCAGCAACAAAGCAGATGGATCATTACTAACAAGTTGTGATTTATGGAGTGACAAAACAATCGTAGATGGCTTAGCTTCAATAGCTCCAGGAGAGGGCGTTCTTAGTGAAGAAGGGCAAAAGTTAATTCCAAACTCAAAAGCTTATTGGGTGGTAGATCCACTCGATGGAACTACAAATTTTGCTGCAGGTATTCCTTACTGGTCTATATCAGTGGCAAGGTTCGTTGATGGTAAACCACAATCCTCGTTTTTAGTAATTCCTACATTGAAAAAAAAGTTTGTATCCATTCAAGGTAAAGGGGTTTGGTTAAATAACAAGAAAATAGACCCTAGCAAAAATAATCATCAAAGTGAATGCATTTCTTTATGTAGTAGATCAATAAAAATTTTACAAAAAAAACCAAACTCAGTATTTCCTGGAAAAATCAGACTCTTAGGTGTATCGAGTTTAAATCTTACGAGTGTAGCTATGGGACAAACTTTCGGCGCAATAGAATCAACTCCAAAGATATGGGATATTGCAGCAGCCTGGCTGCTATTAGAAGAACTGAATTGTTCTATAGAGTGGTTAGAAACAGATCCTTTAAATTTAGTTTCAGGAGAAGACCTGAGCGATGTGAATTTTCCATTAATTGCTTGTAGGTCTGTAGAAAAAGTTGAAATTTTAAAGCCATGGGGCAATTTATTATTGGAAAAATAGTTGCATGATAAATCAATAATTGCTTGAAAAATTTCTTAATCCGATACAATAAAAAATGAGTAAATAAATAAAATATTTGAATAAAATTAATATGCAGCGAAGTTCAACATGGATACTGAAAAGTTTATGGGGAGCTTGTGAGCGATGGAGCAAATCTGATTGTGTTGATTTAAGCGCTGCATTTGCGTACTATACACTTCAATCATTTTTTCCTATTCTTCTAATTTCTCTTTCAATAGCTTCATGGTTCCTAGGAAAACAAGAGGGATTAGATCAACAAATAATTGCTATTGCAGCTCAGATTTTACCTCCTTCAGTAGTTGAGTTAGTAGAAACAACATTATTTAAATTAATAGATCAAGGTTTTGGGGCAGGCATTCTAGGGGCTATGTTTTTGCTTTTTACAGCAGGAAATGCATATCTATCTCTTCAAAGAGGTTCGGATAGACTTTGGGAAGACGAAATACCTTCTAAAAAAGTAAATCCTGCTTGGAGAGTGCAAGCTTCGAGGTTTCTCAGAAATAGAGTTGAAGCCTTTTTAATAGTATTCTTTATTGGTTTTTTAATGGTACTAGATCAGATTAGTGCAAATCTTAGGATGATCCCAAGTAACGTCTTAGAAAATATTTCAAAATCTAATAATCTTATTTCTGATTTACTATTAAAGTTACCGCTATTACAAGTTGGTCAGTTTGCAATACCACTAATCGGATTTTCTTTAATGGCTCTTTTATTACAAGCCCTCTTACCCAGTCGAAAAGTTCCTCTGAAACCACTTTTACCTGGATCTTTTCTTATTGGAATCGGACTAACCACTTTGAACCTAGCAGTAAGTAAAAGTATTCTCTCACTTGGAGCAAGATTTCAAGCATATGGTTTTATTGGAGGTTTTCTTGTACTTACCTTGTGGGTATGGCTATTAGGAGTGATTTTATATTTTGGACAGTGCTGGAGCGTAGTTATTGCTAGTATGACTCTATTAAATAAAAAAAGAAATTATAAATAACAATAATGAGATGAATTATTTTCTTAAAGCTAATAAAAATATTCTTATTTACTCAATAATCATACTCATAGTTGTTCCAATTTTTGGAATAAACTTTTTCATAAGTCTTCTCGGTAATATCCTAATCCTATTATTTTTAATTCCTCTACTATTAGTAATTTTAGTATCTATAGGTTTTAACTTTTACAAATCAAAAATCAATACATGTGATAGTTGTGGTGCTATATCCCTAGGCTTAAGTGAAAAATGCATGAATTGTGGGGCAAATCTAGAAAATATTAGTAATAACAATCAATTTGATAAAAAGCCTAGTGAAAGTACCATTGAAGTGAAAGCAGAAGAAGTAAAGTAAAAAAACTAACCTATTCCAATTTGTCGAAGAATACTTTGTCCAGTAATTAATTCAGTACCAAGTCCAATCAAAATACCCATCATTGCCATACGGCCATTCCAGGTTTCTGCGAAATTTACAAATCCAAATCTTGGTTGATTGTTATTATTCATAATTAACTAAATCATCTATCAAGTTATTTTAACGTTTTAAGGAAGAATTTATGATAAATAATAAATTATTTATTTAACATGTCTTACACCATCAACAGGTCGATACTCATCTCCAGTTAATTCCTCATAGACAATGGCTGGCAATCCAGTATCAAACATTGTTTGCAAGGCTTCTTTTAACATAGGGTTCCAACCTCCAGTACTAACTTTTCCATGTCTTACAGTCCAGTCCCAAGTCCCTTGAAGATCTCTGGGTAGTCTACCTTCTCTATCTCTTCGCGCGACTAAGTCTAAAGATTCAACTATCCCAACAATAACTGGATTTTTACCGTAAGAAGGAGTAAGACTTAGTTCAAGTCTCACTGGATCTTCTTTAACCATTTTTAAACGGAACCTTGGTGGCAACTTGAGAGATCTAATTACCGCTGATACAATTTTTGTTCTTAATTCCAATTTTTTTTCTTAGATAAAATTTGATTATTCAGTTGTTGAACCTTTTTCTTCTAACGAAGAGTCATTGTCATTCGAAAATCTTACTGTTAATAGTTCTTCTTCCGTTATGTTTCCTGATTTATCTAAAAGTTCTGGATGTATTGTGTATTTTGTTTGTTTAAAACTGGAAGTACTCAAACGTTTATTTTTATTATCGGATATGCCCCAGCCATTAGACATTACTTTAAAAGCTTTCCAAACTAAATAAGTTAAGGCGGCTGAATATATGATTGGAAAAAGAATAGTCATTAAACTTATAAATTAGTTTACTATATGCTTAATATCATAGCCCGAAAAAAAGAAATTTAGCTATTTTAAGTCATTAAATTATCCTCTTGATTCAATAAATTTAATTAGTAGTTATATTTAAATTACAATGGTATTGTGTATTAAAACTCTCGAAGTAAATAAAAAAATCAAAATTGAAGAAATACATCCAAAAGCTATTACTGATCGCCTCAATAATTTCGGTCGGCATTAGATATCCTGCACAAGTCATATCCCAACAACTAAGTCAACCAAAAATTACTGAAGTTAATTTATATTCCAACAAATCTTTCATAACTAAAGCTGTAGAAAGAACTGGTGCAGCTGTGGTGACAATTGATACTCAAAGATATGTTAAAAAAAGAAAATTACCTAGAAATTCTCAACTATTTCTAGACCCATATTTTGAAAGATTTTTTGGATTAGATTTACCTAATGACAATCGGCCAAGGATAGAGCAAAGCCAAGGAAGCGGATTTATATTTGCAGATGGACTAATAATGACCAATGCTCATGTTGTGAATGGATCAGATAAGGTGATTGTTGGTTTAACCAATGGCAAAAAATTTGACGCAAAACTTATAGGGCAAGACTTTTTTACTGATTTAGCTGTGCTAAAGATTGAAGGGAAAGGACCCTGGCCAAAAGCAAAAATGGGCAATTCGGCAAAGATTAAAGTTGGTGATTGGGCTATAGCAGTTGGAAATCCATTCGGACTGGAAAACACAGTTACCCTTGGAATTATTAGTAATCTAAATAGAAACGTCAGTCAATTGGGAATATATGATAAAAAACTTGAATTGATACAAACAGATGCTGCTATTAATCCTGGCAATTCTGGAGGTCCACTATTGAATAGCGAGGGAGAAGTAATTGGTATTAATACGTTGATAAGATCAGGTCCAGGAGCGGGTTTGAGTTTCGCAATCCCAATTAATAAAGCTAAGGAAATCGCCTATCAACTTATAAAAAGTGGAAAAGTAATACATCCTATGATTGGGATTAGCCTAATAGAAGAAAGTAAAACTGAGAGGAAAAATAATGTCGTTAAAGTTGGATATGTAGTCCCGAACAGTCCAGCTGAAAAGAGTGGAATCATGATGGGAGATATTTTAGTAAAAGTAGGCAATAAAGATATTGAAACAGCATCAGACGTAATAGACCAAATAAGTAAAAATGGTATCAATAAACAAGTAAATATATTATTAAAGCGTAGAAATAAATTTATTAAATTAAAAGTAATACCTACTGATATAACTAATCTAGAAAATAACTAAAAGATTTAATTGTCATTCTGTTTAAGTATTTCCACACACCTAGAAATACATCTACCATCCCTTATATCACAGGTAGTAATGCATTCAAAATAACTTTCAATAGGATCGGAAATTTGAAACTGTTTTTCTTGGAATTGATAATTTTTCATATAAATTGTTAAAACTTATTTTTGTATTTTTAAGATTAATTAAGGACGGTAAAGTATGTAAAGATAAATGAGTGATCATACTTAGCCAAATGTAAACTTTTTTAAAAGTAATCAAATTTTTTTATGACTTTGAGTTTTCTCTAAAAAATATTCGTAATTACCATCATATGAAAATAACTTTGAATCCTTAATTTCGATAATTCTATTTGCAACCTTTGAAATAAAATACCGATCATGAGAAATGATTAATAATGAACCTTTATAATTTTTAATTGCTAATTCTAAATTTTCCTTAGATTGTAGATCTAAATGATTAGTTGGCTCGTCTAAAAGAAGAAAATTACTAGGATTAATAATCATGACCGCCAATGCTAATCTTGCCTTTTCTCCCCCACTGAGTTGTTTAATATATTTAAAAACAGTTTCATTTTGAAAGCCAAAACCACCTAAAAAAGTTCTTACTTTTTTTTGGGACCACTCTGGAGACTTTTCATATATTAAATCGATAACCCTTTTATCAAGTGAAAGTGCTTCAGCCTGATTCTGTTCATAATAGCTAGTAATTATATTGTGTTTACCAAGATTAATTTCTCCAATTTCAGGAGATATTTTTTTCATAATAAATTTAAGCAATGTAGATTTACCACAGCCATTAGGTCCCAATATTGCTATTTTCTCCCCTGAAGAAATTTTTAAATTAACATCTAAAAAAAGAATTTTATCTTCAAAACTATGAGACAAATTTTTGATATTTAGAACTAATTTTCCTGAGCGAGGGCACTCTGGAAAATTAAAAACAGGACTTTTTGAGTTTGCTATGGGAGCCTCAATTTTAGCAATCTTTTTTAATTGTTTTTCTCTACTCTTTGCTTGCGAACTTCTAGTTGCACTAGCTCTAAATCTATCTATATACCTCTTCTGTAACTCAATTTCTTTTTGTTGTAATTGATATGCCTTATTTTGTGATTCTTCATTTAAAGATTTCTGTTCGACAAAAAAAGAATAGTTTCCATTATATATTTCAGATGTTCCTTTATCTACAAAAATAATTTTTTTACATAATTTATCTAAGAAATATCTATCATGGCTAATAATAATAACTGCAATCTTAAGCGAAGATAGATATTCTTCCAACCAAAAAATAGTATCTAAATCTAAATGATTAGTTGGTTCATCGAGTAAAAGTAAATCAGGTTTTTGCAAGATTATTTTTCCAAGTGCAACTTTCATCTGCCAACCGCCTGAAAAATTACCAACTAATTTATCAGCATCTTCTATAGAAAAGCCTAATTTTGGTAATATTTTTTCCACTTCAGATTGTATTTTATAGCCACCTAAAGCTTCAAATTTTGCTTGATATTTTGAGAGTTGATTTACAAATATTTCGAGTTCATCAGAATGTTGTTTTGTATCTAAAGATTTCATTTTATTCTCAATTTCTAAAAGTTTAATGGCAACAATTTGTATATCTTTAAAAGAACTTTCTAATTCCTGTCTAACTGAAAAATTCAAATTACAATCAAACTCCTGTTTTAAATGGACAATTTTAGGATTTCCCTCTTTGATAATCGTTCCACTTGTTTGCTCTTCCTCTCCAATTAAAATCTTAAATTGGGTTGATTTACCTGCACCATTAGAACCAACTAAGCCAACTTTTTCTCCTTTCTTAATCTCCCAATTAATATTTTTTAAAACAACATCTGTAGAAAAAATTTTGCTTACACCTTCAAATCTAATCACTGTTTTAAAAATAGAATTTACAAAGTCTGTGGCTTATTTACTAAAAAATATTTTTTGGAATAAAATTACAGCATGAAAAGAATAGAACAAATTGTAGTGATTTTCATAGCTGCAGCTCTTGCAATTCCAAGTTACTGGTTTTTTTGGACTTTAGCTGGTGGAGGTGGCTATAACAAAAGAATAAAACCTATTAATAATTCAAATAATAATTATTCGAAACCTTTTCCTAAAGACCGCCTCGAGCCTTAATTAACCACATTTTAGTTGCCTCATCATCAATAGTACTCAAATATTCAATCACCTCTTCTTTAGTCACAGAAATATTTAACTCGTTGCCAATGTCGCATATTTTATCTAAGGCTTTTTTGGGATTAGTTAAGGCTGTCATAAACAAACTATTTTTCTTTTTGGAATCGTTAGCTATTAACTTATAAAGCTTTTCAGCATTACTAGACATGTTTTTAAAAACCATTTATTAATAGATTATTACTTCAAGCTACATTTTGTTTATTATATTTATTAATAGATAAATTATTATCAGAATCTTTGATTTCTTTTGCAGAGGCATCTGCCATACTTCTTGCGTCTAAACATAAAACTTTTCTTAATTTCGCAAAGTTAGCTGCGTGAGACTTTCTACCATCTTTTTGAGCATAGTACTCAGATTGCTGAAGAATATGGTGAAGATGAGTTAACAAATATGGACTAATTACAGCTGACACCAAAACATCACTATTTTCATTATCGTGAGAATCAGAATTAACTAATCTTTTTTTCTTTTTGTCAATTATCGACCTTTTAGGAGAATCAAGTTTTCTTGAATTTTTCATAGATGAAATAAAAACAATTAATTGATACGGACATAAATTTCCATACTAATAATATACACAAAGATAGTATCCTTGACTAACTGTGTATACTAATAAGTAACAGTTATCAACTTTGACTCATGGCTACCCGCCAAAACTCAACTAATGGGAAGCCTAAATCCCCCAGAATTCAGGTAGTTCTTCCCGAATTAATATGTGAGCAATTAACTATTTTGGCAGATAATGAATCTAGGACAGTAAGTAATATGGCAAAAGTGTTAATACAAGAGGGTATAAAAAAATATTTCGAAAAAGAAAGTAAATCACCTCTTTCAGAAAATAATTTAAATACTGATAAATTTAGAGATGAACTTGAAAAACAAAGCGTCAGAAGATTAAAAAGAGCTCCTCAAAGGATTAGATACTATAAAAAATCTGATTAAAAAAAATTAATTTTGAGGCAATTTCTGTAAATCTACAGTTTTACCCATGACTACCAAAATATTTCCTCTTTCCAAAATATATTTTGCTGGAGGATTAACTGTTAACTCTTCAGCAGGCCCTGCAGCAAGAACATTTACTAAATAATTTTTCCTTAAATTTAAATCTCTTAAAGATCTTCCAATAAATTCCTCTGGAACAGTTATTTCATCTATACCAGTTTGATTATCTAGTTCCAATCTTTCGATTAGGTTTGGTCTTACTAGTTCTAAACCTAATCTTTCTCCTTGCATCCTAGATGGGAAAACAACTTTATCTGCACCTACTCTTTTTAACATTTTTTCGTGCAAGTCACTGGTAGCTCTCGCTATTACTCTTTTCACTTTGCTACCTTCACTATCCTTAGCAATAAGAGTTGTAGTTATACTTGCTTCAATAGGTTCACTAATACCCACTACAACAGTATTCATTTCAAGAATTCCCGATTCCTTCATAGACTCTTCATCAGTACAATCTACTACTCTGGCTTCTATCGAAGGTTCTAATTGCCTTAAATCATCAATAGCTTTTTCCGAATAATCTGCAGCCAAAACATCAGCACCATTACTAATAAGTTCTCTGCAAACTGCAGTTCCAAATCTTCCAACTCCGACAACTGCAAAAGTGAGTGCTTCATTTTCTCTCTTTTGAGACCACTGCCACCAATCAGCCATAATAAAACTCAGTCAATTCTAAACATATAGATCAGCCCTAGGATAGCCAATTCTCTTTTGTCTATCTATTCTACTCTTATAAAGAGCCTGCCAAAGTGCGCTTAAAAGCAAAAGGATCCCAAGTCTGCCCACAAACATACCCACAATAAGAATAAATTGACCAAAATGATTTAATTTTGCGGTTAAACCAATATCAAAACCAACTGTTGCAAATGCTGATATGCAAGTGAACAGAATTTCTAGGAATGTGAATGATTCTTTCTTAACAAAAGTATTAGTTGTACTAAGCAACATTGCCATTAAAAGAACAAAAAGCAAAGATCCAACTGTGATTCCAACTGCCTTTAGAATAACTTTATCTGAAATCAATCTATTGCTAATAATTACATCTTTCTGACCTCTTAAAGTTGATCTAGTTGCTGCCATTAAAGCAATAAATGTAGTTGTTTTTATACCTCCACCAGTACCTCCTGTACTTGCTCCAATAAACATAAGCGTCATTAATAATAAGAGGCCCGTATCTGAGATAGAGTTCAAAGAAATCGGAAAATTTGTAAAGCCTGCCGTTCTTGCACTAACTGTTTCGAAGATAGATGACATTAACCGTTCAAACAAATTTAAATCATTAAAAAATTGACTATTTAGCAATGATTCAGTGATAAAGAATCCTAATGATCCGAACATTATTAAAGACAAACTTGTCCTAATAACTAGTCTGGAATGAAGGCTTAATTTCTTATAAGAAAGATTTTTTTTATGACTCCAAATATCATCAATAACCCGCCAGCCCAATCCACCCATGACAATTAGAAAAACAAAAACACTATTCACCAAATAATTTGTTCTATAGTCTTGAAGACTATTTGACATTAACGAAAATCCTGCATTGTTATATGCAGAAATGCTGTGAAAAATCGAGGACCATAGTCTTTCCCAATTATTTTGAATGTCTACAAATCCAAAAGAATATAAGACAATTGCGCCCAAGGTTATGATACTAATCGCAGTAATAGCAATGCTTTGAAAAGTTCGACCAATTCCTCCAACTCCAAATTCATCAAGAGTCTTACCTTTGTCTAATCTAGTTCTTAGCTTTGTCCCCTTTACAACAAACCCTTGTAAAAATGTTGTAATGGCCATTAATCCTAGACCACCTGATAAAAGCATAAAAGCTAAGAAAACTTGGCCAAAGAAATTTAAATCAACACCAATATCTATTATCGTTAAGCCAGTAACGGTTATTGCAGAAGTAGATGTAAAAAATGCTTCCCACAAACCAACCTTAGAAGATGAACATAATGGAGAGCTCAAAATTAAAGTTCCAAAGCAAATAATGAACAAGCCTGTAACAATAGTAAATTGAGGCACAGATAGCTTTTTGTAAACATCTTTTAACTTATAAACCTTACTTGTGAATTTCACGATATTACCCGTAATTTAAAATTATCAATGCTGGCACAGTAAATGACATTATAAGTGTTAATCCAGCTCCGTATTTTGCGATATCAAAAAATCTATATCTTCCGGGACCATAAACCATTAAATTTGTTTGATAACCCATTGGAGTCAAGAAAGATTGACTTGCACCGAATAAGACAAGCATTATTAAAGCGCTTGGTGAAATTTCTAAAACATTTGAGAATTCAATAGCAACAGGCAAAATCAAAGCAACCGAAGCAGCATTACTTATAAATTGCGTAAGAATAACTGTAGACACAAAAATTAAAACTAGTGCAAAATAAAGAGGCATTCCGTTAAGGGCAAAGTTTAGATTAACTGCAATTACATCTGCTAATCCAGTTATCTGCATAGCTACACTAAAACACGATAAAGATCCCAGCAATAAAATGACGTCTAACCTAATTGATTTTTGTATCTCTGCAGGTCTTAAACATCCACAAGCAACCATTGCAATCACTGCCAAAAGAACTGAACCTACTAATGGAATATTAGAAACCGAAGGCAAAACCAGCATTCCTATTGCAATTGCAATCGATATAGGTTTTTTTATCAAAAAAGGTAAGTCATCTTCGAATTGATCCAAAATAAGCAGATCATTACTAGCTTGCAAACCTCTTATTGAATCTAGCGGTGCTTGCAATAATAAAACATCTCCAGCCCTTAAAACAGCTTGGCCTAATCTCTCCTGAACAGTTTGTTGACCTCTTCTTAATGCTAAAACTGTTGCATTATGACGCTGCCTAAATCTTAATTCTCTCAAACTTGCACCGGCTAAAGTTGAACCAGCTGGTAACAAGGCTTCAAAGGTCTTAGTACCTTCATCATCTGAGAAAACATTAGCCCCATCGAAAGATGTTTTATTTTCTCCTAACAGAATAGTATGTTCCTGCTGCAGCCTAAATAAGTCTGCCCTTGTAACGCGGATTATTAATCTATCATCCGGTTCAATCTTTCTATCAGCCAAAGGAGGAAGAATAACTTTTCCATTTCGTTGCAATTCCAGAACATCAACGTCAAATCGTCTTTGCAATCTACTATTTCTTACAGATTGTCCAACTAATTCTGAAGTAGAGGGAATAGTAACTTCGGTAAAATATATATTCATATCACCATTTTTAATAAACTCCTTATCTCTCCCTCTATCTGGCAAAAGCATGTCAGAAACTAGAATCATATAGGTTGTACCTATAAGCCACACAGGAATTCCTACTGAAGTCAAACTAAATAATTCCAAACCTCCATAACCTAATTGTTGACTAATATCACTTACAAGAAGATTTACTGAGCTACCTAATAATGTCAGAGTTCCACCGAGTAAAGTAGCAAAAGAAAGAGGAAGTAAAACTTTTGATGGTGATATATTTCTTCGCTCACACCAACTTTCAATTAAGGGTAACAAAGATGCTACTACTGGAGTATTAGGTACAATTCCAGATATTGGAGCAATCAAAAAAGCTATTAAAGAAATTAATTTCCTTGGAGTTCGAATACTTTCAGATGAAATCAGTTCTCTTACTCTGTCTAAGGCACCACTTTTAAATAATGCTGAGGAAACTGCAAATAAACCCATAAGGGTAATTAAAGAAGGGCTACCAAATCCAGCTAAAGCTTTTTCAGGAGAAAGAACCCCAGTAGATATAAATATTCCAACACATAACAAACCAGTCAATTCTGGTGCAATAGTATTTCTAATAAACAAAATTATTGACATTATTAAAACAACTACCGTTATAAACGCATCAAAATTATTACTAACTACTGCAATTAAATTCATACAAAACTTATTTAACTCAATATACCCAAAAACAATATTTCAAAAAAGTTTAATTCGAATAATCTTTTTTAAGAAACTTTTTAAAAAAAGATTTTTTTTGGAATATCCATGAAGATGCAGATTTTAAGCTTTCTGTAATATCAGGCAACTTGGAAGCATATATAAGTCTTCTTGCCTCAAAAGCCAATTTCCCAGCTAAAGTAACCCCAAGCCCAGAAATTGAAGCTTCGCCTATTCCTAAGCTAATCATTTCACCGTTGTCTCGAAATTCAAAGGGTAAAGGATCTTTTCCTTGAATTAAAAGTTCTAAATTATTAGCAAGATGATTTCCTTCCTGCATAGCGACCTGAGCAGTTATGGGTAAATCCTCCATTCCTTCAATAACTGAAATATCACCAATAGCAAAACAGTTTTTATAGTTTTTTATTTGCAAATTATTATTAACTAAAATTCGTCCAAATTTTTTTGTTATTTGATCAGTTTCTAAGTAAGACAAATTAGGTTTAATACCTGCTGTCCAAATAACAATATCTTTATCCAAGGAAGTTATTCCAATTTCGCTAGAAATACTAATCTTAGTTTCTGAGACTTCTTTAACTATCGAATTCAAAAGAACGTTGATTTTTCTTTTTTCTAATGCCTTCTCTGCTTGTTCTCTATTGAAAATTTTGTTTTTATTTAAAATTTCGTTTGATTTTTCTATTACATTAATTTCAAATTGGTCTGTAAATATATCTTTAATTTTGCATGCCAACTCGATGCCAGAGGGACCACCTCCAACTATGAATAACTTTTTATGCAGCTTAGTATCTTTTGATTTTTTTAAAAAAGAATTTAATTTATTTAAATCATGTACATCATTAAAAAAATAACAATTTTCATCTACACCTTTTATAAAAAAACTATTTGGAATAGATCCCGTACAGATAACGAGATATTGATAACTTAATTTTAATTTGTCACTAAATTCAAGAATATTTTCTTTGAAGGAAATCTTGGTTAAACAATTTCTTAAAAAAGTTATACCGGCATCAGAAAAAATATTTGCAAAGTTTGGGGTGGCTTCCCAACTTCTTATTTCTTTACTTAAAACTTCGTACATTAAAGGTTTAAATATAAAGTTAGTTTCAGAATCAACCACAAGAATTGGTAAAGAAGGATTAAGATTCTTTAAATTCAAGGCAAATGTCATACCTGCAAAACCTGCTCCAACTATTACTATTGGTTTTTGTATTGATTTCATTAGAAAGATATTGTTATGCGTAAATGTATTATTAAACTATACGAATTATTTTTAAATTGAGCGAAAAAAATTAAACTCATTATCAAACTGAAGAATGATTGAAAAAATCCACAAAGATATTCAAACTAACTTGAGTAAATATAATCAAGAGCTTATAGATATGAAGCCTCAAGGAATGCTTACATGGGGTTATGAAAAGTTTGATAATCAATTTGCTATCACAACAAGTTTTGGTATACAGTCATCAGTCCTTTTAAATATGGTCAATAAATTATCTCTACAAAAAAAAATCAAAATATTTTGGATAGATACAGGTTACCTTCCTCCAGAAACATACCATTACGCTGAAAAGCTTATTGATAATTTATCCTTAGAAGTTGAAGTTCTGCAAAGTGAATTATCTCCAGCAAGAATGGAGGCCAAATACGGAAAACTTTGGGAAACAAAAAAAGAGAGTGATCTAGATAAGTATCATGAATTGAGAAAGATAAAACCTTTAGAAAATGGTCTAGAAAAATATGATATTTTCTGCTGGGCAAGCGGTGTTAGATCAAGTCAAACAGAAAATAGAAACAAAATGAAATTCATAGACGTAATTCGTCAAAGACTCTCTTTAAGACCTTTATTAAATTGGACAAATAAAGATATTTTTTATTATATGGAAGAGAATAATTTACCTGCCCATCCACTTTTTATCAAAGGCTATTCTTCTGTAGGAGATTGGCATTCAAGCAGTCCCGATGGTATTGAAACAAGAGGCAGAAATGCAAGATTTGGGGGGATTAAACAAGAATGTGGAATACATATCAATAATTAAATTGATCATAGAAGAATGGTCTCAGATATAAATTTTCTATTAGTAGGCAATAGTAGGCTTCATTGGGCTAAATATTCTAAAAATCAATTTAAATTCTTCCATACCAAAAAAGAGCAAAAAGTTCCCAAGAATATAGATCTTGATCAATTAATTTGGGCTTCTGTCGGAAAACTACCAAATTTTTTGCTGAAAAAAGAAAATGAAATAAAAACTAAAGATATCCAATTATCAAATCTTCCTGATTATTTTGGAGTTGATAGAGCTCTTGCCTGCATTGCAGCTTTAAAAATTATTAAAAACCCTTGCAAAAAAGATTTACTAATTGCAGATTCTGGAACAATATTATCAATAACAAAATTGAATTCAAATGGATCTATTATTGGAGGTCAACTTCTTCCAGGTTTTCTAACACAATTAAAATCAATGGAACAAAATACAAAAAATCTTAAAGTTCCCAAAAAATATGATATTCCGATCAAAGATTTTTTAATTAATACAGAAGAAGCAATCTTAAAAGGAGTAATCAAATCTCTTACTGGCTTGATTAGTAGTTTATTTAATCCCGAAAAGGATATTTTAATAATCTGTGGAGGAGACTCTCAATTGCTCACAAAAGCTCTGCAAACTAAAACAGAAAATATTATCAATGCTCCTAATTTAGTTATGGAGGGGATGATTATTCACCACCTGTCCATAAAAAATTAGCTTAACCCAAGGTCTGCAATTATATGATCAGCCATTATTGCTGCTTTTACCTTTAAGTAAATTTTTTCGATGTTACCTTCTGTATCAATTAAAAAAGTATTTCTCATCATTCCCATATATTCTTTTCCCATGAATTTTTTCAGTCCATAGCTATCGTAATCAGAAGAAACTTTGAAAGGTTCAGGATCAGTTAAAAGAATAAAAGGTAAATTAAATTTTTCTATAAACTTCTGATGAGAGGATGCATTATCTTTACTAATACCAAGCACAACAATATTATTTTTTTGGAGTAAATCCCAATTCTCTTTAAAATTACATGCTTCTTTAGTACATCCTGGAGTATTATCTTTTGGATAAAAATATAGTATTATTCTTTTACCTTTAAAATCACTAAGAGAAACTTCTTTCTCAAAAGAATCTTTTAATTTAAATTCTGGTGCTTTGTCGCCAACCTTAAGAGCCATTGAAATTATTAAATGAGTATAAATATAAAATACCAAAAATTTGGTTTTATGAGATTAAAGGTGTGCAAAATTTCGCAACTATAGAAGAAATTAAAACTGCAAAAAACCTTACAAATTCAAGATCAAAGATTTTCTTAGAAACAAGAGCTTATTTGCGACAATCACTTGCAACGCTTTTTGATTTAGACCCCCTAGAAATTCCAATTAATGCTCAACCTGGAGAACCTCCAAGTTTACCATCTGGCATGGGGAATATCAGTTTAAGTCATTGTAAAGATGCCATCACTATAGTCTGGCATAAAGGCAAAATAGGGATTGATATTGAGAGAACAGATAGAGATTTTAACCATATAAAATTTGCAAAAAAATATTTTTTTCATACCAATAAATCAAACCATAATAATTATTTAACAAAAAATATGATACTAAATCAATGGTGTGCTGTTGAAGCTGCTATAAAATGGGATCATGGAAAAATAGCTAAAGATATTAAATATTGGCAATTTTTTGAAAAGCCAAAAGAATTAATTCATAAGAAGAAAAATATACATTTAAATTATTCACAGATTAATTTCCATAATTGGACTATCGCTTTAGCCTACGAAAAAAAAACTTCTTTAAATCCTGAGATTATTTGTTGTTCGAAAGATTTTTAATTTTCTTTTCTTCTAAGAAGTTCCTCATATTGAGTTTTTTCCCATCCGTTATTATTTGGTTCCCATATTTTTAAACCTGTTAAAGATTTAGGCAGATATTCTTGTACGACCCAATTACCTGGATAATTATGAGGATTGACATAACTATTAGAATTATTTTTTAAATGAAGTGGAACATCAAAAGTATTGGTAGATTTGATTGTTTCAATTGCTTTAAAAATACTTTTCGTACTATTACTTTTTGGAGAAATAGCTAAATATAAAGAAGCCTGCGTTAAAAAATATAATCCTTCTGGAAAACCAACTCTATCAAAAGCATCACAGCAGGATTGTACAACTACTATTGCATTAGGATCAGCTATTCCAATATCTTCACTGGCAGATATAAGTAGTCTTCTAAAAATAAAATTAGGATCTTCACCAGCCTCCAGCATATTAGCAAGCCAGAATAAAGTTGCATCTGGATCAGAACCTCTTATGGACTTGATAAAGGCACTTATTACATCGTAATGATTTTGACCATTTTTATCGTAAACAATATTTTTCTTTTGTAGTGCGTCCTCAGCTATTGAGAGGTTAATGTTGATTTCTTTAGCATCATTTTCAGCAGTTGTTTCTATGGCCATCTCTAGCGCATTGATTAATGTCCTTGCATCTCCGCCAGAAAATTTAATTAAATGACTTATAGCATCTTGAGTTAAATAAACCTTTTTTGAATCTTTTTGTTTTGAATAGTGAGTAATGACTTTTTGTATTATTTTCTGCAAATCATTTTCTGCCAAGGGAAGTAATGTAAAAATACGAGACCTGCTAACAAGCGCTTTATTAACAGCAAAGAAAGGGTTTTCAGTTGTAGCACCAATAAAAGTTATAGTTCCATTTTCTATTGAGGGTAATAAAGCATCTTGCTGAACTGATGTAAATCTATGAACCTCATCAATAAATAAAATTGTTTTTCTTTTTGAATTTATTAATCTATCTTTTGCATTAGCGATTTCATTTCTTAATTCTTTAACACTTGATAATACTGCATTTAGCTTAATTAATTTTGACCGCGTATTAAAAGAAATAATTTCAATTAGAGTAGTTTTTCCAACACCCGGAGGTCCAGAAAAAATAAAATTACTAATCTTATCGTTTAAGATAGCACTTCTTAAAAGCGAATTCTCACTCAGGATTGGTTGTTGACCAAAAAAATCTTTCAAATTCTTTGGTCTTAATTTATCTGCCAAAGGCGCATTATTTTCTATTTGAGAATAATTAGTAAATAAATTTTCTGAGTGCATGTAAATAAAATCAAAAAATCATTACTTTCAATTCTATGTAATTACTGTAGGAGTTTCCATTTGAGTAAGTTTTGAAATGTTCAATAAAGCATCTAAATCATCTATTAGGGGTTTCAAAGCCGTCTGAGGATTTAACGAAAGATTCTGTTGAGGATCGAAAAATTTCTCAAAGTAAAGTCTTAATGTTGCACCCTTAGTTCCAGTTCCAGAGAGGCGCACAATTACTCGAGAATTATCATCAAGGACCAATCTTAGACCTTGATTTTCACTTATGGAATTATCAACGGGATCTAAATATGAAAAGTTATCTGCAACTTTAACTAAATGGCCTGCAAAACTATTTCCTTTTAAATTTTCGAGCATAGAAGTTAGATTACCAAAGATTTGATTAGCAATTTTTGAGGGAATTGCCTCATAATCATGTCTTGAATAATAATTCCTACCAAATTGTTTCCAATGATTCTGCATCAAATCACTTACCGAACATTTTTTCTCAGCTAAAACTTGTAACCAATACAAAACTGCCCATAATCCATCTTTCTCGCGCACATGATTACTACCTGTTCCGAAACTTTCTTCTCCACATAAAGTAATTAAATTAGAATCTAAAAGATTTCCAAAAAACTTCCAGCCAGTAGGTGTCTCGAAACAAGGTATATTTAATGCTCGAGCAACATTATCAACCGCTGAGCTGGTTGGCATGGATCGTGCCACACCTGTAATACCATCTTTATAACCAGGGACACATTTTGTGTTAGCGGTAATAACTGCAAGGCTATCACTAGGATTTACAAAACATCCACTTCCTAAAATCATATTCCTATCTCCATCTCCATCGCATGCAGCACCAAAACTATAAGATTTTTTATTTAATAACAAATCAGCCAAGTTGGATGCGTAAGTAAGATTAGGATCAGGATGTAAACCTCCAAAATCTTTTAACGGGTTACCATTCATGACACAATCAGGTGCAAGACCCATTTTTTCAACAAAAATATTTTTTGCATATGGGCCTGTAACCGCATTCATTGCATCAAAGATTAACGAGAAGTCTTTTTTTAAAAAATCACTAATTTGATCCAAGTCAAAAATTTTCTCCATCAAATTAGAATAATCTGTTAATCCATCAATAATTTCTAAGGTAGTTTCATGGTAAGGATAAGTTCCATATTCACTAAAATCAGGTAATTTAATTTTGCAAATTTTATAACTAGTTAGTAATTGTGAAGCCTTGAAAATCCTATTAGTAATTATCTCAGGAGCAGGGCCACCATTAGAGATATTCAATTTCACTCCAAAGTCGCCATCAATCCCACCAGGATTATGACTTGCAGAAAGAATAATTCCACCAATAGCGTTTTCTTTTCTAATTAAATGTGATGTAGCAGGAGTAGATAATAAACCGTATTTTGGAACAATAACTTTTTGAACTTTATGAGCAATGCATATTTGGACAATCTTTTCTATTGCTTCAATATTGCCATATCTGCCATCACCACCAACTACTAATGTTGAACCTTTTAGATTTTCTAATGATTGCAAGATTGCTTCAATAAAAACTTCTAGATAATGTTCTTCCTGAAACTTTAAAGTACTTTTTCTTAATCCAGAGGTACCTGGTTTTTGATCTAGAAAAGGAGAATTGATATTAATTACACTAACTTGATTCATATTTTTAAGTAACTTCCAAAAATCTAACTAAATTAATGAGGCATTTCGGAAGTTCTTAACATAGCGATAAACCATAATGAAGAAATTAATAATGCACTAAGAATTCCATAGTTAACACCAAATTTAGAAATTGTAATTGGAACTATTATTGGAAATGTTAATGCACCAAACAATGGAGTAAAAGCTACAATTTTTTTCAGCATTAATTTAATTTATTAAAACCATTCAGTCTCAGCATTATCTTTTTCATTAGTATCGTCAAGTGGTGTAGTTCTATCAAATTTCATTGATATACTTTTTTCTTGCTCACCAGATACATCAACAGCTTTAATATCATATTTTTGAGTCCCGTCTCTAAATGGAACTTGAATTCTAAAAGTACCATCTGCAGCAAGAGGTACATCTTCTCCACCTATTGTCAGTTTTGCAGAAGGCTCTGTAGC
Organism: Prochlorococcus sp. AG-418-J17; assembly: GCA_003214085.1. Lineage (GTDB taxonomy): Bacteria > Cyanobacteriota > Cyanobacteriia > PCC-6307 > Cyanobiaceae > Prochlorococcus_A. Next base: position 34,442 of record QCMB01000013.1, read on the forward strand.
TCCATAAACAATTAATTCAGCATCAGCAACGAGCCAAAAAGATCTATTTTTAACAATTCCACTTCCAGAATCATTTAAACCTGATGACCATTTACCAGCACCTGAGTCTGTAAGATTATCATTTTGGTTTGTTGAATTTAGGTTTTCCATAAATTCTTCAGAACCAACCTTTCTTCTGAGAGGAATATTAGTTGCGGATTGGTATAACCTTTCATGTATACCATTTTGTTCTGAAACAACAGGATTAGAAATATCTGAGATTGACTCAGAAGTGGAATCTAAATTAAAAGGTACAAATTTATCAAGAATTTGCTCAGAAGGATGAGACCCAGGAACATGGCTTATCGAAGAAAATGCCAATGACATCCAGTTAAAACCATATTTATAACCTAATTCAACTTTATAATCTCTATCTGCAAGTGGGATTGGCAAGTACCACTCGGTACTGTAACTATCAACTGCTATCTCCCTTAGTGTTCCTTGATTCAGGTTACTTCCTTCAGAACCAGATGCGTCAAATAGGCGTAAGCATAATTTATTAGCTCCCAAAGATTGTGCTTTTTCTCTATCTGCATCAGAAATTTGCCAAAAAACATAAGCCCAATCTGGATCTCGGGGTAGGAAAACTACATTTGTTTTAACTTCTTCACTATTGTTGAAAGCATTGGACTCATAAGTTTCTTCAGGTTTTGACTCAGGGGGTGTAGTGATTGTGTTTTTTGTAGATCTTTCTTTATATTTAAGTATTAAATCAACTAAAACTGCTTTTGTTTTGCGACTATACAGCGGAACCGATAATTTACTTGCTTCTTGACGTAATTGTCTGAGGGTTAGTGAGAGTAATTGATCTTTATTCATGATCCCATCAGCCACTTTAAATTCTCCTGTTTTTGTTTGGGATCAGTATGTTCTTTTTTTTTAGGAATTGTGTGTCTTTTTGACCTGTCGTCAGGATCCTCTGACTACTAAAAGATTCTCAAAAT
>QCMB01000014.1 GCA_003214085.1 Prochlorococcus sp. AG-418-J17
ATAAGATTAGAAAATTGTTTTTATGCTTTTGACGCTTACGAGGCAAGAACACTAGCAATGGAATTTAATAAGTATATTAGTGAGCATCCAAACAGTATAGACCTTATAAGATGCGAAAAATGATTAGAGATTTTTATTAATTTAAAATAATAATCTATTAAACACTCAAGAATTTATCAATAACCGCTTGACTCAACTCACTAGTATTTCCGCTTGCAACAATACCTCCGCGTTGCATCGCATAATATCTATTGGCTTGTCTTACAAAATGCAAATGTTGTTCAACTAATAAAACACCAATTCCTGTATCTCTAATTATCTGGTTAATTGCATTTTCAATGTCTAAAACTATATTTGGCTGAATGCCTTCCGTTGGTTCGTCAAGTAATAGAAGTTGAGGTTTGCCTAGCAATGCTCTTGCAATGGCTAATTGCTGTTGTTGTCCTCCACTAAGATCTCCTCCTTTCCTTTGAAGAAAATCTTTTAGGATTGGGAAGAGATCATAAATAAATGGATCTATTTTCTTGTTCTTAGATAATCCACCTGGTAGAGACTCCATTCCTAACATAAGATTCTCTTCAACTGATAGGTATGGAATAATTTCTCTCCCTTGAGGAACGTAAGCCATTCCTTTTCTAGCCCTCTGATGAGGCGCTTTTCTGTTGATATTTTCACCAATCAAATAGATGTCGCCTTTTTTTTGTTTTAACAAACCAATTAGTGATTTCAATAATGTTGTTTTGCCAACTCCATTTCTTCCAATCAAACAAACCATTTCTCCTGATTTAACATTTAAATCTACATCTCTAAGAATATGACTCTCGCCATAATAAGTATTTAAGGATTTTATTTCGAGTAAATTATCCATAACTAGTCCTCAGGTCTTCCTAAATAAACGTCAATAACTTTTTTGTCTTTTTGTATTGTTTCCATCGTTCCCTCACATAATACTGTGCCCTGATTTAATACTGAAACATTGCTATCAAGTCTTCTAATAAATTCCATATCGTGATCAATTACCACTACTGTATTTTCTCCTGATAAAGATTTTAATAAATCAGCTGTAAGATCTGTTTCTTCATCAGTCAAACCGGCAACAGGTTCATCTACTAACATTAAATCTGGCTTCTGACCTACTAACATGGCTATTTCGAGCCATTGTTTTTGGCCATGTGATAAAGATCCAGCTTTAGAATCAACTTTTTGAGCTAAATTAACAATCTTCATAAGACGATCAATCTCATTAAGCTGCTCATCCTTAATACTTTTATTTATAAGGTTTAAGGGACTTTTAGGAGTTGTCACCGATATTTCAAGATTTTCTTTAACTGTTAGATTTTCAAAGATTCTTGGACTTTGGAACTTTCTTCCAACACCAAGTCTGGCTATTTTATGCTCCTTTCTACCTACTAATGATTTCCCTTTAAAAATCACTTCACCATTTGTTGGCTTAACCTTTCCAGTAATTACATCAAGAAATGTTGTTTTACCTGCGCCATTTGGTCCTATTACAGCTCTTAATTCTCCTTTCTTCAAATTTAAATTAAGTTTGTTGAGAGCTAAAAAACCCTCGAAACTAACAGTAATATCTATTAAATTCAGAAGATCTTTATTATTCATTAATCCCCTCCTTATTGTTAACTTCTAAGCTTGGATAGGTTTCAATCTTCCTTTTCAAACCAAATCTTTGAAGAATATTTCTAGGACCATCTCCTTGAATCCATCCTAAAACTCCCTCTGGCAGAGCTGTTACCACCAATATAAATAACCCTCCTTGAATAAACATCCAGCTGGCAGGTAAAGCTTCACTTACAAGACTTTTTGCATAGTTGATGAAAACTGCTCCTAGTATCGCTCCCAATAAAGTTCCTCTTCCTCCAACAGCAACCCATATAACCATTTCTATAGAAAAGGGAACCGTCATAAATTGAGGGGATACTATTCCAGACTGAACGGTATATAAAGCGCCCGAAATTCCAGCAAGACCTCCAGCAATAGAAAATATTATCGTCTTAAATATCACTGGATTGTATCCTGTAAACCTAACTCTTGGTTCATCATCTCTAATTCCTATAAGAATATTGCCGAATCTACCTTTAACTACCCACTTTGCAAAAAACCATGCTGCTATTACTAAAAAAGCAGTTATCCAAAAGAACAGTCTTTGCATTGATTCAGAACCTACCATCTGACCAAAAAGTTGTGTTACATCTGTTTTTAATCCATTTGTTCCATTTATAAGTTTTTGTTGTCCATTAAAGAAGTTAAAGAATACAAGAAGAGAAGCTTGAGTAAGTATAGAAAAATATACCCCTTTGATTCTATTCCTGAAAACAAGAAATCCAATTAAACCAGCAACCAATGCTGGAATTATCCAGATAGCGAAGAAGGTAAAAACAGGCGATCTAAATGGTTCCCAGAAAAAAGGTAATTTTTCAACACCATATAAAGCAAAAAATTCAGGAATATTATTTGGAAATTCAGAGGAGCTGGTGATTTGTAAATACATTGCTGCACAATATCCACCTAGTGCAAAAAATATACCTTGTCCAAGACTTAGTAAACCTGTATATCCCCAGATAAGATCAACACCAAGTGCAACTATGGATAAGGACAAATATCTCCCTAGGAGATTTAGTCTAAATACAGGGAGTAGAGTTGGTGCTGCAATAATTAAGGCTATTAATATTATCCAAAATGATAATATTATTTTTTTATCAAATTTAATTTTACTTAAGGACATTAGTTTTCAACCATCCTTCCTTTTTGAGGAAATAAACCTGTAGGTTTAAATTGTAAGAATATAACAATTAGTGCAAATATCATTACTCTTGCCATACTCGTGGTCGCAAAAAAGTTAATAGTGTTTGATAAAGGTAAAGGCATATCTGGCCATATTGATAAGAGCCTTCCAGCTCCAATTAAATCTGTCATTATTCCTATTCCAAATGAAGCAAGTACTGTTCCTAATAAATTTCCTACTCCTCCCAGCACTACAACCATAAAACAACCAACTATATAGTTTCCGCCAACATTAGGTCCTACAGAGCCTAAAAGAGATACTGCTACTCCAGCAACTCCTGCTAATCCAGATCCTATTCCAAAAGTAATTATATCCACTTTTTCAGTAGATATGCCAAGACAATCACTCATTTGTCGGTTCTGAGTAACTGCTCTTATACGCATCCCCCAAGCACTTTGATTAAGAAATAATGTTATTGCTATTACAGATATTAGAGTTATGACAATTATCATTAATCTTGTTTTAGGAAAGGCAGTGCCAATAATTTCAACTTGACCTCTCATCCATGAGGGCGCTGTTACATCAACATTTCGGGCGCTTGCTCTACTAAGTTTGCTGACAGAGGATGAGATTACGCTACCTGTCAGTACCCCAGTTAAAGCAGCAAATATCCAAGAACTAAATTTAAAATATTTGAAATTTATTGATTCTTTTATTTTTGAAGGGAATGTTGTTGGTAAGAATAAACCAATTAACAGACTTATAACTAGACCGGTCCCATAAGCTAAAGGTACACTTCTGACAAATTGTTGAAGAATTAAGCTTACGCCCCAAGTTGCTAGAAGTGTTTCTAGTGGACTTCCATAAAGCTTTCTTATAATAGTTTTTTCAAGGAGAATGCCTACTACTCCACTAACAATAAAAGCAAGGAAAATAGAAACTATTATGTACGAATTATAGAAAGGTTTTAGTATGGGTAATTTGAAGATTAATTGTGTTACATATGTTGTGTAAGCCCCAAGCATCATAAGTTCTCCATGGGCAAGATTTATTACACCCATAAGACCAAAAACAATTGCTAGACCTAATGCAGCAACAAGTAATACAGATCCGATTGCAACACCATTAAAAAGACTATCGAGAAGTAACTCCAATTTAGAAAAAGAAAATATTTGATTATATAAAATAAAAGGAGGCGTTAACCTCCTTTTATTTTGAAGTATAGTTTTAAATTAGATTAAAGCTTATACTTTTCTCCTTTTGAAGGATCTGTCCAGTCGCATGCAAATCCTTTTGAACTTGGATGCTTTTGGTTCCATGCTTGAGGAAGAACAACTCCTGTCTCTTCAAGGATTGTAAATCCACCCTCTGCATTAATCTCCCCAATTCTTACTGTTTGAGATAAGTGGTGATTAGGCATAACTTCAACAGGACCCTGTGGAGCATCAAACTTTTGTCCAACAAGTGCTTCCCTAACTGCGTTGTCGTCGAATGTTCCAGCATCTTCTACTGCCTGTTTCCATAAGTAGACCATGTTATAAGCGGATTCTTGAGGATCAGCTACAACTCGATCTGCTCCCCATCTTTTCTTGAAACTTGCAGCAAATTTCTTAGATGCAGGAGTATCAATTGACATCATATAGTTCCAAGCGCCGTAGTGACCTTCAAGGAACTCAGGGCCAATTGTACTAATCTCTTCTTCAGCAATTGAATAGTTCATTACGTAGTATCCACTTGAAGGTGTAATACCTGCGTCTTGAATCTGTTTGAAGAATGCAACGTTTTGGTCACCATTAAGAGTATTAATGATTATTCCACCCTCAGGCAAAGCTTTTTTGATTTTTGAGATAATTGGAGCAACTTCGGTATTTCCTAATGGAAGGTAATCTTCTCCAACAACTTTACCGCCCAACTGTTTTACTTGAGCTTTTGTGATTGTGTTTGAAGTTCTTGGGAAAACATAATCAGAACCTACAAGGAAGAAATCGCCACCAGCTGCAGGAGAACGCTTATACATGAAATCTGTAGCGGGTTCCGATTGCTGGTTTGGTGTGGCTCCTGTATAGAAGATGTTGTTAGAACATTCTTGAGCTTCATATTGAATTGGGTAGTAGAGGAACGCATCTTTTGATTCGTAGACAGGTAACATTGCCTTTCTACTTGCAGATGTCCATCCACCAAATACGACAGGAACTCCGTCTTGGTCTATAAGTTTCTTTGATTTTTCAGCAAAAGTTGGCCAGTCAGATGCACCATCTTCAACTATGTATTCTATTTTGTAACTTTTGCCGCCAACTGTAACACCACCAGCAGCATTTATCTCTTCAATAGCCATTTTTTCTGTATCAACAAGAGTTGATTCAGAGATGGCCATTGTTCCGGATAACGAATGCAAAATACCAACGGTTACTGTGTCATCGAAACTTCCGGAGGTTCCACCTCCACCACAGGAAGTTGCTGTGACAGCAAGTGAGGCAGTAGCTAAACCTGCCAAAATACGCCTTGAAATTCTCATGAATTAGGATAAATTAGGTAATTGACCCTCATTAGGGGGATAAAGTAAAAGTTATTAACGAGTGAGGATTAGTTTTGTATCAGTCGTAACTTTTTGTTGAATCCAATATATTAGTAATAAACATTTTTCTAGTTTCGATTGTTGGGTATATGTGATTCTAAAAATTGAGTTATTTCTTCAACTCCTATGTCGCTACTTAGGTTGGTAAAAAACCAAGGTTTCCCTTTTCTCATAAATTCAGTATCACTTTTCATAATATTTAAATCTGCACCAACTTTATCTGCTAAGTCAATTTTGTTTATTAATAATAAATCCGACCTTGTTATCCCCGGCCCCCCTTTTCTAGGAATTTTGTCTCCGGCAGATACATCAATTACATATATTGATAAATCTACAAGTTCTGGACTAAAACTAGATGCTAAATTATCTCCTCCACTTTCTACAAAAACAAAATCTAAAGGATTATATTTATTTTCTAAATCTAAAACTGCATTTTTATTTAATGAACAATCCTCTCTAATTGCGGTATGAGGACAACCTCCTGTTTCTACACCAATAATCCTTCCTTCCTCTAAAACCTTTTTATTTATTAGAAAGTTAGCATCTTCTTTGGTGTAGATATCATTAGTGACAACTGCTATCTCATAATTTTTTTTCATTCTTAAGCATAGAGTCTCTACTAATGCAGTTTTTCCTGAACCTACAGGCCCAGCAACCCCTACTCTCAATTTGCTGCTCATAAATTAATTTCTAAAAAGTTTTGTATAAAGATCATTATGATTTTGTTGTGCCATAGCTAAACCTACATTGCCAAAATAGATGTCATCAATTTTTTTGTCCATAATTTCTTTAGAAACTTTTGAAATTATTTCTAATATATCTCTCTGAATTAATTGTGCTTTTGTTGACCCAATAGGAATAATTCTTAATGCAGCATTAAGTTGGTTTGCACTCCACGCATAGAAAAAATTCTCAACCATTTCTAGCTTGGTAATTTCAAAACAATAACAAGCCCAACTCCACGCTAATGACCAGGAGCTTTTTTTATTATTTTCATATAGATATTCAAATCCAAATTCTTTTGTTAAATCAAAGAGAGATTTTGCCATTTGAATTTGTTGGCCTCTCATTTCGAGAGAGTCCTTTGATGAGAGGATCCATTTATCCAAACTCATTAGCTTTTGCAAATTACCTTTTAAATTTTTGCGTTCCTTTATCTCATTAAAAATATCAAAAAATTCTAGTAAAAGCCTTGCATCTAGTTTTATCTGACCAATTTTTAGTTCACTTATTATTAAATCTTTTACCGAATTTGAATCTGTTAAATTTTTATTATGAAGAAAACTCTCCATTCCCTCCGAATAACAAAATCCTCCAACTGGTAAGTTAGGACTTATTAATAAATATTTTAATAAGTGACTTTTAATCATGACTATGTGCACCTCTTTCCGGAAAAAACTTTTTTTTTGTACTTTTTACATCAACTTTAAAATTAAGAAGCATATTTTTAATAACATAATCACTTTTTGTTAAAAGAATGCCCTCTTCGATTTCTACTTCTACGTGCCTATTTCCGAGATGGTAAGCAGTTTTAATAAGCTCAATTTTAGAATTTGAACTTATTTCAATTAAATCTTCTGTTTTGGCTATTATCTCTACATAAAAATTGGACATATTAGTTGAAAGAATATCTCCATCATTTAATTTGCCTTTTCTAGGTAATTGTAAAATTATTTCTTGATCACAATCAGTTAATCTTTTACCTCTTAAGATTCTTCTTTCATCTGAACTTAAGGTAAGTTTTAAAAATAAACCTAATTTCGGTTTTTCCTTAATCCAATCAGTTACAACAATCTGTTTATTCATTCTCATAATCAAAATTTTTGGTTAATTTAATTTAGTAATTAAAGAAAACAATTTATGATTAAAACTTCATGGGAAGGTAATTGTTTTTTAAATTTTTTTAATAATAAAGCAAGTTTAGGAAATGTTGATAAAACAATCTTTAAATCTAAATCAACTTCTCCTTATAAGTTATTAAAGTCTACTCATGATCAAGAGGGCAGATGTATTTTGCCTGTTCTACATACTGCAGGGGGATTAGTAGGAGGTGATTTACTCGATTTGGAGGTGAATCTTGAAAAAAACTCTAAGGTTTTGTTGACGACTTCTTCAGCTCAGAAAGTATATGGATCAGTTGGAAGATCTAAAATTAATCCAAAAGGAATTTTTTCAAAGCAAAAGAATCTCATAAATATTCTTGACAATTCTCATTTAGAGTATCTTCCCCAAGAAACAATCATATTTGCAAATGGTTTATATGAGCAAATTTTTAAAGTATCTATTTCAGAAACTTCAAGTTTTTTATTTACTGATTTAATAAGACTTGGAAGATCATCTTCCGGAGAATCTATTGAGAGTGGAGTTTTTAGGTCTAAATTAGAAATTATGAGAAAAAATGGTTTACTTGATGATTGGGAATATGTTGATCAGATTGAATTATCTAAGGCAAGTTTTGTGGCCAAGTCAGGTATGGATTACATGCCCGTTTTTGGATCCTTAATTTGGATTTGCGAAAAAGATTTTTCCAAGTCAAAAATAAATAATCTTGTAGGAAATATAAAAAAGATTTTCAATGAAACTAATAATAATTTATCAATTGGAATCCTTGAAAATGGAATTTCTGTAAGATTTCTAGGGAGTTCTTCTCAAGATGCTAGAAAATGTTTTTTTTGTATTTGGAAACAAATTAGGTCTGTTTGTGGATTTTGTGAGCCAAAATATCAAGGTGTATGGCCTTTACAAGATTCTATGAATTATTAATTATGTTCAGAAAGAACCTTTTTTAAGAATTTATAGATTAATTTTTTATTATGCATCTTTCACCTCAAGAAAAGGATAAATTATTGATTTTTTCTGCTGCGCTCTTAGCTGAAAGAAGGCTTAGTCGAGGTTTGAAGCTTAATTATCCTGAAACAATTGCTTTTTTAAGTTTTCAAGTTCTTGAAGGAGCACGAGATGGTAAAAGTGTAAGTCAATTAATGTCAGAGGGAACTACCTGGCTTTCAAAATCACAAGTTATGGAGGGCATTCCTGAAATGGTTGATGAAGTTCAAATAGAAGCGGTTTTCCCCGATGGGACTAAATTAGTTACTATTCACAATCCTATTAATTAATTATGAGTAATTTAATTCCTGGGGAAATAATTCCTGAACAAGGTGAAATCGAACTAAATCTTAGTAAGGAAGTTAAAACAGTAACGGTTTCTAATTCTGGAGATAGACCTGTGCAAGTTGGATCTCATTATCATTTTTATGAAGCAAACAAGGCTTTAATTTTTGATCGAGAAATAACACATGGTATGCGTCTCGACATACCTGCAGGAACTGCAATTAGATTTGAACCGGGTGATACAACAGATGTCAAATTAGTGCCATTTTCAGGTTTAAGAAATTCATATGGTTTTAATTCGATAGTTAATGGTTCTTTAGATAGTTAAAATTATGTCTTATAAAATTGATAGAAAAACTTATGCTCAAACTTACGGACCCACTACCGGAGATAGAGTAAGGCTCGCTGATACCGAACTTTTTATAGAAGTAGAAAAGGATTTAACTACATACGGAGATGAAGTTAAATTTGGTGGAGGTAAAGTTATTCGAGATGGGATGGGACAGTCTCAAGTAAGAAGAGCTGATGGAGCTGTAGATACCGTAATAACTAATGCTTTGATCGTAGATTGGTGGGGAATAATTAAGGCTGATGTGGGTATAAAAGATGGAATGATTTTTGAAATTGGTAAGGCTGGCAATCCTGATATCCAGGATAATGTTGATATTGTTATTGGTGCATCAACAGAAGTAATAGCTGCAGAGGGGCATATTCTTACTGCAGGTTCAATAGATACCCATATTCACTTTATCTGTCCCCAACAAATTGAAACAGCACTAGCCTCTGGAATTACAACCATGTTGGGAGGAGGAACTGGACCTGCAACTGGCACAAATGCTACTACTTGTACTCCGGGATCTTTTCATATTTCAAGAATGCTTCAATCTGCAGAAGCATTTCCCATGAATTTAGGTTTTTTTGGAAAAGGAAACTCAACAAACGAGAGCAATCTTATTGATCAGGTTGAGGCTGGTGCATGTGGATTGAAGCTTCATGAGGATTGGGGGACCACTCCTTCTACAATAAATTCTTGTCTAAATGTTGCAGATAAGTTTGACGTACAAGTATGTATTCATACTGATACTTTGAATGAGGCAGGCTTTGTTGAAGATACCATCAACGCTATTGCAGGAAGAACTATTCATACTTTTCATACCGAAGGAGCAGGTGGAGGTCATGCTCCAGACATTATAAAAATCTGTGGAGAAAAAAATGTTCTTCCTAGTAGTACAAATCCAACAAGACCTTATACAAGGAACACATTAGAAGAACATCTTGATATGTTAATGGTTTGTCATCACTTAGATTCTAAAATCCCAGAAGACATTGCATTTGCTGAATCAAGGATCAGAAGAGAGACTATTGCCGCTGAGGATATCTTGCATGATGTAGGTGCCTTTTCAATTATTGCTAGTGATTCTCAAGCTATGGGAAGAGTTGGTGAAGTAATTACGAGAACTTTTCAAACCGCACATAAAATGAAAGTCCAAAGGGGGCCGCTATCGCAGGATTCTGATAGAAATGATAATTATAGAGTAAAGAGATATATTTCTAAAGTCACAATTAATCCTGCAATAGCTCATGGTATTGATCAATATGTTGGGTCTATAGAAAAGGGAAAAATTGCGGATTTGGCATTGTGGAAACCTTCCTTTTTTGCGGTAAAGCCTGAATTAGTTGTTAAAGGAGGATCTATAGTTTGGTCCCAAATGGGTGATGCAAATGCTTCAATTCCTACTCCAGGTCCTGTACATGGTCGACCTATGTTTGCAAGTTTTGGCCAATCTCTAATTAAGAGTTCTTTTACATTTCTAAGTAAAAATTCAATTGATCAAAATATTCCAAATAAATTAGGCTTACAAAAGAAATGTATCGCCATAGAAAATACGAGAAATATTAATAAATCGCACTTAAAACTTAATAGTAAACTACCTAATATTTCAGTTGATCCTCAAACTTATGAAGTTTTTTCTGATGGTGAACTTCTTACTTGTGAACCTCTCGATGTAGTTCCAATGGCTCAAAGGTACTTTTTACTTTAAAAGTTTTTAATTAATTCTTTTTCACTTATCTTTATGTCTTTTGAACCAGCAATAGCTAAATCTTCTTGCAGTTTGTTCTCACAAGATAGAACTCTTGACCAACTTGGCAATTGAAGTGTCGTAGGACAAGCCAGATAATCTTCTGTAGCAGGTCTTAATAGTTTCGCAAACTTTTGTACTGATAATTCTTCTTCGTGCCTATCGTATGGAAGTTGATTAACTGCTGAATCTAATCCAAATTGTTTTACCCGATCTTCTCCAACTCTTTTGTAGAGAACTTCTAAAGTTGCTAGTTGAGTGCTAGTTAAGGTCTCGGCTTGATGTTCCATTAGACCTCTTAAAACACTTGAAAGTATTTCTGTACACATTTTTTGTAATCCTTCTTTAGAAGAATCTCCAATATTTTTATGTTTATGATCAAATAAACCTAGGTCAACCTGAGCTATTTTGGAGGTCCTTACGTTTCTATAAACCTCTGATAATAAACCTATCTCTAAACCCCAGTCACAAGGTATTCTTAGATTCATAGCAAGGTCTTTAGTAAAAGCAAACTCACCTGCTAATGGATATCTAAATGATTGAAGATATTGTAAAAAAGGACCTTTACCAACTAACTGCTCAAGACTTGCTAATAAAGGACCCACGAATAATCTTGTTGCCCTACCTTGCAATTGATTTGTTTCTAGAGATAATCTACTGTAAAAGGCTTTTACATATGATATTCCATATGATTCATCCAGAAGTGGAAGTATCATTCTTGAAGGATATAAAGGACTAAAAGTTCTTATATCAGCATCAAAAAGAGCAACAACTTCTGATTTTCTAGTCGCAACTCCTATTCCTTGCCATACAGCCCATCCTTTACCTGGAGTTCCTAAAAGTTCTAATCCATTTTTTTCTTGGCTTTTTAATAGCTCAATTACAGAGGGAGAATTAGTCCATTGAACGTGAACTGGGAATGGCATTGAGTCAAAAAATGATTTTGCTGCCTTAACTTGCTCAACAGTTTTTGCAGAGAGAGCAATTACTAATTCATTTAAGCCTGTAAGGTTTTTTAAAACTTCTCTTATATCTTTTAATGCTGGACGCTCAAACTCTTCATATAAGCAAGGTATTAAAATGCTAGTTGATCTTCTTTTAAGACTTTTGTTTAATTCTTTAAGTAAATTTCCTGTAACTCCATATTCATGTATTGTTGTGATTAAACCTTGTTGAAAGTCCATTTTCTAATTGATGTGCAGAATGGTATTAATACTTCGATGATTTTTTCAAAGTGAAGCAAATTGATTCAGAGAAAAAATTAGATAGATTAAAAATTGATAAATTGTTAAAAACAATTTATTCAAATCATACTACAGAAGAAATTAATTTTATTTCAAACCAATTATTACAGATTTTAGATGATTTCTCAGAGAAATCTGCTTATGAAGAAATAAGAGATAAGGAAAGGTGGAATGAATCTCATTCAGTTTTGATAACTTATGCAGATAGTATTTATAAAAATGGTGAGGCAACATTAATAACTCTTAGGAAGTTGTTAAGTAAACATTTTGGCAGTCTTTCTAAAGTTGTACATATTCTTCCATTTCTGAAATCCACAAGCGATGGAGGTTTTGCAGTTTCAAGTTATGATTCCTTAGAAGAAAAATTTGGTGGTTGGGATGATCTCAAAAGTATTTCTAAAAATCATGATTTGATGGCTGATTTAGTACTAAACCATGTCTCATCATCTCACCCATGGGTTCAACAATTTATTAAGTCCCAAGAACCTGGTATATCAAATGTTTTTTCACCGAAACAAAATCTTGACTGGTCAAATGTAGTTAGGCCTAGAAGTTCCTCTTTGTTTTCTCAAATAAATACTGATAATGGTCCTAAGCAAGTTTGGACAACTTTTGGGCCAGATCAAATTGATTTGAATTGGCATAATCCTAAAATGACTCTTGAGTTCTTAAATTTAATTACTACTTATTTATCTAATGGAATTAAATGGTTAAGGCTTGATGCTGTAGGTTTTATTTGGAAGGAATCAGGGACTACATGCCTACATTTACCTAAAGCACATTCAATTGTGAAGCTCTTAAGAGTTCTTTTAAATAATCTTATTGATGATGGCGTTTTAATAACAGAAACCAATGTTCCTCAGAAGGAGAATCTATCTTATCTTATTCCTGATGATGAAGCCCACATGGCATATAATTTCCCATTGCCTCCTCTTCTTCTAGAAGCAATTATTACTTCAAGAGCTGATATTCTAAACTCATGGATTTTTGATTGGCCCATATTACCTGAAGAAACTACTTTATTTAATTTCACTGCATCGCATGATGGTGTTGGGCTAAGAGCTCTTGAGGGTTTAATGAATGAACAGAGAATTAAGGATTTATTAATTAACTGTGAGAAAAGAGGAGGATTAGTAAGTCATAGACGTTTATCAAATGGTGATGATAAACCTTATGAATTAAATATTAGTTGGTGGAGTGCAATGGAAGACTCCAGTAGAGATGCTAAAAGATTTCAATATGAGAGATTTATTTTGAGTCAATTATTAGTAATGGCTCTGAAAGGGGTCCCTGCATTTTATTTGCCAGCATTACTAGCTTCAGAAAATGATATCAAAAGCTTTTCTATGACAGGTCAAAGAAGAGATCTAAACAGAGAAAAGTTTAAATCAGAAAATCTTTCAGCTGTTTTAAATAATCCTGAATCTAATGCTAATAAAAACTTAAAATATCTTCGTAATGCTATGGATGTCCGATCAGAATTAAAGCAATTTCACCCTTGTTCACAAATGAAATGTTTGTCTAAAGGTAGAAGTGATATTGTTGTAATCAAAAGAGGTAAAGGACCTCAGTCTGTTTTTGCAATCCATAATATGACTGAAAATAAAATTAATTATCAATTGAATGATAATGATCTACCAAAAATAATTGATAATGATTTCAATACCCATGATTTTTTAACATCTACTAAATACAATTGCAAAAATATTAGTCTTGATCCTTTTCAAGTAATTTGGCTTAGTGCTTTATAAAAATGATAGAAAATTCTTCTATTTGGGTAGTAAGTGATGTAGATGGTACTTTAATGGATCACTCATATGATTTATCACCTGCTAAAGAAACTATAAAAAAACTACAAAAATTATCTATACCCGTAATTCTTTGTACAAGCAAAACCGCTTCTGAAGTAAAAGTTATTAGAAAGGAACTTAACTTGACGGATCCTTATATTGTTGAGAATGGTGCGGCAATATATGGTGAATCTCTTGAAAGAGTAAATGGAGAAATTATTCTTGGAATAAAATACGAATCTCTTGAAGAAATCTTAAATTTTATTTCTAAAGAAATTGATTATAAACTTACTCCTCTTAATAATCTAACTGATATGGAAGCCACTCAGCTTACAGGTTTAGAAGGCAACTCATTGAACTTAATGCGTGATAGACACTGGAGCATGCCTTTTTTAAATCCGCCAAGTTATTTAGAAGAGAAAATTAATTTCTGTTGTAAAAAATTCAATGTTGATATTTTCAAGGGCAATAGAATGAGTCACTTATTATCTACAAAATCGAATAAAGGTAAAGCAATAAATGCTCTTAAAGTATATTCTAATGTTCAAAATATTGAAATTATAGGTTTAGGCGATTCTCCAAATGATTTGCCTCTACTTTTAAACTCAGATATTAAAATCGTTATTCCTGGAATAGATGGACCCAACTTAAATTTACTAGATCAATTAAAAGATTTAGAATTTACTTTAGCTTCTGAACCAAATGGATATGGTTGGAAAAATGAAATAAATAAATTGATAAATAAGCGATTAATAAGTTAAAAGATGAAAGATTTAGATATCAATTTTCCTCTTGATAAATTTGAAAAATTAATTGTTGATATTGGTTGGGAATCCTTGGATGATTGGTTCAATTTTTGGAATAATAAAAGAGACATTCTTTCAATTGATCAATATTGGAACAATAAAGTAAATGATGATTGGATTTGGGGTTTGGCTTTACCTCTTTTATCTCAGGCTTATAAATTTCGAAATAATTTTTCTGATAGAAAAATTATTGGAATCTCAGCTTTACCTGGTACAGGTAAAACAACACTAGGTAAGTGGCTCGAAGCTATATCGTTAAAATTAAACTTCAAAATTGCGGTTATTTCAATTGACGACTTTTATCTTCCATCAAATGAAATGCAATTGAGAATTAAGAATAACCCTTGGAATGTTTCAAGAGGGTTTCCTGGTAGTCACTCAGTAAAATTAATGCAGGAAAAATTATTAAATTGGAAGATAAATGGAGAATTAAATGTACCAGTTTTCGATAAATCTTTAAGAAATGGTTTAGGAGATAGATCTCATTGGAGACTAGATAATCCTGATTTATTAATTCTTGAGGGATGGTTTTTGGGAATAAAACCTTATTCTATTGAAATAAATGATGCACCCATAAATACAACAAATTTGAGTCTTCAAGAATCCTCTTATGTATTAAAAATTCAAAATAACCTAAACGAATATTTAGATATTTGGAATTTAATAGATAATATTTGGCACTTAAAGCCTTTGAAGATTGAATATATGAATAAATGGAAAACAAATCAGGAAAAAGAAATGTTTTTACAGAAAGGTAAAGCCCTTAAAGATGAAAAATTATCCAATTTCTTGAGAATGCTTAATGTCTCAATTCCTCAAAAAAGTTATGATTTTATAAAATCCTATGCGCTTTTATTAATTGATCAAGAAAGAAATTTAGTTGAGGCTGGATTGAATTTGTAGTGTTTTCTAAATTTCTTTTTTTTCAGTAATTTTTTATACATTTTTTTCAGTTATTTATAGTGTTTAATTGTTTATGTTTTGCAGTTTAAGGATGGTTGAGTTTTCTTACAAAAATGAAGGTTGTAGAATGGTTGTGTTGAGATGTATTGGTCCATCAAATTTTTTCTTAGAGAGAGTTTTATTTCCCACTGACATTCTTACTTTTATGGCCCCAAATGATTCAAGAGTTGAAATCTGGGGAAATGAATTATATGGCCCTAAGTTGGAGGAGAGAATAAGAATTTCTGCTGATAACGAAGATTCGACTTTAGTTGCATAGGACAAATAATATCTAATTGTCTTCGAGTCAAAATTTTTTACAAATACCAAGTTTTTATTGATATTATCAAACTAGTTTTAGTTTTATAGATGTATTATTTTTCTTCCTTTGCTATAGGTGGTTTTGTTCCTTCTGCAGCTATCGCTGGAGTTTTACTTTTAGTTGGGTTAGGAGCCTTCTTTTATCTAGGTATTAAAGGGCCAACAGATTATTAAGCATAGGTTATTCAATAAATTGAAATTTTTATTTATCATAACCTTCTTGAAAAAGTTAACACTATGGATTTAACCACTATTTTATTTATATTAAGCTTACCTTTTGTTTTATTAACAGTTTATTTTGGGACAAAAAATGATTTTTACGAGAGTGAAAACTATAAAGGAGATGGTTGTGCGCACGATGTTAAAAGGTAACTTTATTACTAATCACCTCTAAATACACAGGTCCATTTACTATCAAATTGCCAAACAGGTTTGTATATTTCATTAGTAATTTTTTCGCCTGCCTTATTACAAGTATCTAAATCTTTCATAGGAATAGAATGCAAGGAAGGACTTGTTATTCCACTAACTTCTGGTCTTCCTCCAGGCCCTTGTCTGTAAGTTCCAATTATTAACCAATAGTTAGCTTTTGCGGAACTAGTAAAGATTAAGGAAAAAAGAAAAAATAATATTAAAATTGAATTTTTTTTCATTTTTCCATACTAGCTTTTAATTTTTAAATGTAAATTGCTATTAATTAATTAGGTAATTTAATAATTTTTGGAATATTTAAAATTTTTTTTATATGGATTAATTCAAGGATTGACGGAATTTATCCCTGTAAGTAGTACAGCTCATTTAAAAGTGATATCTCTTTTTTTAGGTATTGATGATCCTGGAGCATCTTTGTCCGCTACTATTCAACTCGGAAGTGTTCTAGCAATAGCTTGGTATTTTAGGAATGATATTTTTAATTTCAGAAGTCAATCTTCCAAAAAATTTCTTGAATATCTCTTACATGAAAGATTATTAAGGTCTATTTTGATTGGTACTATACCAATTGTTTTGCTTGGTGGGAGTATAAAAATATTTATTCCTTCTTTTTTTGAAAACGTTCTTCGTTCAAATTTATCAATAGCATTGGTCTCATTTCTAATGGCTTTTTTTATGTACTGGGCAGATAGTTCGAAAAGAGGTTCAATTAATATTAAAAACCATAATTATTCAAATAGTTTTTTGATAGGTTTCTTTCAAGCATTTGCAATTTTTCCTGGTGTTTCAAGATCGGGGGTCACTATTTCTAGTGCGTTAATATCAGGATGGGAAAGAAGCGATGCTGCGAAATTTTCTTTTCTTTTAGGGATGCCAGCTATTTCTCTTGCTGCGATTGTTGAGTTTATTTCTTCTTTTAATGATTTTTTTTCATTAGGTTTTTTCCCTCTTTTTGTTGGACTTATTACGACATTTTTGTCTTCTTTATTAGCAATAGATTTCTTATTAAAATATTTTTCTTCAAATGGTTTGAAAATATTTATCATCTATCGAGTAATTTTTGGCATTGTAATTCTTCTGAATTTATAATTGGATTAAAAAAATTTTTTTTGTAATTGTGTTAATGTTTTAAAAAATTCTTTGTAATGAACATTTTTATATCTTTCCAATTAGGTGAAGTGGAAGTTTCAAATCTTACTATATTGGTTTTAGCTTTTTTTTCTTCTTTTACATTCATAGCAGTAGGCATAAGTTCATATAAACTATACAAATCTCTTGTAAATGAAGACGAAAAGTAATCGGAACGGCGGGATTTGAACCCACGACCCCCACTACCCCAAAGTGGTGCGCTACCAAACTGCGCTACGCCCCGTGTCTTTACTATAAAGATTAGATTGATTTAAATGTTATTCTTTATAGGATTGTTATCAGATCTCAATACACACTTGTCTACCTCCCAATTAAAGTTTTCCCATATCTGATCTTCTAATTTATAGTTGCTTCCAGTAAAAACTCCTAACTTAACTTTTGTAGGTGAAGCGGAACAATACTGCCTGCTTCCAGCTGATGCAAGATATTGTTGATGGTATTGTTCTGCATAAAAATATGAATCAATCATTTTTATTTCCGTTTCAATTAAACCAAGATTTTTTTTTCTAAGCTCCGTTTGATATTGTTCCTTACTGGCTAATATGGTTTTAATATTATTTTCATTTTTGTAATATATTGCTGATCTATATTGTGTCCCCAGATCGTTACCTTGCCTGTTTTTTTGAGTAGGGTCATGACATTCCCAAAACATTTTTAATAAATCACTTACATCTATTTCCCTTTTGTCCCATATAACTCTTACCACTTCTGAATGACCAGTTAAGCCGGAACATACTTCATAATAAGTTGGATTATTTTTATCACCTCCAGCATAACCTACAGAAGTTGTGACAACTCCAGGAAGTTTCCAAAAACATTTTTCAGCTCCCCAGAAACAACCACATCCAAAAATTATTTCATCTTCTTCTACATTAGGATCTTTTTTGATATCTGTTTTTAATATTCTATGTAATGAATAAGCATCATTAGTTAAATTTACCTCCTCATTATTCATAATGTTTTTCAGGAATTTAAACATAATTTAAATCTATTTATTATAAGTTAAAAAATTACTTTTAGCTCTTAATACTTCTGGTAGCTAGTTCTCTTTCCCAAAGTTGTTTATATAGCCCATTCACTTTAACCAATTCTTTATGAGATCCTTCTTGTACTATTTCTCCTTTATCCATTACTAAAACCCTATCACAGGTAGCTGCAACAGAAAGTTGGTGACTAATCATTATGATTGTTTTATTACTTCTTTCACTCATTTCATCTATTATTCTTGCTGCTGTTTTATTATCTACGCTTGCTAAAGCATCATCAAGAACAACAATAGGAGAATTAACAAGTAGTGCTCTTCCTAGTGCAGTTCTTTGTCTTTGTCCACCACTTAGTGTGATACCTCTTTCACCAACAATAGTTTTAAATCTTTGTGGAAAACTGTTGATATCATCAATTAATCCAGCTTTTGTAGCGCTTTCTTTGACTAAATATTTAGAAGCTTTGGGTTTTCCAAAACTTAGGTTTTCTGAGATTGTAGAAGTAAATAAAAATGCTTCTTGAGGAACGATTGAAATATTTTTTCTAAGATCGCTTAATTTTAATGTTTTTACGTCAATATTATCTAAAAATAATTGATTGTCAGGAATTTCAATAGTTCGTCCTAAAGACTTTGCTAGTGTAGTTTTGCCACAACCTACTGGACCAACTATTGCAATAAGTTCGCCAGGATAAATTTTAAAATTTAAACTGTTTAATGATTTAAATTTTGATCCTGGATACTTTATGGTTAAATTTTTTGCTTCTAAGAATCCTTTAACCTTTCTTTTTAAGAATTTAGTTTCTGCTCTATCTACAATATTTGGATTGCTCTGAAAAATTTCTTCCACACGATCTAAACTTACTTGACCAAGTTGAAAAGTATTTAAGGTAAAACCTAATAAAGCCGTTGGGAAGACAAGTCTTTCTACGTAAAGAATTAAAGCTACTAAACCACCTATAGAAATAAATCCACTCTCTAATTGGAAAGTTCCTAATGATAATAAAATTAATAATGAAATTGAGGAAATCCCTTGTAACAATGGGAATAGGGTACTTGCTGTTCTTGCAAGTTTTATCGCTGAGTTTCGGTAGTCATTATTATGAATGTTAAATTCTTTTTTCTCAGCATTCTCTTGGGCATAAATTTTAATGGCGCTTATACCAGATAGATCTTCTTGTATTAGATCACTAAGTTTTGATAATGATTCTTGTTGAGCTTTTCTTTGTTTAACCATTCTGCCGCCAAATAGACTTACAATTGCAAGGATTAATGGAAAAATCATTAAAGCTGATATTGTTAATGTTTTATTAATCGAAAACATTGAAGGAATAGTTAATGAATAAGCTAAGACAATGTTGCATAAACTTAAAACTGTAAAACCTAAAAGTCTTCTTATGTTTTCAACATCGCTTGTAGCTCTGCTAATAATGTCTCCACTACCTTTTTTTTGAATCCACTCTGGATCTTGAATAAGTAAATGGTCAAAAATTTTTTGACGAAGATTTACTTCCACTTTTCTTCCTATGCCGAAGACAATCTGTCTTGAAAATAATCTTATTAAACCCATACAAGTTGCTAAAAATATTAACCATAAAGATTTAGAAATAACAAAATCAGAAGAAAACCCATTTTGTAATTGGTCAATTATATTTTTTACTTCTAAAGGTATTACAACACTTAGTATATTTACTAATAATAGAGCTAAAGCTCCAAATAAGAATTCTTTTTTGTAAGGTCTTAGGTATTTATATATAAGATTTATTTTAAAATTTTTCATTTTATTTTGCCGATATGATTAAGATAATGTTTCATTTTTGAATATGTGAGCTAATTTTATAAATGATTCAGTATTTATTTATGGGTAACGAGCAAACTCATCCATTACATAAAATAGACAAGATCATTATAGATTCCCTCATCACTAAAAAAACACCAGAAGATCTTGATTATATTAATTTAGCCAGATTAATAAATCGTTATACTAATTTCCCAGGAGAAATAGAAATTAAAAACGATATTGAAAAAATTTTAAATTTTTGGAAGATCACTAAAAATGAACTTTTTTCAAAAACAAAAAATATTTGGTCAGAAAGCTTCAGGCCTTCTAATACAAATAAAGATTTAGTTGGCTCAGGTTTTGATACCTCAAATTGAATTTTATCTGCATAATTTTTCTCCCATAAATAAATGTCTTCTAATCTATTAAACTCTGAAATCTTAAATAATTTGTTGGAGGGAAGAGACCTTGATGAATTAACTTCTAGATCTTTAATGCAAAGATGGCTTAATGATGAAATTTCAGATGTTGAAACTGGAGCTTTTTTAAGTGCTTTGAGAGCAAAGAGTTCTACAGGTCTCGAACTAAGTTCTATGGCTGAAGAACTCTTAAATGTTTGCGAATTGCCAGTAGCAAGACCAAATTTGTATTTGGTAGATACTTGTGGAACAGGGGGGGATGGAGCTAATACATTCAATATTTCAACTGCAGTTGCCTTTGTAGCTGCATCTTGTGGGGTAAAAATTGCAAAACACGGAAATAAAAGTGCTAGTGGAAAAGTTGGCTCTGCTGATGTTTTGTTGAATCTTGGTTTGAATTTAAATTGTTCATTAGAAAAAGTAATCAATGCTGTAAGTGAAATTGGAATAACTTTTTTGTTTGCACCTGTTTGGCATAAATCTTTAATAAAACTTGCTCCATTAAGAAAGACTCTTGGCAT
This sequence comes from Prochlorococcus sp. AG-418-J17, assembly GCA_003214085.1. Lineage (GTDB taxonomy): Bacteria > Cyanobacteriota > Cyanobacteriia > PCC-6307 > Cyanobiaceae > Prochlorococcus_A. The sequence continues at coordinate 20,897 of QCMB01000014.1, forward strand.
AAGGACAGTATTTAATCAACTTGGTCCATTGGTAAATCCTTTAAGACCAAATGCACAAGTTTTGGGTGTTGCCTCTGAGGATCTTTTAAAACCTATGGGAAGCGCGCTTTTAAAAATGGGTATGAATAGAGCAATAGTCGTTCATGGGTCTGGTGGCCTTGATGAAGCTTCGCTTCAAGGAGAAAATAAATTAGTATTTGTTGATAATGGAGAATTACGATTTTCAGAAATAAATATTTCAGACTTTAACCATGAAAATATTTCTAACGAGAAGCTTGTGGTTTCTGATCCTGAGTCTAACGAGGAAATATTAAAGTCTGTCTTAAATGGTTCAGGACAAAAATCTCATATTGATGTAGTTGCCTTGAACTCTGCTTTAGTGCTTTGGGCCGCAGGTATAGAGGATGATTTAAATGAAGGATTTAATAAAGCTTTATTTTCTATTAAACAAGGAGTTCCTTGGAAGAAGTTTTTACTTTTAAAAAATTATTTATCCGCAAATTAGTTAATTTCAAATTGATGATTAATCCATATAAGAAAAACGCTAAATTAGTTTTAAGTAATGGAATTGTTTTCCCAGGATTCTTTTTTGGTGCTTCTGGTACAGCCATTGGTGAAATAGTTTTTAATACGGGAATGACCGGATATCAAGAAGTTATTACTGATCCAAGTTATTATGGACAGTTATTAACATTCACTTATCCAGAGATTGGAAATACTGGTATTAATTTTGAAGATTCAGAATCTGATATTAATGTTAAAGGTATAATAGTTAGAAATTTTTCATCGAATAGCAGCAATTGGAGATCACAAAAGAATTTTAATCAATGGTTAGTTGAGAAAAATATTATTGGTCTACATGGAATTGATACAAGAGCTCTTGTTAAAATTTTAAGGTCTAGTGGCGCCATGAATGGAGTTATTACCTCTCTAGATAAAACTGATGAAAGTTGTTTAAATATAATTTGTGATACGCCAAAGATGGAGGGATTAAATTTATCAAAAGTTGTTTCAACAAAGCAACAATATTTATGGAAAAGTCATACGCAAACGATTTTTGATTTAAGAAAAAGATATGACGAATCTTCTAAAAAGTTAAAAATAGTAGCGATTGATTTTGGAATTAAAAATTCAATTCTAAATAGACTTGTATCCCATGGTTGTGAAGTTTTGGTTTTACCTTCTCGATCTTCTCTAAATGATGTTCTGTCTAACAAGCCGGATGGTGTATTTTTCTCAAATGGTCCCGGCGATCCTTCGTCTGTTTCTGAAGGTATAGACTTAGCAAAATCTCTCATTGAATATGGTGAAATCCCTATGTTTGGTATTTGCCTTGGCCATCAAATATTTGGATTAGCATTAGGAGGTTCAACTTATAAATTACCTTTTGGACATCGTGGTTTAAATCATCCTTGTGGTGAAAATAATAAAATTGAGATAACTAGCCAGAATCATGGTTTTGCTATCGATCCCAATTCTCTCTCAAAGGACATAGTTAGAATTACCCATTATAACCTTAACGATAATACTGTGGCTGGCCTAGAGGTTTTTAATAAGCCTATATTTAGTGTGCAATATCATCCAGAAGCAGGACCTGGCCCACATGATTCAGATTATTTATTTAAAAAATTTGTTTCTCTAATGTTAGAAAGATGTTGACATATTGTTTTCATTTGATTTGATAATTACATTTGATATATAAATTTTTTGGAGGTATTAAATCATAGAAGATTTCCAGAAGTTAACCGTTTCTTTAAGAGGAAACCTTGAGGTTAAAACAAACATAATGGTTTTTACTTTTAAAGGCCAACTAGATGCTTTCTCAGAAAAACAATTTAAGACCTTCGTTACTAATAATTTAAAAAATGATTTCCCATTCGTTATTGACCTTACAAAAATAGATTTTTTAGATTCATCGGGTCTTGGAGCACTTGTTCAAACTTCAAAAGAATGCAAAAAGTCCAAACTTGGGTTTTCTGTCGTTGGCAATTCGAGAGTGGCCCAAACAATAAAACTTGTTCGTCTAGGGGATTTTCTTAACTTGAAGCCAAGCCTTGAAGATGCATTAAATTATTTAAAGAATTGAATTATTGGATTCAAAACTTGGCCCCATATGGATCTCCCGAGGATATAGGTGTTATTCAACTTGCTTGGCTTGGAGATTCGGTATGGGAGCTCCACCAAAGACTAAGGCATGTTCATTTCCCTTTAAAATCTAAAGACCTCCATTTATCTGTAGTAAACGAAGTAAAAGCAAAATCTCAGTCAAAATGTTTAAGTCAAATTGAACATTTGTTAAATTCAAATGAAATGGATTTAATTAGGCGTGCTAGAAATAAAACAAAGAGATATCCAAAATCTTCAGACCCCACCATATATTCTAGAGCAACTGGTTTTGAAACTCTTATTGGCTGGCTATTTTTAAAAGATCCTCAAAGATTATCAACCCTTTTTGAATATTTAGAATTAAAAATAAATTGAACCTATGAAAAACCCCTCAAATAAATTTCGCGGAAAAAATAATAAAGAATCCAAAAAAAATTCAGATTTTGGTTATTACTCAAAAAATACAAATCGTTCAAAAAAAAATGATAGATTTTTGAACAATTCCTCTAATAATACGAAAGTTGAAAATTTAAAAAAAAATGATGAAAATAATACTTTTTCTTCTTTAAAAAGAAGAAATTCAAGATTTAAATCTAATTCAGAATTTCCTAATAAAAATTCTGATATGTATCAAAAGTTTAATAATGATAAAAATTTTGATGATTGGATATGGGGTAAACATTCGGTTTATGAGGCTCTTAGTAGTGATAGAGCGATTAATAGGATTTGGTGTACTTCGGAAATTTTTTCTTCAGACAAATTCTATATTTTGCTTAAGGATCTTAAATCAAAAGGAGTTCTTATTGAAGAAGTTTCTTGGAACAGGCTTTCGCAATTGACATATGGAGCTTCACATCAAGGTATTGCATTGCAGTTAGCGTGCTCTAAAACAATATCCCTAGAGCAATTAATAGATTTTTCTAAACACAATTGTCCAAAGCCTATATTAGTCGCATTAGACGGTATAACTGATCCTCATAATGTTGGTGCGATTATTAGATCAGCAGAAGCATTTGATTGCAAGGGTGTAATTATTCCTCAGAGAAGGTCTGCAGGATTGACTGGAACAGTCGCCAAGGTAGCTGCAGGAGCCTTAGAACACCTTCACGTTAGTAGAGTTGTTAACTTAAATAGAGCTCTTGAGGAACTTAAGAAAAATGGTTTTATTGTTGTTGGCTTATCTGGAGATGGTCAATTATCTATCTCAAATTTTCAAGAAAAAGGACCTTTGGTAGTTGTAGTTGGCTCTGAAGATAAAGGTATTTCTTTGCTTACTCAGAAAAAATGCGATTTTATATTAAGTATTTCTCTTAAAGGTAAGACTTCAAGTTTAAATGCCTCTGTGGCGGCAGCAATATCATTATTTCACTTGACAGGTAAATAATTTTTATTATTAAAAATCACTTTTTTAAAGACCGCTAAAATGTTGTTGTTTCAATACATTAATATGATTAATAAAAATTTATTGAATTTTCACTACAAAATTGTATAGAATTTAACAAGAATTGATGGTCAAACAGGCCAAAAAAATTGATTAGAAATTTTGGAAACAAACTTGGTTTAGCCTGGTGGGCTAAAATTGAGACTGAGGAACCTAGTAATACCTACTGGTTCGGCCCATTTATTACTAAACGTAGTTTAAAAGAAAAAATGTCTTCTTTTATTAAAGATCTATCAAATGAAGGGTCTAAAAATATTAAACACAGTTTGGTACGTTGCAAAAAAGAAGAACCATTAACTGTTTGATAACATTGATTTTAAGAAATGAATAAAATATGAATTTTAATTCTTTAAGAAAAGAAATTACCAGTAATAATGTTTCTGTTAAGGAATTTGTTAATGATATTTTTGCAAAAATCGATCAAAAAGATCCTGAAATTAACTCATATATTTGTATTACAAAAGATAATGCTATTGAGCAAGCAGAGAATATTGATAAATTAATTCAAAATAAAGAAAAACTGCCTCCTCTCGCGGGGATCCCAATAGCAATAAAGGATAATATTTGCACCAAAGGCGTTGCAACAACTTGTGCAAGTAAAATGCTCAAAAGCTTTGTTGCGCCTTATGAATCCACCGCTTCGAGCAAATTATGGTCTTCAGGGGGAATTTGTTTAGGAAAAACAAATTTAGATGAATTTGCAATGGGGAGTTCAACCGAAACTTCTGTATTTGGTGTTACTTCAAATCCTTGGGATATTAATAGAGTGCCAGGAGGCAGTTCAGGCGGTAGTGCTGCTTCAGTTGCCGCTGGATTTTGTGCAGCCGCTATAGGTTCTGATACAGGAGGATCAATAAGACAACCAGCTTCTTTTTGTGGCGTCGTAGGTCTTAAACCTACTTATGGCAGAGTTAGTAGATGGGGGCTTGTAGCATTTGCTAGCTCTCTTGATCAAATTGGCCCAATTACAAATACTGTCTCAGATGCTGCTGAAATTCTTTATTCAATATCTGGTAAAGACCCCTTTGACTCAACATGTCTTGATAAGCCAGTACCAAATTATTTGACTGACTTAAATAAATCTATAAAGGGTTTAAAAATTGGAATCATTAAAGAATGTTTTGATCACCCAGGGCTTAATCAAGAAGTTAAGGAATCTGTTCTTTCTGGAGTTGATAGATTCCAAGCTTTAGGGGCTGAAATTATTGAAGTTGAATGTCCTAGATTTAATGATGGAATTGCGACATATTATGTCATTGCACCATCTGAAGCCTCCGCAAATTTAGCTAGATATGATGGAGTTAAATATGGTTACAGATCGAATGAAGGTACAAATCTTATAGATATGACTTCAAAAAGTAGAGCTGAAGGTTTTGGAGATGAGGTACAAAGAAGAATTTTGATAGGTACTTATGCATTGTCAGCTGGATACAGTGATGCTTATTACAAGAAGGCACAAAAAGTTAGGACACTTATAAGAAAAGATTTTGATAATGCTTTTAAGAAAGTAGATGTTTTATTAACTCCAACTTGCCCAACCACTGCTTTTTTGAAGGGAGATTTTGTAAATGATCCACTCTCAATGTATTTGTCTGACCTGTTAACTGTTCCTGCTAATTTAGCAGGCCTCCCAGCAATTAGTATTCCTTGTGGTTTTGATACTAGAGGATTACCTATTGGAATGCAATTAATAGGCAATGTATTAGAAGAAGATAGAATATTGAATGCCGCAAATATCTTTGAAATTGATGCTCAGGTA
>QCMB01000015.1 GCA_003214085.1 Prochlorococcus sp. AG-418-J17
GACCTAATGAGAATTGAAAACCTGTTTTTCTTTGGTCATCATCCCAAGCATAAAAATATAACTTTGCACCTGTAGATTTTTCAATTAGTGGATCTCCTTCATCAAGTTTAAGTTGTTTTTTCATTTTCACTAACTCTCCATCTTCATATGTAATTTCTCTTTTTCTTATTTCTTTTTTATGTCCACAAACAGGGCATATTGGTTGTGGTCTATAAACTGCAAAACAAACCTCGCAAGTTTCTACTGTTGCTGCGAGTTCTCCTTTTCTTTTTGTTTTTGCTTTTTGGTGTAGATCAAACTCTCTAACATCATCTACAAATCCATGACGTTTTGTATTACCTACATGATCTAAAACTATTGCAACTTTATTGGGTTCTGGTCTAAGAACTCTACCTACCTGTTGTATATATAAAGCTTCTGATTGTGTCGGTCTGAGTAAGATAGCAACATAGCATCCTTCTACATCAAATCCTTCTGAGACTACATCTATAGAAACTAATATTTGTACTTTTCCATCTTTAAAATTATCTACTAATGTTTTTCTATCATCTGAGTTCATAGAACCTGTTATAAGTTCTGCGGTATATCCAGCTTCTTTAAATTTATTAGTTACATATTGTCCATGCTTTACTGATATGCAAAATGCTATGGCTGGTTTGTTCTGTCCAAGTCTTCGATAATTCTCTACTGCATCACCAACTATATCAACCTTATCTAGTTCATCTTCTACCTCTTTTTTACTAAAATCACCCCTAATTGTCCTTATTTTGTCTAAATTTAGCTTATTTGGCGGTGCATACACCTCATGTTCTGCTAAATATTTTTGCTCAGCAAGTTCTGGAATAGTAGAACCAACAATTAATTTATCAAATATCTCTCCTAGCCCTGCACCTGTCATTCTCATAGGTGTAGCTGTTACACCAAGTTTTATAGCTGATTTATAGAAGTCAAATATCTTTCGCCAAGAATTAGCAACTGCATGATGAGCTTCATCAATAATTATCAGGTCAAATTGATCTGGATTGTTAAGTCTGTTAATTAAAGTTTGCACCGAGGCAACTTGTACATTACTCTTAGATTCCTTACGGCCTGCTGCAATTATTCCGTATTTAACATCTGCTTTAGTTAATTTATCACCAGCCTGATCTATTAATTCTTTTCGGTGTACAAGAATAAGAACACTTGCACCTTTTAAACCTGCAAGTCTTGTTATTTCAGAAAAGATAACAGTTTTGCCTGCACCTGTAGGAAGAGTAAGCAGCACAGATCTATGCTTCGCTTGAAACGATTTTCTTACGTTAGAGATTGCTGAATTTTGGTAATCTCTTAGTTGCATAGGGTTGACATTTGTTGTCTTATACTATAATATGTTGTTATATGTGTCAAGTAATTTATGGAACAGCCTAACAACTGGAGCAAGCTACAAAAAGAAACAAGTGCAGAGTTTGTAGATAAATTATTGCTATATGTAAGGACTAATAATTTTGAAGCATTTTGTTTCGCTGTTGATCGAGGTATGTGGTATTACGGCCAAGAAAAACTAACTTATTTAATGCACAAAAACTTATTAACAAAAATTTCTGAGTGTGGTGAGTTAGATAAATTTTTAGCGTGGGGAGCAAAGTTTAATGATCTATAAACCACTGGTAATGTCCAACGAAGAGTATCATGCAAAAACTAAGTATGAGTCTTCCTCTACTGTTCGCAAAGCACTAATTAGTCCTAAAAAATATCTACACGATAAGACTGCTGAATCTGCACCTACTAAGGCTATGGAAGAAGGTACTGCTGTTCATACATTCTTTTTAGAAAATGAATTATTTAAAAATAGATATTGCTATAAACCAAAAGCATTTAATGGTAGGACTAAAGAAGGCAAACAATGGATGGAAGAGCATGGTCATCTAAATGTACTAGCTGCTGAGTGGGAAGAAAACCTTATACATATGAACCATAGTTTCTTAGCAAGTCCAGCTAAGATGATTTATGACATGGAAGGATTAACAGAATTAAGCTTTTTTAGCGAAGATTTAGGCGGAATAAGGGCAAAATGCAGGCCAGATTGGATTTCACACGATAAAAACATAGTTGTTGATCTTAAGACCACACAAGATGCAAGTCCTAAAGGTTTTCAAAAGTCTATAGGACAATTCGGCTACCACATTCAAGCCAGTTGGTACTTAAAAGTTTTACAAAACCTAGGCTTCGATTCTTATGACTTTATATTTATTGCCATAGAAAAAACAGCACCTTTTTGTGTTGGTGTATATCGTGCCAGCATGGAAATGCTTGAAGAGGGCAATAAAAAAGTAGATGAAGCTATTGACAAAATATTATGGTGCAAAGAAAACGATTCTTACCCAGACTATACTCCTAACGAAATAGAAACAATCGACTTGCCTCCTTGGATGACCAAGAAGAAAGATCAAACGTCATCTGATGAGGAAATTCAACTTTACTGATGAGAAAAGAATTTCCATACGACCCTTATGAGGGCATGGTCTTTTACGACCCAGAAACAGAAAAAACTTATGTGTTTGCTCGTGATGAGTGGGTAGACATCACTTATGAGGACATTACCTATGACATCTGAAATTACTACAACCAATCCAGAGGGTAATTCCTCTATCTATCAAAGCACCGAGTCTTTTGAGTTTGCACAAAGACAAGCTAAAAGCCTATGCGAATCTGATCTTGTACCAACAAGCTATCAAGGTCAAAAAGGATTATCAAATTGTCTTGTTGCATTAGAGATGAGCAAGAGAATGAATCTTAGTCCTCTCACAGTTATGCAAAACTTAAATGTTATACATGGCAGGCCAACATGGAGTTCTCAATTTATAACCTCTAACATACTTGGCTGCGGTAGATTTAAGAACTTTGACTATGTTGTTACTGGTAAAGATGATACTTTAGCTGTTCAATGCCAAGCTATAAGACTTGAAGATAATAAGTTAGTAAAAGGTACAGCCGTAACAATGAAGATGGCACAAAAAGAAGGTTGGACTAGGAAAAATCCTAAGTATCAATCAATGCCAGAAATAATGTTAAAAGCGAGAGCAGCTACTTTCTTTGGTAGGCAATATATACCTGATCTTTTATTAGGTGTGCAGACTAGCGAAGAAGTGGTTGATATACAACCTATTGATGTTACTACGAGTAATGTTGAGGTAGTACAGGAGGCTAAAGATGACTTCGGATTCTAAGAAAGAATTTTTAACACCTAGCGAACTTGCTGAAAGATGGCGAGTTCATATTGGTTCTGTTGAAAGATGGAGAAGAGAAGGCAAACCGCCTTCTTTCTACACCATCAATGGAAAGATCCTCTATAAGTTGGCTGAGATAGAGGATTTAGAATCAGCCAAACGTCAATCCAATTAATTTTATCTATGGACTTTAAATTACCACTTGCAGTTTTCTCACAAGATGCAGAAGACCACAAAAAACGTTACAAGGAGAATTACGATCCTAACAAAAACTATCCTAAGTATTCTGGTGTTATGCAGATTACAGAAGATCAAATAATCAAGCTATGTGAGTATGTACAAAAAGCAAAACCAGAACATAGCGACTTTCATGGAGAAGGTGTAGTTACTATTAGAGCTACAGGCTATTTAAACGAAGCTAAGTCAGGCAAAAAGTATATCGGTCTAAACCTAGAGCCTGATTACAAGACTATGAAGGCTATAGAAGAAGCAGATGCTAATGACACAAGTTCATCAGACTCTACACCTAAAAAACAAGAAGAGGAGTTTCCTTTTTAAATATGGGGCTATGAAGAGTTTTTGGTGAGTTTTCGCTTCATGTAAGACCCCTCACTTTTAGTAGATTTTAAGTCAAATTAAGCTAAAATAGAATGAAATTATCCTTATCTATGCCTTTAACATTTAACAGTAAACAAATTGATAAAGTTGTCACGATTGATGATGTTGGGTCTTTATCTAATCCAGAAGTTTTGTTGTTAAAAGATGAGTTAATGACAGCCATAAAAAGTATGGATGATTATATTAAGAAATTTAAACAGGAAAAGCAAGAAAAATATGACAAAGATTGGCATCAAAAAGTAAGACGCAAACAACAGGTATGCAAAGCGTTTTTGTCGCAACTTATAAGTTTAGATCACGATGAAAGCTTATTTAGATCAATATACGATAAACATTTTTCGCAAATTATTTTAGAATATATAGATAGAAACGAGTTTAGAACTATCCACAATAAAGCACGTTCTTTAGCTATTGCTGAATTAGAAAAAATAACATGACACCAAAACAAAGCAAAAGATCTGAACGTAAGCTAATTAAGCTTAAAGAAAATAAATTAGAAGAGTTAGCAAAAAAATTAGATTCTGATATTAGAGGTTACGATCACATTATCGAATATGCTGACAACCATACTGCGAGTCTTCGTAGTGATTGGGTTGATGAAAATATCAGAACTATTATTATTAAACATAATTACAACGTAAATAAAGTTGCGAAAATGTTAATAAGAGATTTTACTGATAAAGAACAGGAGGCAGCCGAAAATGCAATCGCAGAATTTTAGAGATAAAGAAATTCTGGCAATGACGCCTGACATGGAAGGTGTCACAAGGCCAGAAAAAGATAAAAAAACTAAAAAATTTACTTTTATTGTTAAAGGAGTTGGAATAGGAACTGCACCAATGAAAATATCTACAAACGCAGAAACACAAGCTAAAGCTGTTAAATATATTAAGGCTAGATGGAAAGATTGTAGTTACGAATTGATATAAAAATCATAAAAAATCTTGTATGTCACACATTTAGCCTGTAAGGGTCATTTTGGAGTCCAGCCAATATATTATGGTCTTACATATAAATTTAAAGGGTGGTTCTATGACGGAAAAGTTGTCTATCTCAGCAGAACATTTGAGACACGATCAGAAGCACAGGCAGCAGCAGAAAAACTTAGGGCAGATTATATGTTGCGGTAATCATGTATTTAGAGTTATAAATGGAACAAGATACTGGCTAAGTCCACCACCTGATGATTACGAGGCATAAATTTAGAAATGGCTTCTCTTAGATACCATGCTGGTCGCATGGTTCTCTACGAAGAAGAGCCTTTCGTATGGCGAGTAAAGATAAAAACAAAAGAAGGCAAACTAAATCTACCTTTAAAATCAAAAGAATTAGAACCTGCACTAATAGAAGCAGAATATTTATATGCAGATGCTAGGTGTATGAGTAGAGATCATCCTCTTTGTATAGATTGCATACATCATCTAGTTATAAAAGCAGAATGTGGTCTTGGTATGCCAGAAGGCAAAGCTAGTGGGGGAGTCTGGGCGAAGGATTGCGCTTACTTTTGGGAGAAGAAGATTTAGGATCTATCTTATCTATATGATCGCCAGCTTGGTTTATTATTTTTACTAATCTAAAATTTTCTTTTGCAAAAGCACTTATAAGATCTGGTATGTCGTTAGGATCAAGTGTTTCTATGACATGACGTAAAAATATTTCAACGTGTAATTCCTCTTCTAATGTAACGTCAGCCAAAACCCAAGGCTCAACTTTACGCCTTTTTTTAGCTTGTTTGTTAAACCAGTTAGACCAAGGCATTACAAGTTTCATTACAAGTCCCTCCAAACACACACTAGCGTACTGGTCTTATAAGGCAACAAAGCTATACTTGGCTTAGTTACACTTACACACTATGCCGGGTCATTACGGAACAGGAATGAAGAAAAAGAAAAAGAAAAAAGGCGGTAAAAAGTAACTTATCTGCCGGGAAACAAAGCTTTTTCTAACATATCGCAAAGACGATCATCTACTGTATTATCAGTTTTTTTAACCATAGCTCGTACTATATCTAGTGCGAGTTTTTTTATTGTTTTACTTTTTAAAAAAGTAAATAAAATTGGCTCAATAATTTTTAGCATTGTAATTAAGAGATTGCTAGTCTAATAGTAGCTCACCCTATCCATCTAGAGCTATAACCTCTTCTAATGGTGGTCAATAGAGGAGGTTATCTTCTTGGCTTTATCTCCGCAACCGCAAGTTCTACTTCTTTTAAACGATGAAATACCTCTTTCATGTCATCGTGCATATCATCTATTTTTGTTGTTAATAATTCTATAGCTGTTGTATTTCGCACAAGATCATCTCTTGATTGTCTACCTCTATAAGAAACAGATCCAACCGACACAAAGCAAGCTGTCATCATAGCTCCACCCACTGCTGCTATTACTTCAACCATTCTTAACCTTTTGTGTCTATAGTTATAGTATATATCATCTTAGTTATATGGAAGATCAAGAAGAAAAGGAAGGAACTGATTGGGCTGAACTGTTTGGTCATGCTGTCCGATTTATGATTCTTTGTTGGAGTTTAGCAATGATGACTTTAGGGTACATGGATAAAATTCGTAATGATGGTGCATTTTTAGCAGGCTTGACCAGTGGAGTTTTAGGCAGCTACGGCATTTCTGTTAACAAGAAAAAGAACAGTGTTGGCAATAACTCTAATAATGTGGATAATAAGAATAATAAAACTGTAACAAAATGAAAAAACTCTTACCACTTTTGCTACTTTTCGGAGTACCTGTTGCACACGCAGACCTCAATCATTCAATAATGTCTACTGTAAAACTAGAGGCATTATCAGCAGCTACTTCAGCAGATAAGGTTGGCTCAAGTTATTCTGTATCAGGATCTGGTGTGGCTACAGTTAATAGTGATGGCGATTCAACAGTTGGCGGTCTAGGCACAGTCACTAATGGCGTACCAGCTTTGACTACAGTTACAGCTTCACAAAGTACTTCGGGCGATGCGTTCTCGTTTTCTCAAAGTTATCTTGAAGGAGATGTTACACCTACATCTGAAGCTACAGTAGGAGAAATTCCAAACTTCTCAGATATTACAAGTTCAGCAGCAGCTAGTGTAGGTACAGCAGCTATCGGTTTAGATAACCATAATATAACTTTAACTCCCGGTACAGGTACAGGTATAACATTGACAGGACAGTTTGTTACGGACTTGACCATTGACTGATGTGGAGGACATTACCGTTTGTTTTTCTTTTATCTAGCCCTGTCTACGCTGTGCCTATTGTGCCTTCTTTCACACAAGGAAGTTCTAGTAGTCGAACAGAAACTACCACAAATATTACTGAGACTATACGAACAACAAACTATAATTCTGGATACACATATTCAGTTACAGGATCAGGTGTTGAACATGATGGATCGACTATATCAGCACCAAATGCAACTGTTACTGAAACTGTAAATGGTACGACATATACATGGACAGGTTTAGATTTAGGAGAAAAACCAAATTGGACTCAAACCGTAAAAGGAGATGCCTTTCAATTTACGGAAGTTTATACTCCTCCGGGTTTGGAATCAGTTTCAGACGTAACTCGCACGATCCAATCAGAAAGCGTAACAGATACAACTACAATATTCTCGCAGTAATAGGATTATTATTTGGGAGTCCAGCGTTTGCTAATACCTCAAACACTGCTGCTCCCTCTGCTTCTGCAAGTGGATCTGTCTCTAATTTTGCAACGCAGGTCTTACAAGGAAATACTATAGAAAATCATTATGGCAATGGTATTAGATGCCAAAGTCCACAAGTCTCATTTTCTCCATTTGTTACTACATCCTTTAATCAGAAACGCCCATTTGACTACACATATGAAACGCCAGTGTACGATCCTAGTGTTGATGAAGATGGTAATTTAATTAATCCCGGAAAAATTCTTTATTATCAACAAAATTATAGTGGTAACAAAGATTCTTTAGGACTAAATGTAGGAGCAGCACTTACGTTTACCTTTCCATTGGATCAACGATTTCAAGATGCGTGTCTAAAAGCTGCCACGACCCAAGAAAAAATACAAAGTCAGATACTATCTAAAGAAAGGCTCAACTACGAACTCGCACGTTTAAAGAATTGTGGGTCGCTTCTTCAAGACGGAATCCAGTTTAAAAAATCATCAAAATTTTATGCCCTTTGTGAAGATATTATCGTTACTGAAAAGATGAATCAGGTATTACCGCATACTCATAAATTAGAGTAGCAACTGGCGACTAGGTGTTTTATGCCTAACGTCTTCTCATTATGGGGCAAACCATAAGACAGGTGCTTATGTATTATTCTACCTTATCTTTCTTCTTTGTCAGTTTATTTATTACATTTTTAACTATTGGTTTGATTAGGTTAAGAACAATCGGAGCAGAACAGCCAACCAGAGCAAGACTAAAAACACCAGTAAATTGCTTAAAACTTGGAATGTACTGCGAGATGAACGGGACAGATTCATACAAGGTAATGCAATCTATCCCATTTTTACCACGAGAATAACCAGAAACACGCAATAATTTTTGATCGTTACGAAAATCGCCAATTTTTTGTTCTTTATCACTAGGGCAGGGTGGTATTTCTAGTTCTTCATCTTTCTTTTTAGCTGCTATCTCAGGTTGTTGTTGCGGAGGTTGATCTTGTTGTTGCTCTTGTTGTTTTGCAGGTGCTGTATATGTAAAATTTGCAGGGTTATACTCTAATGGCTCAAAGCTAGGAATATTAAACGTACCACAAGCTTGATATGTACCTAGTTCATCTTCGTTTATAAGTCCTGTTAAATTATTTCTATGAGCATCAACACATCCCGGTATATCTACAACTGGCTTATAAATAACATCTAATATTGGTGTTTGTACTTCCCATAATCTTATTTTTGGGATATAAACTTCTTTTATTTCAATTTTTAGTATCTTCGTCATCTACATCTCCAATAGAAATAGACCACCCATCTTCTCCAAATGTACCTTTTTCTATTATTTTAGGTTCTTTTTTTTCATTTTCCTCTAACCAATCTTCGTGAAACTCTTTGATTTCATTATCTAGTTCTAAATTAAATTTTTGCATACGCAGCCAATCAATTAATTTGTCTATATAGTATTTTATTAGTTTTTTAAAAAATCCAAATATCATTAGTCATACGCATCTCTTGGTAAATACACTTCTACAAGAGAATGACATTTTGGACAAGATAAATTTGTAACCATAGAATATTGCGTGTCTTCCTCAGTGTCGTGGTCGCCACCCCAAATCAATTCAGTTTTACAGTGCCAACAATTCATAAAGGCAACATCTCACCAGTTACTTTTGGCATTTTCTTTTCTATCTGATTAGGCAATATTTTATTTACACCTTTCATAACCTTTTCCATCATCATCGCTTCAAAGTGTGGACTTGTAATGTAACGATAACCTGCGTATCCAGCAGCAATAGTTGTGACGCTGATAATAAAAGATAAAATAGAAAGAACAGATGAGATTTTATTTAACATGAGAGATGTAGTTTTAAAAACTTTAGTTCCTGTTACCATTATAACCTTCACAGGAATTATGGCTTTAGCTCCTTTATATGTAACTTTAGGAATAATGACTCGTCAACTTAATACAAAAACTACCCCATAGGAATAAATTTTGGAGGATTAGGTCTGTAATATTTTGGGGGAACACAAGGTCTTTTTAAGCTACATTTTTTAGGCTTTCTTGGCACACGACATACAGTTACAAATTTATCACTTTTACATCTTTTTTTTCTTTTTCTTGGTCTATTTACGCCTTCTGGGGAAACTCCAGCCTCGATAATTGTTGGGAATAATAACCCGATTAAAAGAAATGCTGAAAATAATTTTTTCATTTTTTTATTTCTTTTCAATATAAGAGCTAGATTCATCATTGTCAAAATTATCATCCCAACCTGCTAAATTTATATTATATGAAACTGCGATCCTGTCATATCTTGACTTGTTTGGTTTAACTTCGTGCATAATAGAAGACGGAAATGTAACCATATGTCCTTCTGTTGGTATATATCTAAAGCAATCAAATACATTCGTGTCGTTACGAAACTGACGTACATATGAATTATTTTCAGCATAGTTTACATGAGCTAAAGAGTTCATAAATTTTAAATCGCCAGAATTTTTTGGAGCTTTTATCCAAAAAACTCCTGACAAATGACAGTTTGGATGAGTGTGTGCAAGATTATAAGTATTTGGACTATTAATCATTATCCAATATTCAATTTTCGCAGCAACAGTTTTTTTTAACGTAGTAAAAACAGACTTTCCTAATCCTTTTTTTAAGTATTCTGATATTAAATTATCGTTATTAATGCTATAAACAGGCGAGTGCCAACCTCCATAATTTGATTTAGTTAATCCTTTTGAATTAATTTCTTTTTGCAAATAACAAAAGTCAATTAAATCTTTTTTATCTTTTTTAAAATCAACTTTTTTAAAAATATATTCGTGAAAAATACTAGGAAATACTAATCTTGCTTTGTAATTTCTTCTCATAAAGTAATCCAGTTTCTATCTTCAAAGCTTTGTTCATGTGTACCATTCTCATCATTAACAAAAGGAAAACTTACAGATAATCTTGGTGTTAGAGAAATAGCTTGATGTGGATAATATTTTGGAATCCACAGTGCATCACCAGTTTCCATAATTACATCAAGTATTGGCTTTTCTTTGCTCATATTCAAATGTATTTGTTTTTTTACTTTGTGATCTTCAACTTTTTCCCAAACTTTAAAATTAGTTTTTCCCTCACATTGCACAATTACATTGTGACTAATATCAAAATGAGCAGCAAAAGGATGTTCTATTTTTGGGTCACGACAAACATATATATGTGCATCTACATGACATTTATATTGATCTTCAATACTACTTGCAAATTTATTTATTTTCTTTGTAGCTCTAGACATATCTACAAAATAAATTACCATTTCTTCAAGTAAACATTTTATAAGAGATGGAGGATATGTATTTTTATCTTTTATCCATCCATTTGTGTACCATTGAAAAAATCTATTTTCGGGATCTAATAATTTAACTCTTTCCTGAGTTAGTAACGGTCTAATATTTATAAGATCAGCAAGTTCTATCCAAGAAAATAAATTTGGATGATAGTTTTTTACATAGTTAGCAGATATATCACAATATAATTCAGTATTCACGTTTGATTAGTTTCTTTTATTTTATCAGGTGGAATTATCCACATATTATCGTTTGAATCACCAGTACCTGTTCCAGAACTATTGTAAGTCATGCCTATCCCACATCTTACATTGTCCTCAACTTCTACAGCAGTGTAACCAGTAGGAGGCTTCCAAGTCTCTAAATTTCCATCCCAAACGACCATGTTTTCGACAACATTTGAAGAATTAATAATTGCGTATCTATCTGACATAATAATTTATTCTATGTATTCAATAATATAAACATAGCCATCCGTACCACCATTGCCATTTATTTGATTTGAATTTTCTTGCGCCCAACCATTACCTCCCCTGCCATAAGTTCGATCTGAATGACCAGAATTACCACCATAACCACCTTGTACGCCTTGATCTCTTCCTTCTTCTCCAGAAAATTCAAGTGTACCCTGCGCTACACCGCCACTTCCTTTTGATTGATTTGTTGCCACACCTTCACCACCATTTGCAGTTTGTCTAGCTGCACCTCCATTTGTATTGAAATGAGAACTACCTACTGTAGTTTCAAATCTTGAAAAACCGCCATCTTCTCCAGCTCTAACTTGACTTGAATGTCCTTGTCCTCCCTCTCCTCCTTCTCCTACAGTTATAGAAGCTTCAAAGTTTTCAGATAACAAAGTATAGTTACCAATACAATAACCACCTCCACCTCCACCACCTGTAGACCTTGCATCATTTGCCTCATCTCCACTTACTTCAGTACCACTTTTAGTACCACCTCCACCACCGATACAATGAACTTCTATATATTTTGTTCCTGATGTTGGATTATAAGTAGAACTCGATGTATATTTTCTTATCTTTGTTTGTGTAGCATTACTTCCAAGCTTAATCCCACTATTTCCAGAAAAATCAGCAGCCTCTTCATGTACACCTTGTACAAATCCAGATGAAAAATCTATTCCCATTAGGTTTTTCTTTTTATTATAACTTATTTTTAACTCTTAGCTTCTAATGCTGCAACTTTTACTGCTAATTCTTGAATAGCTTTAATAATTGGGGCAACAAATTCTCCATATCTTAAACCATATATAACTTTTGGTGTTTCAAGTGTATTACCATCGTGATCTTCAGTAATTGTATCCTTACAAAAACCAGCAAAATCTGTTGCAGATTTGCTTATAGTTTCTAAAAGAGTTTCTATATCTTGTGCAATTAAACCATAATGAGTTCTAGTACCAGCACTTTTAATGTAACCACCGTCTTCCTCATTATATTTCTTTGATTCATTCAATTTATAAGAAACTGGTAGTAATTGATTTATAAAATCTAAACCTAAATCTGATGTTACTATTGTATTTTTTAAGTTTCTATCTGATGTTCTAATAGAATTATTTGTTGCCCAAAGATCATCCCATCTACGATCATTATAACCTAAATCATCAGCGTTATCTGCTTCGGGATATAATGAACTTCCACTCATCGCATATCTAGCAACACCATTAGTAGCAAAACCAATTTGATTAGATGATCTACGCCAAATTCCAGTATCTTCATCACTATCAAATCTTATTGGTAAATTATTTGCAGCTCCATTTATTACTTTAATTGAGCTATTACAATCAATTACCCCATTAGCAACTAATGTACCATCAACCCTAAAAGTTCCCGGAGTATAAATCCCATTAGAAAAACTATTATTGTTGTTTAATCTGAGATAACCGTCTGAGCTATCGGCTGATATTCCAACTCTACTGTTCCAATATATTCCTCTATTGTCTTGTGATGTAGTACCAGTAAACTCTATAACTGAACTAGCAGTAGAGGTATAGTCATATATTCCAGATAATACGTCAGAAGTATCTGCTCTACAAAAACTACTTGCATGAATACTGTCAACTGTATCAGCATTTGTAGCACTAGCAACTGCACCTGATATTCTTGATGAAGGAATATTTCCAGATGCATCAATAACAGTAGTACCGTCTACTTGAAAACCACCATCAGCCCTAAACATTCTAGGGGTGTAAATGTTTTTGTTTGTTTCTTGGTTGATTCTTAGCCATGTAGTATCTTCACAGCCAATCTCCCCCATTCTTGTAGTTCCGTTATAGAACTGAATATGATCTGAAACATTGTTATCTGCTTTATATATTCTAATTTCGTGATCGTTTCCACTACCATTTCCTACTTGTAATACAGCATTAACAGTTAAGTTTCCTGTCATTGTGTCAGCAGCATCTGATCTTAAGAAACTTGTACTGTTAACACCATCTAAAGTGTCAGCATCAAGGCCAGAACCAGAGCCGTCATTTTGATCGTTCCAAATTTTTGCCCACGCACGATTTGAACCACTACCACCAAATGTAGAGCCATTCCCACCTCTTATAAAATGATTATGACTATTGTAGTTAGCATATATTTGAAATCCTGTATCACTACCATTATTGCAATTTAATAATGTTCCATAACTATTTATTCCAGTTGTGCCATTTGTGATACCTGTATTAAGTCTATAAACTCCAGCTATTTGAGCAGTATTAAGATCTGAGTTGCTAGTGGTTGTTCCTGTCATCAATCCATTAGCTATATCTCTACCATCAACTGTTCCTGTAACTGCTAAATTTCCAGTGACAGCAGCTCCGGCTGAAGTTGTTTCAAATTTCTTTGTGTTGTCGTAGTATAGCTCGACTCCTCCATTCCCAATAAATTTAGCCATGTTTTCATGGTTAGAATCTCCCCCAGAGGTACTTCTTATATGAAATGCGTTAGAACCAACACGACAATCTATGTATTTGTGAGCATCTGATGAACCCATTAAATTAAGTTCACCACTAAGAATCATATGTCCTGTAATATCTACTCCTGAGTCGTTAATTAACATTCTTTGACTAGCATTGGTATAACCACCTGTTGAGCCAGTTTTTAATACTATTCCAGCACCAGTAACAGAGTTTGATATTTCTAATTTATTATTTTCTTGGTGTATTGCGGAAAAATCGCTGCCACCATCTTGTCTAAATAATATTCTTGGGTTATCGCCCTCTTCATTATTATCTGTATCAGCTTCAATTATTAGTTCACAATCACCAGAAGTACCAGATGTAAATTTATGCTGAGTACCAGTTGCGGTTATACCTGTACTGCTTGTAAAAAATCTATTACTTGCTCCATGTCTTAAATAAACACCACCACCTGTAAAAAACTCAGCCATTGCTCTGCCATTATCAGCATCATATAATTCAATTTTGTTGCCATTACTTCCAATACTTAAATAAGCACTTCCAGTCTCATTGATTATTGAAACTCCATCTGAACCTCTATGAAAAATTTTTAATTCGTCACTAGTACCTAAACGGATTTCGTCATCATCAGTCAATCTTATGCCATCACAATTAACATTGCCTGTTGTAGTTATATGCTGCGATCCAAAATCAGGAGAAATTTTTGTACCAGCTATAGCAGCATCAGAAGCTACTTTTGCATTATTAATAACACCACTATCAACAGTAAAAGTAGCACCACTATTACTGACAGTAATATCTCCTTTATCTCCGTCACTTACTCCAGCAGCAGCACCAATCTCTGATATATTACCGTCATCTTTTTTTGTAAATAGCTGTCCTGAGTCTGTTCTTAAAGCAACTTCTCCAACAACTAAATCACTAGCTTGAGGATTGCTGCCAGAACCTCTTTTAAGTTTTATTAAATTTGACATGATAAAACCTCCTTAAATACTGGTCAGCTATCAATATGTTCCCCCATCTATATCGAAACCAGACACCGTACCATTCTCTAAAAATGTTACAAGATCAGTAAAAGCAACTTGAACCATAGTGCCATTATCATTAACTACCATTCGATCTGCTGCTGCAAGCGTTGTTGAAGTTGCTGAAGTTGATCCGTCAACAATATTTAACTCAGTAGTCGTAACAGTCGCACCGTCAAGAATTGCAACCTCTGTTCCTGTAAGATCAGCTAAAGCAGAAGCAGCCCCAGAAGCCATTGTTGCGAGTTCTGTAAGTTCAGAATCTAATGGCTGTTTATTATCTAGTTGTGTTTGTAAGTTTGATGTAACACCATCTATATAATTCAATTCGGTGGTAGTTGCTGTAAGGCCGTCAAGTTTATTTATTTCAGCAGTAGATGCAGTAACACCATCAAGAATATTAATTTCTGCTGTTGTCGAGGTAACGCCATCAAGAATATTTAATTCTGCTGTTGTTACAGTAGCGTCATCTAAAATTTGTACTTCCGCTTGTGATAAATCAGCTAAAGCAGCAGCAGTGTTAGCAGCCATTGTTGCAAGCTCATCTAATTCTGAATCATAGGCTTGAACATCAGACCCAATAGCAACTCCAAGGTTGGTTCTTGCATCGCTGGCATTAGAAGCTCCTGTACCACCATGAGCAACACCAATATCAGTACCACTCCAAACACCAGATGTAATAGTACCAACAGAAGTTAAACTAGAGGCTAAAACTGTTGAGCCAAGACCTGTTTTTGATAAGACAACAGCACCATCAATACGGAAATTTTTAGATGCAACAAGTTCTAAATGTTCTGAAGATGTCCAAGAATCAGTAGCGTTTAACCAGTTAAATGTGTGATCCTGAGTTCCTTTTAAGGTAAGTCCACCACCGTTAGCTGTAGTATCAGTAGGCGAACTTACCTTTCCTAATTCGATGTTTTTGTCTGCAACATCAATAGTACTAGACGAAATCGTGGTCGTTGTACCTTGAACTGTTAAGTTTCCAACAATCGTCAGGTTTTGATCTATAGAAAAACTTGGAATTGTAGCACTACTTAAATCAACAGTTCCTGTAAACGTCTTGTTACCAGATACTGTTTGATTACCAGTTTTATCAACAAAAGCTCCAGAACCGGCTATAGCTTTAATAGATGAAGCTGATCCTCCAGCACCGCCTGACCCAATACCAAGATATAGAGTGTCATCAACTGCGTTATATGCTGGTTCTGTTTCCATCAAAGAAGATGGTGCGCCAGCAGCACCTGATGCTCTTCTTTTAAATCTTAGAATGTTTGCCATGAGCTTAGTTTAGGTAAAGGCTAGTGGTAGCAATGGATTTCAAAAATTTCCTCCATCCGTTAATTCAGTTGGAGTCACATCTGCATCAGCCCTGTAAGTTTGAGCAGAAGCATCAAACCTAATGATACTCCCATCTACTCTATTATTATCAATTAAATCTAAACCTTTAGCACCTTGCGCCCCTTGTGTAACAACTGAAATAACTTTTGATGTTGTAGTACTAGCATTTATATTAACTTTAGTTTCATTAACATGAATCTTATTTTTAATAGTCGTGACTTCAATTTTGCTCATCGTGTGTACCCTTGGCTTACAGTTATCTTACCTTCTATATAATGTTCTTTCAAACCAGATGCGGTAGTTAACAATACGTCATAAAAAACTTCATCAGGAAAAATTACAGTTTGTTCATCTGTTAACACAAGTGAAATCTTACCATTCGGTCTATCGTCATATACAACTGCAAAATCAGCAAATTTATAATCTCTATTTTGATTCCAAGCCTGTGCAGAAATTGTAAAACCAGTAAGATCCATAACAACTTCAGATCCATCTGCTTGTGTTGACTTAAAGATATACTGCTCAGACCAGTCAGCACCTCTTTGTAGCGTAAAATTTCTTAAAGCCGGACTAATTGCCATGATTACTCTTCTGGATTTGGTGCTTCATTAGGCGCATCCTCTACAGGAGGCTCAAGCTTATTATAAGCACCAATCTCGCCATTTATAACATCAACTTGTTTTTCTATTTGTTTTTTTTCTGCTTGAATTTGTTTTTCTGCATTTTCAAGCTCTTGGTATCTTTTTACAAGCTCTTGCCCTTTTGTTTGAGCTTCTTCTCTTAATTCAGTAATTTGTGTCATAGATAAATTGTATATGTTTTCCATTATACCAAAATAATACTAATTAGCTACTTCTGTCATGTTTATCTTATATTTTTTGCCATTTCTATGATTAATCATAAAAATAGTTTCCTCTGCTTCTTGCAAAGTCCAATCCCCCCAAGTGCCGTCAACCTCATTAGCACTTCCTTTGTTAGACAACTTGAGGTCATTAACATACAAGTTTCTCCATCTATGATTACCATCTCCTAAATCTAAAAGACCATTTGATCTAGGAAAAACACTCATATCAAACTCAAACCTTCCATCACCATCAGTCTCAATACGCACTGTACCAATTTCATTATTTGAAGCACTCGAACCTGAAGTAAGAAAATGGAAATCAATACGCTTTCCAATTTCTAAAACACCAGTATCACTTACATGAGCAACAGAATCAAATCTTGTAGTACCTGTTGATAACTGTTTGCTTCTTAACTTCTGTGCATTAAGTCCAGAAGTGTCTGTATCTACTGTTTTAAGTGCATTTAAAATTTCAGTACCAGTCATATCGTCTGACGCATTTTCATCAATATTAGATAATTTAGTTCCCATAGCTGCAATATCTTGTCCGTCAACAGTACCAGAAACTGTTATGTTTCCAGTAACATCAACTCCTGATGTTACATCTAAATTACCATTTACTTTTGCGTTTGTTTTTATATCAAATTTACTTGAATTAGCAGTTACATAAGTAGTATTTCCACTTTCATTTCTTATGTGATGTGTATCTGCGTCTATAAATAAATCATCATTATCAGCCCTAAGATAAGCACTTCCATCACCGTTTTGTATTCTTATTGATGCGTTTTCATTAGTAACACCATTTTTTATATGCAAAAATTCAGTAGGCGTAAAACTATCATCTCCTATCCCCACAAAACCATTACCTTGGTTTATTCTTACTTTTACTACTCCATTTTGTTTAAATTGAACATTAGCTCCAGTTCCTGTATCATCTTCAGCCTGTAAGCAATCAATTACAAAATTTCCTGTTCCTCTATGGTTTATAAATGATGGTGCGTTTTTACCAGTACTCTCTCTTAATATTCTTAATCCATAATTTGTATTAGTTTCATCTCCAACAAGGTCAATATAAGCTTTTCTATTACCAGTACCTCCAGTACCTACTTCTAAATAGCTATGTGTTGAACCATTTTGTATGCGAAAAGTTCCTGTAATATCAAGTCCGTAATTTGGATTAGGTTGATTAATTCCAACTTGACCATTAGATTCAATAGTAATTCTATCAGTACTATTAGTTACAAGTCTCATCTCATTTGATGCTGGCAAATAAAATCCGTTAGCTGGTTTTGAAGTTCCAGTAACATTAAAGCTTCCAGCATGAACTCTACCTGATACTGTTGTTGCACCAGTTATAGTCGCACCACCTGTAGCTGTTATCGCACCTGTCTCAATATTTTCAAAATAATGAGTTCCGCCATTACCTTCTAATCTTTCCCAACCATTATTATTTGAATTACGTCTTTGAAAATAACCAGAAGTATTCCATCTAATAGCTCTTACAGGATAATTTCCCACATGATCAGTTCCATCCGAAAATAAAGATGATATTGTATTATCCCTATTTTTTAGTTCAGTTATGAAATTTGTGTATGTGCTTGTTAAAGCTGGTAAATTGAAATTAGCCATTTAAACTCCTCTTACAGTAAAGTCTACAGTGCCAGCGACACCCTCGCCATCAGTATCAAATAAAAATACTCTAAAACCTAAAGAAGGATTTGCAGTATCTTCAAAATCATAAATAGCATATTTTGCAGATGAATTTTTACCTTGTATTGTTAATTGAATAGAATCCACATCAACAAAATCTTTTGAAAAAGCTACTAACTTACCATTATTGTCAGACTCTGATTCGGTTACATCTACTCTACCTTGATCTGTAAATTGTTTCAAAAATGTTTTCACTCTAAGACTACTTACTTTTATCAAATCATTATTATTAGTGCCAGTAAAATCATAATGAACTTTTATAAATCTAAAATTTTGTGCTAATACTTTGGATTTATTTGCTCCTCTTGATACATATGTGCCAGAGCCTATTGATACCTCACCATTATCAGTAGCACTATTAGATGCAGTAACAGTAAAAACATTGGCATTAACAACTGATGCAACAGTAAATGTACCATCAACAGGAGATCCTTGAGGGTTAGCCGTTGATCTATATTCTGTAGTTACTTGATCCCCTTGAGATTTTCCATGACTTGTAATTGTAATTGTTACTGTAGTGCCTGATTGAACGTAAGTTCCTCTTATGTCAGGAGCAACAAAAATTTCTGGAGTAATAGTATAACCTTCCCCAACTGTTTCTTCTCCAACCAATCCAAGAGTAGCGTCAATTTTAGTATTTGGAATTGTTGCTTTTAGATCTACAATTTCTTCGTAACTACCTGTATTTTCACTAGGTAGAGCATAGACAGAGGAAGCTCCATAAACGCCAAAAGTTCTAGACGTATCATTGTCATTTGGATCAAAGTGTTGTTTCCAAGTCCTTGATGTATCTATACAAAAGAATATTCCACCACTTTCACTAAAACCATTAACAATTGTTCCATTTAAAGAACTTGTGTGGTCTTGTTGTAATACAAAGTCTGGAGGTTCATTTACAGTTGAAACTATTGATGCTGATGCACCTTCATTACCAACAGTATTTACAGGAATTAAAATATATTCAAACTCGCCTCCAACAGACTCAAAAACAGTTGTAAATGTACCAAGTTTTTGACCAACAAGATTATTAGCAGCAGTTGTATTTCTATAAATATTGTAATGTGCAATTGGTAATTGACCTTCTCCAACAACACTTTCTGTCCATCTCAATAACACATTATTATCAATAACCTCATCGTTTAAACCAGTTACAGCACTTGGCAAAACTACTGTAAAGTCAACTTCAGATAAAGCACCCTCATTTCCGTTTATATCTACAGCCCTTACAAAATATTTTTGTGATGTATCTGACCAAGTTACTTCTTCAGTGATAGCAGTTCCATTCTGTTGGAAATCAGCAGTACCTACACTTGTTGCATTACCAGCTTCTCTATATATTTTATAAAAAGCTATTGGCAATCCATTTGTTTTACCATCTAAAGTAGCAATTGGCACTTCATCCCATTGAACAAAAGCACTTGCTCCAACTACTTCAGAAGTTAAATTATTTGGTGCTGATGGTGCAGTTAGAGATACATCAGGATAATTATCAACACCAGTACGCCCCACATCACCAAGTTTGTTATTTATATCTCTTGCACGAACAAAAAATCTTCTACTTGTTGATGCGTTTAAAACGCTATGGTCAACTTCAAATAGATAGCTTTCACTATTAGTTACGTCAACATCTACACATTCCGGATCATCATATTGTTCGTCATTTGTACCACTAAGAGTTGTTGCACCAGCCTTGATAACATAATCTTGTATTTTCGTGTTTCCTTCTGCTGGTTTTGTCCAAGATAATCTTACTTTTGAACCTTCATAACTATAGTTAATATTTGGTGCAGCAGTTTTTGTGAAAGGAGCAGTAAATGTTTGAAAGCTGCTTTTATTTCCAATAATATCTACTGCTTTTATCTTAAATGTTTGCGGTGCTTCCCATGTCACTGGCAATGAAAATGATAAAGAATTAACAGTTGCAATTAAAGTGTCACCTTGATAAACCTCGTATTCTTTAATAGCAAATTTATTTGCATCAATAACTGATGCTGACCAAGATAAAACATAGTTATTATT
Organism: Prochlorococcus sp. AG-418-J17; assembly: GCA_003214085.1. Lineage (GTDB taxonomy): Bacteria > Cyanobacteriota > Cyanobacteriia > PCC-6307 > Cyanobiaceae > Prochlorococcus_A. The sequence continues at coordinate 20,665 of QCMB01000015.1, forward strand.
TTGATATTCGCCTGTAAAAGTAGATGGTGAGTTAGGGCTTGCAAAACTAACTGTTGCAGTTCTTGGTTCAGCACTAACATTGCCATCATCATCAATAGCTTTTATAGAAAATGTCTGTGACGTAGCTGCACTTGTTGGCAATGTAGGAACATTAAATGATGTAGCAGTAAATTCTCCTAAAAGAGTTCCTGTGCCATATGTACCTTCATATATAACGTATCCACGAATATCAAGATCAGAAAAATTAGGATAAGTTGCAACAATAGGAGTCCAAGACAATACAACTCCAAGATTCGGATCTAATGTAGCTGAAAAATCAGAATTTACTTGTGATGGCAGTGTTGTCTTTCCAAAGACTTGTTTATTATCAAGAATTAATTGATCATTTGATTTCTTTCCAGATCCACTTATACTCCTTACTCTTAAATCGTATAGACACTTTTTACCAGATTTACTTACCTTAATATCTTCAATCGAATATGAAGGATCTATTAACTCAACAACTGTCCAAGGTTTACTATCTTTTCTATATTTTAGTTCATAACGATTTACACCTAATACAGGTTTCCATCCTATTAAAAGTCTAACTCTTACTTTATTTTTGTCTTTATATAGTTGTTCAAAAGGATATACCGTACCAGCAGAATCAGTTGCCCAATCTGTAGGTGCTTTAGGTTTTTTGTCTAAATTAGTAAAATCTCTGTGTTCTATTACTTCATTCTCTTCTACTGCTGCATATTTTGATTCATTATGCAAAACAGCAGTAATTGTATATTGAAAATCATCTTGTTCTTCTAGCGATATAACTTTATATAATTGAGATAATATAGAGCCACTTGTACCAGTTGTTTCAATAACCCAAAAAGAACCAACATTAGGATCTGTAGTTTGAGTTGTGGTTATATAATCTGGATTTTGTTGTCTTGTATTAGGTCTAAAAGGTTCAGTACCATTTGAATCAGCTACTAATTTTCTAAATCTCCCCGAAACCCTTATTTTCTTTGTATCTGTATTTATATTAGTAACTGGTCGTTGACTTATTTGACCATCAGGCAAAATCACAGTAAGAGTAGCGTCTAAATTTCCACCGATATTTGGCATATCTACAACACTATCTACTGTAATAAGACTATTATCGTTAGAAGTTGTTTCAACACCCATAATCTGACCACCTCTTCGCACTCCACTTTTTACAGGATCAGCAATTTCAATTATTTGACCGGGTGTAATAAAAGCACCAGAAGTAATATTAGTAGTAAAAGAAACAATATCTGTTTCAGTAGCAAGTGTTGTTAAAAACCATTTACCAAGTCTTCTAGCTTGACCTCTAGATGTAACGCCAAAACTATTTATGTTTTTTATTATTGCTCCATACTTTGCCAAATTTTCGTTATCAATAACCTGTTCATAAGCTGCATCTCTTAACTCTAAATCAAAATATTTAACAACAACTACTGTAGTTCTTGTTTTAGTAGAACTACCAGAATAACTAAATCCTTCTGGAGTAACATTTGCCTCAGTAAATTGATGCGTTGGCAACATTCCAGCTTTATCTTGTATAAGACCAAAACTACCTGACACATACAAAGGCATTGCCCTAAAAACAGAACAAATGCTATTGATAACTTTAAAAGCATCTTGTCTGCTTTGTATATTTACATTCAGACTAAATCTTGGTTCTGTAACTGTTTCAACAACTCCAGTTCCTAACCTATCCTCAAAAGTTACACGTTCTGAACAATAAACAGAGGCTGCGTAAAAGCTATAAAGATCTAATTGATTTAATTTAATAAAATCCCCACATCCGTACCTTTCAGTAATTAAAAGATCAAGCAAGCACCAAGCAGGGTCAGTAGTCCATTGCGCTGCCCCAAGACTTCCATTAAAAATATAATTATTTGGATAGTTTATACTTCCATCTGCTCTTACTGTAGGAGTTCCTGTGTCATTTGCATTTGGAATCCTTACTTTTATACCTTTTATTAAATAAGACCGTCTTGGAACTGAGTTAAATTGTTCAGCATCAAGTCTTAAACCTACTAATGCAGAATCAGGATAACTAAATCTTCTCCCAAAAGTAACAAGTCCTGATGTATTACCATTTTGTCCATGTTCACAAGTAAATTTCTTCTTTGATATAACACTTGTAACTTCCATACGTCTATTTTTTGGCTTGTTTGTACCAGTAGTAAATACACAACCAATACTTTCTCCAACCTCTAAATTATGATTTTTCCCTGTAGTAATTGTGACTACTTTACCAATAGCTATAGGATCACTATTATTATTAATAGTGTAACTTGCGTCTACAAAACTTTTACCTTGATTTTTTATAAGACTATGTGATGTTACAAAAAATTTGCTTGTATGACTAATAAAAGTATCACTATTTGGATCTCCATCATCATCATTAGCGTTCATAAATGCCACATCATCAGCAATGCTATTATCTCCAGCAGTGCTATGTCTTACAACTTTAAAAGCAACAGGGAATTGACTTTCATTGAGATTACTTATATTAAATTCATATTCTTTTTGGTATAAATCAGCAGTTCTACCTTTTATCTTTTGTACGGTTTTACCATTTACTTTTTTATTAACAAAAGCACCATTAGCAAGTGATCTTTGAAATAAAAACTTAAATTCTGTACCTAAAGTATCACCATTATTTTTTATTTTTTGCAAAGTAGGAATACTAATTAAAAATTTAACAGAATCAACACTATCATCTGTAATAGTAAAAGTTTGTCCAGTACTATCAATTTCAACACCACTTTGAGGGTTTGGGATTACATTAACTGCTTGTATAAATCCGGGTAGAACGGCTTGATTTGATGTGCCTTTTCTTGTTCTTACAATTATATTATCAAAATTAGCATTACCATTATTGTCTTCAAGAGGTACATTATCTAAAAAAATTGATTTATTTCCATCTTCTAACCCTTCAATTTCTCCCTCGCTTATAACATCAAGAACACGAGCAAACGACCTACTATTTAAAGAGTCCTCGTCAGTAGAAGGTGTGCGTGATCCACCGCCACCACCTTTTCCACCGCCACCACCAGAACCAGCAATGTACTCTTTATTCATCTTCATCCACCTCTATATCGGAAGTTTCAATTTGTGTTGAAATTGGTATCGACCCTACTAACATCTTGCCATATACAATAGGGATTGGAGTTCCAGATCTAGCAGTCTGTTGTACACCACCAAATGAAAAAGATTTTATAGGGTCATTATCATCATCTGAAAGCTCTGGAGTTGGTGTGAGCAAGCCAGCTACACCACTAAGAACTAATAACATTCCAAGTTTTCCAGATAATGCCCACCAACTTATAGCTCCTTCTGTTAGAACTGGTGCTGCTAAAAATTTTCCAAACCCCAGACCTGCTGGAGCAAAAGCAAATCCAATTCCTATTAAGGCAATTCCAGCTATAATTTTTCCAATATTACCAGCACCAGCAACTACAGGTATTATTTTTATATCTAATCCACCACTAGGAAAGTCAAGTAATTCCTCATCAATATTATGTTCTCCTATATAAACTTGATAATTTTGTGTAGACATATGTTTATCTACACCAGCAAAATTTCCTCTTAAAAAATTAACAGCATCTATTGGTCTATTTAAAACTGCTTCATATTCATTCTTACCACCACAAAACTCTGCAAGTTCTCCATATAATTTTAGTTTACTTAACATAACGCAACCTCTTTCCAGTGCATTTTACAAGCCATTCCCCATAAAAATCCTTTGAACTTAGTCTACCTTCTATATGATGTAAAACCATCTGTTGTGGCAATAAAAATACACCGACATGATTTAAACCACGACTATTAATTGCAAACAATATACTATCGCCATGCTCTAATTGTTCTTCTTCTTTTAATTCTCTAAATCCTGTATCTTTAAAACATTTATCAAAATAAGGATTCATTCTAAAACTTTCTGGATCTGTAGGTCTTTCCCAATCTCTTAATTTAATACCTACTGACTCATAATAATCTTTTACTAAAGTCCAGCAATCATGTACCCCAAAAGAATAATGTCTACCTATTAAAGGAGCTTTATATCCTGATGATTCAAACTCATGCCATTTTTCTAAAGCAACTGCATATATGTACCATATTTTTTTTGAGTTTTCGCAAGCTGTTAAATCAGCAGAACTAGGATTCGGTGATTGATATGGATGCGAATGAAAAATGCCAACGATAGTCCCAGAATCTTCTGCATTAGCGTAATCAATAGGATTTATAATAAAATGATCGTAAGCATTTACTGCCATATTTTTACATTTTACATACCTTTTTCGACCCTTAATTACAACAACTAAACCACAAGCTTCAGACGGAAACATATCCTCTGCGTGTTTTTTTGCTTCTATTTTCCAATCACTCATGGAAAGCTCCTATGCCGGGAAACTGTCTTGGTAAAACTTGTCTTTTAGGAATCTTAAATCCCGGTAAATCATTAAATTGAGATAATTCAAATTCAACTATTTGCCTGTTTTCTGTGGACTTTCTTTCAATAAAATAAACCTCATTTCTACTTGTTGCATTTACATTAGCTGTTGACTCTCCATCTAGAAACATTGCTGCTGTTCTAATTCTGGTGACTTCAGCATTTAATAAATCATTTCCCGGTGTGACTTTGTTTACTTCTATAAGAATTGTAGAAACAGTATTTAAAAGATTACTTACTCTAAGTACAGGTCTTGCTTGTCCATCATTTTTCCCACTTTTATAATCAAAACCTTCTGCCTCAATTGGCATAGGACTATAAGTTTTATTGTTAAAAACAATAGACCCTGCACCAGCAGCAGTCATTCCAGAGTGCCAACGATATACCGTAGTTATTCCAGTTGCGTCTGTATAATGCAAACCTTGTATAAGCTTTAGCTCAAACAATTCAATAATTGCACTTGGATCAATTTTTTGATATTCACTAATATAAGAATCAGTCATGGTTCAAATACTTCAACAAAAACTAATTCAAGATTGTTTAAATCATTAGCAACTATTTCTACTGAAGGATTTTGACAAATCCATTTTCCAGTTGCTCCCAAAGGTGGACTCCAATTAAAAGATTTTGCACCATTATTACCGCCAGTAGCAGATGAAAGGAAATTCAATATATTATTAGTTACTGTATTAGATCTGTTTGAAAAAGTTAAAGCAAATGTTCTCCTAGA
>QCMB01000016.1 GCA_003214085.1 Prochlorococcus sp. AG-418-J17
ACATATATTTTTTACTGTATCAAAAAATAATTAAAAAAACACTTTTTAGTACAAAATAAAGTAATCATTATAAACTTTTTTGCCATACTTTTAAAATTAGTACGTTCTGATATCTGTATTAAAAATAACGTCATGAAATCTGATTCAATTTTAGTTAATAGAACAAAAACGTTGTGTAACGAGTAAATTTAATTAAAATTTTTCTAAATTGCAGAAGGATTAGTTGAATTCATTTATTTATTTACTTCTGTTGAATGAGCTTTGACTTTGAAATTATAAATAGTTAATTCATCTTGTTTTTAGTAAAATAAAATTACAGGTCAAGAAGATTTAATGTGACTAATAATCCTAATAGTTTAATTTCAAAACCTGAATGGTTAAGGGTTAAAGCTCCACAAGTTGAGCGAATTGGTAATACTGCAAATTTATTAAATGATTTAAATCTCAATACAGTATGTCAAGAAGCAAGCTGTCCAAATATCGGCGAATGTTTTGCTAGTGGAACTGCAACTTTTCTCATAATGGGTCCTGGTTGCACTAGGGCATGTCCATATTGCGATATTGATTTTGATAGATCTAAGAGAGACTTAGACCCAACTGAACCATATCGTCTAGCCGAAGCTGTTTTTAGAATGAAGCTTAAGCATGTTGTAATCACATCAGTTAATAGAGACGATCTTGAGGATGGTGGCGCATCTCAATTTTTTCAATGTGTTCATCAAATAAGAGAAAAATCTCCTGAAACTACTATTGAGCTTCTAATACCTGATCTTTGTGGCAACTGGAAAGCGCTTGAAAAAGTTCTTGATTCAAATCCAAATGTTTTAAACCACAATATTGAGACTGTGTCTTCGCTATATAAAAAAGTAAGACCTCAAGGCAAATATGAAAGAACTCTTGAGTTGCTTAAAAGAACCAGAGACTATTCTCCCAAAATTTATACAAAGTCAGGCTTCATGCTGGGTTTAGGGGAAAAAGATGAGGAGATCTTAAGTCTTTTGAAGGATTTAAAAAGTAATTTCGTTGATATTGTTACTATTGGCCAATATTTATCTCCTGGCCCTAATCATTTACCTGTTAAAAGATTTGTAAGTCCTTCAAAATTTAACTACTTTAAAGTGTTCGGGGAAAAAGATTTAAACTTCATGCAAGTAGTTAGTTCTCCTTTAACTCGTAGTAGCTACCATGCTGAAGAGATTCAAAAACTTATGAAAAAGTATCCAAGATAGTTATATTCATTTATTTGGATCAACCCACTCATTTAATTTCCATTCAACTAGATCATTTTTAATCATTGGATCATTCTTAATTATTTTTAGTGCATTTCTATAGTTATTCATCTCAAGAATAAGTAATCCGCCGTCACCTGGCCTATTTAACTCATCTACCAAAAAGCCACTTTTTATATTAATTCCCTCTGTTTTTAATTTTTTTACCCAATCAATATGTTCGTTAATTATTTTTCGTTTTAAATCATTATTAATTAAGTATTCTTTTTTTATAATTTCAGTCTTTACAAAGAAAGGCATTTACATTTTTGTTATACCAAGCATCTCTTCTTCGCTTGGGGGAACAATTAATTTGAAAGTACTCTTAAAATAGGACCAATTTTCAATTATTTTGGCAGCCTTTAAGCTATTTGTTTTTGCTTGATATTCTCTAATAATTTCCAATAAGATATTTTCCTGTTTTGATGAAGTTATTTGATGAATGCTTACTATTTCTTTATTTACTTTGTTAATTAAATCATTATTTTCATCGATTATAAAAGCTATTCCACCAGTCATGCCTGCACCAATATTCCTTCCTGTGGAACCTAGTATAACTACTTTCCCACCAGTCATATATTCACAGCAATGATCACCTGCTCCTTCTGTTACCGCTGTAGCACCACTATTTCTAACCGCAAATCTTTCTCCCGATTTTCCTAATGCAAATAATTTTCCACCTGTTGCTCCATAAAGACAGGTGTTTCCTAAAATGACTTGTTCGGAGGAGATTTCATTTATTTTTGGTGGAATAATTGTGAGTATGCCTCCATTCATTCCTTTACAAACATAATCATTAGCTTCTCCGATTAATTGAACATTCATTCCCTTCAATAAAAAGGCACCAAAGCTTTGTCCTGCATATCCTTTGAAATTTAAGTTGAGTTTGCCATTGAAGCCAGTGTTGCCGTGAAGTTCTGCGATTTCGCCTGATATTTTCGCACAAACACTTCTATCTGTATTTTTTATCTCAATTTCTTTGGTTAATATTTCGTGATTTTTAATTGAATCTATAAATTTAGTATCAGACAAAAACTCGTCTTCTAATACACAACCATTACTATGGGCAGTTTTTAAGTGTTTTAACCATGATCTATCAGGGGTTGAGTCTTCATTTACTAAAGAAGAAAGATCAATATTAGAAGTTTTTGGAAGATCGATATTTCTTGCAGAAAGAAATTCTTGATTACCAATCAGTTCTTCCATATTAGAGACACCCATACTACTCATTATCTGTCTTACTTCTTCAGCAATATACAAGAAAAAATTGACGACATTTTCTGGAATACCCTTAAATCTTTTTCTTAATTCTTCTTTTTGAGTGGCAACTCCAACAGGACACTTGTTTGTATGACAAACCCGAGCCATTATGCATCCTTCAGCAATCATCGCTACAGAACCAAAACCGTATTCTTCAGCACCTAGTAAAGCTGCAATAACTACGTCCCAGCCTGTTTTAAGACCTCCATCAGTTCTCAAAATTACTCTTTGGCGTAAGTTATTCTCTAAGAGAGATTTATGAACCTCAGCAACACCAAGTTCCCATGGTAAACCTGCATGTTTAATAGAACTCAGGGGTGAAGCACCTGTACCTCCGTCATGGCCTGATATTTGAATTACATCTGCATTAGCTTTGCTTACTCCAGCAGCAATAGTGCCTATACCAATTTCAGAAACAAGTTTAACGCTTACTTTCGCTTTTGGATGAACTTGATGTAAGTCGTGGATAAGTTGAGCTAAATCTTCAATTGAATAAATATCATGATGCGGGGGAGGAGATATTAAAGCTACTCCAGGTTTACTATTTCTTAGTTTTGCGATGTAAGAATCAACTTTTGGACCAGGTAATTGTCCCCCCTCTCCGGGTTTTGCACCTTGAGCCATTTTAATTTCGAGTTGTTTACCACTTCTTAGATATTCAGGTGTAACTCCAAACCTTCCTGATGCTATTTGTTTAATAGCTGAGCATGCGGTGTCTCCATTCTCTAAGCCTTTAATAAATGGCAACGTCGCTGACTGAGTATTTTCATCGATATCATTTAAAACATTAAAACGAGCTGGATCTTCTCCTCCTTCTCCACTATTACTTTTTCCACCAATTCTATTCATTGCAACTGCTAAAACTTCATGCGCTTCTCTGGATAAAGCACCTAAACTCATTCCTCCAGTACAGAACCTTTTGCAAATTGATTCAACACTTTCAACTTCCTCTAATGGAATACTTTTTCTTGTTGAATTAATTGTTAGTAAATCTCTAAGAGATGTTGTCGGTCTATTACTAATAAGTTTTTTGTAAGTTTCAAAATGATCGTATCCTGGTCCTTGTTTTACCGCTGAATGTAAAACCTTGGACATCTCTGGGTTATTGGAATGATATTCTCCATTATTTCTAAATTGTACAAATCCTAAAAATTCTAATTTCTTTAAATCGATCTCTGGATAGGCTTTCGTATGTATTGAAAGTGTTTCATTAGTTAATTCTTTTAGTGTTATGCCTGCTATACGACTTGTTGTGCCATCAAAGGCAATTTTTATTAAGTCAGATCCAAGGCCTACAGCTTCAAAAATTTGTGCACCATGGTAACTAGATAAAAGTGAGATGCCTATTTTTGAGAGAATTTTTCTTAGACCGTCTTCTAAAGCTTTTTTAATATTTTCTTGAACATCAACTGTTGATAATGGATTTATTTTTTTGCTATCAATGAGTTTTTGTGTTTTTGGATGTTTTAACCAGTGTCTACCTGCTTCGAAGGTCAACCAAGGGCAAACTGCACTTGCTCCATATCCAATTAAACAAGCTAAGTGATGTGTGCTCCAACATTGACCAGTCTCAATTATTAGAGAAGCTTTTAGCCTGATTTCTTTTTTAAGAAGATAATGATGAATTGCTCCAACAGCAAGCAAAGGAGGTATAAAAGTCTTTTTAGGATTAATTCCCTTATCAGAAATGATAATTAAAGAGCAACCTTCTTTTATAGACAGCTCACTCTGTTTACAGATTGCTTTTAATTGGTTCTCTAAGCCTTCAATACCTTCCTCTAAATCAAACAAACTTGAAATTGTCTGTGATTTAATTTTTGATTTTTTGATGGAAATGAGTTCTACCTCATTAAGAATCGGACTTTGTAAATGAACAAAGGGTTTAGCATCTTTAATTTCAAATGGTGTACATCTTTCTCCTAGATGCATCTCTAAACTCATTACAAGTTTTTCCCTCAGAGGGTCAATAGGAGGATTAGTAACTTGCGCAAATCTTTGCTTAAAGTAGTCGTATAAAATATGTGGCTTAGATGAAAGAACTGCTAATGGGATGTCATCGCCCATGCAATAAGTAGGCTCTTTAGCTAATGAAGCCATTGAATCTAAGATAAGGTCATTATCTTCCGCTGAAAACCCGTATGCAGTTTGTTGTTGCAACAACTCAAGGTCTTTTAGTTTGCAGTCTTTGACCCATTCATTATTTTCAATTTTTATAGTTCTATTACTGAAAAGATTTTTATAATCATGCCTTTGAGCGGCTTCAGATTTTACTTCCCAATTTCTGAGGATTCTATTCTGATGAAAATCAACTGCCAACATTTGTCCCGGTCCTAATCGACCTTTTTCTATTACTCTTTCTTCTTCAAGATCTACTACTCCTGTTTCAGAACCCATTATTACAAAACCATCATTTGTGATTGAGTATCTTGCTGGTCTTAAGCCATTTCTATCAAGCGTTGCCCCGACAAAATTTCCATCAGCAAATACAAGGAGTGCTGGACCATCCCAAGCTTCTTGTAGGCTTGCAGAATATTCATAAAAAGCTTTTATATCTTCTCTCTGCTCAAGTTCTGGTTGATCTCTAAATGCTTCAGGAACAAGTTTTAATAATGAGTCAGTAATGGGCTGCCCTGAACGAATATTGATTTCAAGGGTTGCATCAAGATTTGATGAATCACTTTTGTTTACATCCACAATGGGCTTGATTTCATTAGATAACTCTCCCCAAAAATCATCTATATGTGTTTCTGAAGCTTTAGCCCAGTTGATATTACCTAAGAGAGTATTTATTTCGCCATTATGACCCAAAAATCTCATGGGTTGCGCTAGCGGCCATTTTGGAAGTGTATTAGTACTAAATCTTCGATGATAAACAGAAAATGAAACTTTAAAACTCTCTTCTTTTAGATCTTGATAAAACTCGGATAGTATTTCAGAGCGAACCATACCTTTGTAAACAACTGTTTGAGAACTTAGTGAGGCAAAATAAAATTCACAATCCCCAACATCGTTTTTGAAAGTTTCTCTTATTTTTTTCTCAATTCTTTTCCTTAATTGGAATAAAAGCCTTTCAACATCCTGATGATCTTTTTTATCTATATATAAAATCCACTGACAGATGAATGGAGCATTTGCTTTAGCTAAAGGACCTAAGATTTCATTATTAACAGGTACTTTTCTCCAAGATGTTTTGTTGACTTTTAATTTTTCTGCTTCTTTATCACATATTGATTTAGATAGTTCAATTTTTTCTTTTTTATTAGGCATAAAAACCATGCCTAAACCTCTATTAAATTCTTGATTATTTTTTAGATTAGTTTCCTCTTCTAGATATCCCCATGGAATTGAACATAATATGCCCGCTCCATCTCCTGAATCACTATCTCCTCCACAACCTCCTCTATGTTCCATGCAGTTAAGGCCTTTAAGGGACTGTTTAAGGATCCAATTGCTTTCTAACCCCTTAATATTTGCGATGAAACCAACTCCACACGCATCTTTCTCACCAATTATTCCATTTGGGGAATAACTATCTTGATATGGACCAACGATACTTTTGATACTCTCTCCCATAGATTATTTAATTCTATTTAGTTATTTTATTTATTTCTATTATAAAAATAAATATGAAAATAAATCTAAAGATAATGAATATTTACCAAAGAATTTTAATTTGACAAATTTTGAAAAAATATTAATAAAAAACTTTTAGTTGGTGCTCGCAAAAGGTTATGATAGTTAAATATTTATTTTTATCTAAGTTTTAATAGATGCCCACCATCTCGCAATTAGTAGGTTCAGAAAGAAAACGTCTGACGAAGAAAACAAAATCTCCTGCATTAAAAGCTTGCCCTGAGAGAAGAGGGGTATGTACAAGAGTTTATACATCAACACCAAAGAAGCCTAATTCAGCTTTGAGAAAAGTTGCAAGGGTTAGATTAACTTCTGGTTTCGAGGTGACGGCTTATATCCCTGGGATTGGACATAATTTGCAAGAACATTCTGTGGTACTCCTTAGGGGTGGAAGAGTCAAGGATTTGCCAGGAGTTAGATATCATATAATAAGAGGAACTTTAGATACATCTGGAGTCAAAGATAGACGTCAATCCAGATCTAAGTATGGAGCAAAAGCTCCAAAAGATTAATTTGTAAACATCACTTTTTTAAAACATGTCACGTCGTAATGCAGCAGTAAAAAGACCAGTTCTTCCTGATCCTCAATTTAATAGTCGTCTTGCTTCAATGATGATTTCTCGATTGATGAAACATGGTAAAAAATCTACAGCTCAAAGAATATTGTCTGATGCGTTTTCTCTGATAAGCGAGAGAACAGGTGGTAATGCAGTTGAATTATTTGAAACAGCTGTAAAAAATGCTACTCCTCTTGTTGAGGTACGAGCTAGAAGAGTTGGTGGTGCAACATATCAGGTACCTATGGAAGTTCGCCAGGAGAGGGGTACGGCTATGGCATTAAGATGGCTTGTTACATTCTCACGCGCAAGAAATGGCAAAAGTATGTCCCAAAAACTTGCTGGCGAGTTGATGGATGCAGCAAATGAAACTGGTAGTGCCGTTAAAAAAAGAGAAGATACTCATAAAATGGCAGAAGCTAATAAGGCTTTTGCACATTACAGATATTAATTTCATCAAAAGGTACTTAAGTAGTTTATTATTATTAAAGTTTGCTTCTAGCGTGAACTAAACTTATCAAAAAATTATTTTATTTGGAGCTTTAAAATTGGCACGCGACTTTCCCCTAGAACGAGTAAGGAACATAGGTATAGCCGCTCATATTGATGCAGGTAAGACAACAACAACTGAAAGAATTTTGTTTTATTCAGGTGTAGTTCATAAGATTGGAGAGGTTCATGATGGTGCTGCTGTAACAGATTGGATGGCTCAAGAAAGAGAAAGAGGAATAACTATTACTGCTGCTGCAATATCTACTAGTTGGCAAGATCATAGGATAAATATTATTGATACTCCTGGACACGTCGACTTTACTATTGAAGTTGAAAGATCAATGCGTGTGTTGGATGGAGTTATAGCTGTATTTTGCGCAGTTGGTGGAGTTCAGCCTCAATCCGAAACGGTTTGGCGACAAGCGGATAGATACTCTGTTCCAAGAATGGTTTTTGTTAATAAAATGGACAGAACTGGTGCGGATTTTTTAAAGGTTAATAAGCAAATTAAAGATCGACTAAAGGCAAATGCACTCCCAATCCAGTTACCTATTGGTGCTGAAGGTGATCTTACAGGCATTATTGACTTAGTAGCCAACAAAGCATATCTTTACAAAAAACGATTTAGGTACTGATATTGAAGAAGCACCAATTCCATCTGACATGGAGGACGAAGCTGCTGAGTGGAGATTAAAGTTAATGGAAAGTGTCGCAGAAAATGATGAAGAGTTAATAGAAATATTTCTCGAAAAAGGAGAATTATCTGAAGAGCAACTTAAAAAAGGTATTAGAGAGGGAGTTTTAAAACATGGATTGGTACCAGTATTATGCGGTTCAGCTTTTAAAAATAAAGGTGTCCAACTTGTATTAGACGCTGTAGTTGATTACTTGCCAGCTCCAATTGATGTGAAACCAATACAAGGTGTTTTGCCAAGTGGCAAAGAAGACGTTAGACCTTCAGATGATAATGCTCCTTTCAGTGCATTAGCTTTCAAAGTGATGTCAGATCCCTATGGGAAATTAACTTTTGTAAGAATGTATTCAGGTGTTCTTTCAAAGGGAAGTTACGTAATGAATTCTACTAAGGATGCTAAAGAGAGAATTTCTAGATTAGTGATTCTTAAGGCTGATGAAAGAGAGGAGGTTGATGAATTGAGGGCTGGGGATTTAGGAGCTGTATTAGGCCTTAAGAACACAACAACTGGTGACACTTTGTGTAACACAGAAGATCCAATAGTTTTGGAGACATTGTTTATCCCTGAGCCAGTTATCTCTGTAGCTGTTGAGCCAAAAACTAAAGGCGATATGGAAAAATTATCAAAAGCATTAACTGCTTTGTCTGAAGAGGATCCAACCTTCAGGGTAAGTACAGATCCTGAGACAAATCAAACTGTTATTGCAGGTATGGGTGAGTTACACTTAGAAATCCTTGTTGACAGGATGTTAAGGGAATTTAAAGTTGAAGCAAATATAGGAGCTCCACAAGTTTCATATAGAGAAACTATTAGGTCTAGTTCTAAAGGTGAAGGTAAATATGCAAGACAGACTGGAGGTAAAGGTCAATATGGTCATGTCATTATTGAAATGGAACCTGCTGAAGTAGGTAAAGGTTTTGAATTTGTAAACAAAATTGTTGGTGGAGCAGTACCAAAAGAGTATATTGGGCCTGCATCTAATGGAATGAAAGAGACCTGTGAATCTGGTGTTCTTGCCGGTTATCCACTCATTGATGTAAAAGTAACACTAGTCGATGGTTCATTCCACGATGTAGACTCATCTGAAATGGCCTTCAAAATTGCAGGTTCTATGGCCTTTAAAGACGGGGTTAAAAAATGCAATCCTGTCCTTTTAGAGCCTATGATGAAAGTTGAGGTCGAAAGTCCTGACGACTTTCTTGGATCTGTAATTGGTGATCTCTCTTCCAGAAGAGGTCAAGTAGAAGGACAATCTGTTGATGATGGATTGTCTAAGGTTCAGGCCAAAGTGCCCTTAGCCGAAATGTTCGGCTATGCCACTCAACTCCGATCAATGACTCAAGGTCGGGGTATATTTTCAATGGAGTTCGCAAATTATGAGGAAGTTCCTCGTAATGTTGCTGAAGCTATCATTTCCAAGAATCAGGGCAACTCCTGATCTCTAAACTAAACACTCTTAAACCCTCGATTCTTTAATTCAAAATGGCTCGCGAGAAGTTCGAAAGAAACAAACCACATGTCAACATAGGTACTATTGGCCATGTTGATCATGGAAAAACCACACTAACAGCTGCTATTACAAATGTATTAGCTAAAAAAGGTCAAGCTCAAGCTCAAGACTATGGAGACATTGATGGTGCTCCTGAAGAAAGAGAGCGTGGGATTACCATTAATACAGCTCATGTTGAATATGAAACTGAAGGCAGACATTATGCTCATGTCGATTGTCCAGGACATGCTGATTATGTGAAAAACATGATCACAGGAGCCGCCCAGATGGATGGAGCAATTCTAGTTTGCGCAGCTACAGATGGTCCCATGGCTCAAACAAAAGAGCATATCCTTTTAGCTAAACAGGTTGGAGTTCCTGCTCTTGTTGTTGCTCTAAATAAATGCGATATGGTCGATGATGAAGAAATTATTGAACTTGTCGAAATGGAAATTAGGGAACTTCTAGATAGTTATGACTTCCCTGGAGATGACATTCCTATAGTTCAAGTTTCAGGTTTAAAAGCTCTCGAAGGTGATTCTACTTGGGAATCAAAGATTGAAGAATTAATGAAAGCAGTTGACGCTAGCATTCCTGAACCAGAAAGAGAAGTTGATAAACCATTCTTGATGGCAGTTGAAGATGTTTTCTCGATTACTGGTAGAGGAACTGTTGCTACTGGAAGAATTGAGAGAGGTAAAGTTAAGGTTGGAGAAGAGGTAGAAATAGTTGGAATAAGAGATACAAGACTAACAACTGTTACTGGAGTAGAAATGTTCCGAAAACTTCTTGACGAAGGAATGGCTGGTGACAATGTTGGTTTACTTTTAAGGGGTGTCCAGAAAGAAGATATCGAGAGAGGAATGGTTCTTGTGAAGAAAGGATCTATTACTCCTCATACTCAGTTTGAAGGAGAAGTTTATGTTCTCAAAAAAGAAGAGGGCGGAAGACATACTCCTTTCTTTGCAGGATATAGGCCCCAGTTCTACATCAGAACAACTGATGTGACAGGTCAAATAACAGCATTTACCTCAGATGATGGCTCTAATGTTGAAATGGTGATGCCAGGAGATAGAATTAAGATGACTGGAGAACTAATTTGTCCAGTAGCTATTGAACAAGGTATGCGATTCGCCATACGTGAGGGTGGACGTACTATCGGTGCTGGAGTTGTTTCTAAAATTCTCAAATAATAAATTTGAATTTTAAAAATTTAACCTCAATCATCTAATATAGGTTTATGGATAAGGGTCATTTAATCAATGACCCTTTACTTTAAGTTATTTGACACTATGACTGCATCAATTGCACAACAAAAAATAAGAATAAGGCTCAAAGCATTTGATAGAAGAATGCTTGATTTATCTTGCGACAAAATCATCCAAACTGCTGATACTACTTCTGCCTCAGCTATAGGCCCAATACCTTTACCTACAAAAAGGAAGATTTATTGCGTCCTAAGATCACCACATGTTGATAAAGATTCTAGAGAGCATTTTGAAACAAGAACACATCGAAGAATAATTGATATTTACAGTCCTTCTGCAAAAACTATTGATGCTTTAATGAAATTAGATCTCCCTAGTGGTGTAGATATAGAAGTTAAACTTTAATAAATCCCGAAACTGCCCTAAATTGTTTAGTATAAAAAAAAATGAAATGAGGTTTAAATGGGAGAACTCTCAGTAAGGGAATTACCTTTATTTCCTTTGCCAGAGGTAGTCCTTTTTCCTCAAGAAGTATTGCCTTTACATATTTTTGAATCGAGATATAGGATTATGCTCCAATCTGTTCTTGAAAGTGACTCTATGTTTGGAGTGATTAAGTGGGATCCAACTACTAAAAGTATGGCTAATGTTGGATGTTGCGCACAAATTCTAAAACATCAAACTGCAGAGGATGGGAGAAGTAATATTATTACTCTCGGCCAACAAAGATTTCAAGTCTTAGAAATTACTCGTTCGACGCCATTTTTTTCTGGGATGGTTAGTTGGATTAGTGATGATAATATTGATGACTTTAAAAAATTAGATTCTCTAAAAGATTCAGTAAAAGAGGCACTTAGTGATGTTATTAATTTAACGAGTAAATTGACTAATACCAAAAAAAAATCTACCTGATAAATTACCTGATAACCCAATGGACTTATCATTTTGGATAGGAGCTCATTTGGGCGGTCCTGTTGCGGAAGAACAGCAAAGACTTCTTGAAGAGAGAAATACTTTTACCCGTTTGCAAAGAGAATATGAAATGCTTGATCATACAAGAAAACAACTTGCAGCAAGAACAGCATTGAAAGAGAGTTTTCCTGATATAAAAGAAAATTAAATGTTTGAATTATTATTTCCTTTTTTTTTAATATTTTTATTGTTTCTAGTCCTAGCGATAATATGGAGAAAAAATGCTAGAAAATATATTTCTTCTGGTACAGTAGCCTCTGCATATGATGCTTGGACCCAAGATAAATTACTTGAGAGATTATGGGGAGAGCATATACATTTGGGTTTTTATCCTTCAGGCCAAAAAAATATTGATTTTAGAGAGGCTAAAGTTCAGTTTGTTCATGAATTAGTCAAATGGAGTGGTTTAGATAAATTACCGCAGGGATCAAGAATTCTTGATGTAGGTTGTGGAATAGGGGGAAGTTCTAGGATCCTTGCTGAATATTATGGGTTTAATGTCACTGGTATTACAATTAGTCAGGCTCAAGTTAAAAGAGCAAGAGAACTTACTCCTGATGGGCTAAATTGCAACTTCCAAGTTATGGATGCTTTGGATTTGAAATTTGAAGATGGATCATTTGATGCCGTCTGGAGTGTGGAGGCTGGTGCACACATGAATAATAAAACTAGGTTTGCAGATGAAATGCTGAGAATTCTAAGACCTGGAGGGTTTTTCGCGTTGGCTGATTGGAACTCAAGAGACCTCGGAGCATACCCACCATCATTTTTTGAAAAGTTAGTTCTTAAACAATTACTTGAACAATGGGTACATCCTAATTTTATTAGCATTAACGAATTTAGTAACCTTCTTAGAAGTAACGAAAATAGTTCAGGAAGAGTTATTTCTGAAAATTGGAATTACTATACAAATCCTTCATGGTACGATTCCATTATTGAAGGCATTCGAAGGCCCTTTGTAATTTTGTCACTTGGCCCATTTGCGATAGTTAAGTCGTTTAGAGAGATTCCAACAATACTTCTCATGAATTGGGCGTTTAGAAAAGGTTTAATGGAGTTTGGAGTTTATAAATGTAGAGGGTAAATTAATCTAGTTCAACATTTTCAGAAAGATAATTTCCAAAGTCTACAAAATTCTTGCAAAGTGGCTTTAACTTATTTTTTAAATCAAGAAAATTTTTAAGATTATTTTGATCATTGATTTCTAAATCAACATAAATTATATATTCACCTAATTCTCTTTTTGAAGGCCTCGATTCAATTTTACTCATATTAAATCCAAAATCTGCAATATAATTTATAGCTTTAAGCAGAGCACCTGGTTTATTTGAAATTAACGAGAAAGCAAAACTGGCAATATTAGCTAAATTTGAATTTGATTCCTTGCTCAATAAAACAAATCTAGTGCAATTACCTGGAACATCATTAATAGGAAAGGCTAATTCTTTAAGTCCTTCAATTTGAATTAAAGATTTTGAACCTATAGCAGCTCTGAATTTACTCCCCTTGATCATATTGACAGCTTCTGATGTTGAATTTGTTGGGAGAGGAATTGCATTTGGAAGATTCTCAGATAACCATTCTGAACATTGAGCTAATGCTTGAGGATGAGATAATACTTCTGAAATGTTTGAAAGTTCTCCATCACTAATTAATGCATGTTTTATAGGCAAAACAATTGCTTTATTTATAAAAATTTCAGGGAATTTCCAAAGGGCATCCAGAGTAGCTGTAACTCCCCCTTCTACAGAATTTTCTATAGGTACTACAGCAGCATCACAATTGTTGTACGCTATTGATTTAATGACCGAATGTAACCCATTACATGGTACAAATATAGGTGTCTGAAAATTGGCAAGCTTTGATAATATATGGGCTGCTTTTTCTGCGTATGTTCCTTGAGGACCTAAATATGCAACTTGTTTGCGCATGATTAATTGTAAAAAAAAAAGAGATCAAATAAGCATTGGAGGAATATAGAAAATGCTATTGTCTTTTGATGCTAAACAGAAACTCAAGCTTTCTGTAACACGTAATAAAGAATATCTTTCTAAATATCTTTTGGAAGAAGAAAGAGTTGTTGGAGCAATGCTTGACTCCAAAAAATTAGTACCAGAAGGAATAGGTAGGTATAAGTATACAGTAACAAGTTTTAAGGTTTTTCAATTAGATATTAACCCTGTTGTCTCAATTGCGGTAGAAAATAAAGATGGAATTTTAAAAATGAGTGCCCTTGAAAGCACATTGGATGGATTGGGGATGATAGATGATTTTAATCTTATTTTGAAAGCGAATTTGGAAGCAACTGATATTGGTTTAGAAGGTGAGGCACTTCTTGGAGTATCTGTAAGCCAACCTCCTCTACTGAAGCTGGTACCAAGGAAAATTTTGGAATCTACTGGTCATTCGGTATTAAATGGGATTCTGTTGGGTATAAAGTCAAGGGTTCAACAGCAACTCGTAAAAGATTTTTTAGATTGGTGTGAATTAAATAAGATTTGATTTCTTTAAAAAACTTTTTCTATGAAGTTTAGTTATTCCATTTTTTTTGATTAATGAAAAATGCTCTCTGGTTCCATAACCTTTATTTTTAAATATCAAGTATCCTGAGTATTTTTTTTCTAACCTCTCCATTAGATTGTCGCGAGAAACTTTGGCAACTATGCTTGCTGAAGCTATCGAGATAAATTTTGAGTCTCCAGATATTATGTTTTTCTGAATTCCGTCCCATGGCCTTAATAATAAGGGACCATCAATTATTAATTCAGATGGCTTTTCTTTTAATTTTTTTAAAGCTCTTATCATTGAAAGTTCTGTCGCACCCCTGATACCTAACTTATCTATTTCTCTGGCTGAAGATTGCCCAATTCCATAATCTGAGGAGAGTAATAAAATTTTTGGTAAAAGTAATTTTCTTTTTTTGGGAGTTAGTTTTTTACTATCCGTTACGCCATATTGTTTTAATATAAATTTATTTTTTTCAGTTAATACTACTGCTGCTGCAAAAACTGGACCAAAAATTGCTCCCCTTCCAACTTCATCTATTCCAACTTCGAATACTTTATTCAATGCTCGCTGAAGATCTTCTTCTTTTTTTTCTTGTATTGTTTAGCTCATCCGTAAGTTCAATTTCATCCTTTTTATCTGTAGATAAAACTTCATTATTTTCATTGGTATTATTTGTTGATTTATCCTTAGAATTTTCATTTGTTTCAATTTTAATTTGGATCTTTTCTTCTCCCAATTTTGAGACTTTTTTAATTTGTTTTGCTTTTGTTTTTTTATTATCTAAGGATTTTTCCTTTTCTTTGCTAATTTCTTTTAAAACTACAAAATTATTACTAGTGAGATATTCTTTACCTAACTTTATAAGTGGATTAATACCTAATTCACTGAACACAATTTTTTCTTCATTTGTAAGATCAACTGTTATCATGTTTTTTTCTTTTGAATTTGATTGGTTCAAATTATCATTATCATTCTCTTTTTTATTAGAAGAATTATCTTTACTTAGGTCTTTGGAGTTAATTAATTCCTTGTCAATTATTTTTTCCTGCTCATCAGTTGATTGAGAAGTGTCTGTATCTAATGATTTTCGATTGTTTGATTGATTAGATTTATTTTCGACATTTTTAATTTTTAAGTTAGTAATTTCGTGATTTAATATATTTTCTATATGTCCAGTACCATGGCATGTAGAACATTTTTTACCGAATAATTCATATATATTTTGACCTTGTCTTTTTCTGGTTAATTCTACTAAGCCTAATTCAGTAAGCTGAGCTATTTGAGGCCTAGCAGAATCATCTTTTATTGCTGAGGCAAAATGCTCAAGTAACTGAAATTGATCTCTTCTAGATTCCATGTCGATAAAATCTATTACTATAACTCCACCAATATTTCTTAATTTCATTTGCCTTGAGATTTCAACTGCTGCTTCGCAGTTTGTCCACAAAACGGTTTGTCTTGAATTTGCGGATCTTGTAAACGATCCAGAGTTTACATCTATTACTGTTAAAGCTTCAGTAGGTTCGATAATTATATAACCTCCTGAAGGAAGATCTACTCTTGGCTGGATAGCTGTTTGAATTGTTTTCTTAATTTCGTACTTTTCTAAAATATGTTGGTTTAAACTGTTATCGTGAAATTCAATATCTATATCAGATTCATAATTTTTTAAAAAATCTTTTGCCCTTTCAACTGAAAATTTACTATCAATAATTATGCTTTTAGTTGATTCTTTAATATAGTCTCTTAAGATCTTAAGAGAGAAATCATCATCTCTTTTTATTAAATTTGGCGGATTTGAAGCTTCCGAAACTTTTAGTACATTTTCCCATTGTTGAATTAATTGTTCTAAGTCTTCAATTAGAAGTTCTTCTTTTATTTTTTCAGCCTCTGTTCTAAATAATAAGCCTGTGCTGGGTGGTTTTATTAAAACCCCAAGAGCTTTCAAACGGCTTCGTTCTGTTTCTGTATTTATTTTTCTAGAAATATTTACGCCTTGCCCATATGGCTGTAATATCAGATATTTGCCTGGGATTGAAATATTTCCGGTTAGTCTGGGACCTTTAGATCCTGTGGGTTCCTTTATTACCTGCACTAGAACTTTTTGTTTTGGTTCTAGTAATTCAGTTATTCCGTATGTCCCTTTTTTAAGTCTTAGTGGACCTAAATCTGAAACATGGATGAATCCATTTTTCTCACTTTCACCAATATTTATAAAAGCGGCATCAATGCCAGGGAGAACATTTTCAACTGTTCCTAAAAAAATATCGCCAATTTGATATTGACCTTGTGCGACGATTAATTCATCAACTCGATCATCTGTGAGTAGTGCTGCTATTCGAGCCTGCTCAGCGATGATAATTTGCTGAGACATATATTTGATTCTGAATGATTTGGATTTTGAAAATCGTCTAAACTAAAAAATTAGATTATTTTTTTTAAAGCAATTTTTTTAGCTATAAATATTTACTTTTTAAAAATTAATAAAGATAAAAGTGATTAAATTCGGCTATTTATAAAGCTTTAAACGATTTTCAAACTAATTGAAATTGATTTTATAGCTATGATTATCTCTTGAATTAACCATAACTAATCTAATTTTAACATCTTATCACCATTAAAGCACGTTAATACATTATTCTAATATTGGTGAATTTTTTATCTAAAGTGGTTCAAGTAAACGAAAATTATTTAAAACTCAAAGCAGGCTATTTATTCCCAGAAATTGCTAAAAGGGTAAAAATATATTCTCAATCAAATAAAAGTGCTGAAGTTATTAAGCTTGGCATAGGTGATGTTACAGAACCATTACCTAGAGCATGCATAGAAGCTATGGGTAAAGCATTAGATGATATGGGAACAACAGATGGTTTCAGGGGTTATGGACCAGAACAAGGTTATTCTTGGCTGAGAGAAAAAATATCTGAGCATGATTTTATTTCGAGAGGCTGTCATATTACACCTGAAGAAATCTTTGTTTCTGACGGGTCTAAATGCGATAGTAGCAATATTTTAGATATTCTTGGCAAAGATAATTCAATTGCTGTAACAGATCCTGTTTACCCAGTTTATGTAGATAGTAACGTTATGACAGGTAGAACAGGTGATTCTCTTGAAAATGGTACCTATCAAGGATTGACATATCTAGCAATAAACGAGGGGAATAACTTTCTGCCAGAATTACCTGAAAAAAAAGTTGATATTTTATATCTTTGTTTTCCTAATAATCCCACTGGAGCAACGATTAATAAAGCAGAATTAAAAAAGTGGGTTGACTATGCTCTTCAAAACAAATCCCTAATACTTTTTGATGCAGCTTATGAAGCATTTATTCAAGATAATGATATTCCACATTCAATTTATGAGATTGAGGGAGCAAAGGATTGTGCTATTGAATTTAGATCTTTTTCAAAGAATGCAGGATTCACTGGAGTTAGATGTGCTTTTACAGTAATACCTAAAAATCTCAAAGGTTTGAGCTCAACAAATGAGGAAATAGAGTTATGGCCTCTTTGGAATAGGCGACAATCTACAAAGTTCAATGGAGTAAGTTATGTCGTGCAGAAAGGAGCAGAGGCTGTTTATTCTCTTGAAGGGAAGAAACAGGTGAGAGGTCTAATTGATTTTTATATGGAAAATGCAAAAATAATGAAAAATAAACTTCAGAATTCGGGATATAAAGTTTATGGTGGGGACAATGCTCCTTATATCTGGATTAAAGTTCCAGATCAAATGACATCTTGGGACTTTTTTGATTTCCTTCTCCAAAAAGTTAGTGTAGTGGGAACACCTGGGAGCGGATTTGGATTAGCTGGAGAGGGCTATTTTCGCTTGTCAGCATTTAACTCACGATCAAACGTCCATGATGCAATGGAAAGAATAATTAATATATAATTATTAGTAAAATTTAACTCTAATAAATTTAATGCCATCTATAAAGTTAGAACAAAGTGTAAATAATAATTCAGCAGTAATTGAAAAGAGACCTGCTGAATTAAAAAATAAATCTCCAAAATATAAGGTTTTACTTCATAATGACCCAGTTAATTCTATGGAGTATGTCACTATTTCACTGCGAGAAGTTGTGCCGCAATTAAGCGAACAAGATGCTATCGCCATTATGCTTGAAGCACACAATACTGGTGTGGGTTTAGTAATTGTTTGTGATTTAGAGCCAGCAGAATTCTACTCAGAATCATTAAAATCTAAAGGAATTTCTAGTTCAATTGAGAAAGAGGATTAATAACGGTTGAATTTATTTAGAATGAGCTAATTTCCTTTCTGATAAAGGACGAACTTTTAGGGATTCTTTTAGGGAGGACTTTCCATATTCTCTCTCAAGAATGTCAATAACTGTTTTACCAAATTCGTCTTCTTGATTATCAAAAGCTTCTAAGCAAACCTGACCAAGTTTTTCCCCTAGTGGGCCTGGATTCCAAAGAAGTTTTCTCGCTGTCCAGGGCATCATGCTCATTGGATTATAGTTTGGTTTCAAAATTTTATGTTCCAAGGCGTACTTCTCAAGAAGGGTGTGAGGTTGCAAACCTATAAAGAATATAGCTGGATCAACTAAGCCTTTACCAAAAATATTTTCTAATTCTCTATGGTAAGCAATTGTTTGTCTTATAGTGCTGGGAGTTTCATCAAAAACATTAAATGAATAATTGACTGAAACATGATTCTTGAAGCCTGATTTGACTAGCATTCTGCAATTATTTAATACAGTTTCAAGGTCATACGCTAATCTCATTTTTCTAACAAGTTCTTGAGATCCCGACGTGATACCTATTTCAAAATAGCTCATACCTGTATCAACCATAAGCTGAGCTAGCTCAGCATCAATATTATCTGCTCTGATGTATGCAGCCCAATTAATATCGTCCCAGCCTTGGTCCTTAATTGCTTGCAAAAGTGTTTTTGCATCTTGAATATGTTTTTTGGCTGGAATAAACTGTGCATCTGTGAACCAAAATCCTCTTACTCCAAGATCATATAATTGCTTCATTTCTTTAATTACTTCCTTAACAGGATTAACGCGAACCTGCTTCCCCTCCACAACTGTGTAAACACAGAAACAACAATTATGAGGACAACCTCTTTTTGTTTGTACCCCTACGTAATATTCGCCACCTTCTATATACCAATCGAATTCAGGCCATATTGATTTAATATATTTATAGTTGCAGGCAGTTTTAACGGTGCCTGAAGGTTGTTCATGTATTAATTTGTTGCGAGGTTTTTGTCCAGCAATGTAACATCTTTCTTCCTCTGTTGAATCTCCTCTAATGATTTTTTCTATGAGATTTTCTCCCTCTCCAACTGAAATAACAGTTCCTTTTGGGAGTAGATTCCCCAATTGTTCATAGAAGACACTAACAGCCCCACCTCCTAAGATTACTTTTATATTTTTATTGTATTTTTGTGCTCTTTTTAGTCCCATCTTGACTAAAGAAGTATTTCTATATATTTCTCCATAATGAGATGCAATTAATTTTAATCCTCCCCAGGAACCTCTAATTTTTTTAAGAATATTTTTTGAGTAGAAAACTTCAAAAGAGTTTTGCAGGGGATTTCCACTTCTACCATCAACAGGTGCATAAATTTGTATATCTCTCCATGAAAAAATGATTAGATGTGGTCTAAATTGATCAATTTTTCTAGCTAAATATTTGGAAACTTTATTAGATGGAATTATTGCTAGATCAATGAATTGTTGTTTTAAATCTGGAAAACATTTATGAATATGGTCTGCTAAATAAATAGGTCCTATTGGAAATATTGGATTACATGGCAATCTTACTATTAGAATTTTTCCATAGTCCTTTCTTTGGTAATTATTTAATTTTTCGAACTTCAAATTAAAATTCATATCATGAAATTTAATGAATTTATTTCCTTTAAGAATCTAACTACTTTATTACTAATTTGGAGAAATTAAAAATCCTAAGAATATACTCGCGAAAATTTTATTTAATTTAGATATCAGAAATCATATAAATCCAGCATACTTTGAGAAGTTTTAATCCATCTATCCATCTAGATATATTTGGTGCTCCAGCTTTTCTAGCGTAATATCTAACAGGATAATTTAGTATTTTAATATTATTTTTCGCAGCTTCAAATATTATTGTAAAGTCTCCAAATGGGTCAGACTTGGAATCCCAACTTCCATTTTTTTTCATAAGTTTAAAGAATTTTCTTGAAAAAACTTTTGTTCCACAGAGTGAATCTGAAACAGGCTTATTAATAAGAATTGATATAAAAATTGCGAAAAGTCTATTTCCTATATAATTTGCCCATCTCATCGCATCTTTTTCCATTGGAAAAGTTGTACGGGCGCAATTAATTAGGATATTTTTATTTTTGGTTGATTCCATAATTGCTGCAATACTGTCATCAATATCTACAGTAAAATCACTATCAATTATGGCGAGGGTCTCACCTGAAGAAATATTAAATCCCTCTACGACTGCATTTTTCTTCCCTTTAGAAGTTTGTTTTAAAAGAGATATCTTGAAGAAATTTGAGAAATTTTCTTTTAATTCTCTCAAAATGTCATATGTATTATCATTGCTATTCCCTTCAACAAATATAATTTCTAATTTATGGGGTATATTTTTGAATTTAGTTAAAGCATTAATTAAAAGTTCTTTATTACCAGCTTCATTTCTTGCAGGTATTACTATTGATATTAAATGTTCAGAAATGTTTTCACTATATTTATAAAAAACTATTTCGAGTTCATAAGCGAGTTGTTTTATGATTGGTACTTTCCGAAAAATGTTTTTAATAGATTGTGGAATTATCTTAGTGGGCACAGGAGTTAGTTTTTTTGCTTTCCATCTAATTGATCTGTAGTTATAAATTTCTGCTAGAGATTCGATATCGCATAAAGTTATTCTTGCTTTGCTAGTAGTTTCTCTAAAAATTCTTGAATCTAATTTTAGCCATCTAGTGATGGGCTCCCAAGTATTACCACGGACTTTAATAGAAATAAATTCGTTATTGTCTTTGAATAATTGATGAAGTTTATTATTAGTTAAGTTCCAACTATTAACAGATCTCATTGTTAAAGTCTATAAACGACAATTCATTATATATTGATTAATTACTTTTTTAATACTAATTTCCATGGATTTAAGACATCATTTTCGTATATCACTTCATAAGAAATTTCATTATTTTTTATTGTTTTAAGGTCAGTCGTCCATGCTAATTCAGATCTTTTTAACTGATTAATACTTCCTAAACCCTCACCTAATTTTGGAGTTGATAAAGAAATCCTTATAATCTTTGATTGCGATCGAGAATTGTTGATTCCTTTTTTATCAACCATGATCGTTTGATTTTTTACTAAATCAAGGGATGAAACATATTCCATTTTCTCTCTTATTTCTCTAGATCTATCAGTGAATAAACCTGATTGCAAAATAAATGAAGTGAATAAGTAAGGCCCAATTATGAGAGTTATTAATATTTCTTTGAACGAATTTTTTTGTTTTATTAAAGACCAAGATATGCCGAAAGATAATAATCCAAGAATTATTAATGTATTTTCCTTCGTACTAAAGTTAATTGAATCTTTAAAGAAAAAATAATAAGTGAAAGTTAGAGCAAATATAAATAATGGAATTATTTTTGAAGTCATCAATATAAAAAATCGGCTATATCTATAAGAATTGAATAAATATTTTATTCCTACATATGTATTTAATGAAAAAATAGATGAGATTTGTAGAGGATAGTAAGGCGTTTTTGTAGAGAAAATGCTAAGTATCGCTACTAAAATGAATGGAAAAAAAGCAAGTATATATTTATTCTCTTTACTTTGAGAGAGATTGTATATCGTGCCAATAATTGCGAAAAAACTCCATGGCAGAAATGTTACGGGTATATTCCAGAAATAATAATAGAAAGGATTTGTAAAAGTATTTTTACTTGATAGAAAGTTAAACTTTTCAACTAAGTAAAAAATTATATTTTTGTCTAAATGAGGGTTGATAGAAAACGTCCAAAATAAAAAAGGAATAAATCCAATTAGTAGTCCTAACCAAAAGAATTTGATAAATAAGAAATTTTTTTTAAAAAAAATATATGGTATGAGTGATAATAACGGTACAAAAACTAAAAAAGTTTTCATCATAAAAGCCAAACCAATCCAAATTCCAAAAAGCAGAATATAGAATTTATTATTTTTACTTTTTATTTTGACTAAAGCAAATACTCCAATAGTTACTAAACATGAAAAAATAATATCTTGAGTGGCTAAGTGTGAGTAGTCAAACCATAGATATGTAGTAGCAAGGATTAATGGAGATATAATTGCATATTTTTTATTAAATAAATGTTCATGTAATTTATAAGTTGTAAATAGCATCAATATTGAAGCGACTGTTGTTGGCAAATATGCAGAAAAAATATTTCTTCCAAATAAGTCTTGTGACTTTGCTATTAAAAACTGTAATCCTATTGTTCTATCTAAAACATATTCATCCCACCAAAGTGGAATTGTCCAGTTACCTTTTTCTAATATCCATCTAGCTTGTAGTGCATAAAAACCTTCATCAAACGCAATATAACTTCTTTTGCCAAAATAAAATATAAGAGGAATAAAAACAAATAATTTAAAAAGATATCTATATTTTAAAATTTTATTAACCATTTTCATTTGCTTTGTAAGTGCCGATAATTGGAATTGAACCAATGACCTACTGTTTACGAGACAGTTGCTCTACCGCTGAGCTACATCGACAAATTAAATATTGAATTTTTCATATAGACTTAATTTTATAATTGAAAGAATTTATGTCAAAAATAGATCCTGAATTGAAAAAGAAATTATTAAAGGAATCCCAAGCTCCTTTCAATGGATTGAGAAGAATATTGTGGATAGCTTTTAGTGGTTCTGCATTTTTGGGACTTCTAATAATGCTTTCTAGAATTGCAAGCGGAACTGAATTACAGCAAAATAACCTCCTCATACAGTTGGGTGCTTGTATAATATTTCCTACTTTATTAATCTTTGACAGAAATAAAGATTAATAAGCTAGATGTTAATTATTGCGATAAGGTCCTCTTTTTGGTGACAAATTTGAATGCTTCAATTACATCTCCTTCAATCCATGAAGAGAATTTATCGCAGCCAACTCCGCATTCAAATCCTGTATTTACTTCTTTTACATCATCTTTAGCTCTTTTTAGAGAGTCTAAATT
>QCMB01000017.1 GCA_003214085.1 Prochlorococcus sp. AG-418-J17
ACAACATTTTTTACAGGCAATATTCTTTATCCTTTTCCTGTAGAAAAATTTCTCACCACAATTTTGACAAGTTCCTATATATTTTAATTCTCTCCTTTCAATAGGAAATGAGTGCCTCACAGAAATTTGAAAATTCTTCTCTTTCTCATTAATTTCATTCATCTTTTCTAAGAAATTTGGACCATGTATCTCATTTTTTTTTAATATCCTATCTACCCATGCATGAATCATTTCATGACATAAAGTACTGTTTATTTCACTAGTAGATAATTTACTCAAAATAGGTTTCGATAAGATAATTTCAGAATCTATAAAACCATTAATACGTTTTCTTTTATAAAAACCAGCAGTAGTTTTTAATCTATTATCACTCCATCTAACTTTTACTAAAGGGTGATTATTAACCGTTAAAGAATTTTCAAAATATTGGCTATTAAATCTATGAAATAAGGGCAAAAGAGGAATTACAGGCATTATGGATTAAAATTAGTATTATTTTGACAAAAAAAGCCATCAAAAACGATTTCTTTTCTTAAAGTAAGAAAAACTTAAATTAACATGGATGCAACACTAGTTAAAGATATCGGAATTAAAGCATTATTAGTTGGCGTAGCTGTACTAGTTTCTTTTTGGACTTTTAATGCAGTCAAATTAGTTATAAGCGCCAGAGGAATTAATCCATTAGTAAGAAAGTTTTTCGATCAAATAGCTGCTGGCAGAATTGATGCAGCTTATGGTTTGACTACAAAAACTTATAAAACTCATGTAAAACGACAAGACTTTCTTAAATTTTTAGCTAGTTTAAACCTCAATAAATACAGAAATTTAAAATCAGGAAGACCTAGAGTCCAAGAAGATCAAATCATAATAACTTTGAATTTAAAATCAGAAGACAAACAAGATGAGCTCCCATTAGATTTTACTTTTGCAAAAACTGACAATGATTGGAAAATAGACAGAATAGCTAAAGTGAATTAATAATTTCTTGTGAGGCAAAAAGAATTGTTTAAAGAAGAAATAATACATCAATTAGAATTACACCCAAGTAGATTAGATAAAGAAAAAATCATCTCAGAAGCAATGGAAGAAGGTCTAGATGACTTTTTTGAAGGTATACGTATGGCACTTGATCCATTAGTAACTTTTGGTGTAAAAATTGTCCCTGAGAAAGAGACTGAAAAAAGTCAAAATTTTTTATGGGAAGATTTTAGAAAATTAGCCAATAAGCTTATTCAAAGAGAACTTACTGGTCACGCTGCTCGCGATGCAATTCATACGGCTATGGAATCTGCAACAAAAGAAGAATGGAATGGATTTTATAGACGAGTTTTAATTAAAGATCTTAGATGTGGTGTATCTGAAAAAACAATCAACAAGATAGCAAAGAAATTTCCCAAATATGCTATTCCTATTTTTTCTTGTCCTTTAGCTCATGACAGTGCAAATCATGAAAAAAAAATGATAGGAAAAAAGCAAATTGAAATCAAATTAGACGGTGTACGCGTCTTAACTATTATTAGACAAAATAAAGTAGAAATGTTTTCTCGTAATGGGAAACAATTCCATAATTTTGGTCATATCATCTCAGAAATAGAAAAAGCCTTAAAAGAAGACCCAGCACCTTATGACTTAGTACTCGATGGTGAAGTTATGAGCGCTAACTTTCAAGATTTAATGAAACAGGTACATAGAAAAGATGGCAGACAAACCAAAGACGCGGTTCTCCACCTATTTGACTTATGTCCCCTTGAAAACTTTCAAGAAGGGAGATGGAAGACTAGTCAAACAAAAAGAAGTTTATTAGTAAAAGAATGGGTAGCAAAACATTCTATGCTTCTAAAACATATACAAACCCTTGAATGGGAAAATGTAGATCTCGACACTATTGAAGGACAAAAAAGATTTGTAGAGCTGAATAAATCTGCTGTGGAAGGTGGTTATGAAGGAGTAATGATTAAAGATCCTGATGCTATGTATGAATGTAAAAGAACACACAGTTGGTTAAAAGCAAAGCCTTTCATTGAAGTCACTTTAAAAGTTGTATCAGTTGAAGAAGGTACAGGTCGCAACAAAGGGAGGCTGGGAGCAATCCTGGTAGAAGGAGAAGATGATGGGTATAAATATAGTCTTAGTTGCGGAAGCGGATTTAGTGATATTCAACGTGAAGAATATTGGTCAAAACGTAATCATCTCGTTGGTCAACTTGTAGAAATCAGAGCTGATGCAAAAACCAAGTCAAAGGATGCAGTGGCTTTTAGTCTTAGGTTTCCTAGATTTAAATGCTTTAGAGGATTTAAAGATGGAGAAAAAGTTTAAATTTTAAAAATAATATTCAACAAAGTAGTCAAAGAAAAATGTGGTTTTTAAATAAAAAAAATAAAAATCTTGGCTATAAAATATAAGAATAATTATCAGGACTTTTTGAGAGAATTATGACGAAGAAAACAGTTTTCAACTTCATAAAAACACCTTGTGGACAGGCAAAATATATGGAATTAGAAGCCAACAAAACTTTACTAGGTAAATTAAGGCTTTTTTGGTTTATCTTAATTGCATCAATTAGAGATTGGAATATTAAAGGGTAAATTCTTAGGAGTTTTCAAAATATTCCCTAGAGTATTTAGCTGAGAAATATACAACTAAAAAAGTTGAACTAATTCCAACGATAGTCATATATAAATTATTTGGTGATTGCACATTTTTTAGCTCCTGGATATTTTTTGCCAAACTACCTATTGAGCAATATAGAAAAGTTCCTGGAATGATTCCAAGAAGACCAAGAGCGAAATCTCGAAATTTAACATTATTCAAACCATAAAAATAATTAAGAATACTAAAGGGAAATATGGGCGATAATCTCGCTAAAAAAATTAATTTAAGTCCGCCTTTTTCTACTACTTTTTCCATAACACTTAATTTTGGATAACGGCTAAAAAGATTTTTTAGCTTTTTTGCAAAAAAACTTTTTGATACAAAAAAAGCAACTAATGCTCCTATAGAAGCAGAGAAAAAAACGATAATTGATCCTAAATATGAGCCATATAAAAAACCTGATAATAAAGATAACCAAGAAGCTGGAAGTATTAATAAAACAATTAAAATATAAATGCAAACAAACGAAAATATCCCAATGCCAGTATTAAAAAAAAATGACAAATTATAAATATTTTCAAGAAATATATTCATTCTCAATTCAAAAGTTCGAGTTTTTTAGTGATTCTCTCCTTTTGCAACAAACCCTCATTTAATTTAAATCTGCATTCATCAACAATATCTTTTGGAGCCTTATCAACGAAATTTTTATTAGATAATCTCTTATTTAAATTTTCTAATTCAATAGTCACCTTTGTTAAATCCTTGGTTAACCTTTCCTTTAATGCATCTATATTTACAAAATCCTGAAAAGGTAAGTAAACCTCTAAATCGCTAATTATCCCAGAAAAAGATTTAGCAAACTCTTTTTTATCAACAGCATTAGTTTTAAAAATAAACACTTCAGAAGATTTAGTTAAGGTTTGAATATCGTCAACTAAAGTTTTTAAAAAATCAATCAATTCATCATTATCTGAAATTAAATATACAGGACCTTTTTCTGATGGCTTAAGACCTAATTCAGCTCTCAAATTTCTAATCAGCCTAATAATTTCAAAAAGTTGCTGAAAGGAATTATCAAGCTTATTATCAACAAATTTATTTTCGTGAATTGGCCATTTTTGAAGAGATAATAATGCATTATCTGGTTTTATTTGCAGTACATGCCAAAGTTCTTCAGTAATGTGCGGCATAAAAGGATGAATCATTACCAAAATATCATTCAGCACTTTTATTAAAACTTTTTCAGATATATGTCTATTTTTAGTCTCTTTATTATTAAACCTTTGTTTAGCAAATTCTACATACCAGTCACAAAAATCATTCCATGCAAATTCATATAGAAGTTTTGCAGATTCACCCAATTTATATTCTTTCAACAAAGCAGCCACTTTTGTATTTACCTGATTCAATTTTGATAAAATCCACTTATCACATAACTCTAAAGAAGTTTCATCACTCTCATTAAGCGAACAATTATTGTTAGAAGTTTTATTAATTAACACAAATTTAGTTGCATTCCATAACTTATTCGCAAAATTTCTTGAAGCTTCAACAGTTGAAGATGTATCTTTTTTTCTATCAAAATCAAGCCTGATATCTTGTCCAGCGCCTGCAACTTCTCTAATTAAAGCAAATCGTAGAGCATCAGAACCATATTTATCAATTAATAGTATTGGATCAATACCATTACCTGAACTTTTACTCATTTTTTTATTGTTTTCATCTCGAACTAGACCATGAATATAAACATCCTTAAAAGGAATATTATTCGTAAAAGTATTCCCCATCATTGTCATTCTGGCCACCCAGAAAAAAATAATATCGAAACCAGTAACAAGAACATTATTTGGATACCATTTTTTAAAATCCGGATCATTTGTATTTGGCCAACCAAGGGTTGAGAAAGGCCATAAACCACTTGAAAACCATGTGTCCAAAACATCTTTATCACGAACCAATTTAATATTTAATCCAAATTTTTTATTAGCTTCGATTAACGCATCTTCTTCATTTCTTGCAACTATATATGGAGTATTTTGTTCTATTGAGTCTTGAGAGTCATCTAAAACATACCATGCTGGTATTTGGTGCCCCCACCACAATTGGCGACTAATACACCAATCATTAATATTCTCTAACCAATCCTTATAAACTTTCTCCCAGCGTGGAGGAATAAAAGATGGTTTTTTAGAATCAATTTCATTAAGACATCCTTTTGATATATCATCCATTTTCAAAAACCATTGTGTTGACAATAAAGGTTCAATTGGCACCTTACCTCTATCAGAAAAAGGAACAGTATGTTTATAATCCTCTATCTTTGTCAAAAGGCCTAAGTTATCCAATTCTTTGATAATTTTCTTTCTAGCTTCATATCTATCTAAATTTTGAAAAATACCTGCATTAATATTTAAAGTTCCATCTTTGTTCATTACATTAATCTGTTTTAAATTATGCCTTTTTCCTATTGCAAAATCATTTGGATCATGTGCTGGAGTAACCTTCACACAACCAGTACCAAAATCTTTATCAACATGTGAATCAGCGATAATAGGTATTTCTCTATCAACAAAAGGGACTTTTACTTTGACACCAATAAATTCTTTGTATCTATCATCATCAGGATTAACTGCCACAGCAGTATCACCCAAAAGAGTTTCTGGTCTTGTTGTTGCAACTTCTAGGTACTTATCTAACTGTTCACCACTTTTAGAAATTAAAGGGTATTTAAAATGCCATAAATGACCATTTACTTCTTGCATTTCAACTTCAAGATCACTTACGGCAGATTGAGATTCAGGACACCAATTAACCAAATATTCGCCTCTATAAATTAAATTCTTTTTATAGAGAATATTAAAAGCCTCAATAACTGCTTCATTTAATTTTTGATCAAGAGTAAATCTTTCTCTAGTCCAGTCAACTGAATATCCTATCCTTTTTAATTGAGAAACTATTCTTCCACCACTTTGTTCTTTCCAGTTCCATGCTCTTTTAAGAAATTCATCTCTTCCAATATCTTCGCTTGTTTTGCCTTCACTTTTTAATTGTTTTTCAAGAATAGTTTGAACAGCTATTGAAGCATGATCAGTTCCTGGTAAGCACAAAACATTTTTGCCTAAAAGTCTTTGAAAACGTACTACAACATCTATCAAAGCAGTATTAAATGCATGCCCCATATGCAAAGATCCAGTTACATTTGGTGGCGGAATAACAACACAAAAAGGCTCCCCATCATCCTCAGGGTTAGGACTAAACGCCCTTAGACTTTCCCATTTTTCTTGCCACTTTTTCTCTACTTCAAAAGGTGAATAATTCTCTAAAGATAATTGATCATTCATCTCTGTCATGTCCAAATTTTATTTCAATAAACTTTTTGTTTATTTTATCTTGAGAGCAGCCAATTAATGAAAATAATATTAGTTTGCAAAAA
Organism: Prochlorococcus sp. AG-418-J17; assembly: GCA_003214085.1. Classification (GTDB taxonomy): domain Bacteria; phylum Cyanobacteriota; class Cyanobacteriia; order PCC-6307; family Cyanobiaceae; genus Prochlorococcus_A. The sequence goes on from QCMB01000017.1 coordinate 6,029, forward strand.
AGACAAATACATTCTACAAAAGTTTGAAGCCAGAACCGCAGGAACAACGTTTTGCATTTTTTGGTGTTGAAATGAGAAATCCACCACCGCTCAAATCACCGTAATAATCTAATTTTAAATCTTTAAGTAAATTAAACTTTTTCACATCCGCAAATAAAGTTACTCCTTCCGTTCTTGAAATAGGGGATCCATTACATTTACCTGGCCTTAATTTAATATGCATCCATCCTTCGGAACAATTTTTATCCTCTACCAAATCAATCGACATTTCTCCTGGAGAACCTCCAAAAGAAGCTTGCCTAGATAGTTCTGAAGCAGCACTTTGACTGATTGAAAGATTGACGATCTCAGTCATTAGAAAAATAATAAATGGGCGATCCAGGGTTCGAACCAGGGACATCCTGCTTGTAAGGCAGGCGCTCTACCGCTGAGCTAATCGCCCTTATAATAAACTATTCTAATAGATGAAGTTGAAATATTTATACTAAGTATTTAAATATTTCATGATTGAGGCAAAATTAAATTAATAAAATATATCCTATGTCCTCAAACGCTAGACATAACATACAAAAAAATTCAGATTTAGAGACTTTAGAAAGCTTTAAAATTTTAATATCTAATATCAAATCATTAAAAGATAAAACTTGGGGATGCCCTTGGCAGAAAATACAGTCTCATAAATCGTTGATCCCATTTTTACATCAAGAAAGTAATGAGTTTATAGATGCGATATATGAAAAAAAAGCGGATAACATATGTGAAGAATTAGGAGATCTTTTATTACAAGTAATGCTTCATGCTGAAATCGGTTACGAAAAAAAAGAATTTGAACTAAATGATGTTATAAAAAATCTAAACAAGAAAATTATTAATAGACATCCATATATTTTTAAAAAAAAAGAAAGAATATCTCTAGAAAAATCGCAACAAATTTGGGAAAACATTAAAAATTCAGAAAAAGAAACACCTGTTATGGAATCATCAATTTGTAAAAATTTAAATATGAAAATCAAAAATTTACCTCCAATGGTTGGAACAGATAAAATCACAAATGTTGTTAAAGAATATGGTTTTAAATGGGAGAGTACCGATCAGATTTTTGAAAAGTTAGAAGAAGAGATTAGTGAATTAAAGGAAGCAATTAAATGTAATAATGATTCAGAAATAAAAAATGAATTTGGGGATATTTACTTTACCCTTCTGAATCTCTCAAACTTTTTAAAAATAAATCCTGAATCAGCTCTTCAAAAAACTAATAAGAAATTTTTAAACAGATTTTCAATCGTGGAAGAGCATGCAGGAGATAATATTAAAAAACAAACTCCCAAAGACTTTCAACGGCTTTGGCAAATAGCCAAGCAAAAACTGGCGGGAAAAGTTCCTAAAAGCAAATGAAAAATATTACAACATGGATAGATGAATATCATAAAGGCTCAAGATTCGGCCTAAATGGAAAAATCTTAATTAAAAAAACCTCAAAATATCAAGAAATTATTGTTATTGAAAATGAAGCTTATGGTAAAGCTCTAATGTTAGATGGTTGCTGGATGACATCATTAAAAGACGAGAAATATTATCATGAGTGTCTTGTGCACCCTGCATTAAGTAGGATTGACGAAAAATCCAATGTACTAATTATTGGTGGGGGTGACGGTGGTACTGTAAGAGAATGCATTAAATATAATCAAACATCAAAAATTGATCTGGTAGAGATTGATGAGGAAGTAATCAAAATATCCAAAAAATTTTTAAAAGAAATTGGAGGCGAAGCATGGAATGACAAAAGATTAAAGATTCATATTGATGATGGTGTTCAATGGGTAAAAAAAACAAAAGATAATTTTTACGACGTTATATTTATAGATTGCTCAGATCCCTCAGAATTTTCAAATTTATTATTTTCAGATTCATTTTATAAAGAATGTAAAAGAATACTTAAACCAATGGGGATATTAGCAACGCAAAGCGAATCACCTGAATCCTTCAAAAATATTCACATCAATATTTTGAAAACCCTAAAAAATATATTTAAAGTTTCTGAAACTATGTATTCTTTTGTACCTATATATCCAAGCGGGATTTGGAGTTGGACATTCGCTTCTTCAGAAGATCTAAATTTATCAAAGGAAAATTATGATGAAGCGCTAAAAATAGAAAAAGGATGTGAAATTTGGAATTTAAATTTTCAAAATGCAGCATTCAAAATGATGCCAAATAAAATTTTAAAAGAACTAGATTCATAAGATGACAAAAAACTTATTTGATAACGAAAATGCAATTTATATGGGAGCACAAAGAAGTCCTGAGAATTGCTCAATTGGTATATTTGGAGTTAATTATGACGGGACATGTTCGTTTAAACCAGGAGCAAGATTTGGTCCAGAAGCAATAAGACAAGTCAGTTCTTGTTTAGAAACATATTGTCCAAAACTAAAAAAAGACTTAGAGGATATTATGTATGTTGATTTTGGATCAATACTAATTGATAAAAATGACTCAAAGTCCGTTATTGAATCAGTTAAATCAGCAACAAATTATTTAATTAGTAAACGCCTTAGTCCTATTATGCTTGGAGGCGAACATTCTATTACAAGAGGAGCTATTGAAGCATTAGTAAAAAAATATCCAGATTTGATATTGGTTCAACTTGATGCTCATGCAGATTTAAGAGAATCATATAAAGGGAATGAACATAGTCATGCTTGTACTATGAAAAGATGCTTAGAAGTACTACCTGAAAAAAAAATTTTGCAAGTAGGAATTAGAAGTGGGACTAAAGAAGAATTTGAAATCATGAATAACAACAACCAATTAGTTAACTTTTGTCCAGGCGGAAATGCACATGAGTTAAAACAAGCTCTTCTACCATACGCTAAGTCTCCAATCTATTTAACAATAGATTTAGATTGGTTTGATCCCAGTTTACTAGCAGGAACGGGTACTCCAGAACCGGGAGGATTTTTTTGGAATGATTTTGAAGAAATACTGAACACTTTAAAAGACCTTAGAATTGTGGCTTCAGATATTGTGGAATTATCTCCAGAAATTGATAAAAGCGGAGTAAGTAGCATAGTTGCAGCCAAAGTACTTAGAAGCTTAATTTTGTCATTAGAAAATATGCAATAAAAAATTTCTAAACTACAGTGTAAAAATACTAAATACAAACTAAATGTTTCATGGATTTGCTTAAAAGTCCTCTTTATTCAAAATATATTGAATCCAATGCAAAATTAGTGGATTTTGCAGGTTGGGAAATGCCCATATCATTTTCAGGATTAATTAAAGAGCATGAATCAGTTAGATCTTCAGCAGGTTTATTTGATATTTCTCACATGGGTGTGGTTTCTATCAAGGGAATCAATCCAAAGGATTATATTCAAAAACTTTTTCCTACTAATTTATACTCCTTTTCTGAAGGTCAGGGACTTTATACAGTAATGCTAAATGATAAAGGAGGAATAATAGATGACTTAATAATTTATGACCTTGGTATACAAGAAAATGACATATCAGAATTATTGTTAATAGTTAATGCAAGTAGATATGAAAAAGATTTTCAGTGGATAAAAAATAATTTAAATATGTCTGAAATTTCGATAACAAACTTTAAAAAAGACAAAGTGCTTTTAGCACTTCAGGGAAAAAACTCATTCGATTTATTTGAAGAATGGATTGAATCTTCGATCTCACATATCCCTAACTTTGGATGCGAATATAAAATTTTTGAACATATCTCGCCTAAAGAAAAAATCTTCATTGCGAAGACAGGATATACAGGGGAAAATGGTCTAGAAATACTTTTATCTAAAAATGCAGCAATTAATTTATGGGATTTCTCAATTTCCAAAGATGTTGCACCTTGTGGTTTAGGAGCTAGAGATACTCTAAGACTTGAAGCAGGGATGCATCTTTATGGTCAAGACATAAATGAAGAAACTTCTCCATATGAAGCAGGGTTAGGCTGGCTAGTACATCTAGAAAATAATCACAAATTCTTTGGAAGAAGATTTCTTGAAGAGCAGTCAAGATTAGGTATTCAAAAAAAGTTAGTTGGTCTTTCTATAAAAGGTAAAGCAATAGGAAGAAAAGGTTGCGCAGTTCTTAAAGATGAAGAAAATATTGGGACTATCACAAGTGGCAGTTGGTCTCCAACTAAACAACAAGCTATAGCTTTTGCATACATCAATACTTCGCATGCCTTAATAAATAATGAAGTTCAAATATTAATAAGAGGCAAAAAATTCAAAGGGATAATAACAAAGAGAGCGTTTTATAAAAAAAATTATTAACTAAATTTACCCTTAAAGAATTATTATAAGTTATTGATAAATAAATCATACTTAGATGAGAAACAAAATTTGCAAAGAACTCAATAATACAGATATTGGTAAATTAGTTAATTTATGCGGATGGGTAGATAGAAGAAGAGATCATGGTGGTGTAATTTTTATTGATTTAAGAGACCATAGTGGATTTCTACAAATAACAATTAACCCCGATGATGGTGTAGATCTATTTAAACAGGCAGAAACTCTAAGAAATGAAACAGTAATCATGGTTAGCGGAATTATTAATGAAAGGCCCAAAGATTCCATAAATACAAATTTAAGTACTGGTGAGTTAGAACTTAAGGTTAAAGATTTACAAGTTCTCAACCAAATTAAAAACAACTTACCTTTTCCAGTGTCTATACATGATTATGAAAATACAAAAGAAGAACTCAGATTAAAATATAGATACCTTGATTTAAGAAGGGGAAAATTACTAAAAAATTTAAAAACAAGACATAAGATTATTAAAGTTGCTAGAGAATTTCTTGATAATTATGGATTTACAGAAGTAGAGACCCCGTTACTTACAAAGTCAACTCCTGAAGGCGCTCGCGATTTTCTTGTTCCTGCACGTCTTTCAAATGGAGAATTTTTTGCTTTACCTCAATCCCCACAACTATTTAAACAACTTTTAATGGTTGGGGGCTTAGATAAGTATTATCAAATCGCAAAATGTTTCCGTGATGAAGACTTAAGGGCAGATAGACAGCCAGAATTTACTCAATTAGATATTGAAATGAGCTTTATTAGTGAAGAAGAAATAATTTCTTTTAATGAAAGTCTCATAAAAAAAATATGGAAAGAAGTATTAAATATTAATTTTAATAATGCTTTTCCAAGAATGTCATGGCAGGCAGCAATGGATAATTACGGCACTGATAGACCAGATACTAGATATCAAATGTTATTAAAAGATTTAGGAGGAGTATTAGGTGATATTGGATTTAATATTTTCACCAAGGCAATTAAGTCTGGAGGTTATATAAAATCCATAACAGTCAAAGAAGGTAATTCAAGTATTAGCAACGTAAGAATTAAACCAGGAGGTGACATCTTCCAAGTAGCTCAAGATGCAGGTGCTGGTGGTTTAGCCTTTATAAGGGTGAAAGGAGATGAGCTTGAGACTATTGGGGCAATTAAAAATAATTTAAGTGAAGAGCATATAGCTGATATTTTAAAAATCACAGAAGCAAAAGATGGAGACTTAATCCTCTTAGGAGCTGGAGATAAACAAATTGTCAATCAGTCATTAGATAGGGTTAGACAATATATTGCAAAAGACTTAAATCTTATTGATAAAAGTAAATGGAATTTCTTGTGGGTAACTGACTTCCCGATGTTTGAGAGAAATGAAGATGAAAATAGATATGAAGCTTTACATCATCCTTTTTGTTCTCCAAAAAATATAAAATCCAAAGATTCTGAAAACTTGAAAAAAGAAATTGAGAGCTCTACAGCAAATGCTTATGACTTAGTTCTTAATGGATTGGAATTAGGAGGTGGCTCTTTACGTATTCATGAGGCGAACTTACAAAGAGAGGTTCTGAAAACGGTTGGACTTACTGATAAAGAGATTGACGAAAAATTTGGATTTTTAATTGAAGCCTTAGATATGGGCGCTCCTCCTCATGGTGGAATAGCGTTTGGATTGGATCGTATTACAATGCTGATCATTGGTGCAGATTCAATCAGAGAAACCATTGCTTTTCCAAAAAATCAACAAGCAAAATGTCTTCTCACAAATGCACCTTCAAATGTCTCTGAATCACAATTAAAAGAATTAAATATTGAAATAACAATTGATGAATAAGAATATATATGGATGTTCTAAAAATTTTTTGTTTAAATAAAATATAAGGAGGCTGTGCTTAATTAAAAATATTTAATGTCAAAATTTGTTTTTGTCACTGGAGGAGTTGTTTCTAGCATTGGTAAAGGAATTGTAGCTGCAAGCTTAGGAAGATTATTAAAATCTAGAGGATATAGTGTTTCAATATTAAAACTAGATCCATATCTAAATGTTGATCCAGGTACAATGAGTCCCTTCCAACATGGAGAAGTATTTGTAACCGAAGATGGGGCTGAAACAGATCTAGATTTAGGTCACTATGAAAGATTTACTGATACTGCAATGACAAGATTAAACAGTGTAACTACAGGATCTATTTATCAAGCAGTCATCAACAAAGAAAGAAGAGGTAACTATAACGGTGGAACTGTTCAAGTAATTCCTCACATAACTGGAGAAATAAGAGAAAGAATCCATCGAGTAGCCGCCAACAGCAATGCAGATATTATTATTACTGAAATTGGTGGAACAGTTGGTGATATTGAATCTCTACCTTTTTTAGAAGCAATAAGAGAATTCAAAAATGATGTAAATAGAAATGATGTTGCATACATACACGTAACATTACTTCCTTTCATCAAAACCTCTGGCGAAATCAAAACTAAGCCAACTCAGCATTCAGTAAAAGAATTAAGATCAATTGGAATTCAGCCAGATTTACTTGTTTGCCGCAGTGATAAATCGATAAATGAAGGTCTTAAAAAAAAGCTTAGTGGATTTTGCGGTGTCAATATTAACTCTGTAATTGAAGCATTAGACGCAGATAGTATTTATTCTGTACCTCTTTCTTTAAAAAAAGAAGGTTTATGCAAAGAAACCCTGAAGTATCTAGAACTTGAAGATAAAAAATGTGATTTAAAAAATTGGGAAGAACTAATTCACAATCTAAGAAATCCTGGAGCTCCAATAAAAGTTGCTCTCGTAGGTAAATACATTGAACTTGGAGATGCATATTTATCGGTTGTTGAGGCTTTAAGACATGCATGTATTGAACATAAGGCTTTATTAGATTTACATTGGGTAAGCGCTGAAATGATAGAAAAAAATTCAGCAGAAACCTACTTAAATGAGGTTGATGCAATTGTGGTGCCTGGAGGATTTGGTAATAGAGGAGTCAATGGAAAAATTTCGGCTATAAAATTTGCAAGAGAAAATAAAATCCCTTTTTTAGGGCTGTGCCTTGGTATGCAATGTGCAGTTATAGAATGGGCAAGGAATGTAGCTAATCTTCCAGATGCATCTAGTTCAGAACTAGATCCAAATACTCCTAATCCAGTGATACATTTATTGCCAGAACAGGAAGATGTCGTTGATTTAGGTGGGACAATGAGACTTGGAGTTTATCCATGTAGATTGACAAATAATACAACTGGAAAAAACTTGTATGATGAAGATGTTATTTATGAGAGGCATCGACATAGATACGAATTTAATAATTACTACAAACAAAGTTTTTTAAATTCCGGATACAAAATTAGTGGTACATCACCAGATGGCAGATTAGTTGAGCTAATTGAGTTAGAAAATCATCCTTACTTCTTGGCATGTCAATATCATCCTGAGTTTTTATCAAGACCTGGCAAACCTCATCCTTTATTTAAAGGTTTAATAAAAGCCTCTCAAGAAAAGTTAACTCAATCAAATTAATATTCTTTATTTTTTTGAATGAAAAAATGACAAATTTTTTACCCTTAGTAGAACAATTTCATTCATTACAAGGTGAAGGCTATCACGCTGGAAAAAGTGCTTATTTTGTGAGATTAGCTGGTTGTAAAGTTGGATGTTCTTGGTGCGATACCAAGAATTCATGGGATGAAAAAAAATATCCCCTTATATCAATTGAAAAAATAATAGAACGCATAAAAATTGCTAGAGGTAAAGGAGCATCTTTTTGCGTAATTACAGGTGGAGAACCTTTACAACATAACTTGGATAATTTTTGCAAAGCCATAAAAAAAACGACGCTGGGAGAAGAACAAACCTCAATGAAAATTCATATTGAGACAAGTGGAGTTAATTCGATATCAGGAAGTTATGACTGGATTACTTTATCTCCTAAAAGACACTCACCTCCAAAAAATTATTTTTTAAAAAATTGTAATGAAATCAAAATAATCATAAATGAAATAGAAGATATTGAATTTGCTATTCAAATAAAAAAAGAAACTTTAAAACAATATCAACTCTCTAAAAGCGAAAATGGCTTAAAAAAAGAAAATAAAATTTTTTATTTACAGCCAGCATGGAACAATACGAATGGGTTTTCTCTTGCTATTAATTTCGTAAAAAATAATCCAGATTGGAAATTGAGCCTTCAAACTCACAAATACTTAAAAATTAATTGAAATCATATGACTTTTAAAAATAAATCGATAGTAGTTTTATTATCTGGAGGTTTAGATTCTTCTACAGTTACTGGTATCGCAAAAAAATCCGAAGCTAAAATTTTTGGCCTTTCATTTGACTACGGTCAACGTCATAAAAAAGAATTAAATTCTGCATCAATAATTGCAAAACACTTTGATATCGAAGAATTTAAAATCATTAAGCTTGACTTATCTTTATGGGGAGGCTCTTCATTAACTGATACTCAAAAAAAAATTCCGAAAGAAGGATTGCAAACTAATAAAATCCCTAATACTTATGTTCCTGGGAGAAATACTATATTCATTTCTGTTGCACTAAGTTATGCCGAAGCAATAGATGCTGATTTTATAGGATTAGGAGTTAATGCACTTGATTATTCTGGTTATCCAGATTGCAGACCTGACTACATTAAAAAATTTCAAGAATTAGCAGATTTAGCCAATAAAAGAGGAAGAGAAAATAATCCAATAAAACTTTGGACGCCACTATTAGATTTAAATAAAGAGGAAATTATTAAATTAGCTTTTGCTAATGATGTCCCTTTAGATAAAACATGGAGTTGCTATTCGGGTAATTCAAAACCATGCGGTAAGTGTGATAGCTGCAGAATTAGAAATGCCGCTTATGAAAAATGGCTTAATAACAATAATAAAAAATGAAAATAAAAAAAATAATTCTAGAAAAATGGATAGATCCAGCACTGATTACGCATCATCTAACAAAAAAATTTGGAGATAAAGGATTAGCTTGGCTGGATAGTGATGGGAAAGAAAATGGGGAATGGTCAATAATAGGAATTAAACCTAAAAAAATAATCCAATCAAGAGATATCAATAACTTAGACAAAATTAATAATCCATTTAACAATTTAAAAAATATTGAAAAAGGATTTTGGATCGGATGGTTAAGTTATGAAGCTGGATTTTACATAGAACCCAAAAACCCATGGCGAAAATCTAATATGGCAACTTTATGGATTGGATCATATGATCCAATCATTAAATGTAATCTTATAAAAAAAGAAATCATTATCGAAGGCACAAACTCATCTGAACTGATGAACTATAAAAACATAATCAACAATATAAAAAAGATTGAAGAAGAAAATATTATTAAAACAAATTTGAATTTTGATTTTTCAAAAATAAATTTGGACTTAATGGCTGAAAGATTTCAGAAAAATATTCTTAAATTGAAAAAATTAATTTCCCAAGGGGATATATTTCAAGCAAACCTAACAACTAAATGCGAAATTGAATCTTCCAAGAACTATAATCCTCTGGATATTTATTTGAAAATAAGAAGGAAATTAAGAGCTCCCTTTGGAGGAATAATAATCAATAATGATAATTATAAAGAGGCTGTATTATCTACTTCGCCAGAAAGATTTATAAAAATAGATAATAAAAATTTTGTAGAATCAAGACCTATCAAAGGAACTAGATCCAGAGATAAAGATTTAAATCAAGACGCACTTAATGCTATCGATTTAATAACGAACGAAAAAGATAGAGCCGAAAATATTATGATTGTTGACCTAATAAGAAATGATTTAAGTAAAGTTTGCGAAACAGGAAGTATTATGGTGCCAGAAATATTAAAACTTGAAAGTTTCTTAAAAGTTCATCATCTAACTTCAGTAATCAGAGGCAAATTAAAAAAAGACAAGAACTGGATTGATTTACTAAAAGCTTGTTGGCCTGGGGGGTCTATAACTGGAGCACCTAAATTAAGATCATGCCAGAGACTTTTTGAATTAGAAGAATGTGAACGCGGACCATACTGTGGCTCATTTTTGAAACTTGACTGGAATGGAGAGTTTGACAGCAATATACTAATAAGATCATTTTTAATTAAAGACAAAAAAATCAATATATATGCTGGTTGCGGAATAGTTTTTGACTCAAACCCTGAAGAGGAAACTGATGAACTAAAATGGAAACTTTTACCATTAATTGATTCACTGAAATGATTGAAACATTTGGCTGGCACAAGGATCAATGGTTGGATATTGATAGAATATTTATTGCTGCTAATAATAGAGGATTAAAATTCGCTGATGGTGTATTTGAAACCATTTTGATTAAAGAAAACAAACCTATTCTTTTTGATGAACATCTGAAAAGATTAGAAAAAAGTAGCAAGATTTTAAATATTAATCTCAAAATAAATAAATTAACTTTGAGACAACTTATTCATGATGGAATTAAAAAGTTATCGCTTAAAAATGATCAATTTGCTTCAGTAAGAATAAACTATAGTCGAGGAACTAATGAAGGTCGAACACTAAAAATTGATAGCACTTCAGAGACAAAAGATTTGGATAATTTATGGCTTGAGTTTTATAGAATCAAACCAAATTTTAATCCGATAAGCGTTTGCATTAGTCAAACGGAAAAAATCAATGAATTCAGTCTTATAAGTAAATGCAAAACATTTTCATATAATCAGGCAATACAAGTTTTGACAGAAGCGAATGAAAAATCATTTGATGATTCTATCCTTTTGAATACGGCAGGTGAACTTTGTTGTGGAAGTACATTTAATCTTCTAATTAAAAGAAATAATCAATGGATAACTCCTAGAAAAGAGAGCGGCTGTTTAGAGGGGATCATGGTTTCTGAAGCTTTAAAATTGAAAATTGTAAAAGAAGAATTAATTCCTCCAGAATTTCAAAATGATGACATAATAGTTGCAATTAATAGCTTATCTTGCAGACAAATTAATCAAGTTAATGATTTAAAGCTTAAACCTAAATTCGATCCAATTTACTTTTGGGATTTATTATATAGTTGAACTTTATTAATATCTGGTAAATAGACATCAGATACTTTAGTTATATTGTTATTAACCTTATATTCAACAATTTTTCCAATAATGATAATTGATGGAGCTAAAAATTCTTTATCTTTGATTTTATCTGGAAGATTATCTAATTTCTCTATTAAACATTTTTGATTTTTTAAAGTAGCTTCTTGAATAACAGCGCATTTAGTACTCTTATCTAAACCACCTAGAATTAATTCTTCCACAATAAATTCAATATTTTTTATACCCATAAAAATTACTAAGCTATCTGATGATTTAGCTAAATCTCTCCAATTCACTGTCTTTTTTCCCTTGTCTACACGCTCATGTCCAGTGACGAAAGTTACGGAACTCGCAGCATCTCTATGGGTTAGTGGAATACCAAAATATGTGGGGGCAGCTATCCCAGAAGTAATGCCAGGAACGATTTCAACTGAAATTCCATTTTTTTCTAAAATCGATACCTCTTCACCACCTCTAGAAAAAACGAATGGATCTCCCCCTTTAAGCCTTACAACATTTTTACCTTCTTTTGCTAATTTCAAAATAAGAGCATTAGTTTCAGTCTGAGGTACAGAACACTTCCCAGCTCTTTTCCCTACATGAAAAATTTCTGTATTTTTTCCTGCCTCTTTTGTTATTTCATCAGGGATTAAAGCATCATGAACTAATGCATCACAATTTTTTATAAGGCGCAAAGCTTTAAGAGTTAAAAGCTCAGGGTCACCAGGACCTGCTCCAACTAAATAAACAATGCCGGGCACAATAATCTCCATTAACAAGTATGGTAGTAGAAGTTAATCGCAATGAAGGTAAATATTGTGAAAGAAAGTTTATTAAAACCAAATAAAAAATTTACTCTCCTTAGCGCATTTATTACTCTTCTAAATGATCGTTTAAGTGAAAGTATACTTTTACCTATATTACCCTCTTTTGTTTTACTTTTTGACTCTAAAGCAAGTACATATGGTTTATTATCATGCACTTACCAATTAGCTCAATTTACAGCTTCTCCTTTTATAGGAATTATGAGTGATAGATATGGTAGAAGACCTGTTACTCTTTTTTGTATTACGGGTTCAGTAATAGGAATATCAATATTATCTTTTACGGTTCTTTATAATTGGTCAAATTCAATAGCCTCTATCCCGTTATTTTTATTATTTTTAGCGAGACTAATTGACGGTTTAAGTGGGGGGACTGCAGCTACTGCAACAACAATTCTTGCAGACATTTCAAGCCCTGAAAAAAGAGCAAAAACATTTGGTCTTATTGGTGTAGCTTTTGGTTTAAGTTTTTTCTTAGGTAATATTTTTGTTGTAATTTTTGCAAAAAATACAAATAATAATTTTATTATTCCAGTTCTAATAGCCTCAATCATTCCAATAATAAATTTCCTCCTTGTATTTTTTTACTTACCAGAAACCAAGCCTAATAGTGACTCAAATAAATCAAAAACTATTTTAAAAAACCCTTTAAAAGAGCTATTTACAGTTTTCAAAGAAGAAAAGATTAAAAAATTATCATTAGCTTTTTTTATTTACTTCATTGCTTTTACTGGATTGACCAATATCCTTATATTTTTCCTTCAAGAATCTTTAAACTGGACTACCAAAGCATCAAGTGGAACGCTTGTTGTAGTAGGAATAATTGCAATTATCGTTCAGGGAGGACTAATTGGACCTCTGGTAAAGCAATTTGGCGAAATGCGATTAACACTTATCGGATCAGGATTCATTCTTGTGGCATGTAGTCTTTTAATAACTGCTCCAAAAGAAAATGCGACAATTAATATTTATTCAGCTGTCTCATTTTTAGCCGTTGGGGCAGGTTTAATCACACCCACCTTAAGAGCACTAATATCAAAGAAATTAGATGTTGATAAACAGGGATCAATTTTAAGCAATCTTCAAGGTCTACAGAGTCTTGGAGGAGTTTTAGGAATTGCAATGGCAGGAAGGGTTTATGATAGTTTTGGTCCTAAATCACCTTTTATAGCAGGTTCCGTTATCTTACTTTTCATGATATACCTTATTGCAGAGGGTAAAAGTAATAATTCTTTTAACAAACAAAAATCAAAAGTATTTTAATGAAAAGCCAGGCTGATGTTTTTATTAATAGAGAATTAAGTTGGATTGAATTCAATAAAAGAGTACTCCTAACTGGTATGGAAAAGGAGTACAAAATCCTAGACAAGGTAAAATTTTGTTCAATTTTTAGTAATAATCTAGATGAATTTTTTATGGTAAGAGTAGCGTCATTAAAAGCTCAAGTTGAAGCAGGAATTACTAAAAAAAGTATTGACGGACTTACCCCTAAAGAGCAATTAACAAAAATCAACAAAGAAGTAAAAAAATTAACTACTCTTCAGGAAAGCTATGTAAATCATGAATTAAATAATGAATTAAAAGAAAAAGGTCTAATTCTAAAAAAATATAAGGACCTAAGTGAAAATCAAAAAAATTGGTGTAATAACTTCTTTACTTCGTCTATTTTCCCTTTATTAACTCCATTAGTTGTTGATCCAGCACATCCATTTCCTTTTATAAGTAATTTAAGTCTAAATTTGGCAGCTCTAATAAGGGATGGAGAAGATTCTAAAAATCAGTTTGTCAGAATAAAAATACCAACAAAAAATACAAATAGATTTATACAAATTCCTAATGAAATTATTCAAAATGGTGATGAAGATAAATATTTTTTCTTAAGTGTTGAAGATTTAATTGGGAATAATATAAATACTTTATTTAACGGAATGGAATGTATAAATTACTCTTTTTTTAGAGTAACAAGGGATGCAGATTTAGAACTAAAAGAACTTGAAGCTGATGATCTACTTTTAGCAGTTGAACAAAGTTTGCAAAAGAGAAGGCTAGGTGGAGACGTAGTTAGATTAGAAGTTGAATCGAATATGCCAGGAAATATCTTAAAACCACTAATTGAAAGTATCTCAATACACGAAGAATATGTATACTTTTGCAAAAGTTTATTAGGCCTTGACGATTTAAATCAGCTGACAAAAATTAATAGAGATGATTTAAAAGAAAATCTACTCATTGGGAAAACTCACCCACAATTAAAAAATTTAGATTTGTCTTCAGACAATAACCTCAATTCTATATTTAAGGTACTAAGGAAAAAAAATATTCTGCTTCATCATCCCTACGATTTATTTAAAACTTCAGTTGAAGAATTTATAAACAAAGCAGCTGATGATCCACTTGTAATGGCCATAAAAATTACTTTATATCGGGTTTCTAAGGATTCGCCTATCATTGCAGCTTTAATGAGAGCTGCAGAGAATGGGAAAGAAGTAATGACTCTTGTTGAACTAAAAGCAAGATTTGATGAAGACAATAATATTCAATGGGCAAAACAACTTGAACAAGCTGGAGTACATGTTGTATATGGAATCATAGGATTTAAAACACATACAAAAATAGCCTTAATAGTAAGAAAAGAAAAAGGACGATTAAGGAATTACTTCCATATTGGAACAGGAAATTATAACTCTAATACTTCAAAGTTTTATACAGATTTAGGATTACTTTCAACTGATCCTGATATTGCATCAGATTTACTGGAATTATTTAACTACTTATCAGGTTTTTCTAAACAAAAAAGTTTTCAAAAGTTATTAGTTTCTCCCTCATCGATGAGAAAGAAATTTATATCTCTGATAAAGAGAGAAATTAAAAATGCAGAAGATGGCAAAAAAGCCGAAATAATTGCAAAAATGAATTCTTTAGTAGACCCAGAAATAATTCAACTTCTTTATTTAGCTTCAGATTCAGGTGTAAAAATTAGCCTTATCATAAGAGGCATTTGTTGCTTATATCCCCAAAGAAAAAATTTAAGTGAAAATATTAAAGTCATAAGCATTATTGGCCATTTTCTTGAACACTCAAGAATTTTTTGGTTTTGTAATAACGGTGATAATGAGATTTTTATTGGGAGCGCAGATTGGATGAGAAGAAATCTTGATAGAAGAATAGAAGCTGTTACTCCTATAGAGGATTATGAATTAAAATCTAAAATATACTCGCTTTTGCAAACCTACATTAAAGATGATTACTTTTCTTGGATAATGAAGGAAGATGGTTCTTATTCAAAATATAAATTAGATTCATCCGATAATCGTTCGCAAATTGACCTCATAGAAAAATAAAATTAATATTGATTTTTACAACATTTAAAAAAAATACTTAATATTTTAAATTTTTTTAATTTTTTTAAACCTCAATCATATCAATGAATTTCAAGAAATAGTCCTTTTAAAAAAAATTTTTGTCTTTAAAATTTCAACGTAAAAGTAGTTTTTATTTCAATTTCAGTGCTAGCTTTTTAAAAAATCCATTATTTAGGAGGCCAGGGTGATGGGGATCCCTCTGGAATCTGCGAAAAGCTCTTCAGATAATAATTTTGATGAGCCAAGATTACCAAACACTGCGGGCAAGTCTCGCAAATCGAAATCCAGTCTTACGGCAAAACCAAGCCAAAAAAAATCTGGCAGACTCGCTTCAGATTCTATTGGCTATTACTTAAGTAGCATTGGAAGAGTACCTCTTTTGACTCCAGCAGAGGAAATAGAGTTAGCTCATCATGTTCAGAACATGAAAAAATTGCTACAAATTCCTGAAGCTGATAGAACGCAACAAAATCTCTATCAAATTAAGATTGGCAAAAGAGCCAGAGATAGAATGATGGCAGCTAATCTAAGACTTGTTGTCTCCGTTGCAAAAAAATACCAAAACCAAGGGCTTGAATTATTAGATCTTGTCCAGGAAGGAGCTATTGGCCTTGAAAGAGCTGTAGATAAATTTGATCCTGCTATGGGATATAAATTCTCAACTTATGCTTACTGGTGGATTAGGCAAGGAATGACAAGGGCTATTGATAACAGTGCGAGAACAATCCGTTTGCCTATACACATAAGTGAAAAACTATCCAAAATGAGAAGAGTCTCTAGAGAATTATCACATAAATTTGGTAGACAACCTACCAGATTGGAAATGGCAACTGAAATGGGAATTGATCAAAAAGATTTAGAAGATTTAATTTCGCAAAGTGCTCCTTGCGCTTCCTTAGATGCTCACGCAAGAGGCGAAGAAGATAGAAGTACTCTTGGTGAACTCATACCAGATCCTAACTGTGAAGAGCCTATGGAAGGCATGGATAGAACCATTCAAAAAGAGCATTTGGGAACTTGGCTTTCTCAATTAAATGAAAGAGAACAAAAAATAATGAAGCTTAGATTTGGCTTAGATGGTCAAGAACCATTAACAC
>QCMB01000018.1 GCA_003214085.1 Prochlorococcus sp. AG-418-J17
TATTCTATAATTTGAGACTATCTCTTAATAATGCTTGTTGACGATTTAGTAATTTTGGAGAAAACTACATCTTGTAGATCCAAATTTTAAAAAGTTTTTTCAATATGCAAGAGTTAAATTACGACGAAAATTCAGAAGTATTAAATCATAAAGATGAAGTTATAAGTTTTAAATGTGAACTTCAAGAAAATCTTCAAAAGGCTATGAAAGAATTCGTAGAGGAGCATCCTAATTGGGATCAATACAGGATACTACAAGCCGCTATTGCAGGTTTTTTAATGCAGAAAGGATTTCAAAATAGGGATTTAACGAGACTCTATATTGGCAATATGTTTTCAATGAATTTTAAGGATTAAAAATTTTATATTTTTTCTAGTAGTAATTTTGCAATATCATTTCTGACAGGTAATATTGATAATCTATTTCCTTTTTTTACGACTAATAATTCATCCTCATTAAATAAAATCTTTAATTCAGGTAAACTTAAAATCTTATTTGATTTAGAAATGTATTTTACTTTTACGCAATCCCATCTCGGATTATCAGGTTTCGATTTTGGATCAAAATATTTTGAATCTTGATCAAATTGAGTAGGGTCAATAATTTTTAGATCTATTACCTCCATAAGTCCCACAATACCTGGGGGCTTACAATTCGAATGATAGAAAAAAACCTTATCTCCTTTATTCATTTTTCTCATAAAATTTCGAGCTTGATAATTTCTTATTCCATCCCATAAAGTTACACCGTCATTTTTTAAAGTATCTATGCTGTAAGCATCAGGCTCACTTTTCATTAGCCAGTAATTAATTTCAGTCATATCAATACTTTAGAAGAAAACTACAATGTGTGAAGGGGGTGTGAACTGAATACTAAAAACGTTCAATTCTAGGTTAATTATCCATCAAATTATCTATTTAGAAAAGTGATGGGTGGTATGGGGTAATTAATTCTTTAAATAAAATTGTTTTTTTAACTTATTTGCGTATAAAAATTTCTTGAAAAATCAAAAAAACATGAAATAATTCTTTTTTATTTAGTCTTATGGCACTAATCCCTTTTAAATCAACTGAAAAACAAGGTAAAGCTAATATTAAAAGTATTCTTAGCCTTGCTCTATTGATGTCCTCATTGGTAGCTTGGATGTGCTTATTCAGGTAAAAAAATTATGACTAAAAAAGAAGGAAAAGAATTAGCTACGGTAAAGGTTTATCTTAATACTGGAATTATTGCAGGATTAATTGGTGTGGGATTTATTGCTTCAACTTTAGTTTTTGGAGTATTACTTCTGGTTTTAAAATAATTGTTTAAAAAAGATTTAAATTCTTTTTCATTAGATTTAGAGAAATCATATGAACAGATTGATTTTACATCAGATTTGAAAATTTCTAAAAAATTATTCTCGTCTTTTATGTAATTATCAGGAATAGATGAGAAGAAATATTCGTATTTTAAGGTTGATTCTTTATCAAGACCTTTAAATAGATTTTTTTCTAAAGAATCGCAATATTTTTTGGCTAAATGATTATTGGCTATTTTTTTCTCAGTATATATTTCTCCAAATATAGGCAGAGCCTTTATAAGATTTATTTTTATGATAAATCCAATTAAAAATGAAATTAGAACAAATTTCACTGATCTTCTTTTGGATTTAGGAAAGGTCTTATTTTATTTTTTAGTTCACTAAGTGGCTTTTCAATAAAATCAGGTTTTTTTAAGACTGCAAGAAAAATCCATCCTGCACTAATAGCAAGAACCATACCTAAGTAGGCTAAACCATAAATCATAAGTGCTTTTTAAATTTTCTTTTTATTATGCTTATTTTTTGACTCCTACAGCGGGTTCGATGTTTTCGTCTTCTTCAACCTTTTTCTTTTCTATATCTTTAATTATTAATTTATTTTCGGTTCTTCCAAAATCATCTTTACCTGCAATAAAGAAAACAAGTGCACTGATAAAAAAAAGTGCAAAAAGCAAAACTTCCATTTGCTAATACCATTTAATTAAATCTAAATTAGTCTAGAGGTCTAATTTTAATCAACATCAAATAATACAAATTAGAGTAAATTTCGTTTAATCAAATTTAAAATATAAAATTCTTTAATATCAATCTATTTAAATAGATTAAAACCTAAAAGTGTTATCTATTTTACTAAGGAAAATATTTTAAAAGTATTATTTTAGTGATTATTAATCTTAATATTCATCATTTTAATTACAATCTAAGCGATTAATATTTATATTTAAGAATGCTTTTTTCTTCCTTATTTTATAAATTTTGCACTAGACAAAACTTTAAAAATATTTATGGTTATTTTGTAATTTATTTATAGAACATGCTGGGAACAATCAAAGATCCAACTTTATGTCTACTTTTTAGTAGTGTTGGAATTTTATTATTTGGCTCAATCGGATATGGGATTTATACAACAGTAGGACCATCATCTTATAAGTTAAGAGATACAATTAAAGAACATGCAAGAATGCATGAATTAGGTATTGCTCATGGTCACAATCATCACAACCATAATGAAGCAGAACATATTCACTGAGAAATATAAATGTATTCATATTTTTTTAATTCAGAATTAACAACTGAATTCTTCTTTACTGCAATCTTTTCTGGAGCATTATTATCGTTCTTTGTTTTTCTATTATTTTGGTTGACTAATCAAAATGCAATTTTTAAAAAGCAATAAAGTTACTTTTGAAGAATTGAAAAACGTCGATATAAAGTTTTAAAAACTATACATTGCTACATTTTCATTACATTTCTGTATAGAATGAATCATTTTATACAGTCATTACTCGATATCCATTTACATTAAGTAACATTTTAATATCAATTCTTAATCTTAATGGACTCAAATAAAGATATTCTCAACAGAGCCATAGGAAGACCAGCAATGATGGCTTTCATGATCTTAGTGGGAACATATTTAACAACCGGTCAACTTATCCCTGGTATTTATTAATGGAAAATAAAAATCAATCAAGAAATGTTGATCCTCAAAAAATAAGAGCTGAGAATTTAAATGGAAAATTTGCTCTTGTTGGTCTAATTGCTCTTGTTGGGGCATACATAACAACTGGTCAAATTGTACCCGGAATCATTTAATTTTTTTTCAACGAATGTTTTCTTTGAGCCAGCTAGTAGTGATACAGGCTGGCTTTTTTGCTAAAGAAATTTATTTGGTTTAGTGATAAGTTTTACATTAAAGGTTCGAATGGAATTTTTTGTAAAAAATAAATTCTTTACCTCTTTTTAGAGAGCTTATTGTTGCTGTTGATCTTGTATCTTCTTTAGTTTTTCGTATTCAACATGCAGAACACCTAGACGCCAAGCATCTTTCAATCCTTTTACACCTCCCATTAATAGCTTTGCATCAGCAGGTGAATGTGACTTCATGTTCAAGAAATCTTTTTGCCAAGATTTATCATTCCATTTATTAGTCATTCAATTTATTCCTTTAGTAATGCCAAAATAACCAAAATAATCCACAGCCATAAATAATCCCCGTGGTTATTATTAGAGGCAAAAGTATTTTTTTCATTTAATCAAAAATCTACCCATATCATTCATGAAAAACCAAATTGCGATTGAAAGATTTAATAATACTGTGATAGAAATTGATATTACTAAAAATTTTTTACCAACTCCTGATTGATTTGCATCTTTACCAGCAACTGAAATCGACTCAAGTTTCATATCAAAAAGGTAATAACTGCAGATTATTCTAGATCGACTGTCAATTGATTATTTCTCCTAATTTCAACTTAATATAAGTAATTATAAAATTAAATTTATGCTTAAATGTTCCAGTTCTCATTAACTTACAAATGTATTATTCAGAAACTAAAGTGATAATGGATGGTCTAGCTCATGTTCCAATATTAATCTTCATAGTAAATTTTGTTAAAGTTAAGTTTGAATCTATAGCAGCAAAAGTAGTTAAAGAAAAAGCAGAATAACGGTAAGAAAAAGTTTAAAAAGAAGATTGTCTATTCTCTAATGTAGATCCACAATCAATTACTAGCTTTTAGCTATGCAAGTAGTAAGCGTTTCATAAGAAAACAGCTAATGAAAATAGATTTTATTTAGGATATAAAAACAAAATTTAGGGAGGATTAAATGTCTATCATTACCGACAATTCAGTTTTAGTTCATATTTACAGCGGTTTAGAATCCAAAAATAAAATAACTTTAGGTTTATTGGTTGCCCTTACTGCAGAAAAAAACGATCATAAGGTAACACTTTTTCTAGCAGGAGACGGAGTACAAATATTAAATTGCAAAAAAGCTGGTGAAATAGTTGGTCAAGGTACTGGAGATTTATACGAACATCTTCAAAATTTAAAGAATTCAAAAATTACCATATATGTCTCAGGAATGTCTGCTAAATCTAGGGGTTACGATGAGAAGCTTCTAGATGGATATAATGCAGAGTTTGTTATGCCAGATGTTCTAGTTGAAGAATCAATTAAAGCGGATAGCGTACTTTGCTATTAAAAAAGGAGCTAATTGCTCATTATTGTAGTTTGACTAAAAATCAAAAATAATTGATTCAAGGTTCAAATTTATCCCTCAGCGGGAATTAAAATTGGAACATCTTTTGCTCCTATTGCTGCAAACCAAACTATTGCATTATTAGTTTTTGCATAACCCATTGTATGTTTTGGTGTCTTTGGACCAACTATAAAAGTATCACCTGCTGAATAGATAAGATCTTCCATCCCTTGTCTTTTGACAACTATCGTACCTTGTTCAACATTACCTAATAATTGAATTGGATGAGAGTGGAGCGGAACTATCCCTCCTTAAGCTAACTCGACTCTTTGTAATCTTATTTCTGCTTTTCCCTCTGGGTAATTAAGAGCATCTCCATCCATAGTCTCCGAACCTACAAAGACTTCTTGTACATTAACGGGAGATTCTGCAGCTATAGAAATATTAGGGTTGATAAGCATAAATGCAAAAACAAATGCTATTAATAAATTTTTCATCATGAATTTGAATTTCTAGAAGATTATTTAGACTTATAGTATTTATTTTTTCATTTTTGAAAGTACTTGATTTGACTTTTCAAGTGATTTAATCTAAAACCATTTTTTAAAAGTTTTTTATAAAGGTATTGAATTTTTATGAATTATTAGTTCAGATACTGATCAAAATCATTCTCATGAAATTTATTATTTTAATTCTTTCATCAATAAATTCCAACCAATTGATGATGCATCCTTATGGAAGGATTCCCTTTCCTTGCACATAAAACCATGATCAGCTCCTTTAACTTCGAGATAAATAAATCTCTCTTCTAAAGGATCTAGTTTTTTAAATCTTTTTTTAATTTCTAATCTATCTTGTAAGGGAATTAAATCATCTGAAGAACCACAAATGAAATTTAATTTTCCAGAAACTTTTTCAAGCAAGTCTATAGGAGCAAAATCAGTATCGGTTCTTGGTACTGTGACCCCAGCTCCATAAAAACAAAATGTACTTTCTATTCCTTTTAACGAAGAAGCTATAAGTGCTGCATGACCCCCAAAACAAAATCCAATAATTGAGATTTTCTTTTTTGGATATTTTTCTTGAACCCAATTTATCGCTGCAGAAACGTCTTCAATAATATGTTTTAAAGTAGTTAAATTTTTATGATGCCTTCCTAATTTCAATTCTTTTTCGCTATATCCCAAATCTAATTTTGGAGCTGTTCTTCCGTAAAGAGGTATTGCTAATACAGGTACGTTTAGTGAGGCTAATTTTTCAGAAAAACTTCTTATCCAGTGATTTATCCCAAACACCTCTGGTAAAACTATAGATATATATTTACAGTCACTACCTGAATCTACCCACCAAGATCTAAGAGGTAAATCACCACTATAAACTTTTGTCCATTGACCTTTCATTAGTGATTAAATAAAAAGTTTTTGTCAGAAAAAAGAGGGTTATGTTCCTCATAGTTTAGATTGATTGTAAATGTAAAATTTCCTTATTCAATTTTATAAATTAAATCTTAAATTAAGTAGAGAAACTTATATAGGAGTTGTTTATGTATAAGTTATATAAATCAAATTAAGTAGTCTTTTTTACCAAATAAATGTACCTGTTTTTAAATACATATATTTGTCCTTGAAAAGCCTCTAAAAAATACTTTTTCTTGAAATAAAGATTGACAAGACATTCATAAAAAAAACTTTTATAAAACATTAACTTCTTTTATGAATATGTTTCTAACCAACAAGACTCGTTTAAAAATTAAGGATATTGTAAAGAGGATTTCATTAGATGAACCTGTAGCATTGGAAGAAAGAATTTATGTAGAAAAGTTTGCAAAACATAATTCAACTATATGGACATGGCTTAAGAAAGCTAACAGCTTGAGGAGATATGGCAAGCAAAAATCAGATGGAATAAATGGACTCATCCAGAATCTAGGCCTTGATGGCTTAGAAACTGAAAATCATTTTGATCCCAAAAATGATGATCTTGCTGATTGGTTTAGTGGATCTCCTGATTGGGTTAGGAGGAGCTAATTACCCTTACTTTAAAATGGATTCAAATTAATAATGAAAAAAAGGAACTTCCTCAACTTGTCTTGGAGCATAATCACAAATACCGAATTGCATACATTCCATTTGAGCATCAGTTAGCTTTCTCTCAATTGATAACGACTTAAACAAACTACCAAATACATGTTGAATTTTATTTTTAATTAGATTTCCGTAAGTCATAATTAACCTTCTTTTTAAAAATTATTTAGTATGAGTTATATACAAGAATCAAGAGTTGTAATACCTAAAATATCAATTATAAATTAATCAATTTTAAATATTTCACTATATTCACAATCAGTATTTTTGCTCTAGGAAATTTCAATAAGCACTCCTATGTTGGACCCACTGACTGAGGGATAACTAAATGAGTACGTTCAAAACGAAATACTTTAAAAACACAAAAAAGATCAATAATACTCTTTGGTTGGATAAATTAATTAATCAACTTGAAAAAAAATCAAAGGGAGTTTGATCATGAATACATTTAGAAATAAACAATTCAAAAATGAATTAGATCCCAAGTATGCCTTTTATGATTGTTTTCATAGTTGTGAGATTAAGAGTAATTCTGAAAAGTCTTTAGAAGAATGCTTCAAAAATTGTGAACCTAGAACATTACCAAAAAATCTCGATGGCTGAAAATAGGAATTTAAAATCTATTCAATACCTATTTTGACGTTATAGGGTTTTTATATAAATTTAAGGAGGGTAATCTTATTACCAACCTCGCAATTAAGCTACTTCTTTTAATTGTAGTTTTAGTTTATTTTGGAGCGATCCTTACAGCTAAAATTTATTCACAATCAGTAAAAGAAATGCAACGTAAGAGATTATTTTGTAGTGAATCTATAAGTAACCCATATTGTGTTTTTTGATAAATTAATTCCAAACTAATAACTCTCAAACTAGAGATCTAATATTAAAAGTTAAGGTTCACCAAAACTAAAAATAAGGTGTATAAGGTACTTCAGTTTTTAATGAATCTCCGTAGTAACTTTCAGCTGATTTTAATAGGATCCAATAAATAAAATTTAGAAATGATTTTTCCATAGGAACATCTATACTCTTTTCTAATTCAAATCAGAATATCAAATAAAAACATCGTAGAAAATACTTAACTGAAGAGATTTAGATTTTCTTAGTTAACTTGTGTTAGTTAAGTTTGTATGAAATGCTACTAAAGCTTGTCTTATCAATTGATTTGGTAATATTGCTTATTGATTCATGTAAATTCAAAAGATATATTAATGGACAATCTTAATATAAGAAATTTATGAGTACTCAAAAAAGTCAAAGCCATAAAAGACAAGAGCAAAATAATACAGAATGGTTAGATGAATTAATCAATAAAATTGAAAATATGAAAAATAAAATATCTAATACTTTTTAACTTATTACTTCTTCTATCATTTATTCCGTTATTAAATATTTTAAATACTTTTGTAATTAAGCCAGCTGTCTTTTTTAATAGAGTTATGTTTTTTTTTTGCGAATAGTTATTTAACAATGTTTAAATGAGAATCTTTTAAAGTAAGTTTATGGTTCATTTTTATTTTTATTGACAATATTGAAATAAGTGTAAAAAGAATTTTAAATTTGTGACTACTGAATCATCTAAAAATCAAAACTTTGTAAGGAAGCATCCCAGTGAAGGAATGGATGCTTTAGAAAAAGAATCAAAATTACCTTTGAAAGGATGGGAAACTGAGGTTGCCAGAGCAAAGGAATATGGTTTAGAAGGAGCAAAAAGTATTGTCGATAGAAATATATCTACATTTTCAAGAGGAGAATTACCTCATTTTGCAGGTATCAATACTTTCATGAAAGCTCCATATGTTGAAAATGTAAATGAAGTGGGAAATTATGATGTTGCGATCGTTGGTGTTCCTCATGATTCTGGAACTACTTATAGACCAGGTACAAGATTCGGACCTCAAGGAATTAGAAAAATTTCTGCTCTCTACACTCCTTACAATTACGAAATGGGGGTGGATCTGAGAGAGCAGATATCTATTTGTGATGTAGGAGATATTTTTACAATTCCAGCTAATAATGAAAAAAGTTTTGATCAAATTTCAAAGGGGGTTGCTCATATTTTTGCTAGTGGTGCATTTCCAATTATTTTAGGTGGAGATCATTCAATAGGTTTTCCCACAGTTAGAGGAGTTTGTCGCCACTTAGGAGATAAAAAAGTAGGGATCATTCACTTTGATAGACATGTAGATACTCAAGAAACAGATTTAGATGAAAGAATGCATACCTGTCCATGGTTTCACGCAACTAATATGAAAAATGCACCTGCAAAAAATCTTGTTCAATTAGGAATTGGAGGTTGGCAAGTACCAAGAGAAGGAGTGAAAATTTGCAGGGAACGAAGTACAAATGTTTTAACAGTTACTGATATCTGTGAAATGGGATTAAAAGAGGCCGCTGATTTTGCGATTGAAAAAGCTACGGATGGAACTGACTGTGTATATATTTCTTTTGATATTGATTGTATTGATGCTGGATTTGTCCCTGGAACTGGTTGGCCTGAGCCTGGGGGTTTATTACCTCGAGAGGCATTAAAACTTTTGGAGTACATTATCAGAAAAGTTAATGTATGTGGAATTGAGCTTGTTGAGGTTTCGCCTCCATATGATGTAAGCGATATGACAGCTCTATTAGCTACTAGAGTTATTTGTGATTCAATTGCACATCTTGTGGTAAGTGGTCAGCTCCCAAGAAAATCTAAACCAGAATGGATTTCAGATAAGTGTAATATGTCAGTTGATCAAAAATGGAGATAGATTTTCGTGCATGAAATAGATATGACAAAATGCCTTATTCTTTCAATGGAAGAGTGGGCAGAGAAAAAAGATAAAGAAAAAATAGTTGTTGAAAAGATTAATCTTAAGATTGGCGAATTTACTTGCGTAGAACCAATATCATTAATTAATACTTTTAATGCTGCAGTATTGGGTTCTTGGCTAGATTCCTCTGCGATTACAATTGAGACAATACCTTTTGAAGGGAAATGCTCTAAATGCAATAGATTATATTTTCCAAAGAAAGAGAATGGATATAAGTCTCCATGTTGCAATTTTAATTTAGAGGAAATTATTAGTGGGAGGGAATTAAAAATCGCATCTATTGACTTTAAGGAAAAGTAGAAATTTTCTATCTAGAATAAAAACGTATTTTCAAATTTAAATGCATTTACCAATTTCAGACAAGATTGAATTAAATATTCTTCATCAAAATAGTCATCAAGCTGAGAAAAATAAAGGTAAGTTTAATAATTATAATTTGCTTTGCTTGAACATTATGAGTAGTCCTGGTTCAGGAAAAACGAGATTACTTGAAATAACTTTAGAAGATCTTTCAAAAAAATTTTACAGTGCTGTTTTAGAGGGTGATATGACCACTAATCTTGATGCGGCAAGATTAGAAAAATTAAATATTCCAGTAGTACCAATTACAACTGGAAGAGCATGTCATCTCGATGCAAATATGGTTAGTGGAGGTTTGAAATTACTGGAAAAAAAAATAAATCCCAATTTACTAGATATTTTGTTAGTGGAAAATGTAGGAAATTTAGTTTGTCCTGCAGAATTTGAAATTGGAGAACATTTTAAAGTTGCACTTTTAAGTATTACTGAAGGTGAGGATAAACCTTTAAAATATCCAATAATGTTTAGAGAAGCAGATTTAATTTTGATAACTAAAGTTGATTTGTTACCACATTTGAATTTTGATATTAACGAATTAAAATCGAACATAGCTTCAACTAATCCTAAGGCAGATGTGATAGAAATTTCTTCGATAACGAAGTCTGGATTTGATTTATGGCAAGATTGGATTAGTAAAAAGATTCTGAAATTTAAAAATAATTTATATTGATTAAGTAAGAGTAATCTCTTAAAAGTATCAGTCATTACAACTTTAGATTTGCTTTTTCTTGAGTATTGATAGTACGTAATATTTTTTTCAAAAATGTTTAAAAAATTGAGAGTTTTTGTTGTCTCTTTGCTGGCTCTAATATTAGCGATTTCATTAAGTACACTTTCAAGTCCTGCAGCTCCAAAAGGTGAACCAATCACTTTGGGATACAGTAACTGGGCAGGATGGTGGCCATGGGCAATAGCTGTTGATCAAAAAATGTTTGAAAAAAATGGAGTTAATGTTCAGATGAAATGGTTTGATGGATATGTTCAATCCATGGAAACTTTTGCTGCTGGTAAAATTGATGGAAATTCGCAGACTCTTAATGATACTATTTCGTTCTTGCCAGGAGAGAATGGAGGAGAAGTAGTTGTTTTAGTTAATGATAATTCTGCAGGGAATGACCAAATAATTGCAGATAAATCAATCAAAAGTGTTGCTGATTTAAAGGGTAAAACAGTAGCAGTAGAAGAAGGTGTTGTGGATGATTTTTTACTTGTTTTAGCTCTGAATGATGTTGGATTAACTCGAGATGATGTAATTATTAAAGGTCTTCCAACAGATCAGGCTGCAACTGCATTCGCAGCAGGAAAAGTTGATGCAGTTGGTGCATTCCCGCCATTTACAGGAACTGCTATGAAGAGGCCTGGAGCAAGAGTTATTGCTAGTTCAAAAGATTATCCCGGAGCAATCCCTGATTTATTAGCTGTAAGCGGAGATTTGATTTCTGAAAGACCAGATGATGTTCAAAAAATTGTTAAAACATGGTGGGATGTAAGAGAATTCATGGAAAAAAATCCAAGAAAATCTGAAAAGATCATGGCAAAGCGAGCTGGGATCCCAACACGCGAATACAAACAATATAAAGGTGGAACTAGGTTCTTTTCTTTGGAAGAAAATTTAGAAGCTTTTAGTGATGGATTCGGTATGAAACATATGCCTTATGCAGCAAAACAAATGGCAGAATTTATGGTCAAGGTAGGATTTATTCCTGAAAAACCAGATATGAGTAAATTATTTGACTCTTCGTTCGTTAAAAACATCAGTTAATTAATACAAAATTAAAATGGTCAGTTCGAAATTAATCAAGAGGGATAAACATTTTTTATCCCTCTTTTCATTTGGTAGTGAACCGAAAAAATTAAATAAAATATTTCTTCAAATAGCCTCGCTTTTGCTTCCCCTTTTAATTTGGACATTAGTTTGTCAATTAAAACTTGTAAGTGAAATGTTTTTACCATCACCGTTAGCGGTCTTTTATTCTCTTTTGGATATGGCTGAAAGTGGAATATTATTTGAAGATATTTTTGCAAGTACTGGTAGAGTATTTGCTGGTTTTATAATTGCAACAATTTTTTCAATTCCTCTAGGAATTTTAATGGGTTCATTCCCTTCTTTTTGTGCGTTATGTGAACCATTAATTGCAATGCTCAGGTATATGCCTGCCGCTGCTTTTACTCCTTTGCTTATTATTTATTTAGGAATTGAAGAGGCTCCAAAAATCGCTTTAATTTTCATTGGTACCGTTTACTTTAATGTTTTAATGGTTATGGATTCAGTAAAATTTGTACCCAAAGAACTCATTGAAACAACGCTTACTTTAGGAGGTAATACAAAAGATTTATTGATCAGAGTAATAGCCAGATATTCATTGCCAAGTATTATTGATACTTTAAGAATTAATATTGCAACTTCATGGAATTTAGTAATTGTTGCAGAGTTAATTGCAGCAGAAGTTGGTTTAGGTAAAAGGATTCAACTGGCTCAAAGATTTTTTCGTACAGATCAAATATTTGCAGAATTGATAGTTCTTGGATTAATAGGATTTGCTTTGGATATGAGTTTTAGATTGCTACTTAGACGTACATGTAAATGGGCTGTTTAAATGAAATTAGATGTTAATAATATTTCAAAATATTTTGGGGAAGGTTCAAATAGAAAAAAGGCAATTGAGGGAATAAGCTTTTCAATAAGTTCTGGCGAATTTAAAACTCTTGTTGGGAGCTCTGGATCAGGTAAAAGTACTATATTGAGGATTATTGCTGGTCTTGAGAGTCCATCTAAAGGGAACGTAAAAGTAGATGGAAAAATAGTTAGTGGACCGGGATTGGATAGAGGAATGGTTTTTCAGAAATATAGTCTTTTCCCATGGCTCACTGCATCTGAGAATATTGCATTTGGAATGAATTTAAATTCTTATAAGTTGAAAGAAATAAAATATAGGACATCTTATTTATTAGAAGTAGTAGGTCTTCAGGATTCGGGAAATAAGTATCCAAAAGAATTATCTGGAGGAATGCAACAAAGGATTGCAATTGCAAGGGCTCTAGCGACTAACCCTAAAATTCTACTTTTAGATGAACCTTTTGGAGCCTTAGACTTGCAGATAAGAGAATCTATGCAGAAATTTCTCTATGAATTATGGGAAAAAACTTCATTGACAGTTTTACTTATAACCCATGATATTGAAGAAGCATTAGCTCTCTCTCAGCAAATATGTATTTTGGCGCCTAATCCTGGAAGAATCATAAAAGAAGTTAAGGTTGATCTACAAAAAGGAGATTTAGATAAATTAAAACTTGATTCGGATTTTGCAAAATTAAGATATGAGTTATCTGATTTTTTAAGAGGCCTCCAAAAAAAATAAATAATGTCAACTAGTTTTTTGCCTACTTGGCTTTATAAAGACCAGAAAATTTTTGAACAAGAATTAGATATTTATTCAAAAAATTATTGGCACCCATTGATTTTCATAGGAGAAATCAAACCTGGCCAAATATTGGAAAAAAAATTCTTTAATCAATCATTATTAATCTCGCGTTCAGAAAATAATTTAATAACTGTTTTTAAAAATAGATGCCCTCATCGTGGGTCAAAATTGTGTTTGCCAAAAACAAAATTTAATCCTTCTAAAAATATTTTTTGTCCCTACCATGGCTGGACTTTTGATAGTTTTGGAAAACTTAAAACCTTGCCATTAAAGTACGATTTTGAAACAAAAATAGAAACAAAGGATTATTTTTTAGAAAAAGTTAACTCTTTAATAAATGGACCTTTAATTTGGATTAATTTCAGCAAAAAACCAATATCTATAGATGATCAAATTGAGCTTGTTGCCAGAAAATGTAATGATCAATGGAATATGAATTACAGTATTTTTTCTGAATTTTCTGACACCTTAAATTGCAATTGGAAAATTGCCCATGACAATACACTGGATGATTATCATGTAGCAATAGCTCATAAAGATACCCTACATAAAGAACAAGGTCCAATTAAAAACTATAGGTATTTCTTCAGTGAATTTTGTAATCTACTTGTTACCCCTCTTAGTAGTGAAGGAAATCTATATACCTTTGGATTACTCCCATGGACCCATCTAATAATTTGGCCTGGTAAAGGGCTTGTTTTAATAAATTATCTTCCTAAAAAAATTGATCAGTGTATTATTGAAATTAAATTAGCCTCTGCTTCTTTAAGTGAAAATGATTTAGAAGATTGGAAAAAAAGTATATTAGAATTTCTTAGAGAAGATAAAGTTATTGTCGAATCAGTTCATAAGTCTTATCTGGAAAATTTTAAACTTGGTCCGCCTAATAGACTTGAACAAAGGATTATACACTGGCAAAATATTTATAAAGATTTTCTAAATACATCATGCATTTCTTTCTAACATAATTTCTATTTATTGCTCTGATATTATGAATTAGATTTTAATTTGGTAGGGGTTTAACTATATCTTTAATATGCTTTATTGATAATGTAGTTAAGTACAAAAATTTGATTATGAAAAATTTTATACTAATAATAGTCTCTTTATCTTTCCTATCTTCTTGCAGTAATGACAAAGATTTTTTTCTCACTGAGGAGAACGCTTTGTTAAGTTGCGGAGGTAAATCTCGTATCATCGAAAATAATAAAGAAGAGATAATAAATATTGAAGTGAAGGATTTAAGAGATGGAATTGGTAAATATGTTGAATTTACAGTCGTTGAGACTGATAAAAAAGGAGGAAAATATAGGATTATTAATTGTTTCCCAAGTGAAGAGCCACAAGATTCAATAATAAAAGTTGTTAAAACAAATTATAAATTAAGTAATTAACTATTATTTAGCATAACTAGTTTGCTTTTAATCTGAGATTTTTGATGATTTGATAATTTCCCATGCTTCTGATGCAGTGTCTGCATATTGGAAAAGATTTAAATGTTTATCTTCAATCAATCCCAAATCAGCTAGACAATCAAAGTTAATTATCTTATTCCAATACTGCTTACCAAAAAGTATGATTGGGATTTTAGTTTTCATTCCTGTTTGACAAAGTGTCAATAGTTCAAATAATTCATCTAGTGTTCCAAAACCTCCAGGAAAAAATACGGCAGCTTCTGATCGCATAACAAAATGGATCTTTCTTAATGCAAAATAATTAAATTTAAAGCAAAGACCAGGAGTTATAAAAGCATTTGGTATTTGTTCACTAGGTAGACTAATATTTAATCCTATAGACTTACAATTTGCTTCAAATGCACCTCTATTAGCAGCTTCCATAATTCCAGGCCCCCCACCTGTAACAATCACATGAGAATTACAGTTTTTATTTTGATTATTAATTGAAGCAAGTTTAGAAAACTCCCTTGCAGATTGATAGTAATTACTCATTAGAAGCAAATTTTCTAATCTATTTAAATTTCGTTTTAGAAGTATCGATTTATGATTCTTTTTAATTAATTCTTTTATATTTTCAATTCTCTTTTTTGTATTTTATTCTTCTGTAATGCTTGCGCCTCCAAAAATAATTATGGTTGAAAGAATTTTATTTTCTTCAAGGATTAAATCTGGTTTAGTAATTTCAAGAAGCATTCTAACTCCACGCATTTCATTTCGGCTTAGTAGGCCAATATCTTCGTGAGCCAATTTATAAGTATCAGAATTAATAATTAAATTCAGGTTTTTTAAATTATTACTAGGGGATATATTTTTTTTCATTTCAAATAAGAGTTTTAATTTTTCTTTCTAGAGGATTTAAATAGACTCTTTTGATTTTGTTATTTTCGTAAATCCAATAAACAGGTGGACTTTTTCTTGCCTTAATTAAATTAATTTTGTCTAATTTTTGAGGGATAAATTCTTTAGAAGGATCAAAAAATTTATCTCTTTTGGGTTGGTTTAAAACAATACTACCTTCATTCCCTGAGATAGATCTGTGATAAGTTCCTATAGGAATTTCTAATGCTCCCATAGATCTATTTAAATAAATCACATGATGTGGTTCATCCCAGAAAGGATTTATTAAAATAAATTTCCTTTCTCCAGTGATAACTAAATTGTGGTCAATTTGATGATAGTGAACGTAATATTGCTCATGTTTTAAATCATCTGGAGGAGATATAGCTTCCCCAGAATGTATCACAACATCAGAACCATTAGAAGTATCTATGCCTGCATCGAAGAATGTTACTTTTAGAGTTTCTCTAAAAACATTTATTGGGAAGAATCTTAATTCCATAGTGCTAAATCCCTTTAGAAAATTTATAAATACTAATAAAAATTTTATTTTCTTTTGAAAAAGAGCTATTTTATTATTTTTAATTGCAACAAACCAAGCAATCTTCTTGATTTGGATAATCTGTACATTCTTTATTCAAAGTTTCTTTTAAGAAATCTACTTTCTTAACATAATCAAGATCTTTTAATTCTTTGTTTGGAACCGTGAACTGAGTTTGTAGTTTCATTTTCTATTCTCCTAATTAATACTGTTTTTTGAATCCATTCCAAGTTTGAGAAAACCTTAATCCTAAATAAGAAATTAAAATTGTCCAAAATAAAATTTCTATACCTAAATTAGTCATTTGCTTGGCCTCCTTTCTATCTGATTATCCTTTAGTACGGGTATTAGGTAAAAATCAAGCGTAAGAATACCTAAAAGTTAAAGTTTCAATCAAAAAAATCTCAAATTATAAATGATTGCAAGGAAAATATCTTCAAAAAATTTACTCTAAATTTAAAAAAATTTGTTTAAATTTTGCGTAAAGATTATATTATCTTAATACTTTCTCAGGTCTGCCAGTATCTATCATTTATCTAATCTATCTGCATATTCTCTTAAAATCTCAGCCATCTTTTGAGGTGGAATTTCTTGTTGATATTCTCTACATAAATCAAAAAATTTATCTAAGAACTCTTTCATTGAAGATGATATAAAAATTAGCGTTTCATTTTAAAAGTAAAGAATGCAAACCCACCAAGCAATAAAAGACTCACAACCCCATAAGTAATCGCTATGCCGTACATGTAAGTCATTTATTTATAAAAACATAAGCAGAATATAAATAAACTAAGAGAACTCCAATAGCTATTGAACTTCCATAAAAAAGAAAGTTCCAAAATCTATATAATTTAGGTTTTTTAAATTCTTTTTCTTCTTGTTTAGTAATCATCTATTTTCTTTTTCTTTTCTGGTAGCATTACCTTTTGCTCTTAATACCAAAGTTATCGTGAGGGCAGCGCTTAATATCAAAGCATCAATTAATAGGTGCGGGGAAATATTCATCAGTTGAAAAGAGAAATAAGAAGAGTCATTATCTTTTCATAAATAAATCTATTAATCATTAAAAAAAGGGGTTTATCCCTCCAAGTTTAGATCGACTGTCAATCAAAGTCTATTTTAGCTTTTTAGCTTCTCTAAAAAACAGTATTTTATTTAGCCAGAGCAAGAGAAGGCACCTGCAAGAATATTTTTAAAAATTGGTGCTTGACCCAAGGCATATAAAAAGAAAGTTGATGATGCGAGAGTAATAGCTATTTTAGAAGCCCTGTTAACTTTCAAATTTGAGACTTTTGCAAATGCAGAGTTCATTCGTTACTTAATTTATTGATTTTATGATAGCTGCAAAAATTAAATATTCAGCATCAATATTTACCAAAGAATAATTTTATTGCTCTTTTTTCTTAGCTTCCATTTTTATTAGCTCAAATTCTTTTTTAGAAACTATTCTGATTTTGTATGCTGGATATCTTGTCTCCCACCATTTATTATTTATTGATCGAAATAGCTACTCCTTCTAAATTTTGGGTACAAATATTGACCCATAGAGTTTTAGTTTCAACTTATTTGTAGAATTCCCAATTTGTAGGTGAAGCAATTAAAAATCGCAAATGAAAAAATTCAATAAATTATGGGAAATGGTCCATAAGCTAAAACTTTTGTTTTTTTAATAAGAGGATTTAGTTGAAGATATAGAGTTTTCATTAAGTGGTAATAAAAAACTTTTAACAAAAGATTTACATCACTTTCGACTTCTAGGAAAGTATTACTTTAATTTTATAACGAGTTTCAATTGCAAAATATCTCCGCAAAGAAGGGGCCAAAAATCGACCCCTCTTGGTGAAACTCTTCCAAAGAAACACCATTTAAATCTTACTCTGAAAGTTGCAACGTTAAACAAATTAACGAAATCAAGATTAACAATTTATGCGGCCTTTTTAAAAGGGTTCATATTCCTTAAAAAGTTATTACTTTTGCGGGTACTCATTTTTCTATATCTTTGATTTATATCCAGGATATACTTTCTAGCTTTCTTATCACTTTCAATTTTCTTTTTTCGAAGACGTAAAGCCCTTAAATCTTCTATGGACATGAGGCCATCATCTTCATTGAAATTTAAATGATCAAATTGCATCAGTTTAAGAAATTAAGTTTCTTCTTTAAGTGCAAGATAAACAACCTTATCTTTATTTGCAATAGAGATAATTAACCAACTTAAATCAAATTAGTTATTCAATTTTCAGAAAGCTATGAATTAAAGTATTAAAAACTTTCTAAAATCAAGAAAAACTTTTAATTGAATTAGATGGAACTTCTACAGATACAAATGATTCTCCGTAATGAGATTCGGCTGATCTTATTAGTAACCAGTAAAAGAAATTTACTAAAGCTTTCTCCACGAGGATTTAGTAACTAATTTAAATAAACTCATCATTTTTGTAATAGCAATATACAAAATAAATTTATTGCGCAATCAAGATATTTAACTTTTAAAGCATAGTTGCATATTGTGAATTGAGATATTTGCAATCTGAGGCTTTAGGCAGCGGACTAAATCCTCGTGGAGTATTGGACTTTAGCCCGCTCTATTTTTTAGCAAAAGAAAAATAGCACTGCAAGGTAACTAGATTACCAATTATTATGTTTTATTCTGAATAAGTCTTCATTGATTAATTGACGAAGAGTATTTGAGCATATGTTGGTGCTTTTAATTGTATAATTATGCTACAAAACTTTAGTTATATCAATGGATTCAGTATTTTTGCTCATTGATATATTCATTCTTAGAATAATATTATTATTAATGCTTAAAGAAGGTTTAATTTTGAAAAAAATAATTAAATTTTTTAAACTACTTAAGAGAAAAATTGAAATTCACAATGCAGAGGCTGAATTAAAATTTATATTGGAAAATAAATAATGGTTTTCCCACATTGCCCCATTTGTATAGTTCTAGCATTTGTTTCAGTTTTTATTGGAGTTACTCGTAGTTATATGTTCTATATTCTATTTAGGGAGTTTCTGAGAGCAGAATCTAATTTTAAATTTAAGTTTAGTTTCTATTAATTGTTGACATCTAAGTATAAATACTTTATAAATAGATTGTAGTGAATACTACAAAATCGTCCGATCTACCATCTGATAGACCGCAGTACGACTTAAGCCATAGGACGGGGACTTGAGCAAGTTCAGGAGCTGTATCATGGTAAACATGTATTTCAATGGAAAGTCATTCGTATATTGTAGAAAACAGGAAGAAAAGATAATAAAGCTCACTTATAGAGGATCTATTTACTTGAAATAAGATTTCTAATTTCTTTTTTTTAAAAGTTTGGAAATTCTTTAAAGTTTTGAACTCAGTATTTATTAATACGTTATAAGAAAAACTTATTGTGAAGATATTATTTACCTATTTAAAAATTCATATATTCGTATATTTAGTAACGAGAAATTAATTTTAAAATAACTAATTTGTAATCAGATTTTTACAAGGTTATGCAGCCTATTTCTGAAGAACTTTACAAAAAAATAGTTGAGAGTTCTAAAAAATGACTAAGTTACTAGTTGCTTTATTAGCATTAAATATTGGCGTTAGCCTGTCTAAAGTTTTTATTTTTACCTGAAAATCAAATTAATTAATAAAAGAAGCAATTGTTTTCTAAAAAAAGAAATAGATACCGGATATTCTTTATTTAATGTATTTATTTTATAAAAAATAAAATTAAACCAATAAAAGAACTACCTATAAGTAGTAGCACCATTAAAAGAGCTATTAACTTTGCTAGTCCCATAAAGATAAATCAGAATTTCCTGTAGATCTTTGCATCCAGTCAATTTTCCAAACATTATTTACTTTTTTAAAAATTGACGTAACTGTTGGTAAGTCATCATTAGGTGTCCCTTTATAAGTAAATTTTGAACCTAGCGTAAAAATGCAAATTACTATTGTCTCGCTTAAAAATTCGAATCGGTGAATTTTGGTTATTTCGGCCTTTTCTTGAACTATATCACCAGTAATCATTTGTTCGAACCCTTTTGCATCTATAGGATTACCACTGGGTCTTATGAATAAGAAATCAGAAGTCGCATTGTTAACAAAAAATGAGGCCATTTTTTTTGGATTGGCAAACTCATTCAATAATGAAATTATTGTTTCTTTATCATTCATAAAAAAAAGGAAGTAACCCTTCTAGTTTAGATCTACTGTTTAAAATGTACAAATCGAAATGGAATGATTCTAAAAAAAATTTGTTAAGATGTTTTGAAAGAATTAGATTTTAATGTAAATAATGATCAATTCATTAAACAAATTATTGCCCGTTGGTAAAAAGGTCAAAAAATATTTGCCTTTCTTTATTGGATTTAAATTACTCACATTTACTGGATTTCTTACTTATTTAATGAATCGCTAATTAATTAACCTTAAAAATAAAATTTTAAATAAATTAAGATCTAGTGAATAAAGAAGAACGAATTAAAAAATTTAAGTCTATGTCGAGTATGCAAAGACAAGAATTGATATTAAAGAAGATGAAAGAGAGAGGAATAGAGTCAGGAAGTGGAATTCCTAATAAAAAATACGATAGCAAAGAGGTTTATGAATTAATTCATATTGCGAGTTGCTTCCCAGAATTAAGAGAGAAAAAATGAAAAAAATTTAAGTTTCTTTATTAAGTTATTTATTTTGTTTCCTTTATCGCAGCAATAATTAATCTATCTATTAATCCAAGATTCATAAATACTGCTCTTTGATGAAAGAGGAATACATGAAAAATTGTTGTTGTTGGGATAGGAAATAGTAATAATAAAACTGAACCGATTTTTTGATTTTGTCCAAATATAAAAAATCCAGAACCCAAAATAAGACATATAATAGCTCCCACTAGAAGGATAGATGAAATTTGTTCAGGAATACCTTTTGAAGAAATATATTAACTGTTCTTCCAAAATTATTTATTTTGTAGGGTATGGCTGAGATAAATATTACTGAAATTGATACTCTTGAAAAAAATCT
>QCMB01000019.1 GCA_003214085.1 Prochlorococcus sp. AG-418-J17
AATAATTTTTTGATAATCTTTTCTATATTTTTATCCCTAATTTTTGGCAACGAAATTATAAAATCTTTCTCATTTTATAAAGCGGATAAAAAGTTCCCAGAGTCGAAAAAATCTAATAGCAAAATAATTAAAATTGAACAGCGAAATATGGATGAAGAAAATAATAAATTAAAAAAAATTAACTCATATCAAGAAAAAGTTCAAAAAAATTTTGGTATAAACAGTTTTTCTGAAAAATTTAAAAGGAAAGATAGAAAATACTTAAAACCATCAATAAGTGGTTCTAAAGACATAATTTTTTATTTTAATCGTGCTTTGGATAATAAAAGATTGGGGAGATATAAAGAAGCGATTGCAGACTATGATTTGATTGCGCAGATTAAGAGATTCGAAAGGGATTATCATTATGAAAATGCACTGTTTTATAGGGCGTGGTTAAAAATTAAAAATAAAAAAAATCATAAAGGGGCAATAGAAGACATGGAGCAACTAATAATTATGAACCCCAATAATATTGACCTGAAGATAGATTTAGCAACATTTTATTCAAAAAGTAATAAGAATAAAAAAGCAGTTCACATATTAGATAAAGCAATTAAAGAAAATCCCTATGTGGGTAATTTGTATTATTGGAAAGGTATTTATCAAAATGAGTATTCTTACCCGTCAGGTTGTAGATATATTAATAAGTCTAAAAAACTTAAAGCATCAGATTGGTACCCTGGTCCTTGGGGTAATTGTTAATTATTAAAATGTTATCTTTTAAAAGGTATTAGAATTCTTATATCATTCCAAGTTACCCTTTGAAATCCCATTATTGACAATGGTTCTTAAAGACTGCATAGAAATTAAAAAAATCTGATAGGTAAGGGTCTTAGATAACAAGTTATTAAATAATTTTAATAGAGGTTAACATTTTTATATTTTCATTATGGAAATTGTTCTATTGAATTGTCTTATTTTTCTCTTAATTAATAAATGAAATAATTGATTATTTAGGTCACAATTTAAAATTATTAAAGTTTTATTCCACCAATTCAAATATTTAATCATATTTGAATGTTTTTTACATAAGATCTATATCATTTAAACCAGAATATAAAGACATCACTTTTTCTTTCAATATTTTATCAAGGTTGCATGAAATATCTTTTTTTGATTCTTTAAATTCAAAATCATGAGGTTTCTCTATATTCACTAATTTTTGAATTTGATACCAATAATCCCTGTTAGAACAAAGTTTTGCATAAGATATAAAATGGACATTCCTCTTGTTTTTTAACGATTGAAAAGTATTAGTATAGGTAAGATACCATTGTTCAATCCAATGATTTATTTCTAAATCATTCTGAAAATTTAGATTTTGATTTTGAATAGGAATGTAATTTGAACCAAATTCTGTATGTCCAATCCATTTCATATATTTTGATATAAACTTGTCGTTTTTGGAGACCTCAATAAATTTTTTATGCTGACTCAATAAAGAATATGCATGCTGTATTGGTTCTCTAAAAGGAATAAGTACCTTTGATTGAGTAAAAATTGACGAAATCTGTTCAACCCTTGTTATATTTTGATTATTTTTACTAAGGTATCTTTCTTTTTTATACTTTCGAACAATATTCGCTACATAAACCCTGAACTTTTCTTCTAATTCATCCTCCTCTTCTTCAGCAAAAGTTTTCCAAAATACCTCCTCAAATGCTTCTGGTGAGTCTGTAGAGACTTTAATTCCATCTCCATGTGCTCTTTCCTTTACCTCTAAATCATTCTTTTTAAAAGATATTTTGGACCAAAGATTTGGAGCAAGGACAAATGGCATATCAGCATAAGAGAGAGATGCAAAAATATTTGATTTATACAGTGCATTCAATAATATAGTTGTCCCTGCGCGTGCAAGCCCTGTTATAAAGATATGCTTTTGAGTTTCACTTGACGGAGAAATATTAGTACTTTCAAAATCAAAAGTCACTTCTCTCATAAATTGCGATGAAAGAGCAAATTTATGCAACTTTTGTTCCAACCAAGAATAATTATTCATCTAAAACTTAGTTTTCTAATGAACGCATAACTAAATGCAATCAATATAGATTCGATAATTCCATTCCAAGAAAATGTGAAAGCAAGAAACCCGCTAAACAAGTTATCTGCAACAACAAAAATAAAAATAATCACAAATAGAATTAACAGCATTTGCATTGAATACTTCATCATCTGCAATGAATATTTGGGAATAATATTTTCTTTCCAGTGATCACTAATATTTTTGTTAAGTATGATCGATATTGCTTTATTGCAAACTTTGGTTAACGATTTAATTAAAGTTAGATAATTTGACATGATAAATATTTCAACAGACAATAAACAAATCATCAAAAGAATAAGATGATTCACTTTCTCTTATTCTCTTTTTTATTTTTAGATAACATCTTTTTATTTTTCTTATTTTTAAATGCTCTTTTGATTGGATAGTAAAGAATACCCCATAATCCCAAAAAGAATGCTGCAATGATTCCAAAAATTGCAGCGATAACTCCACCTCCCATTCCAGGACCTATATATGCAAATAATGTAGAAAGATTAGAGAAGATTATAGAAGTAAAATTAGATTCAGTCATTGCATTTTTTTCTTGAAACTAGAAAGTTACTTACATTCTGAATATCCTCTTTATTGTACAGAATTCGAGACCAACCAACACGATAAACATTGCCATTTTCTGCTCGATTTAAATTTGTCCATCTTAAAGAACCATCTGAGTTGAAATATAGAGTTCTGCCATAATTTGTTTCTTCTACAAAAAGATCTCCATTTGGAAGGATCTGGTTTCTCCCTTGAGTATTTGTTTTTACATTATTTTTGATTAAACTTTCATTCAGGTAAGAAGAGTATTCGTTAGTCTTAAAATCGTATATGAGAACTTCATTATGTTTATCTACACCTACTCCGTTTACATAATATTTTGAATTATTGTTATAAACGGATATTGAATGGGAATTTAAGATATCTACATCATGTTGATTAAAAAATGGACCATTCCCCTTCCAAATAATTTTATTAGTTGATGGTCTATACAATACAATCATAGATTGTCTTCTCAAAGATAAAAATACATCTCCTTTCTTCCAAAACTTGCCATCAAAATCTACTGGTTGAATATCATTTAAATGTATAGGGTCGATAATAAACTGCGGACCATCAGCAAATAATAAATACTCAAGTCCATTATCTATGAAAATTTGAGAAACAGATTTTTCAAAAAGGACTTCTCCATCAGGAGATAATTTAACAATCGCATCATCAAAATACCCTCCCTCTACTGGAATATCTCTACCTACTTTTTGAATAGGTAGAGATTGTGGATAGATGTGAGAAGGGACCCAAATATTACCTTCAATATCTGTTTCTATAGAATGATGAAACATGTCTTGTTGATTTTGGAAAATCAAATTAGAACATGCATCAATTTTTCTTAAAGGTGAATTCCAACCAAATAATAAACCTCTGTCTTTAGTTAATTTAGGATGAAATAAAATTTTTC
This sequence comes from Prochlorococcus sp. AG-418-J17, assembly GCA_003214085.1. GTDB lineage: Bacteria > Cyanobacteriota > Cyanobacteriia > PCC-6307 > Cyanobiaceae > Prochlorococcus_A. The sequence continues at coordinate 3,540 of QCMB01000019.1, forward strand.
TTGAATTATTGTCATCTCTATTTAAATTTTTAAATTCATCATTTTTAACTTCTTTATTTAATTCATCTATATCAGGATTCCAAGTATGCAAAACCTTAAAGTTAGTTAAATCTACAAGTTCTACAATTCCCTCATTTAAGTCTCCATCAAATCTAGAAAGAAGCAGATAAGATTTATTTAAATTGGGAGTTCCATTAAAACCTTTTAAATCGGGAAATCTGTCTACTACCTTTAAACCTTTAATTATCTTTCTAAGATTCATAGGTATTTCAGCGAGAAATAATGCCGTTTCAGAAACCCTTCCTAATTTGATTTTTCCTGTCAATTCTTGCCTAACAAGCACACCAAAACTAATCGTTACGGGTATACCTAAAAATAAAACCAGGTAAAGTATCCAAATCTCAATCTTTTTGAACATAAAAGTTAGTAGGAAATATTATTCATTAAATTACAATCATAATTATTATGTATTTCTTTATTATCAATTTAATATTATATTTTACCCAGCACAATCGCTTAAAACAATCTCTCTTAATACGAAAGCAAAAAGACGATATCCGACGATTCCTTATTTGTATAGAAATACGGAGAGGGTGAAATTCACTTTCAACATACATAGGCAGATACTGGACTATTTAGGACTTTTTTTTGAGTGATTAAGGGCATATCCACCAACACTTCCACCAACACTCATAAAAATAAAAACTAACTATACAGAAATTGATATTTCTTAGAACTCTTCTTTATCACTGCAATTTGAATTAGAACTCAAAAAATTAAAAGTAATAATTATCCTATTAAACCGGAGAGGGTGGGATTCGAACCCACGAATAGTTGCCTATTAAACGATTTCGAGTCGTTCGCTTTCGACCACTCAGCCACCTCTCCACCTGTTTATAAGTATGTACTTGATAATGAGAAAATTATGAACTATATAATTATCTTAATTCCACCCTGCGTCTTTCATCAATTTAATAGCGAGAGAGTTTTTTTCTCCAAGGTCTTCTACCGTGACACTATCAGGTATAAACTCTCCAAAATTCTTTACTATTTCATTCTGATTAACTTCCTTCAAGGGATGTTCAAAAGTTGGAGCAGCTAAACCTTTACTTCCTTGCGGAGATGCTAAGAATTCAAGCAACTGAATAGCTTCATTTTTATTTGTTGCATATTTTGCAACACCACCGGCACTAATATTTACGTGAGCAGGATTAGGAGTGATAACAGATGTTTTTTTTGCATATAAAGCATCTCTCCTTCCATTAACACCTGCTAACATTCTTGCGACATAATAATGATTAACAATTCCTACTCCACATTTTTTCTTAGAAACTGCTCTAATTATTGCAATATCCCCTGGGAAAAACGGTTTTGAAACATTTGAAATCATTCCGCTTAACCAAGCTTTAGTTTCTGATTCACCTTTGTTAATTATTTGATTAGCAACTAAAGATTGATTATATGGACTTTTTCTATTTCTTAAACATACTTTCCCTTTTAAAGAAGGATCAGCCAAATCATTGTAATCATTAATCTTGCTAACATCGACTACTTTTGGATTGGCTATCATAACTCTTACTCTTCTTGTTAATGCATACCATTCCTTATTTGGATCTTTTAATCCAACAGGAACATCATTTTCTAAATTAGAAGACTTTATTGGTTGCAGTAATCCAGCTTTGGCTGCATTAGTAATTCTTGCGGCATCTACTAGCAATATTAAATCTGCTTGAGAATTCTCCCCTTCGCGTTTCAATCTTTCTATTAAAGAAATTCCTGCTGCCTCTATAAGCCTTACTTTTATTCCTGTTTCATCTGCAAACTTTTTGTAAATACTTCTATCTGTGTTGTAATGTCGTCCTGAATAAACTTTGACTTCTTTTTCTGTTGATTTGGCGGGTATATTAACGTTTAGCAAAAATGTACATGTTAGTGCTGTATAAAATAGTTTTTTGAGTTTTTGCACTTTATGAAATTAGTATCTATGGTTACTTTATACCTCTCAAAACTGTTAAAACTCTAAAAGAGATCTTCTATACACAAAGATGTATCATTTTTTATACTGCATATGAATTATTTAACTCAACAGTTATTAAATGCTGAAGAAATCAACCTAATCAAAAAAGATTTAGAGGATGAAACTCAAAATTGGGACGATGGGGGGGAAACTGCTGGCAGTCACGCCTCAATCGTAAAAAATAATTTGCAATTAAATAGAAATTCTGAAATATCAAAAAAGTACACACAATTTGTTAATAAAAAGATCCTTTCCAGCCAATTAATAAAAAGTTTTTCTTTACCAAAAAGATTACATGGAATAATGTTTACAAAATCATCAAAAAATATGCATTATGGGAGACATATTGACAATCCATACATGTCTTCTGGTAGATCAGATTTATCATTTACCCTCTCATTAACGAATAAAGATTCTTATGAAGGTGGAGAATTAGTTATTGAAACAATGAATAAAGAAGAGAAATTCAAATTAAATGCTGGAGAGATAATTTTATATCCAAGTTCATACTTGCATGCAGTGAATGAAGTAAATAATGGTGAAAGATTAGTATGTGTAGGTTGGATAGAAAGTTATGTTAAATCTACTGAAAAAAGAGAATATTTATTTGATTTAGACGCAGGTGCAAGAAGTTTACTGGCAAAGCATGGCAGATCTGATGAACTTGATCTTATTTTTAAATCTTATTCAAATCTCTTAAGAGTTATGGGAGATTAAAAAGAATCATTTTATACACTAAAAAGAATATAAATTTGAAATTGATTAATATATTAGAAAACATATTTATAGAATGCCAAAAAGAAGTTCCATTGCTATTTTTATCGCAGCCACAAGCGCATTAGCTATCTCAACAGCAGATAGTAATTCAGTTAAATCAGGTGAAAATGATTTAGGTGGATTAAAAGAATGGAATACTGATATGCCTTTAGATGCAGATTTCAAATTAGATTCCGAAGCCCAAAGAATAGCAGATGAAGCTGCCAAGTCAAGTGCATGTGTACCTATTGGAGAAGGGGAAAACTGCTGGTAAAAAAACTAAAAGTTTTTAAAATATAAAACAAAAAAAAACACCCTTACGGGTGTTTTTTATTTGTTCACTATATTTAGAATTTAAATGTAGTTTGTACAAGTGCTCCAAAAACGTCACCACCTGCAGTTCCGCTTCTATCAGTTCCTCCAAAAACGGTAGGAGTAACACTTACAGAATCATTAACCATATAGGAATAATACAATTCATAGGCAAATGGGTCAGTAGACTCATCCTCATTAGTTGTAGGTTGGCCAAAAGCTACACCAATTTTATCGTCAGCTTGGAAAGTATCCTGCCAAGTTAGTCCTGCAAACCAAGCATCAGAAGAATCTGAAGCAGCGGGAGCTCCATCATATGTTGTTGAGTCATATCCCAAAGATATAGAAGGAGTAGCTGAACCAGTTTCAAGTGGACGCCACCAACCTCTTAGACCTACAGACGAGAAATTACCATTCGATGAACTTGGACCATGTTGTAATGAATGGTAGTACGTATCGCTCCAACCATTATATTTCTGGTTTACGAGTGCAGAAACTGACCACTGAGGTTTTGTGAAACCAACCTGAGTTGCCCAACTTGTCTTACTTTCTGCTGATAAAAGACCTGTGTCCGTTCCACTGGTAGTAGTTTTAGATTTTGTACCAATGTTCGAACTAACAGCAAATCCATTATCTGCCTTGTAAGCCCAACCAGCACCAGTATCAGTACTTGCGCCATACGCCTCACCATTACCTCCAAGACTAAATTGTTTAGTTATTGGTTTGTAAATTGAAGGTGCAGTGGCATGCATGTAATAGTTTTCAATCTTTGGACCTACCCATACGGTATTGTTGTCACCAACAGGAAATTCGTACCAAATTTTATCGACTGTTAAAGCACCGGAATTTTTACCTACAGAACCTAAATAGCCTCCGTAAGTTTTATCCGTCATCCAACTGCCATGATTACCAGTCTTAATTCTTATATAAAGATTATCATCGCCAGTAAAACTAGTGTTTAAATTAGCAGTATAAGAATATCCGAAGAGAGTTGATTCGGTTTTGGTTTCAGAACTTAGAGAATAATCAACAGCACCAATGTCAAAAATTACCTTTCCATCCATTGTGGTGGTATCTGAGAAACCACCGGCTTCAAATTCATTTTGTTTAACTTCAAGGCCATCAACACGACCTTTTAATATAGCTAAATCTTCACTAACTTCGTTAATGAATGTTTTACTGTCAAGTCTCGAAGATTTTGATTGGCTACGTGCGTAGCTGTTCATTTCTTCTACATTGACAACGTCGGAAGCTTGAGAAGCAACTGGAGCTAATAAGCTCAAAGATGCTCCTGCTACCAACATTTGTTGGAAGAGTTTCATTTTACCTCACACTAAAGTAGCCCAAATAATTTGGGTATCTATACTGTATCGAGCGTAACAAAAAAGGAAAGAATTATAAGTTTCAAGATGATGTAACTTTTTATACATTATTTTTTTCAGGGTTTAAAAATTTTGTATGTGTTAATTATTTATCAATGGGTAGTTAAGGGATTCTCTTTCATCTACCCATGATGAAGCAACTTCTCTTGCTAATTTTCGAATCCTTTCAATATATTGAGCACGATCTGTAACTGAAATAACTCCTCTGGCATCAAGAAGATTAAAAGTATGACTACATTTCAGAACAAAATCAAGTGCAGGATAAGTTAATTTCTTTTCTGTTAAAGAAATTGCCTCATCTTGATAAATTTCAAATAATTTTCTGAGATTCTCAGCACTAGATTCAGTAAAATTATAAGAGCATTGACTTTTCTCAAATTGAAGCCAAATATCACTATATTTCAGATCTTTGTTCCAATTTAAGTCCCAGATACTTTCCTTATCCTGCAAAAACATTGCAATTCTCTCTAATCCATAAGTGATTTCAATTGGAATTGGATTACAATCTATACCTCCGCATTGTTGGAAATAAGTAAATTGAGTAACTTCCATTCCGTCCAACCAAACTTCCCAACCTACGCCCCAAGCTCCAAGTGTTGGCGACTCCCAATTATCTTCCACAAATCTTATGTCATGATTTCTAGGATTAACTCCAAGAGATTTTAAAGATGTCAAATATTTTTCCTGGATTCCTTCCGGTGATGGTTTAATTATTACTTGATATTGAAAGTAATGTTGCGCCCTATTTGGATTATCGCCAAATCGTCCATCTGTAGGTCTTCTACATGGCTCTGCATATGCGACGCTCCAAGGCTCTGGTCCAATAGCCCTTAAAAAAGTATGCGGATTCATCGTTCCAGCACCCTTTTCGGTATCATATGGTTGCATAATCAAACAACCTTCTTCTGACCAAAAATTATTTAAATTTTGAATTATATTCTGAAAAAACATTAAATTAAAATTGAAGAAAAATTCAGATCGATGCCATTAGACATAATAACAAAGCTTTAAAGAAAAAATATTTTGAAATCAAAGTTCCCAAAAACATCATCCGATAAAAGCTGTCATAAAACTAGAGCCTTAATAAAAACATTTATACGGAATTAATTATGTAAAAAAATCTAATGGGAATGGTCCAAAAGTATTAGATTCATTAGCACCCTCGTCATACTGACATGTTATTAAAATACCTTCTCCAATACCATTTTCAGATCTAACAAAAACATTACTAGTTTTTTGATTAGCTTTTAAAAAAACACCTCCATCAGCATGAAGGGAACCTAGATTCCCAAATTTAATTGAAGGATATTTATTAGAAATTGATCGTAATGCTTCAATAGCTCTATTATCACTAGGTGCCATTATGCCTATCGTTATCCAATCGGCATTAAAAATATTTGCTTTTAGTTCCTCTAAAAGTTTTTTTTCTTGACTATTACTCAATTGAGGTGCAGTTCTAAGATTATTTAAATCGACTAATTTATTTATTTCCATTAGCTTTATATCTGAAATTTATTAACCAAATGTTCTTCCATTCCAAGCCCACAATGAGGCTGGTACATCCTCGAAAGAAATATAAATCCTATCTATCGGGATCCCCATTTTCTCATATACAAAATCTGATATTGGCTTTGCCATTTCTGAAGGATTTAGAGAACCTATTGATTTGATTTCTAAAAAGCAGGAAGGTGTTTCATCATCAAAATACATTTGGCAATTATCATCTATTTTCGCCATAACAAAACTTCTTGATTTGTTAGTTAAAGATGAAATAAGAATTGAAATTTCTTCGAGTAATTTACCTTTATCATTTACTTTTGCTGAAGTCGAAACATTAATATAAGGCATATCTATGCAGCAAGATAATCTTTCTTAGAATCATTTTCTAGATAAACAGTTTTATTTTTTAAATTTCTTTTAGATGAAAGATATGCCATATCGTATGAACTTATTCCGTTTTTATAAGGATTGAAAAGAGCATTTTTGGACCTATTTTTTTTGCTCCTTTTGAACTCAATCATCATTATTAAATCATTAATTAATAATTTAACTTTTTTTGAATAGATGTCTAGTTTTATTTAGATTTTTTAATTTATTAAATGAAAATAAATCGCTAATGCACAATTAGAATTTTTTTTTACTAGATTTGCTACTTAGATTCTAAATTAGTTGCTTTGGAAGTTTTAAATAATTATCAAAGGAAAAAACTTGATGAGAGTAATGATGAAGAATTTTATTCTGATCCAAAATTTGTTTATCATCTAGACGCAAACTTCAGGCAAAATCTTTCAGATTTATACGAAATAGAAATTGATAATGATTCAACTGTCCTTGATTTAATGTCTAGTTGGGATAGTTATTTACCTAAAGGGAAAAAATTTAAAAAAATAATTGGACATGGTTTAAACAAACAAGAACTTGAAAGAAACAAAATTTTTGATTCTTATTGGATACAAAATTTTAATTTAAGTCAAGAACTTCCTTTAGATAAAGAAAGCGTTGATTATTGCCTGATGGTGGCCGCATGGCAATATTTACAATATCCAGAGAATTTAACGAAAGAAATTGCAAGAATATTAAACAGAAAGGGAAAGATTATTATTGCCTTTTCAAACAGAGCATTTTGGCATAAAGCTCCTAACATATGGACTTCATCTACTGAAGAAGAGAGAGTTAAATATGTAAGAAAAGTATTAATCTCAAACGGATTTAATGAGCCAAAAATTATCAAAAAGTTTACTGAACCTGGACTTAATATCTTTAATTTTATAAATAAAGACCCATTTTATTGTTTAATCGCAACTAAAGAGTAATTTTTTAATTGCATTGCATTAAAAACAACTCTATGAAAAAGTTATCAACAATTTTCATAGCCATACTTTTAAAATATTACTAATATTGGGTAGTTAAAATTAATCATATGGGTTCTAAAAGAGAAAAATATCCTGAAAAATGTCCTTGGGATCTTGGCCCTAATCAACATTTAGCAAAAGAAGAGAACTGGACTTTAAGATTAGGAGAAGCAAATGTATGCTTTAGCAAAAATAAATTAGATAATAATTATTTTCATGTAATTAGTAATGAAAATGAAGAGCAAATTCTAGCTTTTAGAGCAAGACTCTTATATCAAAAATTACTTGATAAAGGGTTTAGATTGGTTGAATAAAAACCTATTTTAATAGGTATAGATCCTCGAAGATAAATTTTTGTGTTTCTTCTTCTTGATTTTGGTTTACGTATTTTATTGTCCTCGAATTTAAAATCCAATAATCGTCTATACCCATATTTATAAATTCATCCTCGTATTCCAATTTTTGAGAATTTGTCTCAAGTGTATCTGGATCAATTTGTTGACTACTATATTTTTTACTGAGGGAACCTGTTCCTGTATCTAAAAATTCTTCAACAAAAATTTCTATTATAGTTCCATGAATTTTTCTGTAGACCATATTAATACAGTTATTTTTAACTCTATATTTATCTCCGTGATTCTTACCTGAAACACTCATTTCAATCCCTCTTTCAGAATTTTTAAGAAAATTAAAATTATTTTTTGAATGTACTGATTCAAATTCTCTCTTTACCCTATGTATACACACTTCAAATAACTGAGAGGCAATACTTTTAACAACTTTCTCATCTTCTATATTTTGAATATTAGGTTTAAAGTCTTTAGATAATACGAAGTCACCTTTATGAATATTATTCTTAACCAAGAAAATACATTTACCTTGGTAACCATGAAAATCATTCTTCCAAGTGTAACGATTTTCATAAGCCTTTTTGAAAATCTCCTTACAATTAATTTCTTTTTGATTATCCATTAATTTTTTGAATACTTAGAAAAATTCTACAAAAAAAAACCTCCCTATTGGAAGAGAGGTTTTTTATTAGATTAAATTAGTTTTGAGTAATTTTTGTATTTTCAATATTGTCAAAAGCTTGACCAATTTTCTTAAAGTCAAATCCCATTGCTCTTAATGCGTGCCAAAGATGACCTTGTAAGAAAAAGAAACCCAAATAAAAATGAGTATTAGCAAGCCAAGCTCTTGAGCTATACGCGCCTGAACCTAAATCTACTGTATCAGTAAAATAAGGGGCAAATTCAAATTGAAGCTTCAAGGGTTCACCATATAGATCTACTGGATATATGGTCGTATTTGAAGCACACCAAAAAGCAGCAACAAAAGCCATATAAGAAACACCCACAACTGAGTATGACAAAATTGCCTCAGCGCCAAGTAATCCTTTCCCTTTAAATTCTGTATATTCTCCAAATTGTTTAGTACAAATATGGAAAACACCTCCAATTATTTCCAAGAAAGCAAGGAAAGCATGTCCTCCCATAACGTCTTCAAGACTATCTATTTTTAAAAAATCAAATTGATGATTCCAGATAGCGGCAATATCTAAATTGTAAATTACTTGTCTTGTAGATCCTATTGCTGGGTCGTAAATTCCATGTATACGAGCCCATTCAACGAACATAATTGCTCCAAGCCCAAGAAAGATTAGGTGATGACCAAGGATAAAAGTTAATTTATCTGGGTCATCCCATTCGAAATCAAATTTTTGTGGCTTACTATCTTTTGGGTAGTCTCCAAGATCACCTGCAAATTTGTTGGAATGTAGTAAGCCCCCAGCACCCAATACTGCTGAGAAAATTAGATGTAATGTGCAAATTACAACAATTCCATATGGTTCTGTAATAACACCATTTTCAACGCCACCAATTCCAATACCCGCTAGGTGAGGCAAAACAATTGCTTTCTGTGCACCCATTGGAATACTGGCGTCGTAACGAGCTAATTCAAATAATCCAAAAGCTCCTGCCCAGAACATCATTAAGCCTGCATGAGCGGCATGAGCAGCTATGAATTTACCTGAACGGCCAACAACACCAGAATTCCCTGCATACCAGTCATAGGTGACATCAGATTTTCCGTAAGTTTGTAACACTTGATTTAAGTAAACAGCAAATTGAGCATATTGCTTATCGCTATTGTTTTTACATGTTCTTTACAGATTTAATTACTTATGTAAAAAAAACATATTGTGAAAGAACAAATGTTACAAACTAGGTAAGTAATATCTGATAAAGCTTACGCCAATGAAGGGATTTCACCCTTAAGCTGAGAAGCCCATGTTTCAAGACGCGAATCCGTCAAATCAGATTCACTATCCTCATCAAGAGGTAAGCCACAAAAACTTTCTCCTATAACACTTTTAGACTCATCAAATGTATAAGAAGATTTATCTACATAACCGACCATTTCGGCGCCTGCTTTTGTGAAGTAGCTATGAAGTTCTTCCATTGCATCACAATAGTTTTCTGTATATGTAGAGGAATCTCCTAAACCAAAAATTGCAACTTTTTTTCCTGATAAACTTAGTTCACCAATATCCTCTAAGATTGAATCCCATGCAGTTCCAGATCTTTCTTCATCGGCACCAGTATTCCAAGTAGGTATCCCGCAGATAATCCCATCAAGACCTTCAAATTCTGAAAGATCATCCACATCAGATACATCTTTAGGTGCTTCTGCTGAAGAGATAAAGTTGTGAAGACGATCAGCTACGTCTTCAGTTTTTCCAGTTGTAGTTGCGTAATAAATTCCTACAGTCATAACTTCAAAATGTTTACATTAAAATAATAAAATCTAAAAACGTTAAATTAATTTCTTTAAAAACTATTTCATGTAAAATTTTATACTGATCAAGGTAAGAAATTTTTTTTTTAAAATAATTTATTAAAAATCGAACCATCGTGACTGACAAATTTCAAAATGATATAAAAAATCTTATTGAAGAATTCAATTTTTATGGGCATAAAGGATTCAAATTAATTGTTTTATTTGGTTTATTAGGAGATTTTGATAGCTTTGAATATGCAATAAATTTGAAAAGTTTTATCGATAAAAATAAAAACAAAAATTTAGATATTTTTGCAATTGCTATTGGGAACCAAAATGGGAAAGAAAAATTCTGTAAATTTACTGGCTTTCACAAAGAAAATTTAATAGTTGTCCCTGATAATCATATCCATAATAATCTAAAAATCTCAAGAGGATTAGATATTGGTTTAGGAGGTTGGATCAATATGCTTTTGATGCTATCAGGGATAAATTCTTTTAAAACAATTAAAGAGGTTATTAGGGGTTATACCGGCGACCGAAATGCAAAGCAAATCTATTCAGAATTTGACAAAATTGATGTTTTAAAATTTTTAAAATTTTCAGGTAATTCTTTTAAAAAGGTTTTCGGTAATGGTTATTTGAGACCATTTGAATTAGCAACATTTAGATTAAATAATATGAATGAAATAATTCAAAATTGGAGTGATTATATTATTAATGAAGAATACCTTCCTCAAAGAGGAGCTTCTTTTCTATTAAATAATAAAAATCAAATTATTTATAAATTTTTTTCAAATGATGTGCTTGGATATTCATCAAACATGAGGGATCCCTTAGGATTTTTGACTGATTTAATTAAAGAATAGTTTTTAAAATATTTTTATGAATGTAGATATATTTGGATATTTTGCAGCGATTTTAACAACAGCAGCATTTCTCCCTCAATTGATAAAAACTTTAAAAACAAAAAAGGCTGATGATGTTTCTTTGACAACATTAGTAATGTTTATTATAGGTGTTTTGTCTTGGATTATTTACGGTTATGAAATTTATTCTATACCAATATTGATAGCAAATTTAATCACCCTGATCTTAAATTTATTGATATTAATCTCTAAAATATATTTTTCAAAAAACTAAAATGATTAAAAATTTTTTTAAAAGTAATAAACTTTAGATTTATTACTTAAATCTTGATTAAAATAAAAAAAATTTAATCATCTTGAAAACTTCAAAATGCTGGATTTGGTTTAAAGGAAGCCTTAACAAGGGTGGATATTGGAAAGAAGGTTTTACATGTACTTTTGATGAGAACCCAGGAGTTTTAATTGAAAGTCCTGCTTACGTAACTTGTCGGGTTCCTACATGGAGAGTTTTGACTAAAGAACCAGAAAATTTATATAAATCTCCTTTAATTCCTGACAAAGCAATCTGGAAAATAATTTAATTTATCCATGCATTAAATAAAACTTTTTGACTATACGACGGCAAGTTAATATTGCTTTATAAAAATACTTAATTAATACCATTTACGATCTTTTTATAAAAATTATCCCTCTCTTGATTTTTGGGTTTTTTCTTGGGAAAAAGAACCCAAATATTTCTGAATATATTGCAAGACCTTTAATAAGATTTGGAATTCCATTAAGTGTAATGGGTCTTTTATTGGAGGAAGGTATAGATATAAACTTAATTAAAAGTGCGCTATTAGCGTTTTTTCTGATTGGATCTTTAATAATTCTCATAAATAAATTCCCAATATTAAAAAGCAGACTTCCAAATTACACCTTGCAGCTAGCAGGTCTAATAGGTAATACATCATTTCTTGGAATACCAATTGCAAAAGCACTTTTGCCAGATACAGAAACTATTAACTTTACTATTGGATTTGATTTAGGAACAACACTATTCGCTTGGATATTTGGACCTTTTTTCCTCCAAGAAAAATCTCAAAACAATAACATCCCAAATACTAAAGGATTATTAAATGCATTAACAAATAGCCCTGCATCAAGAGGGATCATTGGTGTACTCTTGGCGTATCTTTTTCAGATAGATAGGATATTAGGCAATTTTCTTTCTATCCCTACAAATATAGTAATTTCATTGGCAATAATCATTGTGGGGACAAGACTTGGTTTAATAACAAATCAAAAGGGTAATTTTTTTGATTTTAATGAAGAAATTAAATTCTCAATTCTATTAAAGTTATTTATCTTTCCTTTTATTGTTTTTTTAATAAGCAAACTTTTAAATTTTAATTTCTATCAATCTTCAGCAGTAATACTTCAGGCAGGAACCCCAACAGCAATATCCACAATTTTAATGGCAGAGGCTTACAACGTGAAACAAAATATCGCTTCAAAAATTCTTTTTACTACAACTTTAATTTCAATATTTACAGTTCCTCTCTTAAAAATTTTTATGAATACATTTAAATAAAAACCCGCTAAAAGCACGAATAATGAATATTGTAAAGATTATATCCGGATAACTACATATTGTCTTAAGATTTAGATTATGAAGTCAGCAAACCCTGAAAATGAATATATCCCTTTAGATCTAAGGATTTCTGTGAGGAGGGATACTCTAAGGCTTATCTCAGAAATGGCTAGAGATATGGGAATAAGCATTAATGAAGTTTTTAGTTTTTTAGCCGAAGATTCTGTAATCGATCTCGAATTAATGGAAGATTTAAATAAGATTGATATCCCAAGCAAGTGCAGCATTGATGATCTAAAAAATGCTCTTCTTAAAAAAAGACTTTGTTAAAATTTTTCAACCTTTCTATTTTCCCAGTCAGACTTATAACCACTTTTAACTAAAAATCTCGAATACTTATTTAAATCACTTTTTTGAATTCGCCATAAATTATAAATCCCAAATTTGCCCAATTTTTGATGATTAATTTTTGACCATTGTTTTCGGCGGGTAGAGTATTCATCTATCACAACCAATAGAGATTTATATTCATAATCGGGTTGATCCTCATAATTCTCTCTCCTATCAGTATTTAGTCTTTCTGACAGATTAATTAATCCCTCTTCAGTGTTTGGTTCATAAAAAACTATTTGTCTCGAATAATAATGTAATGACGGTTTTCTTATACCGATCATTGCTAAAGTTTCCCTTCCATCGCGAATATCTAAAATTAATTTTGAGATATTTCTCAAAGGTAATTGCCTTGAAGTATCTGCTAATTTTCTAATTGGCGACATCAAATAAGGTTGTCCAATTAAAAGTAAAATTTGGAGATAAAGAAGGATATTTCTAGATTTCAAAGAAAATAAGATTATTGCAAGAAGGGTAAATGAAGAGAAGAACAATTTAGCTTTGAAAATAATCCCAGAGCTTATAAGTTCGGATGCAAGATTAGGCATTTCTGGATCATTAATTGAACTCAACCAAATATTCGAGAAAAAGAATGCTATAGAGAAGCCAAACAAAACTAAAATATTAAAAATCCAGAAAAATAAATAACTTTTATTTATATTTTTTAAGCTTATAAAGCTATTAGTTATTAATAACGCTGCCGCTGGAATTGCTGGCAACCAATAGCTCGGTAGTTTCGTTGCAGAAAGGCTAAAGAAAATTAAAACTGACGTTAACCAACATAGAGAATATAAATAAAGGGTTTCAGGGACATTGCAACTTTCTTTTGAACTTTTAAAGAAATCCTTAAAGGTTTTAAATATCCCATGATACAAAAAAGGTGTGAATGGTAATGAAGCCAAGATCATTATGAAAAGAAAAAACCAGAATGGTTCTGCATGATTATTTACAACTGAGGTATATCTTTGAAAATTATGGTAGCCAAAAAAATTCTCCCAAAAAGGCTTTCCCTCTTTTAGAAGTATTAATATGTACCATGGAATACTTATTAGTGTTGTGATTAAAAAACCTTTCTTAGGGTTTATCTTCCTGAGCAGCGTTTTCCAATTTTTTTGACAAAACAAGAAAGACGTAATCGTCAATAATGCCAAAACAAATGCAAGAGGTCCTTTAACTAAAATTGCAAAACCTAAAAATACCCAAGCTGAAATGCATTGATCATTTTTTTCGCTTGCCATTCTTCTCCAAAACAAAAGCAGGCTTATCCCTAAGGTTCCAGTTAAAAGGGCATCACTAACGGCAGTTCTACTCCAAATAATTATTAATGGAGAAAGAGCAAAGCCTAATGATGCGACTATTGGAGTGAGGAATTGCTTATCACTCTTCTGTGGCCAACAAAACAACGTATCTCCAATCATCAACATTAAAAATAATGATGCCAAAGCCGAAGGGAGTCTTGCCGAGAGAGTCCCGAAACTATCCCAAATCTCGTTTTTCGGTAATGAGTAAAAAAACCCCATTAGCCAATATATTAATGGAGGCTTATCAAAGCGGAACATTCCATTGACCTTTGGAGTTATCCAGTCACCAGATTCACTCATCGCCCTTGCAGCAGCAGCAAATAAAGGGGGCGTTTCATCCACCAGTCCTGTAGTACCTAAACCTAAAATAAATATAATGATCCCACAAACTAAAACTATCAATAAGGTTATAAGCCTTTTTTTTGAGTCAAGAAGAATCATTTAATGTATAAAATTTATTTATATTCGATGATTACCTTATTAAGCCAGTTCACAACCTTGTTAGCAAATATATCTGCAGAGGCATTTTTTTCTACCCATTCTCTACATTTCTGCCGCTTTATTTTTTCAATAATCTCTACATAGGAAAGCATATTTTTTTTATCATCAGGAACAGCTAGATAACCTGTTTGACCATGCTGGATAATTTCACAAGGTCCGCCCCTTTTATAAGCTACAACAGGTACCCCACAGGCTAAAGCTTCAACAATAACGTTCCCATATGCCTCATTCCATTTCGGAGTATTTAGCAACCCTCTGCATTTACCAAGTTCTTTTTGTAATTCATCTGTTGATAAAAACCCCATCCAATCTATAGCTCCTCGAGGAAATGATTTTTCTATCTTTGAGGCATAAATCTCATCTTCTATAAATCCCCAAACTTTTAATTTTTCGCCAAGTTGATTTGCTATATAAACTGCATCCTCCAAACCTTTCTCCGGAGCAACTCTTCCAACCCATGCCAAGGGTCCCTTAACTGAATCTTGAAAAATATAATTATCTAAATTAAACCCATTCCCAATAATTGTTGGTCTTTTTATGAATGGATAATCATTAGCTTGCATTTTCGAATGAAAAGCAAAATTATTTGGATATTTAGCATATACCTTTGAGATTAAATTACTAATTACTAAACTTTCAGAACCCATACTAATAATGTGTGCAATGGGTATCTTTAAATTTAGAGTCATCCAGATAGGCAGCCAATCATAGGACATGTTCAACAATACATCTGCATGTTTAGCGATATCTAATCCCTTTTCAAGCATTCCTGCTAAAAGAGAATTGTCTGGGATACTCACGGGAGAATTATAGTTTTGATGCTGCCAACTAATTTGATCTTCACCTTCCACAAAATGTAATTTTGCATTTACATTACTTTTATGTAACTTAGAATTTTTTGGAGCTACAACCTCAACTGAATGACCTAAAGAAATTAAACCTGAAACTAAAGAATTTAAAGTTAATTCAACTCCACCACCTTTACCACTCCCTAAGAACCCTATTGGAGTACTAATCAAAACTATTCGCATTATTAGACTTTTTACAAAAAGAAACTAATTAAATAGTAGTATCAGAAAATTTATTTTCCCATAAACTCTTTCTCTGGCTAACAAAAAATACTGAGATAAGAACAAACACTACTCCTATCCACTGCACAATAGTGAGTCTTTCATCTAACCAAACACCTCCACTGAGAAGAGCAAATACAGGTGTTAAAAATGCAAGAGTG
>QCMB01000020.1 GCA_003214085.1 Prochlorococcus sp. AG-418-J17
GAATATTGGATTCTGTAGGAGAAAGGTTAAAAATTCCCAGAGAAAAGATTCTTAGCAATTTAGAAAAATATGGCAATACCTCAGCAGCAACAATTCCACTAATGATGGATGAGGCTGTAAGAGATTATAGAATTAAACAAAATGATATTATTGCTACAAGTGGTTTCGGTGCTGGGCTAAGTTGGGGTGCAGCCCTAATTAAATGGGGTTAAAAACAAAATAGGAACATTATGACAGTAGCATGGGTATTCCCTGGACAGGGTTCGCAAAAAATTGGAATGGCAAAACAAATTGAAACTTTGCCCAACACAAAAGAGAGGTTTAATTATGCATCTGAAATATTTGAGAGGAATTTATTTGAAATTTGTGAGTTAGATACTGAACCAACAAATCCTCTTCTAGATTTGAATAACACAAGGAATACACAAATTTGTCTTTTTTTAGTTGAATCTATTTTATTAGATGCATTAAAGGAAAATGGGTTTAAACCAACTTATGTTGCGGGACATAGTCTTGGAGAAATCACTGCACTATATTGTGCGGATGTTTTTTCATTCGAAGATTGTGTTTCTCTTATAAAAGAAAGGTCTCAATTAATGGTCAATGCTGGGAAAGGATCTATGGCAGCAGTAATTGGTTTTGATAGAAATCAGCTTGATTTATTAGTGCAAAAAATTGATGATATTGTCATTGCGAATGACAATAGCTCTTCCCAAGTTGTCTTATCAGGATCTACTGAAGCCTTAGATAATTTATCGAGAGAAATTGCTTGTAAAAGATTCTTGAAATTAAATGTTTCAGGAGCATTTCATTCGCCATTTATGAATGAACCTTCATCAAAATTTTGTGAGTATTTAAAAAAGATTAAATTTAACAATCCCTCTTTCCCTGTAATAAGTAATTATGAACCTTCACTGTGTAGCGATCCAAACGAGATTAAAATTAGATTAGAAAAGCAAATGTCTAATGGAGTGAGGTGGCGAGAAACTATGAATTTAATGGCAAAAGATAGTGATCTTCATATTGTCGAAATTGGCCCTTCTAATGTACTAAGCGGTTTAGGAAAAAGACATCTTAAAGATGTAAAAATTTCTCAAGTTTCATCTTCTGATCAAATATCTTATTAATTTGTATGAAAAATCATACTATTCAAAAATTAATCTATGAATTAGTAAGCAAGCTTTTTGTATTTCCAATTTATAAATTTGTATTTAAAGGTCATTTAATAGGTAGAGACAATATTCCGCAAAAAGATTCCTTTATCATGGTTTCTAATCATGGTTCGTTACTTGACCCTCCTCTGTTAGGACATGCCCTTGGACGCAATATATCTTTTATGGCCAAGGCAGAGCTTTTTAGAATTCCTTTCCTCGGCTTTATTATCAAGGCTTGTGGAGCGTATCCTGTAAAAAGAGGAATTGCTGATAAAAACACAATTAAAACAGCATGTAAGAAATTATCAGATGATAATTGTATTGGAATTTTTATTGACGGCACTCGTCAAAAAAATGGTCGAGTGAATAAGCCCAAACAAGGTGCAGCATTATTAGCCTTTAAAAATCAAAAATTATTATTGCCTGTTGCAATAGTTAATTCACATAGACTAATAAGATTTAGATGCTTTATTCCTTTGTTTTCAAAAATAGTTATTAAAGTGGGGAAACCTGTTCAACCACCACAAAGTTCATCAAGACATGATCTGAATTCTGTAACAATGCACCTTCAAGATAAAATTAATAATTTGATTGGATGAATATTTAGTTAATTGGAGAAATAGGGTAAAGAGGCAAAACTTTTCTCCAGGAATCTATAGTTGAATTTAATAAATTTTTATTTGATAAATCTAATAGTTCTTTCAAATCTTTTTTATCATCATAAGTAGCTTCAAAAGAAAGTTCTTTACTATCAAGTTCTTTGACAACTTTTGGTAAGATTGTTTCTCGAATGATTAGATCCGAGGAGTTTTTTTCGTTACCACAAATTTCATATTTACCTGCAATAAAACCCTTACGTTTTAAATTTTTGAAAATCCAGAATGATTTTTTGTCTTTTAAGATATCATTTTTTGATGCAATTCTTTTTGCCATTATTTCAAATGAACTAAAACTATCTAGAGGGCAATTTATTTGTTGTGAGATAGTTCTTGCTAAAACTACAATTAGTCGTGAGGCATTAAAATTTGCTGGCCCTATACTGACAGATAACTTATTTATTTTTTGTAAATTTTCTTTGGAAATGAATTTGTTAAGATCATTTATTAAGTTGTTGCAAAGGTCATTATCAAATTTCTTGAAAAATAATTCATCAGATTCTAGGTCATTGTTTTTTCTATACCCAAAGCCAAAAGAAGTATCTGTGCTATGAATCACTAATGTAGAGTAATTTTCTCTTTGATTGATTTTATTTATCATCTATTACCTTTAAACAGGTAATTCCATACCTGGATTAAACTTAGACCATTTACCAAATTCATTTTCAAAACTTTCACAAGATTGAACATCCCAATCAGTTTTATAATCACCACTAGTGTCTTTAACTATATTGACATGAATGAATGGTTTTTTTGCTTTAAAATCAGGTAGATCACAAATATGATCAACACCATGATTATTCTCAACATCATGATATGTGATACATCTATCAACCCATTTACAGTTGATGCAAATGCACATAATTAATAAATAAAATGAAAAGTAACATTCTCTCAGATCATACACTAATAATTGATGAATTAGAAACAAGTATAAAATTTCATAATTTGGATTTAATATTAGGTTTTTTACCTAAAGGATCATATCTGGTTGGTGGTTACATAAGAGATATTATTTTGAAAAGAGTAACTGAAAAGGTAGATTTTGATATTGTTGTGCCTTTAAATGCAATTGAAATTGGGAAAAAAATTGCAGATAATACTGGAACAAAATTTATAATTTTGGATGAAAAAAGAGAAGTAGTAAGAATTATCATTAATCATATTTATATTGATATTGCTAATCAGGTTTCATCTACGATAGAGGGAGATTTATGTTCTAGGGACTTTTCGATTAATTCAATTGCTTTTTTAATTGATAAGAAGTGTTTGGTTGATCCATTAAATGGTCTTAAGGATCTTGAGGATTCTTTACTTAGAACTCATTCTGAAAAAAATTTATTAAATGATCCTTTACGAATATTAAGATGTTTTCGATTTGTTTCAGAATTGAATTTTAAAATCGATTTAAAATTGGTTGATTTTATAAAAAAAAATAAAGGGAAATTATATCTCGTTGCTAAAGAGAGGATTAATTATGAAATCCAGAAAATAGTGCATGGAGCCAATGCTCTTGATGCAGTGTTGTCGATAAAAAAATTAAATATATTTGGTACTGATAATTTATCTAAAGATTCTTTTTTTTTGGATTTAGAGAAAATTAATTACGCAGAACTTAATCAGGAAGAAAAAGAAAAATTTTTACCTTCATTTTTTATTTCTCAAATTTTAGATGTTTTATCTTTAGAGAAACTTAAATTTAGTAAATCTGAAATTACAAAAACTAAGTTATTGCGAAAATGGCACTTTTTCTTGGAGAAAAAAAATATAACTCGATTAACTGAATCAGATAGATTTGCGTTACATAAAGAATTAGAGATGTTTCTTCCAACTTTTATTTTCTTTTTACCTGAAAATTTACGATTAGATTGGCTTCGTAGATGGCGTGACAGTGATGATAAATTATTTCATCCTTCAAACTTACTAAATGGTGACGTAATCAAAAAAAGTTTGAAGATAAAGGATGGACCTATCTTAGGAGAGCTTTTAGATTATCTTTCTAGGGAACTTGCATATAAGAGATTGAATAATTTTGATGAAGCTATATATAAAGCACAGCGATGGATTGAACAAAATGCGCCAAAATGTGATTAAATACACATAGCTTAGTTTTGTTTAGAAGTTCAGACTTCAAAATCATTTTTAAAAATTTATGAGCATTCGCATTTACATTGGCAACTTACCACAAGGATTTAATCCAAAAGAATTTGATACACTTTTAAAGTCAGTTTCTGATTCGATAAGATTTAAAGCAGTTCTAGATAAGGAAACTAAGGAATCCAGGGGGTTTGGTTTCGCGACAGCTAATAATGAAGATAATGCTAATTTATTAATACAAAAGTTAAACGGTTTTGAATTTAATGGGTCTAAATTAAGAGTAGAGCTATCAGAAAAAAAAGATTCTGCTTCAAACAAAAGAAATGGTGGAAAGTTAAACAAAAATAAGAAAAGGAAAGATTTTAAGAAAATTGTTCATAGTGACGCTCCTAACCTAGAAGCCCCTGATCCAAGATGGGCTGGAGAATTATCTAAATTGAAAGATTTGTTGGCTAATCAGAAGACTCCTGCTTAGTCATTTAATTCGAGAAATTAAAAAAGATATTGGGATTTCAAAAGCTTTTACTGAATTTTTTACAAAAGCTCTATTATTAAAGACATCATAGTCTAGCCTTTCTATAGAATCTAATATTCCTCTGTAAAGACGTAAGGATGTCCAAACAGGCCATCTTGCGTCAGAAGATAACCATTTGATTCCATCTTCAGATTTCTGGAACCAATCGCGAGCCCTAGTTAATTGAAATTTCATTAGTGCTTTCCATTGTTTGTTTATTTCACCTTTTAAAAGTTTTTCTTCAGAATAATTAAATTTTTCAATATCTTCTTGAGGAAGATAAATTCTACCTCTTTGCCTATCTTCGCCGACATCTCTTAATATATTTGTTAATTGATTAGCTATACCTAAAGCTATAGCGGCTTCTGAGGGGTCCGGTTTAGCACTCCATGGAGCGGATGTGTAAGCACTATCAATCCCCATGACGTTCTGAGTCATCAAACCAACTGTCCCTGCGACTCTATAACAATAGAGTTTTAATTCATCAAAATCTTTGTATCTAAATTTATTAAGATCCATTCTCTGACCATCTATCATGTCTAGATAAGGTTGAATACTTTGTGGATATTTTTCGATGGTGTCTAGTAGAACGGCATCTAATTCCGATTTAATATTGCCTTTAAAAATATTCTTTGTATTTTCTTCCCATGCATTTAAATTTTCTGCAAGTTCATCTTGCGATTTAGTTGAAGCTTCTAAGCTATCCATTATTTCATCTGTTCTTCTACACCAAACATAAATAGCCCAAATAGCTTTTCTTTTCTCTATAGGTAGCAGAAGGGTTCCCAAGTAAAAGGTTTTAGCCCATTTTTGGGTTTCTTTTCGGCATATCTCGTATGCTTGATCTAGTTGAGAAATTGAATTTTTCAAAAAGTTTTAGATAAATTTTTAAATTACTGGAATGTAAATCTCATGAAGAAACATTTTGAGGAGTTTTGGAATACTCCTTATTGATTGATTCAGCGCATAATTTACCACTTAAAACAGCTCCTTCCATAGATGCTAAATATTTTTGCATAGTATAATCACCTGCTAAAAAGAAGTTTTTTATAGGAGATTTTTGACTAGGTCTGAACTCTTGGCATCCAGGAACTGCTTTATAAACAGATCTTGGAGTTTTGACTACTTTATATTTTCGTAAGTTTGTTTTATCGTCTCCAATGAAATGCGTAGGGAATAATTTTTTGAGTTCCTCCATGGTTGCATCAACAATATCCTGATCACTCCTATTTATCCAATCTTTTGCTGGTGCAAAAACTAATTCAAGCATTGATTTATTTGGATCTTCATATTCTTTGCAGGTGATACTCATATCTGCATAAACACTGAGGAGAGGTGATCTGCTGAATAATAAATGATCAATATCTGTTAATTTTTTGTCAAACCATAAATGGATATTAATGACTGGCACACCATTTAGACCATCTAATTTAGAAAATGCATCTAACCCTTTCCATTGTTTTGGGATCATTAATTTAAAGAGATCTACGGGCATTGCACTTACATAAGCATCAGCCGTTAGCTCTTTCTTTTCGTTTTTATCTAAAGAGGCGACAGTGAAACTTTTAACAGTGCTGTCCTCATTAAGATTGATTTCCCTTAATGGACTATTCATATGAACTTCACCACCACGAGAAGTAATATAGTCAACCATTGGCTGGCATAGTCTTTCTGGAGGAGCTCCGTCAAGGAATGCCATTTTAGAACCATTTTTTTCTTGTAAAAATCTGTTTAATGCTGTTAATAAGACTGTAGATGATATTTCATCCGGTCCAATGAAATTAAGAGCTTTACTCATCGCTATAAATACTTCATCATTAACTCTTTCGGGTATATTGTGCTCTTTTAGCCAATCTGTCCATGATTTTGTATCACATTTATCTAAGTACTTTTGGCCCCTTAGCATTGCAGGCACTAAACCTAATCCAAATAGAATCTTTTCATTCCAAGAAAGCATATCATTATTGCTTAATATTGCTGATACACCATTAACTGGAGCAGGTATATCGGGAAAGTCGAATCTACTGTAAGTTCCGGGCTCTGATGGCTGATTAAAAATCATTGAATGACTTTTCCATTGAAGTCTGTCTTCAATATCTAATTCCTTAAAAAGTTGCAACATATTTGGGTAGGCTCCAAAAAATATATGTAACCCAGTTTCATACCAATCACCATCTTCGTCTTTCCATGCGGCAACTTTCCCACCTAAAACGTCTCTTGCTTCAAGTACAATCGGGATGTGTCCATTATCAACTAAATATTTAGCGCAAGATAAACCTGCTAAACCAGCACCAGCAATTACAACACGCATTATTAAATGAAGAAATAAATTAACACTTACTAATAAGCTACATTAAAGTTAGAACATAATAGTTTTTTTCGTTGATTATTTCGTAAAATTATGGAAAAAATGCTTTTAAAATCGACTACTAGGCATGTAAGAATTTTTACTGCCGAAGTGGTAGAGGAGGAATTAAAGTTTCATCCTAATAAACTAACTCTTGATTTAGATCCTGATAACGAATTTATTTGGAACGAAGATTCTCTAAACAAAATAAATGAAAAATTCAATGAATTAATAAAAGAGAGAGCAGGAAAGGATTTAGATGATTATGAACTTCGAAAAATAGGATCAGAAATTGAAGGTTTGATTAAGTTTTTGCTTCAAAATGGACAGCTTAGCTATAACCCTGATTGTAGAGTAATGAATTATTCAATGGGTTTACCAAAGACAAATGAGGTGCTGTGAATAGATCATCCTCAAATAGAAGGCCAAGAAGAGGCTCAAATAGAAGTTATTATCCACCAAATTCAAAGGACATGGATCCGTATGGTCAAAGAAGCAATAGATTGCCTGCTTCTTCTGAACAAAAGATCAACTTTAGTACAGGAACCATTGCCGTACTTGCTGGAGTACTAATTTTAGGAGTTGGTATCGGGAGCGCTATTACCAGTACAACTGATGGCGGCCAGGGAAATATAGCAAGTCAACAACAATTAGACATGGCTGTTCCAGACCCTGAATTTTGCAGACAATGGGGAGCAAGTGCTTTTGTAATTGATGTTGAAATGTATACGACTCTAAATCCATCTACGAGTTTTGTAACGCAACCAGCTCTGCAGCCAGGATGTGTGATTAGAAGAGAGAATTGGACAGTGTTACAAAAACAGGGCGCAATTAGTAATGAAGATGTAAGAGAATGCAAGCAAAGAATGAATACTTTTGCTTATATCGGTTCTATAAGAGATAAGCCAATAGTTAAGTGCGTTTATCAGACTGATGTAAATGAAAATAAATTCATAATAAAAGGCGATGGACAAGCCGAAGATGGAGGGGTGGGTATTAACAAAGAAGCAATTCAGTTTTGATCCAAATTATATATGCCTCAGAGGGCTTTCTAAACTTGCAAATTGTGGAAGAATGTTTTTCTTAAATACTTCTGATGCTCTTGATGTATATCTTGACGGATTAGTAATTAATTTAAGTTCTCTTTTAACCTCTAAATCAGCAACGAAAGCTTTGTGGATAGTTCCAGCCGATAATTCTCTTTCAATAGAAACAACAGGCAAAAAGGAAGCCCCTAAACCTGATTGAACTGCATTCTTGATTGCTTCAAGAGAGTTAAGTTCCATCTCAATTTTTAATCTTTGAATATCAAGCCCAGAATCTTTGAGAAGTTTGTCAACAACTTTTCTTGTTGTAGATTGTAAGTCTAATGTGACAAAATTTAATTTGTATAAGTCTTCTTTTAGAAGCTCTTTTTTTGTCGAAAGTGGATGTTTAGATGGTAAAACTAATGCCAATTCATCAGTGGCATATGGAATTACTTGAAGCAAATTTTCCAAATCTCCAGGTAATTGTCCGCCAATAATGGCTAAGTCAATTTGTCCATTAGCAACACTCCAACCAGTTCTTCTAGTACTATGAACTTGAAGTTGAACAGATACATCAGGGTATTTTTGTCGGAATAGTCCTATCATTCTCGGCATTAGATAAGTACCCGTTGTTTGGCTCGCTCCAATGACAAGAGTTCCACCTTTTAAGCTATTTAAATCTTCAATAGCTTTGCAAGCTTCATCACATTGATTTAAAATTCTTTCACAATATTCAAGTAATAGTCTCCCTGCTTCAGTCAATAGAGCCTTCCTACCACCTCTGTCGAAAATTGTGATTTCAAGTTGTTTTTCTAAATTCTGTATTTGTAAACTCACGGCAGGTTGGGTTACATATAAGAGATCTGCAGCTTTTTTAAAACTTCCTTGAGCTGCTATAGCTTTTAATATTCTTAATTGGTCGAGTGTAAATGGTAATTCTGGCATCTATTATGCCTACAATTTCTTATAATTCTAATGCTTAGGAGCATTCTTGTTAAGAACTAAAATTATTTGAACAATTTAAATAAATGGAGACTCATAAAACTTCCCTAATTATATTACTTTTGATTTTGATTTTCGCGGTTATTCATAGTGGGGGAGCTGCTTTAAGAATCAAAGCAGAATCTATTATGGGGCCGAGATTATGGCGGTTATGTTTTGTTTTTTTAAGTTTGCCATCTGCAATTATCCTGATTAGTTATTTTTTAGCTCATAGATATGATGGAATCAGATTATGGAATTTACAGGGCAATAATTTTGTTTTTATGGTCGTTTGGTTCTTAACTGCAATAAGTTTTTTATTTTTATATCCCGCTACTTACAATTTGCTAGAAATTCCTTCTGTTTTAAAACCTAAAGTACGAATCTATGGAACTGGGATAATGCGAATCACAAGACATCCGCAAGCATTTGGTCAGATAATTTGGTGTTTTGCTCATACTTTATGGATTGGAACATCATTCACATTAGTAACTTCTATTGGCTTAGTTTTGCATCATCTTTTTGCAATCTGGCATGGCGATAAGAGATTAGCAAATAGATTTGGAGAAGAATTTGAAAATTTTAAAAAAAATACTTCCATAATCCCCTTCATGGCAATATTTGAGGGGAGGCAAGAATTTAAGATTAAAGAATTTTTTAGGTTATCTCAATTTGGTATATTAATTGCAATAGGTGTACTTTGGTGGTCTCATCAATATATAAATATTGCTGTTAAAACATTTAATTCATCATTTTTGTCTGAATTTTTCAATTGACAGTTTAAAATCATAATTAAAGTTCTCTAAAACATGCCACAAGCTTCAGAAATTGCCTGGTTAATTCCTGTCTTCCCACTTATTGGAGCAGTGCTTTCTGGCTTAGGACTAATAAGCATTAACAAGAAAATTAATAATTCAAGAGAAATTGTTTCTGTAGGTCTGATTTCTTTCGTTGGGATTTCTGCAGTAATTAGCTATAAAGCTCTAATTGAACAAATTAATGGTTATCAATCAGTAGAAAAATTATTTGTATGGGCGAATGCTGGGGATTTCACAATTCCAATGGGATTTTTACTTGATCCTTTGGGGAGTGTAATGCTTGCGTTAGTAACTACAATAACTTTGCTGGTAATGATTTACTCTCATGGTTATATGGCTCATGACAAAGGTTATGTCAGATTTTTTACATACTTAGCATTATTTAGTAGTTCAATGATGGGATTAATAGTTAGTCCGAATTTATTAGAAATTTATGTTTTTTGGGAATTAGTTGGGATGTGTTCTTACTTATTGGTTGGTTTTTGGTATGACAGGGATGGCGCTGCACACGCTGCACAAAAAGCATTTGTTGTTAATAGAGTAGGAGATTTTGGATTATTACTAGGAATTCTTGGCCTATTTTGGGCAACAAATAGTTTTGATTTTAATGAAATAGCTACTGGAATT
Organism: Prochlorococcus sp. AG-418-J17; assembly: GCA_003214085.1. GTDB lineage: Bacteria > Cyanobacteriota > Cyanobacteriia > PCC-6307 > Cyanobiaceae > Prochlorococcus_A. The sequence continues at coordinate 10,223 of QCMB01000020.1, forward strand.
TCTCAATCAATATCTGATAATTCCATACCCATTTGGGCTGCTTTACTACTTTGTTTTTTAGTTTTTTTAGGGCCAATGGCAAAATCTGCTCAGTTTCCTCTTCATGTGTGGTTGCCTGATGCGATGGAAGGCCCGACACCAATTTCTGCACTTATTCATGCTGCAACAATGGTTGCAGCAGGAATATTTCTTGTAGCAAGACTTCAACCTTTGTATTCAATATTCCCCTCGATTCAGTTCATTATTGCTTTAGTTGGAACCATTACTTGTTTTTTAGGTGCCTCTATTGCTTTAACTCAAATGGATTTAAAAAAAGGTTTAGCATATAGCACAGTTTCTCAGCTTGGTTATATGATGCTTGCAATGGGTTGTGGAGCACCAATAGCAGGAATTTTTCATTTAGTTACTCATGCTTGCTTTAAAGCAATGCTATTTTTAGGATCTGGTTCAGTAATACATGCTATGGAAGAAGTAGTTGGCCATCAACCTGTATTAGCTCAAGATATGAGATTGATGGGCGGTTTAAGAAAAAAAATGCCATATACATCCACAACTTTTTTAATAGGTTGTGTAGCAATTAGTGGAATTCCTCCATTGGCAGGTTTTTGGAGTAAAGATGAGATACTCGGAAATGCTTTTATATCTTTTCCAGCTTTTTGGTTTGTAGGACTTCTAACAGCTGGTATGACTGCTTTTTATATGTTTAGGCTTTATTTCTTGACATTTGAAGGAGATTTTAGAGGGGAGAATAAAGAATTGCAAAAAGAGCTTCTTATGGCCTCTAAAACAAATCTAGATGAAGAAAATGAAGATGAACATGAAGAACATGGCTCTATTCATGAGTCACCTTGGTCAATGACATTTCCCTTAGTATTTCTAGCTGTACCGTCTGTAATTATCGGTTTTATGGGATTTCCATGGGATAGCAAAATTGCAAATTTACTAGATCCTGAAGAAGCAGAGACTGCTGCAAAAGCCTTCGAATTAAAAGAATTTTTGCCTTTAGCAATTGCGTCAGTACTTATTGCATCAGCTGGAATCATTATTGCTTATCAGGCATACTTTGTGAGAAAAATTAATTTATCAGTTTTATTTGCTGAAAAGTTTCCTAGCATCAATCGGTTTTTGTCCAATAAATGGTATCTAGATGATATTAATGAAAAACTTTTTGTTAAGGGCAGTAGAAAACTTGCTAAAGAAGTCTTAGAGGTTGATTCTAAGGTTGTTGATGGCGTAGTAAACCTAACAGGGCTTGTAACTTTAGGAAGTGGTGAAGGTTTAAAATATTTTGAGACTGGCAGGGCTCAATTTTATGCGCTTATTGTTTTTGGAGGTGTAATTTTACTAGTTGCTATATTTGGTTTCCAATCGCCTCAAGTATCTTAATTACAAATGTGTGTCTTCACTGTCCATTGGGGTGAAAAAATACAGAAAATTTCTAGACTTTATTTAAGATAAACTTCTTATTAAATTGAGTACTTATTTTTATACACATTTTGCGACACAAATGTTGGGAACTTTGGGAGCTGGATTGTCTAACTTTCCTTGGTTATCTGCTTCAATTTTATTCCCAATTGGTAGTGCATTTGTGATACCTTTTTTCCCAGATAAAGGAGATGGCAAAGAGGTAAGATGGTTTGCATTGTCTATTGCATTAATAACTTTTTTAATAACTGTCGGTTCATATATAAATGGCTTTGATATTAGTAATGAAAATGTTCAACTGAAAGAAACTATTAGTTGGCTCCCTGATTTAGGTCTTACTTGGTCTGTAGGCGCCGATGGTATGTCTATGCCGTTAATATTATTGACTAGTTTCATAACTGCTTTAGCAGTTCTTGCTGCATGGCCAGTCAAGTTCAAACCAAAGTTATTTTTCTTTTTGATATTGGTTATGGATGGTGGGCAAATAGCTGTGTTTGCCGTACAAGATATGCTTTTATTTTTCCTAACTTGGGAACTTGAGTTAATTCCCGTTTATTTATTACTTGCTATATGGGGTGGCAAAAATCGACAATATGCAGCAACAAAATTCATTATTTATACAGCTGGCAGTTCTATCTTCATCCTTCTGGCAGCGTTAGCAATGGGTTTCTATGGTACAGAAATTCCTAACTTTGAGTTTTCTCACTTGGCAGCTCAAGACTTTAGTCAAAAATTCCAAATATTATGTTATGTGGGGCTGTTAATTGCATTTGGTGTGAAACTACCAATAGTACCTCTTCATACTTGGCTTCCAGATGCTCATGGAGAGGCTACAGCTCCTGTTCATATGCTCCTAGCAGGAATTTTATTAAAGATGGGAGGATATGCTCTATTAAGATTTAATGCACAATTATTGCCCGTTGCTCATGCTCAATTTGCCCCATTATTAATAGTTCTAGGGGTAGTCAATATAATTTATGCTGCATTAACTTCTTTTGCTCAAAGAAATCTTAAAAGAAAAATTGCATACAGTTCGATAAGTCATATGGGTTTTGTTCTTATTGGTATAGGGAGTTTCAGCAGCCTTGGAACAAGCGGAGCTATGCTGCAAATGGTTAGTCATGGATTAATAGGTGCAAGTTTATTTTTTCTTGTTGGTGCCACCTATGACAGAACAAAGACTCTTAAACTTGATGAAATGAGTGGTGTAGGACAAAAAATGAGAATTATGTTTGCCCTATGGACGGCTTGTTCTCTAGCTTCCCTTGCTTTGCCTGGTATGAGCGGATTTGTTTCAGAATTGATGGTATTTACAGGATTTGTTACTGATGAAGTGTATACACTTCCGTTTAGGGTAGTGATGGCCTCTTTAGCTGCTATCGGTGTAATACTTACTCCTATTTATCTACTCTCTATGTTACGAGAAATTTTCTTTGGCAAAGAAAATCCTAAATTAATCGAAGAACGAAAACTTATTGATGCAGAGCCAAGGGAAGTTTATATTATTGCTTGCTTACTTTTACCGATTATTGGAATAGGTTTATACCCAAGATTAGTTACTGAAAGTTACATTGCATCTATCAATAATTTGGTCGATCGAGATTTAACTGCAGTAAAAGGTGCTGTGAAAACAAATATTTTTTCAGGATCTAAAACAAATAACATCCTAAAAGCTCCAACAATATAATTTTTAAAATAATGCAATATTGTTTGGCATTAAATAAATTAAAAGATATCTTGTGATTAGATTTTACCTATCTTAAAATATCTTATTTCAATCCTATTGATAGGCAACAACTAGGCCCTAGATTGTTGATTAAGTTTCTTCAAGACGCCGCAGGTAAAGGTGAGCTTGATCCATGGGATATTGATGTAATAAGTGTAATTGATAGTTTTTTAGAGCAATACTCTCATACTTTTAATCAATCTTCAAATAGTCAAATCTCATATCATAAGGATTTAGCTGAGACCAGCGAAGCATTTTTTGCGGCTTCCGTACTAGTTAATCTTAAGGCTCAGGTTTTGGAATCTGATGTTTTCAAAGAAAATTCTTCCGATTTTGAAGATCAATTTGATTTGGACGATCAAGATTGGATTGATAAAGAATTTGATATTCCAAAATATCCAGAAAAATATCTAAGGAGAAGATCAATTGCACAACCAATTCTCAAACGTACAACTACATTAGGTGAACTTGTAAGTCAGTTAGAGTCCATAGCAGAAGTTATAGAAACCCAAGATCTTCTGCTCATGAAGAGAAAGAGAAATAAAAAATATTCTGATAAGGCTTTAATTTCTCAAGTAAAGTCATTAGCGCATCGCGAGAAACTTCCAGAAACAACGAAAGCATTAGGGGAATTTATTGAAGGATGGGAAAAAGCATTACAATGGACAGATTTTGAATATTTAGTCAAGAAATGGCAAACAGTAGAAAAAAATGATTTAGATAAAGATCGTTTGGGAGTTTTTTGGGCTTTGTTATTTTTATCATCTGAAAACAAAATTGAAATTAAACAAATAAATTCTTTATATGGCCCAATTCAAATTAAAAGAATAATACCTGATGGTGGTTTAGCTCAATTACCTATAGAAAATCTTGAGGTAAGTAATGCCTCTTCCTCTGCTGCTTAGAAGCTTCATAGTAATAACGTATAATTTTAAAAAATGGTTTTGAATTTATGAAGGCAATGATACTTGCGGCAGGTAAAGGCACACGTGTTCAGCCTATTACGCATGTTATTCCGAAACCGATGATTCCGATTTTGCAAAAACCTGTTATGGAGTTTCTCTTGGAACTGTTAAGAGAACATAATTTTAAGGAAATAATGGTAAATGTTTCTCATCTGGCTGAAGAAATTGAAAATTATTTTCGGGATGGGCAAAGATTTGGAGTAGAAATTGCTTATAGTTTTGAGGGAAGAATTGAAGATGGAGAATTAATAGGTGATGCTTTGGGATCTGCAGGAGGATTAAAAAAAATTCAGGATTTTCAAAACTTCTTTGATGAAACTTTTGTTGTTTTATGTGGTGATGCTTTAGTTGATTTAGATTTAACCCAAGCTGTTAAAAAACATAAGCAGAAAGGAGCTATTGCGAGCTTAATAACAAAGAAGGTAATTAAAGATCAAGTATCAAGTTACGGTGTCGTAGTTTCTGATGAAAATGGCCGAATAAAGGCTTTTCAGGAAAAACCAACAGTTGATCAAGCTTTAAGTGACTCTATAAATACAGGAATTTATCTTTTCGAACCCGAAATTTTTAATTACATACCTTCAGCAGAGAAATTTGATATTGGAGCAGATCTTTTCCCTAAACTTGTTGAAATGGATTTACCATTTTTTGCATTACCAATGGACTTTGAATGGGTAGATATTGGAAAAGTTCCTGACTATTGGAGTGCTATTAGAAATGTATTGCAAGGTAAGGTAAGACAAGTGCAAATACCAGGTAAGGAAATAAAACCAGGAGTTTTTACCGGTTTAAATGTAGCGGCTAACTGGGAAAAGGTTAATATTACCGGGCCGGTTTATATAGGAGGTATGACTAGGATCGAGGATGGAGCAACTATTATTGGCCCTTCCATGATTGGACCAAGTTGTTGTATTTGCGAGGGCGCAACCATAGATAACTCAATAATTTTTGATTATTCAAAAATTGGTAAGGGTGTAAGACTAATGGATAAGTTAGTCTTTGGTAAATATTGTGTTGGGAAAAATGGAGATCATTTTGATTTGCAAGATGCATCTTTAGATTGGTTAATAGCAGATTCAAGAAGATCTGATTTGACTGAGCCATCGCCTCAGCAGAAAGCTATGGCAGAATTATTAGGTACTGATTTGATTAATATTCCAGACTAAGATTAGCTTTTTCAATAATCTCAGGAATTAAATGCTCTGCTTTTACGGCCATCAGATGAATACCATTTGCGATATTAATAAAATCATGAGCTTGTTCAGATGCAATTTGAATACCTTCTTCTAATGGGTCTTTAGCATCTTTAAGACGATTTAAGATATTTTCAGGGATGTTTGCGCCTGGAACGTATTTGTTTATAAAGAGAGCGTTTTTATAAGACTTTAAAAGAAATACACCGGCAATTACTGGAATTTTAAGTGGCTTGCTAATTTTTTCACAAAACTCTATCAAAATTTTTTTTTCCATAACCATTTGAGTTTGTATAAATCCTGCTCCAGCCTCTTTTTTCTTTCTCAATCTATTTTCTAAACTTCTTTTGTTTCTGCAATTTGGATCAGCTGCAGCACCTGCAAAAATAAATGTTTTTTTATCGGAAAGTTCTCCTAGAGTAGGATCAATTCCTTTATTGAAAGCCTGAATTTGTTGAAGCAATCTAACTGACTCAAACTCATGTACGGCCTTAGCATCTTGTTGATCCCCAGCTTTTACTGAATCACCGGTAATGCATAAGATGTTTTTAATTCCTAAAGCATTTGCTCCCAGAATGTCTGATTGTAAAGCAATTTTATTACGATCTCTGCAAGAAATTTGCATTACTGGTTCTATCCCATTTTCCAGTAATAGTTTGGACATTGCCAAGCTGCACATTCTCATTACAGCCCTACTTCCATCAGTTATGTTAACAGCATGTACCTTATCTTTCAAAAGTTGTGCTATCTTAAGAGATCTTATGGGGCTTCCACCTCTTGGCGGCATTAACTCTGCTGTTATTACCTTAGATTTTTTTTCTAAAGTCTGCTGAAGTTTTGATTTCAATTGCTTTTGTTTCCTACTTGGTTAACAAGTGTACTGAGATTGCTAAACTTAATTAATATAAAAAAGGAACTGTTTAAATGCAAATGGTTGATGAAGAAGTAAACAACATTGATATGATGGGTCTCTCAGCAAGGGAGATGGAAATCATTGATCTCGTAGCTGATGGGCTCACAAATCAAGAAATTGCGGTAAAACTAACTATAAGTAAAAGAACTGTTGATAATCATGTAAGTAATATGTTTACAAAAACTGGTTCTAAAAACAGAGTAGCACTTTTGAATTGGGCAATGGACAACGGAAAGATTTGTAGAGATGGGTTTAATTGTTGTACACTCCCAGACTCTGATCAAGATTAGTATTACCCTTTACTTTTTTTGTATCATTAGCCAAATCCATTAGACAATAATTTGTAGAACCTAATTCGAAGAGTTCAGCATATGCAATACATGCATCCTTGTCTGAATCAACAAATCTCAATATTCCTTCTTTGTCGTAAAGACCATACATCTGAAGAAAATAAAAAATATTTTACTTAAATATAAAGAAAATATAAAGGACGAATGGTTCCTCTGGCTAGTTACTTTTTAAAGTTGTAAATATTCTTCTTTCCACTCTGAAAAAGGATTGTTAGCGAGACTGAAATTGGAGTAATGGCTCAGACCTGTAATTTCTTTTGAAATGAAAGATGGAATAATTAAATCTTCTTCTTCATTAGAAAGTTCAATTTCTGCAATTTCAAGTGGATAATTATTTTCTTTAAAGCAATCTATAATCCAAGATTTTTTTTCAATTTCTAGAAAGTATCTATCTTTTTTAATTTTGTTTGAAAGATTTGACATTATTGTTTCAGCATCGCTTCGTGGAATGGAGTATTCAAATTCAAAGTTGGTAAAACCCTTGATATGTTTTTTAAGTGTAATATTAGAGTTTTTGCCTATAAGCCTTACCCTAATAATCCAACTATCTAAACTTTTGGAAAAATATCCTTGTTCAATATAAACTTTTTTATTTATGAATTCTTTCCAATTATCATTTTTTATAAGAAATCTTCTTTCTATCTCAAAGGCCATTTAATTTTTGAAATTTTTTGGAGACAAATCGCCTTTCCAATCTAGTTTTTTTATTAAGGTATTATAGTAACTTGTGCTTTTTTTAAACTTTATTATTTTGCATGGTGATTTTCCTTTCTTGATCTCACAATAATAATTTTCCTTAATGGTCATACATTTTGAACCGTCAGTCCATAATTTAATTTCCCCTTTACTTTTTTTTACGGGCTTAATGATTACCGTACTTGTATTAGGTATGACGATTGGTCTACTAGCCAAACTCATCGGGCATATAGGGTTAATAATCATTCCATCTATACTTGGATGTACTATTGGACCTCCTGCAGCCATTGAGTAGGCTGTTGAACCCGTAGTTGTAGCTACAATCAATCCATCACCTTTATATTCATTTACCTTTTCATTATCTATTTCAATTTGTATTTGGTTGGTCGGAGAAATATCTTCTTCAACGGATTTAAAATAAAAATCTAAGGCGTTATAGCTTTTTGTGATTTTTTTCTCAGAACTTGTCCCCTCAATACAAATATTGCAATTTAATCTATTACGAAAGTCAATTAAATATTCTTCGTTTTCAAGGATTTCAACAAAAGATTTGTCAAATAAAAATTCTTTCTCTTGAGTAAGAAACCCCAAATTACCTCCAATATTAATGCTCAACAAAGGAATATCATAATCAGCTAATGCATTTGCACATTTCAGGAAGGTTCCATCTCCACCAAGAACTATGCCAATATTTGGTTGTGATTCTGAATTAGAAAAATATTTTTCAATTTCATCTTTATGAAAATCACTTTCAATCCTGTTTGATTTAATATTTTTTGCTTTAAGAACTTCCTCACAGAATTTTGAAGCCTCTTGAGCAATAGAACTATCTGAACGATATACAATGAGCACTAATGAAAGTAACATTTAATGCTTTTACCATTTTAATAAATTAAAACTTTCCATATCTACAGTCACCCTATTCCTATAAAGAGATAACAAAATAGCTAAACCAACGGCTGCTTCTGCGGCAGCAACAGTAATCACAAAAATTGTAAAAACTTGTCCTTGAATTAAATTATTATCAATATAGGAAGAAAAAGCCATCAAGTTTATATTT
>QCMB01000021.1 GCA_003214085.1 Prochlorococcus sp. AG-418-J17
AATTAATAAATAATTTAGGGGTCATAACAAAAGCTTTAGATAAGAGTTTGATCAATGTAAATTTACATGATTTAAGAGAATATGGAGAAGGTTCTTACAGACAAGTAGACGATAAGCCTTATGGAGGAGGAGCAGGTATGGTATTAAAACCTGAACCTATTTATAAGGCACATGAATCAATTAGAAAATTACCTAAAAGTAAAACTTTGCTGATGACCCCACAGGGTAAAGTCCTAGAGCAAAAGGATTTCGCGAGATGGTCCACTTTGGATCAAATAATAATTATTTGTGGTCAATATGAAGGTTTTGATGAAAGGATTAGATTTTTAGCTGATGAAGAGATATCGATAGGCGATTATGTACTTTCTGGAGGTGAAATACCCGCAATATCAATAATTAACGGTTTGACTAGATTATTACCAGGAACTCTTGGTGATCCAGACTCCTTAGTCGATGAGAGTCATAATTCTTCTTTATTAGAATATCCTCAATACACGAGGCCGTTAACTTTTAAAGATATGAAAGTGCCAGATATTCTAGTAAGCGGTAATCATGAAGAGATTAAATCGTGGAGAATGAGGAAAAGTTTTGAAAGAACATTGGAGAGAAGAAGTGACTTAATTTCAAATGAAAACTACAAAAAATCCCCACAAAGTAAGAGAATAATAAAAGAAAATAATCAATTCATGAAATTTAGAATAGGTAATGGATACGATATTCACAGACTAGTAGAGGATAGAGATTTAATTATTGGAGGTGTAAAGTTGCATCATCCTGAAAATTTAGGATTGGATGGTCATAGTGATGCTGATGTTTTAAGTCACTCAATAATGGATGCATTGTTGGGAGCACTTTCGTTGGGCGACATAGGAAAGTATTTCCCCCCATCTGATGAAAAATGGAAAAATGCTGATAGCTTGTTTTTGTTATCAAAAGTAATTGACTTGATAAGACAAGATGGTTGGGAAATAAATAATATTGATAGTGTTCTTGTTGCTGAAAGGCCAAAAATCATGCCACATATAAAACTAATGAAAAAAAATATTTCTGAAATTTTAAACATTGAAGAAAATTTAATTGGGATTAAAGCAACCACGAATGAAAAATTGGGTCCTGAAGGGAGAGAAGAGGGTATTAGTTGCCATTCAGTAGTTCTTCTTGAGAAAAAATGAGATTTAATTTAAATTTGAAAAAAAAAATTCAAAGATTTTGTTTATTATTAATTTGTTTAGTAGTTTTAATTTTTCAATCTGATATTCCCAATTTAAAAGCTCTTGCAATGGATAATTTTCAAAGTGAAATGGTCACAGAGGAATTAAGACTTAAAGTACCTGCTGATGTAAAAGCAGCTTGGCTAAATGCGGAAAAAGAAATATGGGAGCCTTGGTTATCTTCTCAAGATGGTTTTTTGGGTAGACAATTATTTTGGGATAAAGAAAAAGAAGAAGCTTTAATATTAGTAAATTGGAAAAGTAAGAAATTATGGAAAAGCATACCAATGTCAGAAGTAAATGTAGTTCAACAAAAATTTGAAGATAATGTAAAAGCTGTTCTAAATGTAGGCGATAATCCTTTTGAATTGATTTATGAGGGAGAATTAGATAAACAAAGATGAATTTTGATATCAAGTTTGATTTTCAAAGAAGAGATAGGCTTGGACTCATTGAGGCTATTTGGGGGCAAGACAAGAGTATCGACCAATTAGAAAGATTATGTGGAAATGTATTAAGTAAAAATGAGGTTGTTTTCATTACTAGGATTAATAGTGAAAAGGCCAACTATCTTTTAGATTTGTATGATAATGCACGATTCCATGAAGAAGCAAATTGCCTAACAATTGGGAAAAATTTTAATAAAATAATTACTAATAAAAAAGTTGCTATAATTTCAGGCGGCTCAAGCGATTTGGCCGTAACACTTGAAGCACAATTAGCTCTCGAAATTTATGGAGTGAATTGTCAATCTTTTATAGATGTTGGAGTAGCGGGACTTCATCGATTGATGAGTCAGTTAGAAGAAATTAATAAATATGATGTATTAATAGTTTGTGCTGGAATGGAAGGAGCTTTGGCAACAGTTGTGGGCGGATTGTTGGCTCAACCGATAATTGCAGTACCTGTCTCAGTAGGTTACGGCGTTAGCAAGGATGGAGAAACTGCTTTAAATAGTATGTTGTCAAGCTGTTCTCCAGGTATTGCAGTTATGAATATAGATAATGGTTACGGAGCAGCAATGGCGGCTCTCAGAATTATTAAAAGTATTTCCTAAATAATCACTTTTTTTCTATTTCTAATAGGTTTTCTATCCATAAATTTAGTTGTTTTGATAGCATTCCTTCTTCTCTCATTTTGATTGCTTTTATCACGACTTCTGTATTTACCCACTCTGGAAATCTTTTCGCCATTTATTTTTATATTCAGTATTTTTAATTTGGTACAAATTTTTATAAAAACAAGATCTAAGTAACAAATTTAATCTTTTATGTTTGATTTTGTACCTAATCTAGACAGCTCAGATGAGGTATGTTCACTTTCTACATTTTTTAATCTTTCAATCAGCTCGGAGAGATCTTTATGAGCTAACTCCCCATTTTGCTCCCATTTTAGCGACCTTGAGTTGCTATCAATCTTTTTTTTCATTGTTAATTTTAAGTATTAAAAATATAAAACGAAAAAAGGAGAAATTTGGTTATTGTTTCAAGCCTAAACTTAAAAAAATATGAAGATTTTTAATATATTAAATATTTTTCTTTTACCCGCCACCAACTATTGAAACAATTTCTAAATTATCACCATCTTTAAGCTTCACTTTTTCCCATTTCATTGAATTTATAATTAAATTATTTAACTCCACTACAATTGTGTTTGGTTTATATCCCATATGGTGAAGAGCTGTAGAAAGAAGAGCATTTTCTTGATCAAGTTCTATTTTTTTTTCTTCTCCATTTACCCTAATTTTCATGAGACAACTTTTTTAGAATTATCATAGCGTCTTCTTGAGGATCTTCAGAATTCATTAATTCCGAAACTAAGGCAACTTTTTTAAACCCATTTCTTTTTAAATATGAAATATTATTTGACTTGATTCCTCCAATAGCAAACCAAGGAATATTTAAATCCTTTGTTAATGTTTTAATATTTTCAATACCTAAAGGTATTTTATTTTTTTTTGTTGTAGTTTCAAATACTGGCCCTATTCCTAAGTAATCACAACCCTCGTTAAGAGCATTTGAAATATCAATTGCATTATTTGCACTTATTCCTACAATTTTTGAATATCCTAATAGTTTTCTTGCAGTTTTTAAATCTAAATCGTCTTGACCAAGATGAATCCCATCAGCGTTGGATGCCAGAGCTATATCAACTCTATCGTTAACGATAAACAAAGAATTATATCTTTTACATAGATTTTTAATCTGAATTGCTTCTTGAAGATGATCTTGATCAGTTCCCGTTTTAAATCTATGTTGAATAATTCTTACTCCAGCAATTAAAATCTCTTCTATTATTTCTAATAAATTGTGTTTTTGATCTGTTATTACATATAAGTCATTTTCTTTTAATATTTCCTCCGACTTCTTAAACTTGCTATAACTTAATAATTCAATTTCAATAGTATAAATTTCATATCTAATTTCAGAAGCGATTTTTGAAAGCTCATGATTCTGCAGCCTTGAGAATTCTTCTATAACTCGTAATGCTTCTTGAACTCTGGCTGAATTAGAACTTATAATCTGCTCAGAAGTTTTTCTGTTGAATTGCTCTTGATGACTCAATCCTTTACATTTGTCCTCAATGTGATTTCTAGATTGTTTATAAACTTTTAAATGATTTTTTCCTAAAATTTGTCTAAAATTTTTAATCTTTTCAACATATTTTTCTTTGCCTAGGCCAAATCTAGCCCAATCCTCTAATACTCTTAGTCCTTCTCTGGCTCTATCTAGATTAGCGTCAATAATTTGATAAATTCTTAAATCTTCAGTGTCTTTAGGATTGGAATTTAGCATTTGCAATTTAATTTTTGTAGTTTTTAAAAATTTTCAGAGCATTATCTCTATCTTTTTTAATTTGATTAGAAAGTTGATCTATATTTTTGAACTTGATTTGAGATCTAAGTTTTTCAACTGGTTCAACAGATAGATTTAAACCATATAGATCGATATCTTTATTTATTAAATGAACTTCAACTGCAGAAGGCAATAAAGGATTTATTGTTGGTTGAGAGCCAAGATTCATAACAGATTCAATTTTTTTGTTGGAATTTTCTATGGTTGTCCAAGATGCGTAAACTCCTTCTCCAGGTAAAAATTTTCTGCCATCTATTTCAAGATTTGCGGTAGGCCATCCTATACTTTTTCCAATACCTTTACCTTTAACAACTTTTCCATTAAAACTATAAGGCCTTTTAAGAATTTTGAAAGCATTTTTCAGATCACTTTTCTCTAATAGATCTCTTATTCTGCTGCTGCTTATTCTACCTTCCTCGTCTTCTAAAATTGGAATAATTTTTAGCCTAATATCAGTATCCTTAATCATATTTTTTATTGTATTTATATCTCCACTTCTTCTAAAACCAAATTTAAAATTAGCACCTACAGAAATGTTTTTTGCTTGTAATTGATTTATCAAAATATCTCTTACGAACATTTCGGCACTTAATTTGGATAGTTCCATATCAAAAGGAATCAGAACTAATTGTTCAATCCCCAGATCTTCAAGAATAGATAGTTTTTCATTAGGGAGATCAAGTCTAAGACGCATCTCTTTGTAAAGAACTTCTCGGGGATGAGGCCAGAAGCTTGCAATTGTTGGGGTATATTGATTTTCTTCAACTACACTTTTTATTAATTGTCTGTGGCCAGCATGAAGGCCATCAAAACTTCCAATAGCTATTGAGGTGGGATTCTTAACTTCAGATGGCGATATTAAAGAGATCAAAAGATTACGTGCAATTTTATGATTTTAGTGGCAAATTTGGATTGATTACAGTTTATTCAATCAAATGAATGTCTGACAAAATGGATTTTCAGTCCCTTTCATTTGGAATGCGGCGCATTGGATGGATACGCTTTTGGGTTCAGTCCATTTTAGGTGTTGTTGTTGCAGCTGTTTTGCTTTTTTCAAATGTTGTAAATAACAGCGAAGGACAGCTTGGCTTAGCGCCTGGTCTATCACTTACAACAATATCCCTGATTTTACTACTTTTTAGTCTTTGGCAAGGTTGGTTAATAGTTAGAACAGGAAGAGCAATTGCAAGCAACGCAAGACCCTCAAGAGGACAAACCGGTAAATTGATAAAACGAGGACTCATAGTTGATTTATTTGGAATTTTGTTTGGCTTAATTGGATATCAAGCTCTTATGGGAGCCTTATTCATACAAGCATCCTCACAAACGACTGGACAATTGATAACAGCGACATCTGATATCCCAATTACTGGTCTTGAAATATTATCAGTTCTCAGTAACACGCAAGTTATCGCTGCTCATTTTTTTGGACTTTGCTTTTCTTTATGGCTTTTAAGAAGGATTTACAAATGAATTATTAATTTTAGGTAAGTCATCTAAATTACCTCTCCAAAATAAATCTGGTTCTACAGGTGTAAGAGATATTTTATTTTCTTGTATTTGAGATACATCACTAGGCCAATTCTTAGGACCGTAACCTTTCGATTTAAGATCTAAAACAACTTCTCCTGCTAACCAATAATAATCATCACCCCTCGGGTCTGCCCTTTTGGAAAATTGATTTTTATATTTTCTTACCGATAATCGTGTCCAGGATAATTCTTTTATCTTGTTTTTTTCGCAGGGAGGTATGTTCAAATTTAATAAAAGTGAAGCTGGCCAACTATCGTTAATTGCTTGTTCGGCAATATTCATTGCAATTTCTCCAGCAAATTCGAAATTTTTCCATTTAAAACTAGCAACACTTATTGCCATGGAAGGAACATTTTCTAAAGTGCCTTCCATAGCTGCAGCGACTGTGCCTGAACAAAAAATATCTGTCCCTAAATTGGGTCCGTGATTTATTCCGGATAGTACCAGATCAGGTTTATGATCCAAGAGTTCAGATAGTGCTAATTTGACACAATCAGCAGGTGTGCCGGAACATCCCCAAGCTTCTATATCCTCTCCAAATAATTCGTCAGCTTTTTCCACTCTTAATGGAGATTGTAAGGTGAGACCATGGCCAGTAGCGGATCTTTCTTGGTCAGGGCACACTACTTTTACCTTATGCCCTCTTTTTTGTGCTGATTTTGCTAAAGCTCTTATTCCCGCGGCAAAAACACCATCATCATTGCTAATTAATATATTTAACGGTTTCATTATTCAATAAATTTTATTTATGGACGATATTTAAGTAAGATAAAGAAATACTTATTTTTACTATATCAGTGAGTCAGATTGAATCATTAAGTCAAATTGATGAAGAACTAAATAATCTTTCTTTATCAGCAAAAAATAATATAAATAATGCTAATACTCATAAAGAATTGGATCAATTAAGAGTTTCCCTGCTTGGAAAAAAAGGTGATTTGTCAATTATCTTGAAAACGATGGGTCAATTATCTGCTACTGATAGACCAATTGTTGGCCAGAAGGCAAATTTAATAAAGATAAATTTGCAAGAATTAATAACTGAAAGAAAAAATCAACTAAATAGTGAAGCCTTAGATAAAAAGATTAAAACAGAAAAAATTGATGTAACTATCCCTTCAATTGGAACACCTCCTGGAAATAAACATCCTTTAATATCAACTCAAGATGAAATAATTGATATTTTTTGTGGGTTGGGATACTCAGTTGAAAGTGGCCCTGAAATAGAAACTGATTTTTATAATTTTGAATCTCTCAATATACCCAAAAATCATCCCGCAAGAGATATGCAGGATACTTTCTACTTAGATGAAAATCGACTTTTGAGGACCCATACTTCTCCTGTTCAGATAAGGTACTTAGAGAAAAATCCTCCTCCAGTAAGAATTATTGCCCCGGGAAGAGTTTATAGAAGAGATGCTGTAGATGCTACTCATTCCCCTGTATTTAATCAGGTTGAGGTTTTATGTATCGATCAAGATATTAACTTTAGTCATTTAAGAGGAACAGTTCTTACATTTTTAAAGACCTTTTTTGGAGATATTCCTGTAAGATTTAGGGCTAGTTATTTCCCATTTACTGAACCCTCGGCAGAAGTAGATGTTCAATGGAAAGGTAAATGGTTAGAAGTAATGGGATGCGGAATGGTAGATCCGAAAGTCTTAGGAAAATTAGGAATAGATTCTGAGAAATGGACCGGATTCGCTGCTGGATTAGGAGTTGAAAGATTTTGCATGGTAAGACATCAGATTGACGATATCAGAAAATTTTATACAAATGATCTTAGATTCTTAGAACAGTTCTAAATAAAATTGAAATTTTAAATTAGGATTGTCCAACGAATTAGTTTAAGATAGTTGTAGTTTTAGTTTTTTGATTGGTACGTAAAGCAGGGCTAATCGTAAATGATGGGAAAGAACTTGCTGTTCAAACTGCAAGTTCTGTTCAGAAAAAATTGGAAAAATCCAATTATGAAGTCGTAAGGGTTAGTAGCTCTGGCGGAATGGTTGGATTTGCTAATCCTGATCAACATGTTCGTCCGTTGGGATATACGAACTGTGTTCCAGAGGGTTTTGACTCGGCAATGGAATTTGCAATTGTTCTTGGGGGAGATGGAACTGTACTTTCTGCAGCAAGGCAAACAGCACCTGCTAGAATTCCAATCCTCACAATAAATACTGGCCATTTAGGTTTTCTTGCTGAAGCTTATTTATCAAATCTTGATGAAGCAATAGATAAAATCATTGAAGGAAATTGGGATATTGAAGAAAGGACTTGCTTTATTATTAGCGTAATGAGGAATGATCAGAGGAGATGGGAGTCTCTCTGTCTTAATGAGATGGCTCTTCATAGAGAACCTCTGACAAGCATGTGTCATTTTGAGATTTCTATAGGGCGACATGCGCCTGTAGATATCTCAGCTGATGGAGTAATTTTATCTACTCCAACTGGTTCTACCGCCTATTCTCTAAGTGCTGGAGGACCAGTTATTACACCCGATTGCCCAGTCGTGCAATTAACTCCAATTGCTCCACATTCATTGGCGTCTAGGGCATTGGTTTTTAATGATTCGGAGCCAGTAACTGTTTTCCCCGCAACTCCCGAAAGATTAGTAATGGTTGTTGACGGAAATGCTGGTTGTTATGTTTGGCCTGAAGATAGAGTTTTAATAAGAAAAAGTAAACACTCAGTAAAGTTTATTAGACTTGAAGATCATGAATTTTTCCAAGTTTTAAGAAATAAACTTGGTTGGGGTTTGCCCCATGTGGCAAAACCTATCAAATAATAATTATTTGAATTTATTTTTTCCCTGTTAATAGAAAAACAGGATTATTTGGTTCTAGTCTCATTCCCTCCGCAATACTTAAGCTTTTATAGGTCTGAATTAAATTTAAATTTGTTTTGAAATTTTTATCTTCTAATTCCTCTTTCAATTCTTTAATAGTTTGAATATTTATTATTGGGATAACGATAATGTCTCCAATATCCATATCTTGTGCAAGTTTATTAATAATCTGAAGTTTAGTTTTTTTATCACATCCTCCAATTATTAATCTATTAGGGTTTTCAAAAGAACTTAAATTTCTCGCATTCAAGGTGTAATTTATGTCTTCCTCAAAAATAAATTTTGGGTTGACGTCAAGCCTTTTTGAGTTTTCTAGTATTAATTTTTTTGAGCCAATCCTTTTATCGAAACAAAACAAATCCAAATTAGGCCTTAACTTTAATGCCTCTAAACCAATTGACCCACAACCTGCTCCTATATCCCAAATGACACCATTTCTTGGGAGCTCTAAAGCAGCTAATATTTGAATGCGAACTTCTCTCTTAGTTAATAAATTTGGTCTATCATCAAAAGTCTTAAAAACATTGTCATTGATTCCGAATAGAGGAAGATTGTTGTTCGAATAATGTTCCTTTTTTTTTGAAAGAATAGCAATATTCAAATTTGATATATCTGAGGGCAATGACTCTTTAAGATTTAATTTCCTGATTTTTTCATTTTCGAAGCCTATTTCTTCACAGAGCCAAAAATCATAGATGTCAATCAGATCAAGTTCTGATAAATTTTTTTGGATTATTTCTAGACTTTTGTTATTTGAATCTGTAATGACAGCCAAATTTGACGGTCTTGCTTTAAGAGCCTCAATTAACTTAGTCGAATCTCTGCCGTGAATACTCACATTAACAGTATCTTGCCATGGGATCTTTAACTTACTAAATGCTAATTGAATGCAAGTATTTGTAGGGTAGAAACTTAATTCATCTTTTGAAAAATTTTCTAGTAGTATTCTCCCAATTCCAAACCAGAGAGGATCTCCTCTTGAAATTAAAATAACATCAGTTTTTTGTGATCTAAGCCAGTTAACAAGTTCCTGATTACTGTTGCTCGAAAAAAATAATTTCTTTTTTTCTAAACCATTTTCGCTCCATGATTTTATTTCTTCAAAATATGAATTTGGAACTGCAATAGAAACTGTCTCTTGCAATAGATTTTGTAATTTGAAAGATAGATCCTCAAATTTATAAGAATTAATTCCTACTACATGAATTTTTCTTTTTTTTTCAGTCATGAATATTTAATTAAAAGAAACTTATCTATTTGAATGTTTTATTAAATTATCTTATGATTATTCGAGCTTTCATAATAAATCAATTGTCTGAAAGAAGAAAGAGATTACATGATTTATTATTAACTCTAGTAAAAAAAGATAGTGAATTTGAGTTTATTGAAGAAGATTCTAGCGATTTAACATCTAGCTATTCCGAAAAAGACACTTTGAATTTATCTCGAGTTATAGAAAAAAATCGTAAAATAATCAAAAGATATCAAGCTATTGTTAGAACAGCTGTTACTCTTGATGCCCTGATGGATTCTGAAAATGAAGAAAATTACAAAATCAAATAAAAATATTTTTTTAAAAAAAATATTACCTTTACTTTTACTACTATCATTTATTTTTAACCCATTAAAAGTATCTGCAGAAGTTGCAGAAACAGAAATAAATGGGGAATTTATGAATGCCAGCAGTGAGTTTTTAAGAGATTTGGATTTTGAAACTTGGCAATTAGTTGCCTATAAATCACCTCTTTTTGAAAATAAATTGATCTTGAGAGTAATAGGATATCCAGGAAATCTTAGAATTGATCATCCCACTGAGTTGAGGGTTGAATCAGGGAGAAAACAGTGGCTTTTAGATGATAAAACATTACTTAATGTTGAATTAGCAAATGATGGAAGACAAGCTGCAGCAGAATTCGATCTTGATGAATTGATTAAAAATTTAGATAAAAATAGACCATTAAGATTATCTTTGTCGGGAGTTTTTTCTGAATTACCTGTTCCTCCTTTTGTTGTTAAAGAATGGAGATCACTAAACTGATTTGACTTTTGGAGATGACTGAAAAAAATTTAAGCCATATAAAATGGATGAAAAGAGCAATCTTTTTGGCTTCTTTAGGAAAAAATACAACGAGTCCTAACCCTAGGGTGGGAGCAGTGATAATTGATAAGAATGGAAAGCTTATTGCAGAAGGATTTCATTACAAGGCTGGCATGCCCCATGCTGAAGCGATGGCTTTTAATAATTTAAAAAAAGATTCCAAAGGTGGATCAATTTATGTAAATCTTGAACCTTGCTGTCACCAAGGTAGAACACCTCCATGTGTAGATAAAGTGATATCCTCTGGGATAAAAAAGGCTTTTATATCTATTGAAGACCCTGATGCAAGAGTCGCTGGTAAAGGTATTAAGCTGTTAGAAGAAGCTGGAATACAAGTTCATTTAGGATTATGTAAAAAGGAATCCTTAGATTTAAATAAGGCTTTCATTCATAGGAATATTACTAACAAGGCATTTGGAGTTTTTAAATGGGCAATGAGTATTGATGGGAGAATAGCTTTAAAAAATGGAAAAAGTAAATGGATTACTAATGAAGAATCAAGGGCATTAGTACACTCTTTTAGATCAGAATTTGATGCAATAATCATTGGCGGAAACACATTAAGAAGAGATAACCCCCTTTTGACTACAAGAGGTTTAAAAAATCCTGAGCCTTTGCGAGTTGTGTTTACAAAAAGTTTAGACCTGCCAACAAAATCTAATCTTTGGGATTGTGATAAGGCAAAAACATTAGTTATTTATGATTCTTCTACTGCAAATGAAAGCTACCTTAATAGGATTCCAAAGTCTGTTGAAATTGAAAAGTTATCATCAGATAATCCAGAATTAATTTCAAAAATACTTGCTAAAAGGGGATGTAATAAAGTTTTGTGGGAATGTGGTCCTCGATTGGCTACTGCCGCAATTAAATCTAATTGTATTCAAGAAATTATAACTTTTATTGCTCCAAAAATTTTGGGAGGAGAAAATAGTATGAATCCCCTTGGGGATTTTGAGTTTGGAGAAATGCATGAAATTATTAAATTAAGCGAATCTCAGCATAGTTTGATTGGTGATGATATATGCATTAAGAGTTCATTGAAAAATTAATTTTTAAGAAATTTCATATGGGTTAAAGTACCGTACGGTTCTCACCCAAAAAAAAAGAATACAGATACGGAAACTGTTGGTTTAGTTTATAATAAGTTCAAACTGATAACAACTATGCCAATAAGACAAGATGATAATCAACCTAATAGACGCTTTGGAATTGTAAATATCATTTTGATAGGAGTTGGAGCATTACTCCTATTTAGTAGTCTGTTCCCAAATCAAAATATGCAAATCCCTAGGGTTCCTTACTCTTTATTTATTGACCAGGTTAATGACGGTGAAGTTAAGCGTGCGTATATTACTCAGGAACAAATTAGATACGAATTAAATGGAGCTGAAGAAGGAGCACCTTCTGTTTTGGCGACAACCCCAATTTTTGATATGGATCTTCCACAAAGGTTAGAGAGTAAAGGTGTTGAATTTGCGGCTGCCCCCCCTAAGAAACCTAACTTTTTCTCAACCATCCTAAGTTGGGTTGTGCCACCTTTGATTTTTATTCTTGTTCTACAATTCTTTGCAAGAAGAAGTATGGGTGGAGGAGGAGCCCAGGGAGCTTTAAGCTTTACAAAAAGTAAAGCTAAAGTCTATGTACCAGATGATGAATCTAAAGTTACTTTTGCTGATGTCGCTGGTGTAGATGAAGCTAAAGATGAATTAACTGAGATAGTTGATTTTTTAAAGAAGCCTGAAAGATACACAGATATAGGAGCAAGAATACCCAAAGGTGTTCTTTTAGTTGGCCCTCCTGGAACAGGTAAGACTCTACTCTCTAAGGCGGTTGCTGGCGAAGCTGAGGTTCCTTTCTTTATTATTTCTGGTTCTGAGTTTGTTGAACTTTTTGTAGGTGCCGGTGCTGCTAGGGTCAGGGATCTATTTGAACAAGCCAAGAAAAAAGCACCTTGTATAATTTTTATTGATGAATTGGATGCTATTGGAAAAAGTCGCTCTGGATCGATGGGAGTTGTAGGTGGAAACGATGAGAGAGAACAAACCCTTAACCAACTCTTAACTGAAATGGATGGCTTTGCTTCAACAGATAAACCAGTTATAGTACTTGCTGCTACAAACCAACCCGAAGTTCTTGACGCCGCACTATTAAGACCTGGAAGATTTGATAGACAAGTTCTAGTGGATAGACCAGATTTATCTGGTAGAAAAACTATATTAGAGATCTATACAAAAAAAGTTAAACTTGCAGATTCAATAGATTTAGATTCTATTGCCCAGGCTACAAGTGGATTCGCAGGAGCTGATTTAGCTAACATGGTAAATGAGGCTGCTTTACTTGCAGCCAGAGCGAAAAGAAAAAGTGTAGAGCAACAAGACTTAAGTGAAGCAATAGAGAGAGTTGTGGCTGGTTTGGAAAAGAAGAGTCGAGTTTTGCAAGATGACGAAAAGAAGGTCGTTGCTTACCATGAAGTAGGTCATGCGATAGTGGGTCATCTTATGCCTGGTGGTTCAAAAGTTGCGAAGATTTCAATTGTTCCAAGAGGAATGAGTGCACTTGGTTATACTCTTCAATTGCCAACTGAAGAAAGATTCTTGAATTCTAAAGAGGAATTAAAAGGACAAATAGCTACACTTCTTGGAGGAAGATCCGCAGAAGAAGTCGTCTTCGGAAAGATTACTACGGGAGCTTCAAACGATTTACAAAGAGCAACCGATATAGCCGAACAAATGGTTGGTACATTTGGGATGAGTGATATCCTTGGCCCCCTTGCTTACGACAAACAAGGTGGGGGTCAATTCTTAGGAAACGGAAATAATCCTAGAAGATCTGTTAGTGATGCTACTGCTCAAGCAATAGATAAAGAGGTTAGAGATTTAGTTGATGATGCACATGAAACTGCTCTTAATATTTTGAGGAATAATTTACCTCTTCTTGAATCGATTTCTCAAAAAATTCTTCAAGAAGAAGTTATAGAAGGTGATGATCTCAAAACTCTTCTGGCAGAAAGTAAAATGCCGGCATAGTAGAATTTAAGTTTTCATAAAAAGTTAAATGTTAAACCCAATCAAGCTTGCAAGTAAAAATTTTTTATCAAGCTTGGATACTTCAAGTGAAGAATTTTTTCATATTTTGGAGATCGCGAAAAATTTTAAAAATAAAGATCTAAATATTGAACACAAAGATAAAGTTTTAGGATTAATTTTCGATAAGTCATCTACCCGTACAAGGGTTAGTTTTCAAGTCGCAATGTCTAGACTTGGTGGGACCGCAATAGACCTCAATCCAACAACCTCACAAATCGGAAGGGGTGAGCCAATTAGAGATACAGCAAGAGTGTTGAGTAGATATTGCGATGTTCTTGCGATAAGAACCTTTGAACAATCTGATTTAGAAGAGTATGCAAAATGGTCTTCTAAACCAGTTATTAATGCGCTTACTGATATAGAACATCCTTGCCAAGCATTGGCTGATTATATGACTATTAAAGAGGAATTTCTTGATTTTAAAAATGTGGTTTTGACTTTTATAGGTGATGGCAATAATGTCGCAAATTCTCTTATTTTATGTGGTGCATTATTAGGTGTAGAAGTTAGGATTGCATGTCCTAAAGGTTATGAACCTAATTCTTTAATTATCAATAAAGCATATGATATATATAAAAAAAAGAGTTTACTAAAAATCACAAATGATCCTAATACTGCCGTTTTAGGAGCTAATGTTCTTTATACAGATGTTTGGTCATCTATGGGCGAAGAAAATCAAAAGGAAGAGAAAGATAAATTTTTTAATGGATTCACTATTGATAATGATTTGTTAAGTAAGGCTGATAAAGATGCAATTATTCTGCATTGCCTCCCTGCTTATAGATCTAAAGAGATAACTGATGAAGTTTTTGAAAGTGAAAAAAGTAGAATTTTTGAACAAGCAGAAAATAGATTACATGTTCAACAAGCACTTTTATCTTGCCTTCTCCATTAAAAATACTTGCAAATTAATTTATAAAGGGTACAAATGTATTAGAGTACATTTGTTTTATGGAAACTTCTTCAGGGGGCGATCTTACCCAGGCTCAAAATGAGCTTTATGCATGGATAAAAGATTATATGAAAGACTTTCAGCATAGTCCATCTATTAGGCAAATGATGCAAGCTATGGGATTAAAATCTCCTGCTCCAATTCAAAGTCGCTTAAAACATTTACAAGAAAAAGGATACATTTCATGGCAAGAAGGTAAAGCGAGAACAATGCAACTAGTTGATGAAATTATGGAAGGTGTACCAATTATGGGTTCAGTAGCAGCTGGAGGTTTAATTGAGACTTATTCTGATGTTCAAGAAAATTTAGATATCTCTGAAGTTTTAAAAAAGAAAAATGTTTTTGCACTCACAGTTAATGGAGATTCAATGATAGATGCATGTATTGCAGATGGAGATATGGTTTTAATGGAGCCAATTTCAGATTCATACTCTCTTAGGAATGGAACTATTGTTAGTGCAATGGTCCCAGGTTTAGGTACAACTTTAAAATATTTTTTTAAAAGAGAGGGAAAAATATTTCTTGAAGCGGCGAATCCAGCTTATGAGCCAATCGAATTAAATTTGGACCAAGTTTTTTTTCAGGGTAAGTTATTGGCTGTTTGGAGAAAAGTTTGAAAACCCTATTAAGGTAAGTGGTAATTTTGGTTTTTTAAATATTTGAATTAACTATTTTTTATAAGAATTACAGATAATGAAACAAGCAAAAATGTAATAGCGTAAATAAAAATATTTATTTTTGAAATACTAAATCCAGAGGCTATTAATTTATGGTGTAAATGAGTTTTGTCTGCAGAAAAAGGAGATTTTTTATTTATTATTCTTCTAAAAATTACTACTGTCATGTCTATTACTGGTAGTCCTAATAATAATAGTGGTACAAATGGTGAAATAACAATATCCCGTTGAAATAAGTTAGAATCTGAGGCTGCATATAAACTTAAGATTGATAAATTAAATCCTAAGAAATTTGATCCATTATCTCCCATTATTATGAAGTTTGGCTTAAAGTTATGAATCAAAAATCCTAAGCAAGAACCAATTAAACAAAATGTAAATAAAGTCAGTAAAGTCATACCCTTTATAATTGAAATCACTGATATGCCAAAAAGTATTATAATTACCACACCAGAGGCTAATCCATTAATTCCATCTATCCAATTAATTGCATTCATTATCCCACTAATCCAAATAGTGGTTATAAATATGCTCAATGGGACAGGTAATTGTATGTTATCTACTCCGAGATTTAAAAAACCAATATTTAAATACTTAATACCAATACCTTTGCTCCAGATAGAGATAGAAATTAATGCTTGAAATAATAATCTTTTGAATGCTGATAAATTATAAATATCATCTATTAATCCGATAATTAAAACTATAGATGATGAAATAATATATATAGTTAAATTTTCTATGTAGGAATTTGATAAGTAAATTGCAAAAATCAGAGATATTACAAAAGATAAATATATAGCAACTCCTCCAATATTAGGTACTTCTTTTTTTAGTATTTTTCTTGGATTTGGTTTATCTAGAATAAGAAATCTATAACTAATTCTTCTCATTGAATTAGTTATTATGTAACTAATTAAAGCTGCAAATAGGATTAAATTAGCGTTTATAATATTCACTTCTTTAAATAATTATCTTGAAAGCTTAATCCTATTAATTTCTTTTTTTTACGTTATCATAAACGGAGACTTTTTTTATGTGAATTGTAAATTGAGTTGAAAATATTTTAATAATATTTTAGGTTTTCAATCATATTTTTTTTTATTAACTTGCTCAATCCAGTTCCCTAGATCTTGATTAAGACAAAAGTAGTTTTTAGGATTACTATTTTTATTAGAAAAAGTTAATGGCTGACCAAGTTTTTTAAGGAAATCCTCTTTTGAAAAAATATATTTAAAGCCAGATTCATTTTTTATTGGAGACATATTGAATCTATCTACCTTAATTGCAACAAAAGTTGGAACTTCAAGGCACAATAAATCCAATAAGGCGCCTGAAAATGAACTAATTATTGCAAAGTCACAATTTTGAGCCAAATCGGGAATAAGATTATTTGATATTTCTAAATTTAAATGTTTATAGTTTTCCTTATTTATCTTGGTAAAAGGATGTGGTTTGCAAATAATTTTGAATTTTGTTGAAGGTGAATTTCTTACAACAAAACTAATTTGATCTAAAATATACATATTATAGGATCTATTAATATCTCCAATTACTAAAATCTTTAATTGTCTACTCTTTAAAAAGTTTCTAGATATAGTTTGTTTCTTATGCTTGTAATTTAGTAAATATTTATACCTAAGGGCCTCTAATTCAATAATCTTATTATGTTTAAAATAGGATTCTTTTAAATTTGATTTAGCTAGTGGGCCATTAACACAAATTGGATTAGGAATTAAATTACCAGAAATAGTCTTGAATTTATGATTTATAGAATGGAAATATCTTAAATCCCAAAATCTTATTGTTGAATGTGCATAAGCGATCACATTTTTACTTTGATATTTTTTCCAGTTATGTAATAGAGATTTTTCCCATGCGATATTCTCATATAAATAAATTAATAAGTGCTGCTTAGCGAATTTTTTTGATATTTTTTTAAATATATAAAAGTAAAGTATATTTTTTAAGCCATGATGGCCAAAAAAAGAATTATTAAAATCTGCAGACATTAAGTGGCTAAAGTTAAAGTCCTTATATAGGAATAAATCTTTGTTTTGGTTAAAAAAAAGATTCTTAAAAATGATTTCGTTCCATTTAAAAAATGTTTTTATTATTAATTTTAAGGATGCAAATGAATCTACTAATTGATGTAAATCAGAAGAAGAATTTTGATTTAATTTTTTAAATTTAGTGTTTGCGATTTCTATATTTTTGAAGGTATCGCTTTTTATATAAATATGTAACCAATTTATTTTATTTTTATTTTTTTTAAGAATTTCTGGCAGTTTTCCCCAATAATAACTCTTAAATTGATTTTCCAATAGTTTAGATTTTTCAATATTAATTGCGTAGTTAATAATTGTTATTGCACGTTTATCTTTAAAAATGAGATTACTTCCTTTGCCAAGTATTTTTCGATTATTTATAATGTATCTTATTATCCATAAAATACCTTTTAGATAGAAAATTATTTTAGTTTCGTATATTTTTTGTAAGTTAATCCTTAATATTGAATCTTCAAACTTTATCTTTCTTGCTTCACAAAAATTTCTTAAAGTTGAGTTGATCTTTTTTTTATTTGTTTTAATAATTAATTTTTCATATTTATAATTATGTATAATCTCCAAGATTGCAAAGCATTTTATGACATCATAAATTTGTTTAGATTTTTCAAATGTATCTTTCTCTTCTATTAAAGATAAAGACCAAAGACTAAAATCTTTTTCTAATTTAAAAATTTCTTTTAAAGATCGCCTTTCAGATATTTCACTTATCCAATTCAAATACAATTCTCT
>QCMB01000022.1 GCA_003214085.1 Prochlorococcus sp. AG-418-J17
TTTTCTTTATATTTGGCCCAAAAATTGGCTCAAATATAAATTAAAGATTAAATTATTGTTTGGAAGTACAAAGTTGTAACTTATTAGACAATACATAGGTTCTCTGATGTGTTTATCTATATACAACTTAAATCTTTCAATGGACAATATCATTAGAAAAAGGATCGACATAGCGACCTGTTGGGCAACCAATAGAATTTCTGCAATGGATACTTTAGAAAGGTATGAAGACAGTTATGCAATCGCAGAAGAATTTAGAGAGTGGATATTACATATTGGTGAAAAGAACGAAAATTTAAAAGATTCTGTTTTAAACTTCCCAAAGGAATTAAAAAAGTTATTAGACCAAAAAGTCAACGATTAAGTAATAAATCTATCGAGTGAAATCCGCCCTACATTAATTGGGTTAATTTATTATTATTAATAGTGAAATTAGTAAATAAATGGAAAATAAAGAGAAGATTTCAAACTTAGAAAATGTTGTAATTATAGGTTCGGGACCTGCAGGTTACACCGCTGCAATATATGCCGCACGAGCAAATCTTCAACCATTACTTGTAACAGGATTTAATTCTGGTGGAATTCCTGGTGGGCAATTAATGACTACAACATTTGTTGAAAATTATCCAGGTTTCCCAGATGGAGTACTGGGTCCTGAATTGATGGATCTAATGAAGGCTCAAGCAGAAAGATGGGGCACTAATTTATGCGAAAGTGATGTAGTCTCAATTAATACCGATTCACATCCCTTTGAATTAAAAACTTTAGAAGGAACTATAAAATCTAACTCAATTATTATTGCAACTGGAGCAAGTGCAAATAGATTAGGCGTAATTAATGAAGATAAATTCTGGAGTAAAGGAATAAGTGCTTGTGCAATATGTGATGGAGCCACCCCACAATTTAGAGATGAAGAATTAGCTGTTATTGGAGGGGGCGACTCAGCATGTGAAGAAGCAGTTTATCTTACAAAGTATGGAAGCAAAGTGCATTTGATTGTTCGATCAGAAAAATTAAAGGCTAGCGCAGCAATGGTTGACGGAGTAAAAGCTAATCCAAAGATAGAAATTCATTGGAATACAAAAGTTGATAAAGCGGATGGTACTGAATGGCTTGAGAGAATAGAAACTATTCACTCTCAAGACGGTAAAGGGGAAATCAATATAAAAGGTCTTTTTTACGCGATAGGGCATACACCTAATACGAAATTC
Source organism: Prochlorococcus sp. AG-418-J17 (assembly GCA_003214085.1). Taxonomy (GTDB): domain Bacteria; phylum Cyanobacteriota; class Cyanobacteriia; order PCC-6307; family Cyanobiaceae; genus Prochlorococcus_A. The sequence goes on from QCMB01000022.1 coordinate 1,212, forward strand.
TTGGACAACAAAATTGATTTAGATAATAAAGGCTATATTGCTTGCAAATCAGGAAGGCCAGAAACATCTATTGAAGGCATCTTCGCTGCAGGTGATGTTGTTGATTCTGAGTGGAGACAAGGAGTTACCGCTGCAGGAACTGGATGCATGGCAGCATTAGCTACTGAAAGATGGCTAGCCGAGAAAAACTTAGCAAAAACTATAATCAGAGAAACACCCGAACCAGAAAAAAAGCTTAATTCATCAGATTTTAATGAAGAAGAAGTTAATGAAGATACTTTCGATTCAAATTCTGAATGGCAAAAAGGCAGTTATGCATTAAGGAAACTTTATCACGAGAGTAAAAAACCTATCTTAGTAATTTTTAGTTCCCCTAGCTGCGGTCCATGTCATGTTTTAAAACCTCAGTTAAAAAGGGTAATTAAAGAACTTGATGGTGAAGTTCTTGGCGTTGAAATAGATATTGATAAAGATCAAGATATTGCAAAACAAGCTGGTATTAATGGCACACCAACAGTTCAACTTTTTAAAGAAAAATTATTAAAAAAACAATGGCAAGGTGTTAAACAAAGAAGTGAGTTTAAAGAAGCGATAAAAAATATTATCTAAAGTAACTTTTTATTTATTATTTCTCTTGGGATTATTTTTATTAGTAGTAGGTCTAGCACCGCCAGCATTCCTCTCTCTATAAGTTATCCTCCCTCTAGAAAGATCATAAGGACTTATCTCAACTAACACTTTGTCTCCAGCTAATAATTTAATTCTAAATTTAGTCAATTTACCTGCAGCTCTACATAAACATTGATGTCCTTCAGGTTGTTCTAAGGTAACCAAATAAAATCCATTCCCCTGCTCTTTTTCTATTACACCTGAAGTTTCAATCATTAATTAATCTTTTACTAAGTACATATTATCAGAAAAAGATTGGCCAAAATTGATTTAAAAAAAATTACATACGTAAAAATATGCAATTCAATTCAAATTGAAAATTTAATTTCATTAATTATTTGAAGTTGTCCATAGTAAAAATTTGCTTTCGCAATTTTTTCAGAATCTTCTAATTGATCAAAAAAAACAAACCCAAGGCTTTCCCATAATGAAGATCCGCAAACATTATTCAATTCATTTTTTGCTTCTTTTGCAAAATTATCTAGTTTTCGTTCAAGGTTTTTAGACTTAGAAACAGACATAGGTCAATAATACTTAATATAGTACAAATATACTATCTGATTCTAAAATTGCAACATTAAAAAGGTAATCTCTTTTTTTCTTCAATATTAAGATCTGCTTCCATTTCCCTTAATCTTTTAAGTATTTGTTGATAGTACTCCTTTATATAACTCTCTAGTGAGGTCATATCCTCTTTTTTAAGTTCCAATATTTCATATGTTTTGCTCATGTCAGCATCTAATGATTCACCACTACTAGTTACTTCAGCAAAAGCCAATCGCTCAGCAACATTAAGAGAATCTTGGAAAAAGGAAACTACTTTTTGAGTGACACTAATAAGGAAGGGGGAAACTCTAAAAATTTTCGCCTTTTTTTCACTAAATTTTTCACACAAAGATATAACTTCATTTGAATCCCATGCTTTAGGACCTACTAATGGCAATGATGTTCTGTGAGTTTTTGGATTATTTACTGCTGCTACAACAACTTTCGCCATATCTTGAGTATTCATATAAGCAATTTTAGTTGGAGTCCCACTCATCCACACTGCTTGACTATCCAAAATTGGGATTGCGAATTGACCAATAACTCCTTGCATAAAAGCTGCACATTTGAAGATTGTATAGTCTAAAGCAGATTTTTCAAGAAGTTTTTCAGTGCAAAATTTAATGTCCATTAAAGGAACATTTCTAAACTTTTCTGTTAGGAGGATAGAAAGGAATATTACCCTTTTTACGTTTAAAGATTCGCAAGCATTGAATAAGTTTAGTTTTCCATCCCAATCAATTTCATAAATACTTTTAGGATCATCTGGCCTACTAGTCGCTGAATCAATAACTACTTCAATATCTTGCAACGCATATTCGATATCAGAAGAATTTAATAAATTACCTTTTGTTAGCTCACAACCCCATTCTTGTAGAAAGGAAGCTTTTCTTGGATTTCTTACAAAGCATCTTACTTCATGTCCCTCTTCTATAGCTTGCTTTGCTATTTGTCTACCAAGCGTCCCTGTTGCTCCTACTAAAAGAATCTTCATACTTAAGATTTACTTAACTTTAAGACCATAACTCAAATTGTGATGTATCCGTGAGAATCAGTCTCCCTGAAACTTTAATAACAAAGCACCACCAACTAATCCTATTGGTATCAGTATCCAAAAAACTGCTGCAATACTAAAAATTTCTTTAGCCATAGTAAAATTGAATTATTACTATAATTTACATTCAAAATACATTTATTTGTTAAAAATGTAGATAATTCAAATATCTTGAAAATTTTTGAATATATGAATAATGATTTTAAAAAAAATATAAACATTCCTAATTACTGGAATTGGAATGGTTTTAAAATTTGTTGGAGTGTTACAGGAGAAGAAAATGAAATTCCAATTATCTTTCTCCATGGATTTGGAGCAAGTCGAAAACATTGGAGAAACAATTTAGAGTATTTTGCGCAAAAGAATTTTGCATCTTATTCTTTGGATTTAATAGGATTTGGAGATTCAGATCAACCTGGGATTAGACAAATTGGAAAATTAAATAATGAGATTTGGTGTGATCAAGTGAAAGACTTTATTACACAGGTAATAAGACCACAGAATTCTGGGAAAGTAATTCTTATTGGCAATTCCCTTGGATCACTAGTAGCTTTAACGTGTGCTGTTTCCTTAGAGGATCTGATTGCAACAGTTATTGCATCGCCTTTGCCAGATCAAATTCAAGAAAATAAAAAGTCCGTAACAAAAAAATCATCATTTAAGAAATTTCAAGATAAATTCATAACAATATTTTTTTTGTTTTTCCCTTTGGAGATTATTTTATTTTTAATAACTAAATTAGGGATTATTAAACTGGGACTAAATTCTGCCTATTTCAAAAAAGATAATATTGATCGCGAATTAATAGATTTGGTAACAAAACCAGTTTTAAGGAGAACTTCAGCTAGATCATTAAGAGCAATGTGTATTGGAATGTCTTCTAGAGATGAAAAATTTAAAGCTTCTCACCTTTTGAGAAAACTTAGCTCCTCAAAAAAAGTTCCTTTTTTATTGATTTGGGGCGAAAAAGATAATTTCATACCTTTGTTTGTTGGTAAAAAGATTGCAAATTTCCATAGATGGGTAAAATTAAAAATAGTATCCAATTCAGGGCATTGTATCCATGATGAAGACCCTTCACTATTCAATAGAATTTCTTATGAATGGATTAGAGATTTAAAAACCTTTTAAAATATGAAACATACATTATCAGTTCTTGTAGAAGATGAATCTGGAGCCTTAAGTAGAATCTCAGGTCTCTTCGCTAGAAGGGGATTCAACATAGATAGCCTTGCAGTAGGACCTGCAGAATCAAAAGGGATTTCAAGGTTAACAATGGTAGTAGAGGGTGATGATGAAACTCTTCAACAAATGACTAAGCAACTTAATAAGTTATTTAATGTTCTGGGAGTTGTTGATTTTACTAATCTCGCAGCTGTTGAAAGGGAATTGATGTTACTAAAAGTTTCATCTAAAGAAGATACTAGGAGTAATATCCTTGATATAGTACAGATTTTTCGTGCAAAAGTTGTTGATGTATCAGATATGGCCTTAACTCTCGAGGTAGTTGGAGATCCTGGGAAGTTAGTTGCTCTAGAGAAATTACTCGAGCCATACGGCATTCTTGAAATAGCGAGGACTGGTAAGGTAGCTCTTAAACGCTCTTCAGGAGTTAATACAGAAATGTTGAAAATAAACAAATATTCTCTAGAAATTTAATTAGATATATGGAGTGCCTTGATGTAGTCTTCTTTATTGATTTTTTCGAGTACGTCTAATCCTTTAATAATCTTTCCAAAAATCGAATATCTTCCATCTAGTTCTGGGATCTTAGTCGTTACAAAAAAAAATTCAGTAGATGAAGACTTATTCTTACCGCTTTTAACCATAGCGATTGATCCACTCTCAAAAGTATTAACTAAATTTACTGTTTCACTAGGATCTTTTATTTGATAGTTATATCTTGGTTTTATTTCTTCTTTGAATTTTATTTCTAAAGGTATTGTTGGACTTGTCTTATTCAGGTTTTGTTTTCGTTCTACATAAGATTTACTTTCTGGATTAACGCCGCCATGTATAAACCTTATTTGTGGATAATTTATTATTTTATAAAATTTTTTATTTTCATAAATATTATTATTTATGTTTTCCAGAAAATTTGATACTGTCACTGGGTTATCTTTACCAAATAATTTTACCTCAAAATCACCTTTTGAAGTTTTAAAATTAACTACTTTATTACTCTCAATACAACTAAATTTAAGTTTAAGGCAGTAATAATTTGGATCAATCTTACTTTTATAACTACAAGCTTGAACCAACAACAAAACATGTATAAAAGATAATGTTTTTAAAAAATATTTTGTTTTTATTTTAGGCCCTCCAAATTAACATCTAAAAATTTAGCTAGACGAGCTCCTTCTTCTTCAACCTGAAGCAGTGGTTTTAGTTCACCTGCTCCGCTTAAAGGGAGAGGTTTTTTTCTACCTTTTAATACTAAAGCAATTCTTCTTCTAGGATTAAATCCCTCACTTATATCCAATTTAACAGATTTAATTTCATCAAAATTTAATTTAACTTCAACATCTTTAAATAATCCCTTTCTTTTTATTTCTACAGATTTTGAGGATTTATCAAAATAATTACTTCCTGAACCAAAGTTTATGTAAACCAAATACCACAAGTAAAAATTTAATAAATTAGCTATTACTCCGTATGCTCCCATTATTATTCCTTGAGGGATAAACAACAAAGTTGAAGGATTTCCTAAAGGTAATAAATCTCTTCCTGTGTAGCTAGATATAGAGGCCAAAAGAAAACCAATACCTCCTATAGTCAACATTCCTCCAATAATATAATTTGAAATTTTTCTTGATCCACCAATTTTTTGTTCGATTTTATCGAATGACGTGAGGTCTGAATTCATTTTTATCTTTTTTAGAGCCTAATTCAGATAATTTAACAAACTAAGGGAGTATTCTTACCTAATTTTTAATAAAAAAGTCAGGAAAGCTTTACAAGGCATTTCAGATATACAAATATTTCCCCACATTACTCTCAATCTTTGTTACAGTCACTGCGTATCCCGAAGCTAAAAACGATTTCTCATGACGATCGCAGTTGGTAGCGCCCCACAAAGAGGATGGTTTGATGTCCTCGATGATTGGTTGAAGCGCGACCGCTTTGTATTTATTGGTTGGTCCGGACTACTTCTACTTCCTTGTGCATATCTTGCTATAGGTGGTTGGTTTGTCGGAACAACATTTGTTACCTCTTGGTACACACATGGAGTTGCAAGCTCATACCTTGAAGGTTGTAACTTTTTAACAGCAGCTGTAAGCACCCCTGGTGATGCCATGGGACACAGTCTACTATTTTTATGGGGTCCTGAAGCCCAAGGTAGTTTCGTAAGATGGCTACAACTTGGTGGACTTTGGAACTTCGTTGCATTACATGGAGTATTTGGCCTAATTGGTTTTATGCTTCGTCAGTTTGAAATTGCTGGCCTTGTTGGAATTAGACCATACAACGCTTTAGCATTCTCAGCAGTGATTGCAGTATTTACAAGTATTTTCCTTATTTATCCTTTAGGACAGCATAGTTGGTTCTTCGCACCTTCATTCGGTGTTGCAGCAATCTTCCGTTATATTCTGTTCATTCAAGGTTTTCATAATATTACTTTAAATCCATTCCACATGATGGGTGTTGCTGGAATTCTTGGTGGTGCTCTACTTTGCGCTATTCATGGAGCTACAGTACAAAACACTTTGTATGAAGATACAAGTATTTACACAGATGGTAAGGTTCAAAGTTCAACATTTAGAGCTTTTGACCCAACTCAAGAAGAAGAAACTTATTCAATGATTACAGCGAATAGATTCTGGAGTCAAATCTTCGGTATTGCTTTCTCAAACAAGCGTTTCTTACATTTCTTGATGCTATTTGTACCTGTTATGGGTATGTGGACATCTTCAATTGGTATTGTAGGCTTAGCACTAAACTTAAGAGCTTATGATTTCGTAAGCCAAGAGATCCGTGCAGCAGAAGATCCAGAATTTGAAACTTTCTACACAAAAAATATACTTTTGAACGAAGGTATGCGAGCATGGATGTCTTCTGTGGATCAACCACACGAAAACTTTGTATTCCCTGAGGAGGTTCTTCCACGTGGAAACGCCCTTTAATAATTTATTAAGAGCTCCAAACCAAAGTATTGAAGAAACTGGTTATGCCTGGTATGTAGGTAACGCTAGATTAATCAATTTATCTGGACGTTTATTAGGAGCTCACATTGCTCACTCTGGACTAATAGTCTTTTGGGCGGGAGCAATGATGCTCTTTGAGGTTAATCATTTTACTTTTGATAAACCAATGTGGGAGCAAGGTTTAATCTGTATGCCACACGTTGCAATGTTTGGCTATGGAATAGGCCCAGGTGGTGAAGTTACTGATATCATGCCTTTCTTCCAAGCAGGCGTGGTTCACTTGATAGCTTCTGCCGTACTTGGTTTTGGTGGTATTTACCATTCATTAGCAGGTCCAGAAAAACTTGAGGAAGATTTTCCATTTTTCTCAACCGATTGGAGAGATAAAAATCAAATGACAAATATCCTTGGATATCATTTGATTGTTCTAGGTGTAGGCGCATTAGCATGGTCAGTAAACTGGTGTTTTATTGGCGGTGCATATGACACATGGGCACCAGGTGGTGGTGAAGTTAGACTTGTAAATCCAACCTTAGATCCAAGAGTTATTCTTGGTTATCTATTCAGATCCCCATGGGGAGGAGCTGGTTCAATAATCGGTGTTAACTCCATCGAAGATATTGTTGGTGGACATGTTTACGTGGGTATTACTGCAATTATTGGAGGAATATTCCATATTTTTACCAAGCCTTTTGGATGGGCAAGAAGAGCTTTTATCTGGAATGGTGAAGGACTATTAAGTTACGCTCTTGGAGGAATTTGTGTAGCAAGTTTTATTGCTTCAACTTTCATCTGGTTTAACAACACTGCTTACCCTTCAGAGTTTTATGGTCCAACAAATGCTGAAGCTTCACAGGCACAAAGCTTTACTTTCCTAGTGAGAGATCAAAGAATTGGAGCTAACGTAGGTTCAACAATGGGACCAACAGGTCTAGGTAAGTATCTCATGAGATCTCCTACTGGTGAAATTATATTTGGTGGTGAAACAATGAGATTTTGGGATTTCAGAGGGCCATGGTTAGAGCCTCTAAGAGGACCTAATGGATTGAGCCTTGAGAAAATCCAAAATGATATTCAGCCTTGGCAGGTAAGAAGAGCAGCTGAATATATGACTCATGCTCCAAACGCTTCTATCAACTCTGTTGGTGGAATCATTACAGAGCCTAATGCTGTTAACTTCGTTAACCTAAGACAATGGTTAGCTGCAGCTCAATTCTTCCTAGGATGGTTTACATTCATCGGTCATCTTTGGCATGCTGGACGTGCTAGAGCAGCCGCTGCTGGTTTCGAAAAAGGAATCGACAGAAAGAGTGAGCCAGCTCTAGAAATGCCTGATTTAGATTAATTTCTATCTCAACTAAAAAAACCCTATCTTCGGATAGGGTTTTTTTTTGCTCAATTTTATTATCTGTATAAATTTTCTCTAAGCCATGGCAAACTTAATCCCATTACATTACTGAAGCAACCCTCTATTTTTTCTATATATTTACCGCCTATACCTTCCAAGGCAAATCCTCCGGCACAGTATAAAGGTTCATTTGTATCTACATAACTCTTGATTTCCCAATCTTCCATATTAGAAAAATAAACTTTTGAACTTACTGTTTTTTTTATTATTTCAGTCATTTTAAAAATTTTGGAAGTTGAATCAAAATTCCCAATTATTAGGGTATGACCAGTGTGTAAAAATCCAAATTCTCCAGACATTTTTTTCCATCTAATAAATGCTTCCTCTTTATTAGATGGTTTTCCATAAGCTTCTCCTTTAAATTCAAAAATTGAATCGCACCCAAGTATTTCCAAAGGACTATAATTAAATTCTTCGGGTAATGATATATTTTGAATATTTTCAGATAAACTATTAGCTTTCTGAAAAGATAATTCCAAAGCTAAATTAAATATATTCTTTTCTTGAATAGAAGTTTCATCAAAGTCACTTGATATTTGGATAAATTCGATTTGACAATTTTCTAGTAATTTCTTTCTAGATTGAGAAGCAGAGGCTAGAATTAACACAAATTTTTTACTAAATTATAATTCAATTTAATAATTATTAAATTTTAAAATTAATATAAATACTAATGGAGTTAGAAGCAAAATTAAATGAAATAAAGAAACCAATAATGGTCCTAGGTACTTCCAGTGGAGCAGGTAAATCGTTAACGGTTACTGCTATTTGCAGGATTCTTAAAAATTTAGGAGAAGAACCAATACCTTTTAAAGGACAAAATATGAGTAACAATGCTTGGGTTGATTGGGAAGGTGGAGAGATGGCATATTCACAGGCACTTCAAGCTTTTGCTTGTGGTGTTAATCCCTCTGCAGAGATGAATCCCATTTTATTAAAACCACAAGGAAACTCAATAAGCGAAGTGATTCACCTTGGCAAAAGTATAGGAACCACAACCGCACAAAATTACTATAAAGATTGGTTTAGTCCAGGCTGGGAAGTAATTAAAAAAAGTTTAAACTCTATTTACGAAGGTAATCCGAATTGTCGTTTAATTATCGAAGGTGCTGGAAGTCCGGTGGAGATGAATTTAATCCATAGAGATCTGACTAATCTAAGAATTGCTAAATATTTAAATGCAAATTGCATTTTGGTTACTGATATTGAAAGGGGAGGCGTATTTGCACAAATAATTGGTACTCTTGAATTAATGAAACCTGAAGAAAAGAAGCTTATTAAGGGAATTATTATAAATAGATTCAGAGGAGACCTTTCATTATTTGAAAATGGGAAAAAATGGATAGAGAATAAGACTCAAATCCCTGTTATTGGAATTATTCCATGGTTAAATGATTCATTTCCTCCAGAGGATTCTTTAGATTTAATAGAAAAAAAATCACTTTCTCAAAATCCTGAAATCAAAGTTGGAATTATAAAATTACCATCTATTAGTAACTTCTCGGATTTTGATCCCCTAGAAAATGAAGAAACAATATTAATTGAATGGATTAGAAAATCACAAAACCTAAGTGAGTATGATTTCATTATTCTGCCAGGCAGCAAACAAACGATTAAAGATCAAATATTTCTTGAAAATTCTGGTTTATCTAAGGATATAAGGGATTATTCAAAAAATGAAGGAAATATTATTGGAATATGTGGAGGTTTACAAATGTTAGGGACTACACTTGAAGATCCCTATTTTAAAGAGGGTTCCAAAAATTATTCTGAACAAAAAATTAAAGGTATTGGATTACTACCATTAAAAACGACTTTCTTTAAAAAAAAATTAACACGTCAAGTTTACTCTAAATCTATATGGCCATGCCAATCAGAAATTAACGGATTTGAAATTCATAATGGTCAAACTGAATTAGATGACATCCAAAGTTCATTAAAGATTAATCCTATTTTTGAAGATTCATATCTTGGTTGGTACAAAGAAAATAATAAAGGGGGAACTATTGCAGGAACATACATTCATGGGATCTTTGAAAATGACAGTTGGAGAGTGCAATATATTAATTTAATAAGGAAGAGTAAAAATCTACCAATATTAAATAAAAAATCAATATCTTATAAACAGAAGAGACAATCCATTATTGATAATCTTGCGAATGAATTCCACAAACATTTAAAACTCAAATCATTTTTAAGTTGAAAGAAACAAAAAATATAAAAGTAATATGGCCAAACAATAAAGAAACATTAGTTTCAAATGGTGATGATTGGTTTTCTTCTGCTGAAAAGGCAGGTTTAGAAATACCTACTGGCTGCCTCACAGGAAGTTGTGGAGCCTGTGAAATTGATGTAAATGGTGAAACAGTAAGGGCTTGTATAAGTGAAATTAAAAATAATAAAAAATGTACGTTAAATGTTTCTTTAACTACAGACCCCTTTTGGGAAAAATAAATTTCACTAAACATTACCTATTATTAGATAAAGGAAAACATAGTAAAAAAATGATCCCAAAAATGTGTTTATTAGAATAACCTTCTTTTTGATTTTTGAAGAGGCAATAATATAGCTACCCAAAACATGAGGTAGGATCGGGAAAGATCTAATGATTAAAATATAAAAAGATCTAAAAGTAATATTGTCAAAAAATTTATAAAGATTATTTTTTTCTCGTTTTTTTAAAAATAATATATTTCTAGAAAATTTAAATTTAATTTTCCTCAGAATAAGAACTTGAATTGAACTTATAATTGTTAAAGCAGGAGAAAATAATAAAACATAATTAAACCCAAAAATCTCTAATAATATAAAATCAAAAATAATTGATAGTGGAAGGCCTAAAAATATGGAAACAATATTTAAAGTAATCAAATATTTGTATTGAATATTATTAAATAAGGACTCAAGATCATATGTATACTTGAATATTAAAGCAAAAAAATAAACCACTAAATAGGTAAAAAATATTTTTAAAATTACTGATTTAAAACCAAGATCTTTTTTATTCATATGAGATGAACATTAAGAATGATTATCAAAAAAATAAAGGGCAAATAACATCTTTTTCCTACAGGGAATTATAGAACCAAAAAGGAAATATATAGAAAAAAAACCATTTGATTCACGATCAAATTTTTCAGAGGGAATCCTTAGAACTATCTAGGAAAGTAAATAGAAGCAAAGAATTTACATAAAAAAAGACCGCCGATAATGGGGTCTTTTATGGTTCTACCAAATCAAGTGTTTCCTTGTTTCCACTGCTTTAGTAAAAACACTCCTACACACATGAATACGTTATGCCATTAAATTCTTTTTCGTGGAAGCGCTGGATGGAATGTTACTTAACTGTCACATGTGACAGTTTCCTAATTCTGGTCATAAAGAAAAACGGCCTAGTTCAGAGAAAAGAGTTTTTACTTACAAAAGATTAACGTGTGAAGAGTTTCTAATTTGTAAAACTTTTTGGGGAAAGATATAAAGTATCTACAATATTAATTACTAATTCTTTTCCCAAAATAGATAAAGATTTGAAAACTGGTTTTTAGTATCTACTATTGCGGTACTTGTTGAAATAAATTGCCATCCTACAGAATTACATTTTTTCATAATTACTGCAAGTTCGTTTTCTTGTTTTTGAGTATTTGCATTTTCAACTGCGTAATATATATCAAGATCATTTTCTACTTTTTGCCATTTTTTAAGGTGATGCTTTATTCAGAGTTAATATTACTAAATCTTTCATCGTTACTGGGAAAGATTCCGATAGGGTGGTTGTAAATAAATCTTATATGGTATTACCTTCTCCCCAAATTGCGATTGGACTACTGCTTATAAGTATTGGGATAGTAGTTACTTTCGATATCAAAATTGATCAATTTAAAAGTAAATAATTAAAAAAAACTTGGATATTTAGGTAAATATCTATATTAATTTGATCAATAAAGAATTATCTTATTTAGACCAAGAATAAAAAACACCCTGAAATAAATCCACTTAAATGACCTAACAAACTTACCCCTGGCAAAAATGAGAAAATCAAACCTATAAGGCATATTGTCTTTGACATTTTCTGAACTTCATAATTAGACTTCAAATCGATTTCTTTACCTAAAAAATATTTCTTTCCATAAAAAGAAGTTAATAGTATGTATCCAAATAAAGCATAAATTATTCCACTAAATCCTAAAGCGACATAGCTGGGAAAGATATTAAAATAGGATAGGATCTTTTCGTAAACCCAGATAATAAAGAAATTTAAAATAGAACAAATAAAAATAAATTTCAGATAAAAAAATCTGCTTTCGATTCCAAGTCTCATCAAAAAATATCTGGTGATAATTATTCCTCCAAGATTACTTAATAAATGATTCAAATCTGCATGGATTAGAATTGATGTGAAAATCCTATGGGGTTGATCACTTATTAATCTTGGTACAAAGTAAAGATATTCTTTATCAATAACGCCAATTAAATCTGTAAAAATAAAAACTGAAATTAAAAAAAATCCTGTTACAAGATACTGCCAATCATATTTAGATATTGAATTATTAAAAGCCATATTTTCTTTAGTTTTATACTAAAAGAATATCTGCTTAATTAGAAGAAAGACCATCAAAAGGGGCTTTTTAATTTTTTGAATTTATAGTACCTTTAGTAAACTTTGCAATGAGAACTTGTTGGGTGGTCTATGCATTCTTTTTCCCAATAATCTTGTCTTTGATCTTTTGGTAGTTGATAATTAAAATCATGCATTCTCCAAATATCTGAAGTTGCATTTCTAAGGGCAGTAAATGGAGTGGTGAGTCTCATAAACATAAAACCTCCTATATCTCTACTTCTTAATTATCCTTCTATTCAATTGAAATTAATAGAGTATTAATACCCGAGTATTAGTGCTTTGTGTTTGGCGCGACTGTCTTTTTTCCATTCAGTAGGAGTAGAAATAATTTAGAATTCAAAAGCACTTCATTGACTTTGTGGAGAGCAAAGTGCTTAGGGCTAGAGGAGGGCAAATAAATAACCTCTTATTTTGAGGGAAATCAATATTTAACCCACCACTATATCCCCCACTACAATTAATGGCACATAAAGGGACATGTCGGACGATATAAGAAGGTCAATGAATATTTATAAAAAAGTCCCTGAAAGAGTTTTTTCCTTTTCCTTTAATTCATATTGTTATAGTAAATTTTAGCAAATTGATGATTTTTGTAAAATTTCCTCTAATTGATTTATTGAATTTATATTTAATACTTATAGAGATATTTTGATATTTTTTGATATTATTTTTTAATTTTCCATATTCCCTTTTTTAATATTTGTAGGATTTTCTTTTTTTTCTAAATTCAATTCTATTTTAAATAAACATCAATATCGCCCCAAACAAAAGTAGAATTATTCCAAATGGAATCCCTACTATAGATAACATCAACAGTACCCCCAAAATAATATTCACAAGTCCAATTGCTTTTCTTGTGGGTCTCCAAAAAAGGGCAAAGATATCAACAAGTACTCCACTGACAAAAACAAATCCTACTGCCTCCAACAAATTACCATTAGCAATCAGGACTCCCGCTATAAGGGAACTAACTATAAAAAATATAAGGATAAACCAACCACTTATGGGAGACTTATCATTTTTATTTGTATTGACATAATTATAGTTATAAATATTTTGCCCCCTTTTTTTATTTTTTTTATTTTCAATAAAAACCTCATCTACATCTTCTAATTTAGAATTCTTTCTATTATTAATAACAACTGGTTTTGATCTATTTTTAGGGGGTTCTCTTTTCTTTTTGCTCTCATATCTATAGTCTTCTTTGTATTTAAGATTTTTGTTATCTTCATTTATATGAGATTTTGATAGTTTATCAATATCAATTTCAACCGTATTTGGTTTTTCATCTTTGATTTCTGTTTCTAAATCCTTTTTATTAAAAGTTTCTGATGATGAATATTGATTTTCTTCCTCAATTCTAAAAAAACTTTTTAAAGTATTAATATCAACTTCATCAAGATAATCTTTTGCATTATTGAGTTCAATTAATTCGTTGGTAATGATATCAATATTTTGACCACTTTTTTTTATCTCAAAGTATTTCTTTTGATGCCAATAATCGATATCATTTTCCTCTAATTGATTTATTGAATTTATATTTAATATTGACAAGTATTTTTTAATATTTTTTGACATCATTTTTTAAGTTAATGAAAAAAGATGACTATAGAATATAGCATCTATTACAGATTTAAATGATAGGCGATGTGGTAGTTAAAATTTATTTCGGGTAATGATAAGCAAAAATTAATCAATATCCTTATTCGAAAGAAAAAATAAATAATGAGGTTTTTAATTACTCAAAAAATCTAGATAATTTTCCACTTGCTAATTATATAATCTAGTCTATAAAGGGGGGTAACTATATATATTTATTCTTGAAGGCAATAGGAATAGATAAAAATTAGTTTGCACCATTTTCTTATTCGCAACTTACTATTTATTACAAAATTAATTATTAAAAAGGTAACAAAAGATTCACCATGAGAAATTTTTCAAATTAGAATTTGCAAAAAATAGCAAATGGATCGTTCCGAGTTTTTAGATTTCATAATAAAAAATAAAAAAATTGATAAAAAAGTTTTTGATTTATCAAAAAAAATTACTGATTTTCCTGCCTGTTACAGCATTTTAATTAAATTAGATGGTAGCGATTTCATTAACACAATACTTAATCCATCTTCGTATGGTGAAATTGCAATTGCTGGAGGAGATATAAAAAAACATAACGAATTTAAAAATAAAGATCTCAGAGAAAAATTATTAAAGTTTATTGATGATCTTGTAGAAAGGGCACAAGAAAATTTCACTTATCAAACTTATGCAGATAGGAATGAAGATGACTCTAATTATATGACTATAGGAATTGACCTAGGTACCACAAACACTATTGCTTCCTATACAGATGAGGATGGCAAAGCAAATTCTATTCCCATGAAAAATGGTGAAAGAATCCTTCCATCAGTTGTTGCAGTTGTCAAAGGGAAAAGTAAAAAATTAAAATTTGAAGTAGGACAGAATGCGATTTGGCAGCAAAAAAATAATCCACTAGATACTTTTTATTCTGTTAAGAGATTTATTGGTCGTAGAACTTCTGAAGTTAGTCCCTCTCTAATTGAAAAATACCCCTACAAGATTGAATTAGATCAAGAAAAAGTTGGAATTTCGAGTCCTAAATTAAAAAGGAGATTGGAAATTGAGGAAGTAAGCGCTCAAATTTTAATGACCATTAAAGCAAATTCAGAGCAATTTCTTGGAAAAAAGGTAAAAGATTGTGTTATAACCGTACCTGCTTATTTCGATAATAATCAAAGAGTCGCGACAAAAAATGCTGCCGAGATTGCTGGTTTAAATGTTTTACGTTTAATAAGCGAACCAACTGCAGCCGCTTTTGCCTATGATATTTCAAAAAAAGGTTCTAACTCTAATACTTTAGTACTTGACTTGGGTGGAGGAACTTTTGATATTTCATTAGTCAGATCTGAAGGGACTGATTTAGATTCGTTTAGTGTGATTCATACTCTAGGAGAAAGGGAACTTGGAGGGGATGACTATACAAGTTCTATTGAAAAATTAATAATTGAAAAAATGAAAGGCAGCGAATCAACAATTAATTTAGATAAGAATGTTTTGAATTTAATTAGAGAAGAGGCAAACAAAGCAAAACATTTACTATCATTTCAGGAAGAAATAGAGTTAAATTTCCCACATCTTCCAACATCATCAAATGGAATAGTTAGTTTTAGTTGTTCTCTCACTAGAAAAGAGTTTGAAACTAGTTGTACAAAGATCAATGATCAACTTGCTTCGATTATCAAAAAATTCCTTGCTGTAGATAAAGTAAAGAAAAACAAATTCACAAAAGTTGTTCTTGTTGGCGGTGCATCAAGAATGCCTGTATTCACTAACCTTGTTAAAAATTTAACAAAATTAAAACCTCAAATAGATATTAATCCAGATGAAGTTGTATCTCATGGTGCTGCATATTGTGGCAAATATTGTGTTTCTGCAGTTGTAGAAAAAACGATAATTGATGTTACTCCTTTAACATTGGGTGTTCACACTTTAGGAGATATTTATTCGCCTCTTATTTCTTCAAATACTGCTCTACCCACAAGAAAATCAAAAGACTTCACTACTGCTAAAGATTATCAAACAAATGTCGATATTCGTGTATATCAAGGAGAAAGAAAAATTGCTTCTGATAACATCTTTTTAGATAACTTTAAATTATTTGATATACAAAGAGGTAAAGCAGGCATACCTTCAATTAACGTTACCTTCCAAATTGATATGGACGGAATACTTACAGTTACTGCTATCGATAAATCTACAAAAGCGAAACAATCCATAGAAATAACAAATTCCTTAAACCTAGGTTACGAAGAAATTGAAAAGTTAAAAAAAGAGGCAATTGAGATGGCAGACGAAGATATTCAAAAGAAAGTTTATTCAGAAAGGGTTAATGAATTATTCAACTGGAAACAACAATTTGATGACTTAGAAAATAAAAAAATATCAACTAAAGATAAACTAATAATCGATAAAGTAGAGACATGTATAGATAAGATTCACAAATCAGACTTGGATCC
>QCMB01000023.1 GCA_003214085.1 Prochlorococcus sp. AG-418-J17
ATATTTAATTCTTCACATTTGGAACCAATAAATTGGACAGGTTGTATTGTCCCAATTTCACTTTGTCCCCAAATAATTGATACAAGCTTAGTATCATTGTTTAAAAATTTTTCGATATTAGAAATATTTAAAATTCCATAATTATTTACCGTCCATTCGTAAATATCCCAATTTTGTTTTCTTAGTTTATTAGCACAAATAGTTGTTGCTTGATGTTCAACATTTGAAATAACAACCCTACCTTTTTTAAATTTCTCATAAATATTATTAAATACAATATTTGTCGATTCCGAAGAACCAGATGTAAAAATTATATCCTCTGGATCTGCTTCAAATATATAAGCAATTTTAGATCTAATTTTTTCAAGATATGTAGAGCATTTTATCCCTAGCTCATATGTAGATGAAGGGTTATGCCAATAATTCCTATAAGTTGAATTAATTATATTTAATACATTCTCAGATAATGGAGTTGTGGATGCATTATCTAAATAGATAAAATTATTTTCCATTAATTTACTAACATTGATCCTGAGAAAACCTTTTTAGCATTACCGGTCATCATTACTTCACAATCGTCATTTGACCAATCAATTTTAAGATTACCTCCAGGTAAGGTTACTATGGTTTGTGAATTACAAAGGCCTAATTTATAAGCTGCCACATGGATAGCACAGGCACCTGTTCCACAAGCTAAGGTTGGTCCTGCACCCCTTTCCCATACTTTTACTTTGATATTATCTCTATTTAAAATTTGACAAAAATGCACATTAGTTTTTTCAGGAAATAATTCATTTTTTTCAAATATAGGACCAAGTCTAGAAAGAAGAATTGACTCTATGTCTTTTACAAAAAATATTAAATGAGGATTTCCCATTCCTACGGCATAACCCATATTATTAAAATCTTTCTCAATAAATTCCTGTGAAGGAATTGAATTTATTTTTTTTTCAATTGTTGTTGGAATATTTTTACATTCTAAAATTGGAACTCCCATTTTTACTGTAATTTCATCATTTATATATTTTGCAATTTTTAAACCTGCTTTAGTCTCAATTTTATATTCTATATTTTTATTATTCATTGAATCATTTACGTGGAGATACTCAACTAAACACCTAATTCCGTTTCCACACATTTGTGCTTCAGAACCATCAGAATTAAAAATTATCATTTTTGCATAATTATCTTCATTAGGCTCTTCTATGAAAATCACACCATCTGCTCCAACACCAAATTGCCTGTTGCAAATTTTTTTTATATCAAATATTTTATTTGTCTTGTAATTTTTATATAATTCATTTCCTCTAGAATCTATTATTACGAAATCATTTCCGTTACCTTGATATTTTTCAAAAGTTATATTTTTCATTTGTAATTCATATATCTTAAATTTTAATTATAAATTATTCCTTTTAACAATCTATTTCTATTTTATATAATGGATATTAAAATAATAATTTAACAAATAAAAATTAAGTGATTTCTCCCGATAAACAATATGAGGCTGATACCAATTTATATAATCCATCTGAAATAGAAAAAAAATGGCAGTCAATATGGACAGAAAATAATTTATACAAAACCGATGAATTAACTGAGAATAGCGATAAATTTTATGCCTTATCAATGTTTCCCTACCCTTCAGGTAATCTTCATATGGGACATGTTAGGAATTATGTTATTACAGACTTAATAGCTCGATTCCAAAGGTTTAAGGGTAAATCTGTCTTACATCCAATGGGTTGGGACGCTTTTGGTTTGCCTGCTGAAAATGCTGCGATTGAAAGAGGAATTAGTCCAAGTGTCTGGACTAAAAAAAATATTTCTCATATGAAGTCACAATTAAAGCTTTTGGGACTATCAGTTGATTGGGATAGGGAATTTGCAACATGTGATGAAAATTATTATATTTGGACTCAATATCTATTTTTAGAGTTATACAAGGCAGGTCTTGTATATCAAAAGGAATCAGAAGTTAATTGGGATCCTATAGATAATACAGTGCTAGCGAATGAACAAGTTGACTCAGAGGGTAAATCTTGGAGATCTGGGGCAGTAGTTGAAAAAAAATTATTAAAGCAATGGTTTTTAAGAATTACTAATTATGCGGATGAGTTATTGAAGGATTTAGAAAAATTAGATAACTGGCCAGAAAGAGTAAAAATAATGCAAGATAATTGGATTGGAAAGTCAATTGGTGCAAATATTAATTTCAATATCAATACCAATCCAGAAAAGAAAATAACTGTATTTACAACAAGGCCAGATACTTTATTTGGAGTTACTTATTTAGCCATTTCTGTTAATCATTCATTAATTAAAAAAATTACTGATCAAGAAACCATACAAGATATAGAAAATCTTAAACAATTTTTGAAAAATAATAAAAATAATGAACTTGAAAAAATTGGAATAAAAACAAGCTTAATAGCAATAAATCCAGTTAATTCTGAACCTATACCTATTTGGGTGGCTAGTTATGTTCTTGATGAATACGGTACAGGCGCTGTTATGGGTGTACCTGCTCATGATTTAAGGGATTTTGAGTTTGCTAAGAAAAACAATATAGATATTAAACAGGTAATAGTAAAGGATAAAAATGAACAAAGTAAGGAGCTTGATAATGCTTATGTAGAAAATGGATATCTAATTAATTCAAATCAATACAATGGTATAGCAAATACTATTGCTAAATTAAAAATTGCGGAGGAGGGAGTAAATAATGGATGGGCCGAAAATAAAATTCAATATCGTTTAAGAGATTGGTTAATATCTAGACAAAGATATTGGGGATGTCCGATACCCATTGTTAATTGCAAAAAATGTGGAGCTGTACCTTTTAACCAATCGGATTTGCCTGTTTTATTACCAAAAGATATAGAAATCTCCGCTAACAAAATTAATGCTTTAGGTAATAATAATAATTGGATAAATACAACATGTCCAAAATGTGGAATAGCGGCAAGAAAAGAAACTGATACTATGGACACTTTCATGTGTTCATCTTGGTATTTTTTAAGATACCCATCTTCAAAATGTTCAACTAAGCCATTTGAAAAGAATGAAATTAATAAGTGGTTACCTGTAGATCAATATGTTGGAGGAGTAGAGCATGCAATATTGCATTTGTTATATGCAAGATTTTTCACTAAAGCTTTGCGAGATAATGAACTATTTGATATTGATGAACCTTTCAAAAAACTATTGACGCAAGGAATGGTTCAGGCCGCAGCCTATAAAAACAATAAAACTGGTAAATATGTTTCCCCTTCCAATATTACTGACTTATCAAATCCTACAGATCCAATTGACAATTCTAAACTGGAAGTTCTTTTCGAGAAGATGTCCAAGTCTAAATATAATGGAATAGACCCTGAATCAGTAATCAAAAAATATGGAGCAGATACAGCAAGAATGTTTATATTATTTAAAGCACCACCAGAAAAAGATTTGGAATGGGGAGATACAGATGTTGAAGGACAATTTAGATTTTTAAGTAGGATTTGGAAGCTTTATATAAATTGTGCAAAAGATATAAATAGTAAATCTAATTCCTATCCAGATAAAGAAAAAAGTTTAATAAAGTCAATGAATATTGCTATAAAAGAAATTTCAAATGACATATTAAATAACCAATTTAATACTGCGATTTCAGAACTAATGAAGTTTTATAATTCATTATCAAATTCCATTAATGACATCAACAATAATTTAAAAATTGATGCTTTAAAAACATTTTGTATTTTGTTGGCTCCATTTGCACCTCATATTGCAGAAGAAATATGGCATCTTATAGGATTTAAAAAATCTGTACATTTAGAAAACTGGCCTTCCTTTAATGCCGATGCACTAAAGGAAGATTCATATGAACTAGTAATACAAGTGAATGGAAAAGTTAGAGACAAAGTAAATATTAATAATGATATGAGTGAAGATCAAATTAAAGAATTGACTCTTAAAAGACCTAACATATTAAAATGGACTCAAGATAAGGAAATAAGAAAAATAATTATTGTTAAAGGAAAAATAATGAATATTGTTGTTTAAGAATTTATTTTTTGAATAACTAATGAATTTGGATTTGACCAATCGCCCTTAACTAAATAATTATCATTACCGAAACACATTTCACGGAGTATAAAAAATATAGGTTCACTAACTGAATTATCAAATAATGATGTTATTTCATTTATAGAATATTCTCCACCTTCATCTAATAAATTACTTACTTTTTGTTGATACTCAATAATATTTGCAGCTGCTTTCTTTCCAGCTTCAACTCCAGGTTGATCATATGCATTTATATTTACCAATTCAGCGTAGAAGGATACAGCCCTCTCAAATAAAGCGATTAAGGCACCTAGTGAAAAACAATTTAACTTTTCTAACGTAATAGTGATACTTTGTCTGTTTTCACTAGAGAGTGCAGATCTGGTTCCTTGCAAAAAACCAGAAAGATATTCTTTAGGATTCTCTTTTTCATCAAAAATATTAGTAGATGGAGAATCTAATAATTCAATAAAAATACAAAAGAAATTATCAATACCATCTCTCAGTTGCTGAACATAAGCATGCTGATCGGTAGATCCTTTATTACCAAAAACGGAAATACCTTGATTAACTACTTGACCATTCCTATTAAATTTCTTTCCTAATGATTCCATTACTAATTGCTGAAGATATTTACTAAAAACCTGTAACCTATCTCTATAAGGTAATACGACCATATCTCTCTTTCCAATACCATCCCCAGTTAAATACCATGCGGATGATAATAGTGCTGCTGGATTATTTTTAAAATCACTTATACGTGTGGCTTCATCCATTAATGATGCACCTCTGATAAATTCAGAGATATTTTCATTAATAAGAGCTAATGGAAGTAATCCCACAGAGCTGGTAATACTAGTTCTTCCACCAACCCAATCTTGCAAATTAAATATTTTTAACCAATTTTCAGAAGTAGCTTTTTTAAATAACTTACTACCTTTCATAGTTATAGCTATAGCATTAGAATTCCATTCAAGAGAATTGTTTTCGCAGTGACTTTTAATAATTTCCATAGCAATTCTAGGTTCAGGCGTACCACCTGATTTGCTTACTACTACAAATAATGTTGTTGATAATTTTTCAGATAACTCTTCTAACTTTTCGCTAATTAAAAAAGGATCAACATTATCGATATAAGAAAAATTTAAGCCTTTAGAACACTTCTGCAGTGACTCTGTAATAAGTAATGGTCCTAATCCACTTCCACCAATTCCTATCCATAGAACATCAGTATACTGCTGATTATTCTTATTCTTAATATCCCCATTTAAAATTTGTTTTCCAAATTCAGAGATTGAATTAATATCTGCTCTAATTTCTTCTCCTATTTTTAAAGAGGGTGAAATTGATGGATTTCTAAGCCAATAATGTCCAACTTGTCTATTTTCATCAATATTTGAGATTGCGCCATTTTCTAATTCTTTTATTGATGAAAAAACATCTTTAAATTTATCTTCTAAATTTTTTATCTCTTTACTTGTGAAATTAATTTTGCTTATGTCTAACCAAATATTTAATTTTTTATCAAACCAAAGATAATTACAAAATTTATCCCAAGAGTTTAAATCTCCATTCATTTTATATATTTGTTTCTTTTATTTATTATTCAATTATATCTATACGAATAGTACATAAATTTGAATCATTTAAATTTGTTTAAATTATTATCTTCAAATAAATATGTTTTTGAATATAAACAATTAAAATTGAGGTTTTTTTTTATTTCATATGAATTTATCATTGGATAAAATAAAAAAATTTTGGATAGATCATTTAATTACATAATTTCGCCTGAGATATCTGAATTTAGAAGATTTTCCCCTAAATTAAAAATAGGTGTACTTGCCTCTGGGAAAGGAACAAACTTTCAGGAATTAATTAATCTCTCAGAAAAAGGAGAATTAGATATAGATATAAAAGTTCTAATAACTAATAAAGATGATGCAGGATGTATAAAGAGAGCTGAAAGTAAAAAAATACCTCACAAAATTATAAGAGGCAAAGATTTTCTGCAAAAGGAGGCATTTGAATTAGAAATTGTAAATACTTTAATTCATTACGATGTTGAACTTGTGGTTATGGCAGGCTGGATGAAAATTGTTACTCCATTTTTTATCAATAAATTTAAGAATAAGATAATAAATATTCACCCTTCATTACTTCCAGCATATAAAGGTGGTTCTGCGATAAAGGACTGTATATTAAATGGTTCAAAAATAACTGGTTGTTCCGTACATTTTGTTGAAGAGGAGGTAGATAGTGGATCATTGATAATGCAAGCTGCATTGTCTATTAGAAATGATGATGATATTGAATCACTTTCCAAAAGAATACAAATGCTTGAGCATAAAATCTTACCTCACTCAATCTCACTAGCTGGTTTTTTGATAAGAAGTAATTTTATGGAAAATTATTAGTTAAATCAAGACCTTCATCCATTGAAAATCCACTCATAATATTTAAATTTTGAATTGCTTGCCCAGTCTGACCTTTTAACAAATTATCAATTACAGATAAAATAATTATTCTTCCATTTCGAATATCGACTTTAACAGAAAGGAAAATTTGGTTTGTATTTTTAACCCATTTTGTTGATGGGAATGTATCTACAGGTAAGACCTTAATATTTTTGAAATTTCTATAATAATTATCCAAAAGAATTCTGCAATCATCAGAAGTTAATCCTGGATCTCTTAATCTCCCATATATAGTCGAATGCATACCCCTTGATATCGGAACCAAATGAGGAGTAAAGAGCAGTTCAATTTTATTTCCAGATATTAAAGATGCTACTTGTTCGATCTCTGAGGTATGTCTATGGTTAATCAATCCATATGCTGATAGACCTTCTCCACATTCAGATAAAAGTAGCTTTTGGTTTGGTTCTCGACCACCACCAGAAGTACCACTTTTAGAATCAATTACTATACCTTCATTTTCAATAATTCCTTGAGAAAGATAAGGAGCTAATGGAATAAGAGCAGATGTTGGATAACATCCTGGACATGCAATTAATCTTCCTTTTGAAATGGCTTCTTTATTTATTTCAGGAAGACCATAGACTGCCTCTTTGCATAAATCATCGTCACTCCTTTTATAAATAGCAGCTTCTTTGGAATATACTTTTTTCCATTCGTCTAATGACTTATATCTGTAATCAGCTGATAAATCAATAACTTTAACTCCTCTATCTAATAATTTTCTTGTCAATGTTGAAGATATTCCATTTGGTAAGCAAAGCAATGCAACTTCTGAATTTTTTGAAATATTATCTACTGAAATATCTTCTATATAAGGATCATTATCTAGATAAATAAAAGGGAAATTATCATTCCACTTTGATCCAGAAGTTTTATTACCTCCTAAAAATGAAATTTTGTATTTTTTATTCTTCTTTAAAAGATTTACCGCTTGAATACCTCCGTAACCAGTAGCACCAACAATTGCAACATTCATTTCTTTGAATTGGCAGACTTTGAGATAGGATTATAAAGTGTTGAATTAAAGGTAACTAAAACACTATTTTTCTATATTGATAGGAATAATGAAAGAAACAAGTCCCAAATTAAATAATGGAACAATTTTGGATATAAATGAATCATTTAAAATTGAATTTGATCCTATCAGCGATGCGTTGGCAGCGATAAGAAATGGTGAATGCATAATTGTTGTAGATGATGAAAGAAGAGAAAATGAAGGAGATTTAATATGTGCGGCGCAGTTTGCAACTCCACAGCAAATTAATTTTATGGCTACTGAGGGACGTGGCCTTATATGCCTAGCTATGCAAGGTGAAAAGCTTGACTCTTTAGATTTACCATTAATGGTAGATAGAAATACAGATGAAAATCAAACAGCATTTACGATATCAATTGATGCTGGTCCTGAAAATAATGTTACTACTGGAATTTCCGCTGAAGACAGGGCAAAGACAATTCAAGTTGCAATAAACCCAAATACAAAACCTGATGATTTAAGGAGGCCAGGACATATTTTTCCATTAAGAGCTAAAAAAGGTGGTGTATTAAAGAGGGCAGGTCATACCGAAGCGGCAGTAGATATTGCGGCGATGTCAGGTCTTTATCCAGCTGGAGTGATTTGTGAAATACAAAATCCTGACGGTTCCATGTCGAGACTTCCACAACTTAAAGAGTATGCAAAACAATGGGGAATGAAATTAATATCCATAGCTGATTTAATAAGTTATCGATTTCAAACTGAGAGATTTGTATTTAGGAAATCAGACGCTGTTCTTCCAAGTATTTTTGGTAATTTCAAAGCTTATGGATATGTCAATGAACTTGATGGTTCAGAGCACGTTGCATTAGTTAAACAAAAATCATCAAAATTAAGTGAACCTGTACTAGTAAGAATGCATTCAGAGTGCTTAACTGGCGATGCTTTTGGATCTTTACGTTGTGATTGTAGACCCCAGTTAGAGGCTGCATTATCAAGGATAGAAAAGGAGGAAGAAGGTGTTGTTGTTTACTTGAGACAAGAAGGTAGAGGTATTGGTCTTATAAATAAATTAAAGGCTTATAGTTTGCAGGATGGTGGATTAGATACTGTAGAAGCTAATGAAAAATTAGGTTTTCCAGCTGATCTAAGAAACTATGGAGTTGGCGCACAGATATTAACCGATCTAGGTATAAAAAAATTAAAATTACTTACAAACAATCCTAGAAAGATTGCTGGATTAGGTGGTTATGGAATAGAAGTTATTGAGAGAGTTCCATTGGTAATTTGTCCAAACGATAATAATGCAGAATATTTGAGTGTAAAAAAAACCAAGTTAGGTCACATGATTGATGAAGATAATCCTAATTCCAAGAATATCGATCCATTTATATCAATTTTTCTTGACGGAAAATATAAATCTATTGATCTAGTTCCTATAAAAAATAATGTTATTAAGTTCTGTAGTGAGCAGAACATTAATATTAAACTAGAAAGTACTCCAAGATTATTGGCCTTTTGGAATCGACCAAAATTAGTTTGGCGAATTTTGCATGATCAAAATA
The DNA here is from genome assembly GCA_003214085.1 of Prochlorococcus sp. AG-418-J17. GTDB lineage: Bacteria > Cyanobacteriota > Cyanobacteriia > PCC-6307 > Cyanobiaceae > Prochlorococcus_A. Next base: position 9,075 of record QCMB01000023.1, read on the forward strand.
GAACTAATTCTAATATTACTGATGAAGAAATAAAAAATATAGAATTGTTTATTCAGTTTTTATCCAATTATGAAAATAGTACAAAAATTGGAATTATTGTTTCTAGAAACATTGAACAAGCATTACACCCAAAAAGTAGCATCAAATTAATAAATACTAAATTTACTATTAATAATGAAATCTTATATTCATCTACAAGAAAATTTAATTTAGATAAAGAGACATTTAGTATTGTTTTTGAAAGCTAAATTTTTACTTTAATGTAGCTTTTAGGATTTTTGAACCATTAGTGAGTTTTAGCACTACATCCATATCATCTGTCTTACCAAAAACAGTATGAACTCCATCGAGATGAGGCTGTGGTTCATAAACTATAAAAAACTGACTACCACCTGTATCTTTTCCTGCATGAGCCATAGAAAGTGAACCTTTAAGATGTTTATTGGAATTAATTTCACATTTAATATTATATCCAGGTCCTCCAGTTCCAGGCATACCAGATGCTCCATCACGAGTATTTGGACATCCACCCTGAGCCATAAACCCTGGAATAACTCTGTGAAATGCTAGACCATCATAAAAACCATCACTAATCAACTTCGTGAAGTTTTTAACTGTATTAGGTGCGTCGTCAGAGAAAAATTCAATATTTATGCTTCCAACTTCTGTCTCAAATAATGCAGTTGTCATGTTTTATTTGTTTAATAATTTATTTATATCTTAATAGCTAAAGCAACTTTTCAAGGTTTTCCTTAATGGTATTTATATCAAAGTTATCTTTTTTACTATTTTTGTCTTCCTCCCAATTTTCAACTTCTAGATTTTTTTGAGGTGGTGAAATTAATAACCTATCTTCTGCGGTTTTAGGTACAAAATCTTTTTCTACTAATTTGCATTCATAATCTAATTTAATGCAGAAATCCTTTATTTCCTCTATGTTGATCATTTCAACTGTTGGCAAAGGAAAATCTTGAGCTTCTAATAGTCCACAATATCTTGTTGCATCATCCTTATCTTCAAACATTAGAACAATGGTCCTTCCTTTAAGTTCTATTGAATGAATTCCTTCCTTATCTGTTCCTGAATTATATAAAAGAACAAATACGTTCATAAGTACCAATTTTTTCTATTCATATAATATTTGATTAAGAATCAGAAAGTGATAATTCTTGTAATCTTGTATATAAAGCAATTTCTTCATCATTAATGTCAGCAGGTATCACTACCAAGATTTCAACATATTGATCACCTACATTATCTTCAAAAGTTAAACCCCTTCCTTTCAAACGTAACATTCTGCCGGTAGATGATTTTGGTGGTACTTGAAGTGTGACATTTCCATCTAAGGTAGGAACCTCTACTGCACAACCAAGAAGAGCATCATGAGGAAATAACTCTAATTTATATAGAACTCTTAAACCATCAATTCTTAGACCACTTTCCGTTTGAACCTTTAGCTGTAGATAATGATCTTTACCTCCTCTAGCAATATTTTCAAGTCTTAATCTCCAGCCATCTCCAGCGAAAGGTGGTGTATCAACTTCTACTACAGTTTCATCTTCAAGTTCAATTAAAATTGAAGCTCCATTTAAGGCCTCATCAGGAGTTAATTCAATAACTGTTTCAATATCTTGGTGGAGTTTAACTGGAGGCGGCTCTTCTGGAGAGGTTGTGGGGTATTGAAAATTGTTAGATTCATCATTATTTTTATTTATCGATTCATCCTCAAATGGTTCATCATCATATTCCTCGTAATTCTTTGGTGAGTATTCATATCCAAATAATGAATCAAGATAATCTTGAAAATCAGGAAACCCTGTCTTGAAATTATTATTTTCGTAATCATCCTTGATATTTTCATCCGAAATTTTTTCCCTTAGATTAGGATCACGTAAATATTCGTATGCTTCGTTAATTAATTTAAATCTTTCTTCTGCATTAAGATCATTTTTATTTAAATCTGGATGCCATTTTCTTGCTTCTCTTCGAAAGGCCTTTTTAAGTTCTTTATCATCGAAGTTAGGGGATAAACCCAAAATCGACAAATAGTCTTTTTTAGAGGAAGTAGTCATTGTCCCATGGATCATCGTCCCTAGAATTACCATACCTCGAATTTCTATAATTTCTATTCATTTGATTATCCCAAGGATCATCATCCCAATAATCATCTGAAAAGAGTTCATCCTTTAATGATCCAAATGTATTTTTAATGCCCTGTAGAGGATTATTATCAGTTTTCTTTTCTGCTGCAAATTTTCTGTTTAAACCGAATAATGCTTCTTGTAGAGCACTTACTGAAATTTCTAATTCTTGAGGATCATCATCATCTATATACTCTTCAACATCTTGAATGGCTAATTCAACAGCTCTTTGTTGCCTTTCGGCCCCATAAGGACCAAATTCTAATGAAGCATCCCTAAGTCTTCTCTCAGCTTGCGCAATAAGAGTTAAAGCACTATTTTTTCTATCAATTACAGATCTTCTCTTCCTATCATCATTAGCTTTTGCTTTGGCTTCTTCAATTATCGAATTTATTTCTTGTTCATTTAAATTAGAACCTCCAGAAATTGTAACTGTTTGCTTTCTTCCAGTTGTTCTATCAGTTGCACTTACTTCTAAAAGACCATTAGCATCAATATCAAATGCTACTTGGACTTGTGGTATCCCTCTTGGAGCTGGAGGTATTCCTGATAGTCTAAATTTACCAAGTGATTTATTTTCAGAAGCTAAAGGCCTTTCTCCCTGCCGTACTTGAACAACAACTGATGATTGATTAGCTTCGGACGTACTAAAAACATCAGATTGCCTAACTGGTATTGGCGTATTACGAGGAATGAGTACCTTCATAAGACCACCAATAGTTTCTAAACCTAAAGATAAGGGAGTAACATCATTTAGGAGTAAATCTTGTAAATCACCACTAATAATTCCAGATTGTATTGCAGCTCCTACTGCTACCACTTCATCAGGATTAACAGATTGACAAGGATCATTTGGAACAAGAGTCTTTACTAATTGTTGAACCATTGGGATTCTTGTGCTGCCACCTACAAGAACTACTTCATCAATATCTTCTGCGTTCCATCCAGAATCATCTAAAGCTATTTGCACAGGCTCTAATAATCTATCAAGTAAATCCTGTGATAATGATTCAAATATTTTTCTATCTAAGGTTTCTTCAATATGTAATGGCCCCTCTTTACTTGTTGTGATAAATGGTAAAGATATTTTTGTTTTTTGCAATCCTGACAATTCACATTTAGCTTTTTCAGCAGCCTCAGTTAATCTCTGTAAAGCTTGTCTATCCCTTCTAAGATCAATATCGTATTTAGCTAGAAATTTTTCGGCAAGCCAATCAACTATTTTTGAATCAAAATTGTTTCCTCCTAGCTGTGTATCACCACAAGTGGCTTTTACATCAAATAAACCATTAGAAATTTTCAATAATGAAACATCAAATGTTCCTCCCCCTAAATCAAAAACTAAAACATTATTAGAAGAACTTTTTTCAAAACCATAAGCTAAAGCAGCAGCAGTAGGTTCATTTAGAATTCTATCTACTTTAATACCAGCTAATATTGCAGAATCCTTTGTAGCTTGCCTTTGAGATTCATTAAAGTAAGCAGGAACAGTAATAACTGCAGAATCAACAGTATCTCCAAGATAAGTTTCAGCATCATTAATTAATTTTCTAATCAATGAGCTTACTAATTCTTCTGGCGCATACTCTCTTTCTGTATTTGGACTAAGAACCCTAACGCTTCCATTGGTATTAGCCTTTACGTTATAAGGAACAGAAATACTATTTTCATCTAATTCATCCCAGTCACTACCAATAAATCTTTTTAGGTTATAAAAGGTATTCTTAGGATTTAGAACAAGTTGTCTTCTCGCTTGGTCTCCTATTACTATTTCCTTATCTTTTGTAAATCCAACAATTGAAGGTGTTGTTCTAGAACCCTCAGAATTTGCAATAACAATTGGACGACCAGCTTCTATAACTCCGACTACAGAGTTAGTAGTACCTAAATCAATTCCAACTATTTGACCCATGTTTTTAGATCGCTAAATTAAAGCAAAATTTACTAATAATTTCATTAATTTTTATCTTAGATATTTACATATAATAGTAAAAATCAAATATTTTCAACTTAATTTAAATAAATAAGATTATTTATAACTTGTCAAAAATATTTCAATCTGTTTTTATAAAATCCTTAAAGACAAAGCTGTTGATGTAGTTAACCAAAATAAACTAATATAAAACGGAGAGAGAGGGATTCGAACCCTCGATAAAGTTGCCCCTATACAGCATTTCCAGTGCTGCGCCTTCAACCACTCGGCCACCTCTCCCTATATAACCATTTTAACCTTTGAGCACCCCATTATAGAGGAAAGTTATTTGAAAAAGACTTTCACAGTCACGATTAAAAATAAAGAGACCGGAAAGGTCTACCAAGAGCAGGTTAATAGTGATGAGTACATACTTAAAGAATTTGAAAAGAAAGGATTCAAACTTGCTTTTTCATGTAGAAATGGTTGCTGTACAAGTTGTGCAGTTAAAATAATATATGGTAGTTTGCAACAACCTGAAGCTATGGGTGTTTCTCAAGCCTTAAAAGATAAAGGTTATGCACTGCTTTGTGTCGCAAAAGCATCTTCAGATCTAGAGGTAGAAACTACTTATGAAGATGAAGTTTACGATTTACAATTTGGACAATATTTTGGGAGAGGAAATACAAGAGTTGCGCCACCTTGGGAATTTGAGGAAGATTAATTATTATGTTTGAATTAATTAAAATAGAGGAAATTGCTAATCAAGTAAACTTACCCAGTTTATATGAAATAGCCAAGAACTCAGCTAAAATTGGTAATGAAATTCTAAAAATTAATTACAATAAAATTCAAAAAATATCATCAAAGGGTAGGAAAGGTGATTTAGTAACCAATGTAGATTTGGAAGTTGAAAATAAAATAAAAGAATATTTATTAGAAGAGACCCCAAACATATCTATAAATGCAGAGGAATCGGGGAAATTAAACAAATCCTCCGACTTAACATGGTGTATAGACCCATTAGACGGTACAACAAATTATTCTCATGGATATCCTTTTTTTGGAACTTCTATTGGTCTTGTATATAAAAACAAGCCAATTATAGGGGCTATATCTGTACCTTATTTAAATGAGCTATATTCAGCCTGTATCGGTTTAGGCTCATTCTGCAATGATACTGAACTTAAAGTATCGAATCCCTCTAATCTTTCTGATAGTCTACTTGTAACGGGTTTCTCTTATGACAGATTTGAGACAGAGGATAATAATTATGCTGAATTTTGTTATTTAACACATAAAACTAGAGGTGTTAGAAGAGGAGGTGCAGCAGCAGTTGATCTAGCATTTGTTGCCGCAGGTAAGGTAGATGGATATTGGGAAAGAGGATTAGAGGTTTGGGACCTAGCTGCCGGTGCTATTATTGTTAAAGAGGCTGGTGGCATTATTTCTGATTACCCATCAGGCGAATTTAATTTAAGTTCAGGAAGAATTTTAGCTTGTTCTCCCAGCCTTGAGAATGAATTAAAAAATGAACTAGATAAAGTCTCTCCATTTAAAAAAAATCTCTATACCTAAAATTAGTTGAATATTAAAATGACAGATATAAAGGAAATTAAGTTAGTCGATGTAAAAAATAACTCAAACATCATAAATAATTTAAATAGTATTTATAAACTATGGGGTTATGAAGAGGTTTCACCCTCATTTATAAATACTTTAGATACGATAAAAGGCCGTGGTGTTATTGATGAAAATCAGGTTGTAGGGATAGTGAGTAATAATTCATTATGTCTTAGGCCAGAAATGACAACATCAATTGTTAAATTGTCATCTACTAGATTAATAAATAAGAAAAGACCTATAAGATTATTCAACAATGGAATGGTCTTTGATAAAAAACAAAATAATAAAAATTCATTTAAGTTGCAAGAAAAATTGCAGAGTGGAATTGAATTAATTGGTTATGATACAAAATACCCAGAAATTGAAGTTATTAATATTTTGTTTGACTCAATCGATAATATTAATTTGAAGGATGGTTGTAATTTATTTCTACTAGTAAGCACTACAAAAATAATGGATTTAATCTTAAATAAATATGAGAATAATAATTTTGAAGAAATTAAGAAAAGTCTGGTTAATTTTGATCAAGATAATTTATCTAAATTAGAAATAGATGCAGATGATAAATATATTCTTAAAGATCTTTTATTCACAAGGGGAGAACCAATTGCAATATTAAAAAAATTAAAAACTATATATGGTAATAGTAAAACTTTAGATGACTTAAATTTTTTATTTGAAACATTATCAAAAATATCATATAAATATGGTGTTAAATTACAACTTGATCCCACTTTTCAACCTCACTTGAATTTATATGAAGGAATAGTTTTTCAACTAATAGGGGATAATGGTAAAAATAAAAGCGTTATTGCAAAGGGCGGAAGATATGATGAATTAGTAAGATCTTTTAGTCCTAATGAGAAAATATTTAACGGGATTGGATTTACAATTTCAGTAGACATTTTAAGAAATTTTATTAAGGAAGAAAAGACAGATAAAAAAAAGATATTATTAATGTTTAAAGATTCTTATTTGTTAGAAAAAGGTATGAATGAGCAAAAAATACAACAGAAAAAAGGAAATATCGCTGTCTTACATTTAAATCCATGTGATGACTTGGCTAAAGCCAATCAAATTATGAAAGAAAATAATTGTAGTGAGATTTTGTGGGTTAAATAAAACCTTTTAATAAATTATTTAACTTTTAAATTTATATATTGTTCGGACAATACTCCTAATTAAACTTGATTAACTAGTTTTTACGAAATAAGATTTAATATATTTGATTT
>QCMB01000024.1 GCA_003214085.1 Prochlorococcus sp. AG-418-J17
AAAAAATTCTGCTTTATATTTTTCCCTAATACATATACCATATATGATAATTATCATTGGTTGTATAAAAAGTATATTAGTAAGTTTAAGACTTAACAGAAAACTTGAAATAATTGCCATACAAAGTACATTTCCAATAATAGAAGGTATAAAATCATCTACTAAAAAATTAATAGACATTCTTACTGTATAAAAAAAACTTAAAGTTATAATAAAAATCCCAATATATCCATATCTAAATATGGCTGCGATTATACCTAGGGTTCCAATAAAGTCTTCAGATTCATCTCCTGAAACTCCAAATAAACTTAAACTTAAAGATTCGTTAAAAACACCCTTAAATTCAAAAATAAATTCATATTTTTCTTGCAAATTTTTACTTATAATTCCTAGGATTGAATTTGTTAATTCTGGGAAAAAGAATAATGTACTCAGCATTAAGATAATTCCTATTATTAAGTAAGAATATAGAATTATTTTTTTTATATTGATATCTTTTATATTTTCTCCGATTATTCTATTAACCAATAAAAAAGTCAGACTAAAAAATATAGATAAATATGCTGTAAAAGCTAGAGCAAGAATAATTGATAATAAAAATAATGATATATAAAAAATTTTATTTTTTATAAATTTATCATTAATTATTATTGGATATATTGGAAGAAGGAATAGTGATAATTGCGTTGGCTCAAGAAAAATCAATGTTAATCTTTGATATCTTTCATATATATTTTCTGGGTGCACTAACAAACCAAAAATATAATACCATTCAAAATCATCAGAATTTAAGTATCGAATCAGAATAGGAGAATTTTCATTTAAATTTAAATTGCTTACATTCCAATTTGTATAGGAAAAAATTCCAACCTTCATTAATGCAAAAATAATAATTGATCCAATTAAAAATATTCCTAATATTCGCCCGTATCTATTTATTAATTTATAAATTGATTTAATATCAAATGTAATTGATATAGATAATAAAGATATTAATAAAAGAATATCTCTTAATGCTGTTAAATTGTTAGTACTTATAAAAGATAATGAAATTAAAAAAATTAATAATAGTACTACTATATTAAACTCTTTATATCTGAAATTTAGAATTAGTTTGTTTTTTATGCAAGCAATGAATGAAATCAATAGAACATTAAATGGAAAGCTAATTATTGATCCGAAAGGAAATAAATTGAAAATTACAGGAGTATAAGGATAAGTAAATAAATAAATAAAACTTAGAGCTAATATAAAAAACATTTATTTAAAAATTTTTATATATTATTAATAATTTGACTGAAATCAGTTATAAAATGTTTATTTAGATAATAGTGTTTATGGCAGAATCCCCTTCTTATTTCTTGTAATCTTGGATCATACCACCAAGAGCCAACATCTTCCCAATTATCTTCTAAGACTTTTAGGAAACTATCTATTGAATTATGGTAGATTCCTGCACTTTTTAATTCTTTAAAGTCACACTCATAATTTTTTGGAATTTCCCAAAAATTCTCATCCCAATAGATAAGAGTAGGGACATTCGCTGCTAGAGTCTTTAAGAAAACAGAAGCATTATATGTACAAATAACAACTCTACTGGATTCTACAATTTTTTTAAAACTTATTTTTTTATTACTTATTTTTACAGATGGAAATCTACTTTCCCATCTTTCTTTTTGACGCCAATTATAGTCATTATGGTATAGTCTAATTTTAGTTTTATTCCTTATATTTTTATTTATACCATCATATAATTTGAAAATCGAAGAAAAATAATCAATCATTTGACCTGAAATCGCCATTGATCTTATTTCATCAGTATATCTAGGCATTGCCACCGTAACTATTAATGCTTCTCCATTTTTAGACCATTTTTTATATTTTAGTTCTTTATTAAATATACCTAAAGCTATTTTTTTTTTACTTTTAAAACTTTGAATACCAGAAGTTAATATAATATTTGATATACCATGAGTATAATCTTGATGCGTATTAAATTTATTTAAGTGGCCTCCATGTTGAGGAATTATTAATTGAGCATTATTATTTATCTGTCTTGATATCCAAAATTTAAGTGGATCATTATCAAAATAACTATATAAACTTAATAAGTAAAAGGGGATATTTTTTTTTCTTGGAATATTAATTAAGTCATCATAAAGTTTAAAGTTTTCAAGAAAACATAATGGAATCCATCTTAAAATAAATTTTTCAATTAGCCTTTCAAAGGCTAAATTTTTTTTATCAATTAAATTTAATTTATAATTTCTTTTTTCGAAATCTATTAGCGTATTTGTTTTTATTTCTTTTTTTAGGATTGGTTTGTATTTAATATTTCCTTTTAACTTATATTTTAAAGTAATAAGTTTCCAAAGACCAAAATAATTAAAAATATTATCAGTAATGAATAATTCATAATCATAAGGAGGTGATTTTTTGAGGATAATGTTTAGAGCAAAATTCAATAAAAGTAATGAAAGTTTTTTTAATTTTTTAGAAAAACTTGATAAGAAATTATTTCTTTTTTTATTACTAAATTTATTAATAAAAAAATTAGGAGAAAATTCAAAGCTAATTTTTTCTTGGTCTTTTATTATTTCTCCGATGAATACGTGATTCCAATTATCCTCATCGACGATGCTTAGAAAATGTGCAGTGTCTTTTGGAATAAATTCAAAAAAATCTTTATAGTAAAATATAGTATTTAGTTTTTTATTTGTCTTTGATGCATCTTCTAATACTTGCCATCTGTCAAAACAAATTGTCAAAAATTTTATTAACCAAGAACCTAAAATAATATCCCATGCTCTATTTGAAAAGTTAGTATTATGTATTTTATTCAAATAATCTTTTAGTAATGGCAAAATATCTTTCTTTAATTCTTTTAGATATAAATAATCTTTATATAGTTTTTTTCTATCATCCCAATGATAAGAAATTATTTTAGACTCATTTTCACTTGATTTATTTCCTAAACACCATTTACCTAAAAGTAAGTCTTTGGGACTAAATTTCTCTTTCATAAATGCTAAATTTGTTGTGATTAAATTCATATTCAAGTGAGTTTTAAGTAATTATTTTTTATTGCGATAGACATAATTTCTTTAGCGCTAGAGTTTATATTCACTCCTTTTTCAATTAAGAATTTTAATTTTTTTAAATCATTAGGTTCATCGACATCAAACTTATATTCTGGGAAAGCTAATTCTTTTGAAGCTTTAATTGCATCTATTTTAAAAAGATTCGGATATTGCCAAAGTAAAGAAGTAACATGTTCTCTTTGATTATCTTCCAAGGCATATTTATCAAGAAATTCTAATAAACAAATTGTAAAAATTTCAGCACCAAAACCATCAGCATAATTATTATTTTTTAAATTTCTATGATTACAAGCATAATTAGAATTTGAAACTTTAAAATAAGATATTAGCTTGTCTATCTCTTCAGGATCGATAAAAGGATTATCTGCACATATACGGATTATATTTTTGGCTTTATTTTTTTTTGCAGCCTCAGCGAATCTTCTTAATACATCATTTTCGGAACCTCTAAAAATAGATAAATTATTTTCTCTAGCAATTCTTACGAAAATATCATTTTCTTTTTTTTTACTTGTTGCAAGGATAACTTTTGATAAAAGTTTTGATTTCTGAAGGCGTTTAATTACCCATTCAATTATAGATTTGCCTTCGAGTTGGGCAATCATTTTTTTTGGAAATCTTTTTGAGCCTATTCGAGCCTGAATTATCGCTAAGTAATCACACATTTTTATAGGGCTTATCTATTTGATAAGTCAGACCATTGGAGAATATGGTCAGAAGAAAAATCATTTATTAATTTCATACCAATTACATCATCCCAATGCATAGGACTGATCCCATGGCCTGGCCTTTTATAGGTAATATCATTTTTAGATATTTGATGATTTTTTTTTAAATCTTTTTTTAAAACTATGCTCCTTCTAGCATTCTTTCTTGATAATTCTTCAGTTTGGATTGGTTTTTTAATATTTGAAGTACCAAGCAATTCATTAATATTTTTCAATGATTTTTTTAAGTTTTTTAAATCAATTAAATCCATAGAATGGTAATGATCATTACCTGGTAAAGTTTTATCATTTGTAAAATGTTTTTCAATAATTACTGCTCCAAGTAAATAAGCGGAAATTAATGAGCTCATATTTAAATCTGGTAACGTGTGGTCAGAATATCCGATTAAATTATTAGGAAAGATTTTTAAAAGGCTTTTGATCATTCTTAGATTTGCATTAGTATTTATTGTTGGGTAATTAAGAATACAATGTAGTAATGCAATTTCTACATTATTACTATGATTAATAATTTCAATAGCTAAGGCAATCTCACTTATAGAAGATGCTCCAGTTGAAAGTACTATAGGTTTATTCTTTTTTGCAACCTTTCTTAAAAATGGTTTATTAGTAATATCTGCTGATGCTATTTTAAAAAATGGTACTAGTGGGGATAGAAAATCTAGAGATTCTTCATCAAAAGGTGTAGATAAAAAATCAATTTCTATACTTTTGCAATAGTTTGATAATTCTTCATATTGATCCTTATTAAAAGAATCATATTTCTTAAATAATTCGTATTGAGAGTTTGTTTCTTCTTTTTTTAAGTCCCAATAACTCGGTGAATTTTTAGAAGCTAATGTATTTGCTTTATAACTTTGAAATTTTGCAGCATCAGCACCTCCCTCTTTAGCTAAGTCTATTAATAACTTAGCTGTTTCCATTGAACCTTCATGATTAACACCAATCTCTGCAATTATGTATGGGGAAGATTGTTTGGTTATTCTTTTAGAACCTAATTTTATACTTGTTGAGTCCATGAAAATCTATTTTTGATGATTCTTAGTTGAATGTTTCTTTTTCAATTCTTTATAATAAAAATTCATCAGATCCTCTTTATTTGTTAGGTTGTTTTCATGTCTTCTATATCTATATAACGGGATAGGTAATCTTTCAACTATATTGTTTTTTTTAAATCTATATATTAAATCAATTTCCTCATTGCAAAGAAAATTTTCATCATATAAACCAATCTCCTCTAACAAAGACTTTCTAAAAAATTATTCCGCATCCGATTGGTTTCTCCAAGCAGTTAACTCTTTCTAGAATATCTTCATTTTCATTAACTAAGAAATAGTCACAAGATAATGCACCAATTGAATTATTATATTCTAAATATGTTTTTAAAAAATTTAAAAAATTCTTGTTTACATAGTCATCAGAATCAACTCTAACAATAAATTCTGAATTAGAAGCTTTGATTCCTACATTTAATGATTTTGGAAGTCCAAAATTTTCTGGATTTTCTATAATTTTCAGGTTTTTATTGTCAGGATTTATTAAACTTTCTAATATTAAATTAGTCTTATCTGTACTACCATCATTTACAACAATAATATCAAATTCAGAAGGATTTAAATTTTGATTTAATAGGGATCTTATACATCTTGCTATATACTTTTCTTGGTTTAAAACTGGTATAATTACTGAGACTTTCATTATATTTAGAATTCTATATTTAAAGTTTTTAATAAAGATATTCTTACTTTATCAGCTTTATTATCATCATTATTAATATTAATTGGAATTGAAACCGATCTCTTTAATAGTTCTTCTGATTTTTTAAAAAAGTTTTTAGATATATTTTTATAATTTCCATTTAGTTTATCCATGTGATTCCAAGTTCCAGCAAAATGCCATGTATATGCTTCAGGTAATATCTTTGTTGATACTCCCATTTCTAGAAGATTATTTCTAAAACCTTTTGCTATCTCTTCATTCTTAACAAAAAAGACTAAAGCATCTGCTGTATCAAAAGTTCCATTTGGTGAGTGTCTTTTCTCAATGCCATGAATATCTTTAATATTTTCCCAGATGCGATCCCTCTGCTCTCTTTGTTTATCTACTATGTAGGATAACTTTTTAAGTTGAGCTAAACCAACAGCTGCTTGAAGTTCCATCATCCTATAATTAAAACCGCTACTTGATCTTGTGTCTTCCCATCTAGGTACTAATGGATTGTTTTCGTGCCCGTGATCATGCCATGCACAAGCTTTTTTATAGTTTATTTTATCTTTAAAAATAACCATCCCGCCCTCTCCAGTAGTAATAGTTTTTGCGAAATCAAAGCTAAATGTACCTACATCTCCCCATGTTCCAAGTGGGACATTTTTTAAATTACCGCCACACCCCCAAGCCGTATCTTCTATTAAATAAATTTTCTTTTTATTACAAATTTCTCTTATTTTTTCGATCCTAGCGGGTGTCCCTAACATGTGGACAGCAATAACTGCTTTTGTTCTAGGTGTAATGGACTTTTCTAATTCTGAGGGATCTAAATTAAGAGTTTTATCTATATTTAGGCAGATTGGTGTAGCCTTGGATTCAATAATCGCCTCTACAGTCGCGACAAAAGTAAAGCATTGAGTTATCACTTCATCGCCCTCTCCAATATTTAGAGCTGCTAATGCAACTCTCAGTGCTGCTGTCCCAGATGTCACGGCTAGAGCATATTTAACTTTATTTTTTTCTGCAAAAGCCTTCTCAAATGATTTAACTTTAAAGCATCCATCTCTTAAATCATCAAAACCATGACGAAATAATATGCCGCCTTTATCAAATACTTCTTGAACTTCTCTAAACTCTTCTTTGCCAATTAACTCATATCCAGGCATAGAGATTTTACAATAATATAAATACTAAACAAATTATAAAAAGGTTGTCAAATAAATTTATTTATAACTATATAATTTTTGTGGATAAAATATTATTTCTTCAATTTATTATTTTTTTATGCTCAGCATAACATTTTTCGTATTTATTTTTAAGCTCTTCATTAATAATCTGATTGGGGATTTGATATCTGAATACTATAAATAAAAAATCTTTATTAGTTTTATTTCCTTTTGAAAAGTGAATGGAATTTACAAAGTGATAGCTTAGATCTCCAACCTCATAAGTATAAGAAATATGTCTAAGGTTAATATCTTTTAATATATTTGATGGAATGTAAGAAGAAAAGTTCTTAACTTTTGATGGAATATGTTTAAATACTTTAATGTCATTTTCACAATCAATAAAAGACAAACTCCCTTGATCAGAATTCATGTTTTGCAAAGGGATTAATATTTTTAAACTTTCTAAAGGATTAACTTGATGATAAAAGTTATCTTGATGATATGGAATTCCTTCACAATAGGGTTTTTGCACATGCAATTCTGTTGCTACTAATTCAGGGGAAGAATATTTCAACAATTCTGAAATTTTCTTATATATTATTGGGTTAATAAGAACATCTAAATTTTTTATTTTATGAGATATATGATTAAAGTAATTTTCATCTTTATTACATTTTTGGTTTATGAAATTAAGGCAATCTAATTGGATTTTATTAATTTTATCTTTATCAACTATATCTTTATAGAACCCATGAGATTTCATTAAAAAAATATATATAAATAATAATAATTGTATAAATAAATTTTTAGATTTAACAAATTTTTAAAAAGCTGTTTATTAAATTTTAACAATAAATCCTAATTTAAATTTTTATAGTAATTTTTAAAAATTTTAATTTTTTTTATTATCAATTATCTTTTTAACTTTACCTTCTTGAATCTCTATTATTTTATCAAAATTTTTAATAGTGCTTAGTCTATGAGCAATTAATATGATTGTCTTATCTTTCTTTAAAGTGTTTATTGATTTCATCAAATCTGACTCTGTTTGATTATCAAGTGCACTAGTTACTTCATCAAAAAATAAAATTTCTGCTTCTTTATAAAAAGCTCTTGCTATCGCAATTCTCTGTAGTTGTCCTCCACTAAGAAAAAGTCCCCTTTCTCCAACCCTTGTATTGTATCCATATTTTGTTTTAGAGATGAAATTATCTATTTGTGCTTTTTTAGCAGCTATTTTTACTTTCTTTATATCTATATCATTTTTTGATACCCCAAAAGCAATATTTGAGGCAAATGAGTCATCTGACAAATAAATTCTTTGAGGAACATGAGAAATTAATTTTCTCCAAGAATATATTAATTTATTATTTTTTTCATATAAGTTTTTTCCATCAATTTTAATTTCTCCTTTTACATTATCAATTAATAAACCCATAATTATATCTAATAGGGTACTTTTCCCAGAACCAGTTTTACCTACTAAAGCAATCCTTTCCCCTTTCTTAATATTAAAGCTAATATTTTTTAATAGTAATTCTGAATCGGCCTGATACTTAAAACTTAAGTTCTTAATTTCAATTATTTCATTAAATTTAATCTTCTCAATATCTTTCTTTTCTAGTGGTTCAAAGTCTCTTTTATCTATGAGGGATAAAACGCTATTTATAGATGTTGAATTCCCTCTTAATTCTGTCCATGAAACATAAATTTGTTGAATAGAGGGGAGTAATCTTTGAGCCCCTAACGCGATTGTTCCTAAAATCGCCAGTTCAGTTTCTCCTGAATAACCTTTGTTTTTAAGATGAAAAGCAATTATTGCAATTAGGATTAGACCAATTGTTTCTATTACATATCTTGGGAAAACACCTATAAATTGATTTTGAGCAAATAAGGATCGCATTGGTTTATCAATCTTTTTAAAAATCTCATAAAAAGCTTTTTGATTATTATCAAGAATGATATCTCTTATTCCCCCTAGACCTTCCTGAACTGCTTTTAGTTGAGTTTTAGAAAAGTTTGTTATTCTTATACTATTTTGTTGTAATTTTGACTTAACGATAAAGACTAAAATTAAATACGAAATTAAAATAACAACGAAAGCTAATAATGCTGAAAACAAATCGATTCTCATTAACAATATAACGAGAGAAAGTGAGATTAAGGAAAAGGTAAAAATCCTAAAAGTACTATTAATCGCAATAACAGTTTTGGTTAATTCATTAGTTAGGTTCGCAATTACTTCACTTGAATTACTCTTTATGTGATTATCATATTTTTGATTAATAGCACTGTGGTAGGCTTCACAACTTAAATAGCTACCAATTTTTGCAGAAAGATTTAAGCTAAAATAAGAAGTAATTAGTTTTAAAGTTAATGCAATTAATGTGCTTAATATAAATAAACCCAATACTAATTTAATTATATTCTCATCACTTAAATTGTTATTTAAAATAATTGAATTTAAAACTGGGATTTTTTGTATTTCTTTAGGATTAGAAATTACTAATATAAATGGAAAAATTGATGAAACTGAAAACATCTCAGCAAAGCTACTTAAAAAAACTATTATTAAAAAAAATGATATTTCCTTTTTACTTTTTGAAAATACAATTTTATAAAGTCTTTTAATCGTTTTAAAATCAGTTGAAGCAGGCAAATTTAACATAAATTTAAAATTGTGATAGCCAATTCTTTCGTTATAATCTCTATAAATTTATCAAAAACAAACAATTTTAAAAGGACTTTTAGAATAATTAATTATAAAATCAATTATTATTAGTAATACTCTTTAAATAAACATAATATATTTTTTATGTTTCTATTTATTTAGTAAAAATAAATCTCTATAAAACTTAAGGTTACTATATCATAGGATTAAAGATTAAATTTAATATTAAGAATCAAAAATTATTTTCAGAAAATGAAAAAAATTCTTATTACAGGAGGAGCTGGATATATTGGTTCTCATACTTGTTTATTACTTTTGGAAAAAGGTATTGATATTGTCGTAATTGATTCATTAGTAAATAGTTCCCAAAATTCAATAAAAAGAATAAGTAATTTATTATCAAATCATAAAAAAAAAGGCAAATTAAAATTTGAATTAGGGGATATCAGAGATAATAAAAAATTAAATCAAATTTTTAATTTTGAGTATAATAGTGGTAAGCCAATTGATGGCGTAATCCATTTTGCAGGACTTAAATCTGTAGTTGAATCTCTAAGCCTCCCTCTTTCTTATTGGGACGTAAATGTAAATGGAACGATAAATGTTATTCGTTCAATGCAACAATTTGGATGTAAAAATATAGTTTTTAGTAGTAGTGCAACTTTATATGGAATTGTAGAAAGTAAAAAAATTAAAGAAACTGATTTAATTAATCCTACAAATCCTTATGGGAATACAAAATATGCTATTGAAAAATTATTGAATGATCTATATAACAGTGACAAAAAAAATTGGAAAATAGCTTGTTTACGTTACTTTAACCCAATAGGTGCCCACACAACTGGAGAATTAGGAGAAGCTCCACAATTAAATTGCAATAATATATTCCCAAAAGTTCTTAATGTTGCTTCAGGGGAAATGAATCATCTGGAAGTTCTTGGAAAAGACTGGCCAACAAAAGATGGTACAGGCGTAAGAGACTATATACATGTACTTGATTTAGCTGAGGGCCACATTGCTGCAATAGATTATTTGCAAAAAAATAAACCTCAATTTATTTGCCTTAATTTAGGAACTGGTAAAGGAACTAGCGTATTAGATTTGATAGAGACATTTAAAAAAGTAAACAATATTGATATCCCATTCATATTTAAATCAAGAAGATCAGGCGATGTACCCTATATGGTGGCTGATAATTCTTTGGCTTTATCGAAATTAGATTGGTATCCTTTCAGAAATATCAAAGACATGTGTATTGATGGTTGGAAATGGAAAAAAAATAATCCAAATGGATATGAATCAATATATTAATATTATTTTATTTAATCTATTAAGACTATATTAATCAATATTGGGTATATAAAACTTGGAATAAATCTTTCTAAAACTAAAAAAAATCAATTAAAAAATTTATTTTAAAAATATAAACCTATTAATATTAAGTGAAACTTTATAAAAGTTAAATCGAATGGTTTTGTTTCTTTATTATTGAATGATAATATAAAATTAACTTGTACATTCAGGCTATTAAAAATTTATTTTGTAAAAGTCATATTAATTTATGGTGAATAAAATCGAGGAAAATATTTATAATTTTGACCTTAAGGTTTTTTTTATTACTCTGCAAAAAAAACAAATTAAGATTTATTATTGCCTTATTAAGTGGGATATTTTTTGGAGGTTTCGCTTATCTTTTAACTGAGAAAACATGGCAAGGAGAATTTCAGATAGTAATTGACCTAAATCAGAAAAAGGATTCCGGATACCCTTTACCAAGTAAGGCAACTTTAAATTCTAAAGCAACTCAAGGTCTAACGCCCTTTAGACAGAAGGACGCATTAAATACTGAAGTTGGGATTTTAAAAAGTCCATCAGTTTTGATGCCTATTTTTAAATATGTAAAAACTGAAAAGATAAAAGATAATAAAAAGTTTGAAACACTAAAATTCAAAGATTGGTATAAATCTCAGTTTGATATAAAGTTAATAAAAGCTACTTCTATATTAAACCTTACTTATAGGGATAACTCTAAGGAATTAATTAAAGAGGTATTAAATAGAATTTCAGAAGCATACCAAGAATATTCTAAAAAAGATAGATTGTTAAGTCTTAATAATGGAATTAAATATTTAAATAACCAAATTGAAATTTATAATTTAAAGAGTCTTCAGTCTTTAAAAAATGCGCAAAGCTTTGCAATTAACGAAGACTTAACACCTCTCAAATCATTGGAAGGCGGAGATGATGAAATATTAAATGTTATAAATATCGAAGCTATAAGAATTAAAGCTGGAAATCAATTAAGAAATCTAAAGGAACAAGAAAAACAATTAATAAATATTCAAAATGATCCTGAGGCCTTGATATTCTTTGCTAAAAATGTTCAAGGGAATACACAAATTTTTAATATTCTTAAAAAACTTTCTGAAGATCTTATCATTGGGGAAACAAAATATACCCCTGATGATATACGTATAAAGGAATTAAAAGAAAATAAGGCTATTTATACAGAACTATTAAGAAAAGAAACTAGTAACTTTATAAAAGCTATGCAGTTTTCTACTCAATCAAGACTTGATGCAGCAACTAGACCAAAAGGTGTGATTATAAAATACAAAGAATTACTTAGAGAGGCTCGAAGAGATAAGTCAACTTTAGTTAGTCTGGAAAATGATAAAAGATTATTATCATTAGAGGTTGCAAAATATAAAGAGCCTTGGAAACTTATTACAGAACCCACGGTTTTTGACCAAAAATATAGCCCATCATTGAAAAAATATTTATTTTTCTCAATCATTTTATTTTTCTTTATTACTTATTTATCTACCTTTCCTTCTATATCTAAAATTATTAATAGTAAAAAATATAGTGAATTCTTTAAGCTTTTTTAATATTTCATAGATAATTTCGTTTACATGATTAATACTATTTCTTATGTGAATTAATGACTTAATAATTGAATTAATATTAGTTCAACTATAAAAAAAATATATGGTTTTTTTAACTCTAAGCAATTTTATTAATGTAGATTAAGATCTTAATAATAAATTAAATTATTTTATTTATTCAAAATTATTTTTTCAAATTCTTCTAAGTAGTTTCCCGAACTAATTTTATCAATATATTTTTTACATCCTTTTCTTAAATCTTTAAATAATGATCTATCTCTATCAAGTTTTAATATTATTGAAACTAACGCTTTAGGTGATATTGAGTTCGCAACTAATCCATTAAATCCATCTATAATATCAACATCTATTCCAGGAACTGGATAAACTAAGGGTACACATCCAAAGCTCATGGCTTCTAAAATTAATTTAGGGTGACCTTCTCTATAGGTTGGGAATACTAATAAGTGATTATTTATAAAAATTTTTTCAAATGCTATTGGTTTTTCTAATTTAATATTAGGGTGTAAATTATATTTATTGATTGTTGAAGAATTAAATGGATCAAAATCTCCATAAGCAACCAATTGATATTTTATTTCCAATAAATTTAATCCTTCAGCAATGTATTCAAGATGATCAATTCCTTTTTCTAAAAGATATCTGCCAACAAAGCATATTTTCCAGGGTTCATTTTTATCTGGCGATTTTATAAATCTATTTTCATCAATAGTATGATTTTTTTTAATAATTGATTCTCTAATTATTTTTACATTGCTTTTATTTTGAAAGTCATTAATTACTCTAGAGTCATCTATATTTAAGGCGATAATTTTAAATTTTTTTATACGTGAAACAAATCTAAGAATTTTGGTATAGATATATCCTTTTATTTGTATAGAAATTGAATTCCTAATTTTTATTGGTCCAAAGCCACTTACAACTAATACTATATTTTTGAGGTATTTAAAGATGAATAAACTAGATATTGTTGTAGCAATATTTATTGATACTGTATGAGAAACTATAGAAATATCATAATGCGATTTCTTATTTTTATTAATTAATTTAAATATTTTGAAAGCATTTCTCAAAATTATAAATGGGCTTATACCTCTTTTTATAGATGTATTGTATTCAATTCTATCTTTATAAATTTCTAAGCATTTTAAATTGTTTTTTTGATAATCTTTTGAATGTTTTTCTGGGACTAAGATAGTTATAATTAAATCTTTATTTTTCTCTAAAAGCTTTAGTATGATTGGAATTTTGTAATCTAAGATAAAAGAGAAAGAATTTGCACTTATAATAATATTCATTTGTCTAGCATATATTTCATTAATTTCTCTTTTACGTTTTTAAGACTAATATTTGATGGAAATAAAGAAGTATTTTTAATACCAATACTAGATAAAATTATTCCTTCTTTTATATGATAAGCTGTAGCTTTTCCTCTTTTAAAAGTAGAAAGTCCTAATTCTCTTGCTTGTACTCTTTGCTCTTTTAAAAAAACGTAATCAGTATCAACAACATCTTTTATATTAAAGTTAACAGTTAATTTCCCAGAATTAAGATATTGCGATTTTATTATAGAGTTACCATATTCGTCATGAATAGACTCAATTTGATTGATTGCAAAATTTTTATCATTTTTATTATTAAACTTTAGAACTAAATCTGGATACATCGCATTGCATCTCATAATATTCATATCTAATGAAAGCTTTGCCTTCATTTTTTCGAAATCTTCTATAAATATAGCGTTGACAAAATTCTTTTCTTTAATAAGATCTTGCCCAATACTAGAGGCAATCATAATTTCATAGGAATTATTTTTTGCAAATTTATAAATATTACCTATCTGTTCATCTGCTATGAGCAATGCTTTAGTAACTTTATTACTATAAATATTGGAACTTGCACTTTTGTTATTAAAGGTTTTGTCGTACGCCAAGTATCTGTGCATCATACCTGCAAGATGATTTGTAAAGAACATTGCTAATTCAGGCTTTTCCTTTTTTTAATAAGTTAAAAAAAAAATATTAAAATTAACAACCCCGTGATAAATACTCCTTTCGTCACTTTTACTTTTATTTAAAGACTCTCGAATGATTTGAATTAATAATATAAAATTAATTCTTTTACTTAAAAAAACCTTCCTTCAATAACTTTAAATAATTAAAAATAATTTCTGAGAATTTTACTTTTATAAATAAGTAATTACTTAATAAAAGGTCATTGAAATTCTGAATAGGATTTAGTTTTTCAGGTATACACTTACTATCTGAATTAAAAGTATCTGGTATATAAAATTTTATTTTCTTATTTAATACGTCTGATATTCTAGATTGAAGTAATCCATAGATACCAATAGTAAAATTTTTAGCTAATAGTTCATCCCAAATAGGACGAAATATATCATCTTTATGTACATCTTGATTTAGATATTGGTAATTATGTAATTTATTATTTACCCCCATATGAAATGTAGGCCAAGTACTCCATGGGTGTAGTTCTCCTCCATCGTCAGTATCAGTTATAGTAAGTGATCCCTCATTATATATTTTTGCTAAATTAGAGTTAGGATAATTAGTTATGAAATTTTTAAATAATTTGTAAGGTAATTCATTTAATTCGTAAATTATTAATTTTTTCTTCAACTTTCTTTTTCTTAATACAATAAAATATTAGCATTATCTAGATAATAAAATAATGGATACTAGTATTAGTGTAATAGTTCCTTTTTATGCTAAAGCATCAATTAAAGAACTAAAAAGATGTTTAAACTCTATTTCTAAACAAGAGATAAAACCTAACGATATCCATTTAGCTATAAATGGTTTAAATTATTATGATTCTTCTTACAGACAAAAAATTGAATCTTTAATAAAGAAGTTAAAAGAGAATCAAATTAAAACTTTTATATACTATCTTTCAAAAGCTTCAGTTTCGAATGCTAGAAATTATGCAATAGAAAAATCTATAAATAAATGGATATGCACAATTGATGCCGATGATTATATGTCCAGTACAAGAATTAAAGTCTTCTTAGAACATTTAAAAAGATTTGATAAAGAAAAAAGCCCTTGGGTTGTTTATACACCTGCGATACCTTTTAACAGGAAAAAATTAGGTAATTTATGGAGAACTGCTCCAATAGCATTGCTTCCTTTACAATTATCATTCAAAAATCCAATTATTCATACCACTACTTTTTTTAAAAGAGATATTTTTATAAAAGTTGGTAAATATAGAAACCATAAAATCATACAAGATTATGATTTGTTTTTAAGGATATTTGACTATGCAAAACAATTGAACTATGCATTCCCTTTCTATAGAATTAATGAGCCTCTTACTTTCTATAACGTCGAATTAAATGAAATAAAATTATCACTTTCCTATGAAGCTTTTAATGATAAAATTATCTA
>QCMB01000025.1 GCA_003214085.1 Prochlorococcus sp. AG-418-J17
TCTTTAAATTTTTTTAATTTACTTTATCATAAGTAAATCGTAATTAAGTTTTGATGTCATTAGATATAAAAAATAGGTTTGGTTTATATATGGATCTTCTCCAATCTTCAAGTTATTTTAAATTGGTGTGTGGGGCTGGTAATGAAGATAAGGATGAAGTTGAATATTTAACTTATATATATACTCTTGCAGGTTGTGCTGGTTTTGATGTTTCTGCGAGCCCAGAAATTGTAAAGTCAGCTAAAAAGGGAATAAACGCAGCGTTATTAAAAGCTCATGAATTAAAAATAAAGATACCCTTTACACCTTTTATAACAGTTAGTGTAGGAATGCCCGGTGATCATCATGTAAGGAAAGCTATTATTACTAATGATTGTGTTAGTTGTAATTTATGTATTCCAACCTGTCCAACTGATGCGATTCCTTCAAATCTTATTATAATTCCTGAACTCTGCATAGGATGTGGAAATTGTGAAGCCGCTTGTCCTCCAGCTGCCAGTGCTATCAAATATACTCATAATGCCAAAGAACTTTCCTCCTTGCTTCCAAAATGTGTAGATGCAGGAGCGGAGAGTATTGAACTACATGCAGGAGTTCCTGATGATGAATCAACAATGGATGAATGGAAAGTTGTTTCAGATTCTGTTCCTAATGGAATGATATCTATGTGTTTAGATAGAAAACATTTAAGCAACGAAATGCTTATTGAGAGAATAAAATTGGCTCAAAAAGTTGCTGATGATAGATTAATAATTCAAGCGGATGGAATTCCTATGAGTGGAGGAACAGATGACTTTAATACTACTTTGCAAGCTGTTTCCATAGCTGATTTTATAGAAAAAGAAATAAAGCAGAAAGAAAAAAGTTTTAATAAATTACCTGTACTAATTTCTGGAGGCACAAATTCTTTTACAGGAGACTTGGCAAGAAATTGTGGGGTACCTTTTAATGGAATCACAATAGGAACCCATGCTAGAAAAGTTATAAAAGAATTTGAATCAAAACCTCATGCTATGAGTAATGAAGAAATTCGAATGGCAGTAAGTAATGCAAATAAATTAATTATTAGGAATTTAAAATCTTAGTCAATAAAATTATTTTTTAAAAATGCAGAAAACCAAAATAGATATTTTAAGAAAAAATTTAAAATTTTATAAACTAGATTTTGGAATAGATAGTGTAGATAATCTAGATAAAACTTACTTATTAATTTTTTTAGCTGTACTAACCGGATTTTCCGGAATTGATATTTCAGCTAACGAAAAAACCCTAAAAATAACTCTTGAGGCAATAAAAAAAGCTAAAATAAAAGCAAAAGAATTAAATATTGAAATTAACCCAAATCCTTTGCTATTTGCAAGTCTTGGTATGAAGGAAATATCTAATTTAGATAATGATAAGTTACTAGATAAAATTGGATTTCTCAAAAATGACGGAGTAGATGTTATCGATATACATTTCAATGAGATTGATTTTTTAAGTAATATTAAAAAGGTCGATTTAATTTGCACTTTATTCGAAGATAAAATAATTTCTGTTAATCTAAGCAGGAAAAAGTTAAGTAATATTCATATGATTGACTTACTAAAAACATGTTTTAGTTATTCAAAGAAAAATTTAATTATTGAGGTTGAGGGTCTCAGATTAAATGAAAATAATTTTAATGATATTCTACAAACAGTTTCAACTGCTGACATTATTAATAAACAATTTATACAGTCAAGTTTTAAATATAAAAAAATTCCTATTATTTTCGGTGATTGTAATAATAGAGATATTGAAAGGTTAGCTTTAAAATGCAATGTACCTTTTAATGGCATTAGTTTTTTTTATCAAAATATTCAATCATTTTTTAAAAATAATTATTCATACACTAAGGAAGAAATTAATTTATTAAGAAGTGAAATAAAACAAAATTTTTTAATTTAGGAAAAATAACTTAGCAAGTAAATTTAGCTTAATTAATTTAGAATTAATTTATTATATATATAACCATAAAATTCATATGCAAGAAGATTTTATTGTAGTTATACCTGCAAGACTTGATTCAACAAGATTACCTAAAAAACTTTTAATTGAGATTGAAGGGCAATCAATAATTGAAAGGACATATAATCAAGCTTTAAAAGCATTAAGAAATAAAGATAAGATTATTATCGCAACTGATTCTTCAATAATCAAAAATCATTGCGAAAATTTTGGAGCAAGAACTCTTATTACTTCAAAAGATTGCCTTACAGGTACAGATAGAATTGCTGAAGTTGCGAAAAAAATATCTGCAAGTCAATATATAAATTTGCAGGGTGATGAACCAATATTTCCAAGTGATCAATTGGAAATATTTATAAGAAATGTTATTCAAGATAAAACAAAAGTATATACAGCAATTACTTCAATAAAAGACGAGAAAGATTATAGAAATTATTCCATTCCTAAAATGGTATTTTCGAATTCAAAGAGATTGCTTTATTCAAGTAGAGCTCCAATTCCAGGTAATAAAAAAGATATATTTAAATCAGCTTATAAACATATTTGCGTTTATGCCTTTAACAAAGAACATTTAATAAAGTTTAAAAATCAAAAAGAAAAGACAAATTTTGAATTTTTAGAAGATCTTGAAATAAATAGATTTCTGGAACTTGATATATCAGTTAGATGTATTGAATTAAATAATGGTGGTAAAGCTATTGATACAAAATATGATTTAGAAGAAGTAAGAAAAAAAATTATTAATGAATCTATTGTTTGATTTTTAAATAATACTCTGATTCTTGTGATAATTTATGTATTAAATGCGATGTATCTACAGAAGCTATAGGAAAATCTACTCCTAATTTATTTAAAAGATTTAGCTCTTCTTTGTCTCGATATATAGCTAGTATTTGTTTTTTGTTCATTTTAGCATTTTTTATGAGTGTATTTAAATGCTTCAAAATTTCATCATTAAATATTTGCCCTGGCTTTTCAATTTCTACAGATAAGTCATATGCGCCAAAATATACAAAATCAATATTTGGATTTCTTAGTAATTGTTCTGAATTTTTAATGCCAATAAGAGATTCTATTAGAATTCCGATGTAAGGATTTTCTTTGAGATCTTCAGCTTTGCTACCATAATTATATTTTGTCACAAAAGGAGAAAAACTTTTATTCCCCAGAGGAGGTAGCAAAGTTTCATTGATAATTTCAGTTATTTGCTCAGTTGTTTCTATATGTGGAAATAATATTGCATCAACCCCAGTATCTATTATTTGTACAATGTATTGAAAAGATTTACAAGGAATTCTTGCAATTGTAAAAAGAGAGTTTGATTTTGCAGCAAAAACACAATCTTGAATACTTTGTGGCGTGTGTAGACCATGCTCAAGGTCTAATAAAGTCAAATCAAAATTTGATTTTGCAATAATATCAGTAACTATATTAGAGTTTATTATCTGCCAAATTCCTAAGCCTTTTTGAATATTCTTCATTTTTTTTAAAAATTAAATACTTGCTTCAATTCTAATTTCAGACAAATCAGAAACGCAATATTTTGAAAATTTAGAAAGCATGTTGAGTTCTATTTGTCCTGATTCTACAAGAATTGATGCTTTTAAGTTCCCATTAATTGCCATTTCGTTATCAACGGGAGCATCTCCAATAGATATTACTTTTTTATTATTTAAATTCATTTTATTACAGATATATCGACAACTATTACCTGATTTCTTATCCCCAAAACCGCTATCACCTCCAATAACTTCATCAAAGTAATTTTTTATATGTAAAAATCTTATAGTCTCCTCAGCATTTAATTTTGTATCGCTAGTTATAAGAAATAATTTAATCTTAAAATTTTTAAGAATTTTTAGTAATTGTAATGCTGGAGAAATAGGAACAATAAATTTATATGCTTCTTTTGAAAATTCTGAATGAATATTTCTAAATATATCTTCTAAATATTTGGTCTTAATTTTTATATTTTTTGTCTCTAAATGACAAATTATTTTATTAATCACTTCATTCCTACTCTTGATAGCAATTGGTCCTTCTGGAAGTAGTTTATTGGTTTTAATATTTAAACCCATTTCTTTATTTAATTGATAAAAATCTTCCTTTGATAGCTGAAAATCGTTTACTATTCTATGGGATCTTCTTCTAATAATTTCAGCCCAATAGAAGCTGCTATCAGTTAATGTTCCATCTTTATCAAATATTATTCCCTCGATATTATTTAATCTGAAATTTTTACTTATTATGTTTATCATTTTAATTTAATAAAAATTAGTGTCTTAATCTATTTTTTATTTTATCAACTCTAGAATTTTCTTCATTTGATCTAAGGGAGTACATACTTCTTTTAAGATTTAACCAAGCCAATTCAAATTTTAGACTAAGTTTTATTAGATTATCAAATTCATTTTTTGAGATTGATTTTGAAAATTCGAATGTTGTTTTTCTTGTTTCAAAAGCATTTAATTTCAAACTACTCAAATTATTTATAAATTCAAAACTTTCTGATGTTAGATTTCCTCCTACAGTACATCTAATATTTTTTGAATATGATTTTTTTAAAATATCTTTTGTAATATTAAAGATTTTTTTTGAGTTAACATCATTTATTTGAAAAGAAGATGATAGATCAGTTCTACCAATTACAATATGTGAAATTGGCAATGATTTTTTACTGATTACTTCTAGTATTTTTTCAATATTCTCATATCCAAGCTTACTTTCGATATTAATTGCTAAATTTGTTTCTTCATTTAAATCTTTAAAGTCATCAGAAAATTTTTGGTATGAATTAATAAAATATTCAAGACTATATTCAGACTCAACCATAGGTATAAGGATATTTTTAGCACCTAATTGATAAGCTTCAAAAATATCTCTAATTGCAGCTGGACCTCCTGTCTTCAACGTCAAAGGAACATTACTCTTAAAGCAAGCATTGGATAATATTCCAAGTTCATCTATTCTTGTACCTTCAGCTTCAAATTCAGCTTTAATTGCCAATAGCCTACCAGTATCTTTAAGAGCTAAGATATTAGATTCAAGATTTCTAAGATCTGTTAACATTAATTTAATAAATCTAAAAGAAAGTTATTTAAATGTATTTTCCTTTTTTCTAAATAGTTAGATTTATTTTGGATAGAGTTAGACATGATCCTAATTAATTTTGCTTCTAAAGATTGATATTGTGTTAAATAATTTTTTAAATTAGTTTCACTTTCCTTATTAATTTTAATTGAAAAAAGCCCTGTTTTAATAAAATCAAATTTTATATTAGTTTTTAATAAATTTTCTAAACTTTTAAAAGTTATACCTCCTGAAATTGAAATAAGAAATGAATGATTATTAATTCCTTTGTTAGAATCAAAAATAAGTTTATTGATATTTGATTCATATTCAAAAACTTCAAAATTATTACTATTTAATTTGTAGAAATATTTAGTTAATGCTCTCCTATCATAATTAAGTATGATTTTTGTTTCTTTTAAACTATCTGGAAATTTATAAGTTTTTAAGTTTTCTATTAAATTTAGACTTTCTTGATTGGAAATATTAATGAAGATATATTTTGATGAAAGTTCTTCGAGGCAATCAGAATAAGTTTTTTGCAATGCTTGAATAATTTTTGATACTGAGAATAATGACTCTACGATCTTAAACTCAAAAGCATTAGCATCTATATTCTTAGCTTCTTGAATATCTCTTATGGATTCTGAACCTCCTATTTGAGAACAGTACTTAAATTTCTTTGCTCTTGCGTAATTTCTCAGCATTAAAATTTCTGAAAAACTCAATAAAAAAGAATGTTCACTTGCATGAAGAAATATATTTTTTTCTTTCATCAACTAATTTTAAATTTACAAAAATAATACTTTAAATTATTTTTTAGGATCTAATTATTTTTAACAGACAGCATGATCTATATTTACATATAATATTATTTTCTTAATCTTTTTATATTAGATCTTTTTTAATTTCTATTGTTATTTGATTAATTTCCCTTTGACTTTAGGTAAATTCAAGCAATATTTTTGTAAAGTTATAAAATATTTTTATATGAATAGAAATTCACAAACCATTCTATAAATTGTTCTATCCCTTTATTTATTGAAGTATTAGGTTTAAAGTTTATCCATTCTTCTAATAAATGAGTATCTGCAGAAGTTGCGGTGACATCTCCAGGTTGCATAGGAAGATAATTAATTATAGCCTTTTTAGAAAGACATTCCTCAATAGATTTGATATAACTCATAAGATTAATTGGATTAGCATTACCAATATTAAATACTCTGAATGGTGACCAACTTTCACTTGGATTTAAAGTTTTTAAATCAAAAGAATTACTTTTCGTAGGAGGTTTATCAATAACTCTTACCATGCTTTCAATTATGTCATCAATATATGTAAAGTCTCTAATCATTTTGCCATTATTAAATACATCTATAGGTTTTCCTTCGATAATAGATTTAGTAAATAAGAATAATGCCATATCAGGTCTTCCCCATGGTCCATATACTGTAAAAAATCTAAGACCTGTGGTGGGCAATTCATAAAGATGACTATAAGAATGAGCCATCAGCTCATTTGACTTCTTGGTAGCCGCATACATACTTATAGGATGATCAACTCCATCCGTCTCAGAAAAAGGCATCTTTGTGTTGCCTCCATATACTGAACTACTTGAAGCATAAACTAAATGTTGAATTCGATTATATCTACAAGCCTCTAAAATATTTCCAAAGCCTACTAAATTTGACTGTATATAAGCCATTGGATTTTCTATTGAATAACGAACGCCAGCTTGGGCTGCCAAATTGACAACATTATTTATATCGTATTTCTTAAAAACTTGATTTAAAGTTTGATAATCTTCTAATGCACCTTTTACGAAAGAATATTTGCCAGATGATACCTTAGATATATTTTCAAGATGTTTTAAACGAGAGAGTTTTAAATCAATATCATAGTATGTATTGATATTATCAAAACCAACAACATTAACTCCTGAACTAATTAATCTCTTAGCAAGATGAAAACCTATAAAACCTGCAACTCCAGTGACTAGTGCAGTCATAGCGCAAAGGGAAACATATAAATTGTAAATAAAACCACCATACAATTTTATTGGTTATTAACATATTTGAGTATAAATTCATAATAACGTTCAGGTATATTTATTTCTCTAGAAAAGTTATAAACTTCCCTAAGTAAGAATTTGTTTAATCTTTCTTGGTTTGGTTTGGAATATGAAATATTTTTTGTTAGCTCACTTAAATAATTCATAACTTCATCGTCTGATTTAGAAAGATGCACTATTTGGGAGTCATCAAAAATTGTTGAATTATCATGCAGATACTGACAATGAATCAGGGGTTTATTTTTAATCATCGCTTCTATAACTATGCTTGTGCCGAAACCTATCACAACATCTGACCACTCAATTAAGAGCGGAGAATCAATATCTGTCACAAATTTAATTTTAATAGAATCATCAATTAATTTATTAAGGGAAGAAACAAATCTTTTCTGGTTTCTAGTATGAAGTTTTATTAGCATAAAGATGCTCTCATTATCTGATAATTTAGATAAAAGATTAAACATTGATCGCCTATTAACATTGCAATTTAGATGCGGGAGAAAAAAAACAACCTTTAATTTATTTCGGTACTTTGTCTCATCATTAATTTTCTCATTAATTGAATTTTTATTTTGCGAGGATTGAAGAATTGATAAATTTAATTTTATCCAGTCTGGATAAAATCTTGCACTTCCTAGTGCATGAACTTTTTTGGGATCTTGTCCCCAGAGGATTAAGAATTTTCTATGTCTTTCTGATTGCACTATATAACTATCAAACTGATTGCGACTCGAAAAATCTGGCCAAGAGCCAAACTTTAAGTAATGATCTCTGATGGGTATATTAATATCCATATTATTCCAGATGTTCAAACCATGTGGTAACGAGAAAGTTGGTATCCCAAGGTATTTACCCTCATTGAAATTCAAAACCTGGGGGAAATTCCATTCATAAATTAAAGCAGCTATATCTGAAGAAAGATAAATATTTTTCCAACAAGAGTTTAGAAAAAATCTAATTAAATTATTAATTAATAGATATTTACGCATTA
This sequence comes from Prochlorococcus sp. AG-418-J17, assembly GCA_003214085.1. Taxonomy (GTDB): domain Bacteria; phylum Cyanobacteriota; class Cyanobacteriia; order PCC-6307; family Cyanobiaceae; genus Prochlorococcus_A. Next base: position 8,121 of record QCMB01000025.1, read on the forward strand.
AGTGACAGACGTAGCTATTTAGAAATATTTTGCCTCTTAGTTTTTGTAGAAAAGATACCCTGACAGTTTTTAGATTTGTATAATTTTTTTTAAAATACTTAATTCTATAGTCATTTTCAAAATCATAAGAAGTAAGAAAAAGAATATCTATCCTTTCTGATTTATTCAAAAAATAATATACTAACGGACACATATGATCCAAGTCGTTATAAGTCTTGATATGAAAAATAAATTTCTTATTTGACATTTATATTATTCAAAGAAAAATTGCTCATTTTAAGGGAGACTATAACTTCACAATTATAAGAAGCAATACAGGTTGCTAAAGAAAATATCATCTATATTTTTTATGAAAATTTATACTAGCATGTACAATTGAAAACTTTTCTTAAAAAGCTTTTTGGAAACTTTTAAATTTTTAAACCTTTATTGTCAAGATTATGATTTAATGTTTAATTGATGATTTTTTGATATTTTAATACATTTTACAAAGTCTATATAAATATTCAAATTTACACCTTAGTTTTTTAAACTCGCCCTATGGTTTTATCAAAAGAAATAATATTCCATATTGGTCTTCATAAGACTGGAACCACCTCTTATCAAAAATTTCTAGAAAAAAATTCCAAAGTCCTTTTTTCTCATGGGATAAAAGTTTATTAGGACCAAAGTTTCAATTTGTCTACAAAAATAGGAAATTGTCTTTGCTTTGCTAATGATATTAGTTCTGTTTGCTTAAGGAACGGTATTAGATATGAGGCTGACATTTATAGAGATGCCCTAAAAATACCTGTTGAAAGATATCTTAAGAAAACTCTTGATGATCCAACTTATAATAAATTGGTCATTTCTTCTGAGGATCTTTCCTTGTTTAGAGAAGATAACGAGTTAAGAAATTTGATTGAATTATTTGAAAGAAATAAGGGTTTATGTAAATTAAGTTATAAGTTTTTGCTAATTCTGAGTAATAAGGAATATTGGTGGCAAAGTTATCTTAATAACTTTAGATCACCAAGGATACCTACTCCCTATCCTGTTATTAATTCTTGGGCCTACATTGATAAATCTTCTTGAATTCTTGATTGTGATTTAATGATAAAAAAATGGAGTTATTATTTCTCAGAATTTACAATATTAAAATATGATAAAAATATTATTCCAGTTATAAATTCTTATTTAAATATAGATCATCTCAACTTATACGATAAACTTTTTTATCATAAAACTGCAGTTACTTTCTTTGATTTTTTTATGGTTTGGTTAAAAGGGAAACTAAGGAAATTAATTTTATTTGTAAAAAATAACCAATCATATCTAAAACTTAACCCATGCATACGTGCAACTCCTTATCTCTTTAGTAAGAAATAAGCTTTAAATTAAACAGTTAATTTAAGATCAAATCCAAAGATCAAATCATCAAAGTCATTATCGCCACCACCATATAAATCTTCTAAACCTATAACTCCATTTCCAAATTCTCTAAAATGAGAAATCCCATCAGCATTGGCTTCAGTAAAAGAGAAATAAGTTTGACCTGTGTCATGAACAGAGGCATAAGGAGCAATCATCTCTGAGTCAGAGAATGAAGTGATTGAACTTGTTATAGTGTTCCCATCACTAGTAGATAAAGTGCCAAGAGAGGCAAATAAATTAGATGAATGCAATGCTGCCTCTTTATAACCAGTTTCATCGGGAGTAATTAGATCTCCAGTTGTTGGGTCTGTAACTGCTCCATTACTATTTTGTATTTTATAAAATCCAACTGTGCTGTCGTACATTGCTTCTCTGGCAACGGAAACAGAACCCTCCAGACTTAATCCGGCAAATCCTGAGAAATCTAATATTGGGTTGAATCCTAAATCACTCGAAATTAAATCGTTTACGCCAGAGAATCCTTGTTGTAAAGATATAGCAATAGTGTTTCCTCCATTAGAAGCATTAGCTGAATTTGTTGTAGTATCACTAAGGTTGAGGATATTAAAACTAGAACCAAAACCATCCAAATTAGTATGATTTGCAAGAAGAGATTCAAGTGTTGTATCTACGACTTCAAAGAAAACCAACTTTTGAGTATTTATTAGACTTATATCTGCAGTTAAGTCCATTCCTGAAAGATTAGGTGCACCAGAATTCTCTACATTTGAAAGTAATATCGAACCTCTATTTTTAATTAAATCGTAAGTTAAAGTATCACTTTCATTTGAGTTAAGTGCCACATAACCAATCTGATTAACAGTACTCGCATTGCTACTAATACTTATAGTTAAATTAAAAGCAGCAGGAGAAGTAGTATCAGCTGTATCGGCAACAGTTAAGGCTGTCGATGATGCTATAAAAGCAGGAGTTAGATCAACAACTCCTGCAGTAGATGGATCAAGAATTGTTCCATTTTTAATACCGTCTTTATCGCCATAACCCCCATCAACTAACTCTAAATTAACGGTATCGGCATTTCCATCTCCACTTAAATCATAAAATCTCGCCCCTGCTTTTTTTACTGGGTCATAAGTAAGTGTAGAAGCTATAGGAGCAGATCCATCTGTTGATTCTGTATAAGAGAAGTATGCAAAATTCTTACCTATCGTTGAAATTCCATCTACTAAAGGCTCTAATGTTAATACAACACTTCCCTTAGAGTTAACGCTTTTGTTATTTAAAATTAAGTTAAAATCTATTCCAGTTTTACCTATTGATAAGTTTGAGGCTTGGTTCTCTATTATTGGGGGATGTCCTAACCTTTGTAAATCTACAGAGCCTGAAATCGTTCCAAAACTTGGACTAAATAGAGGCGAAGTTTCTTTGTCTTCTGTTGATGTATAAGAAAGGACATAATATCCACTACTTGTAGAATTAGAGTCAATAGTTATAGAAAGAGCAGAAGAAGCAGAAGAGGTATTACCTGCAGAATCAGTTGCTTTTGCTGTTAATGAATAACTACCGTCAGAAAGTGCCGTAGAAGGAGTGATCGAGAATGCTCCGTTACTATCTGCAGTGGCAGTGCCTAAAGAAGAAGAACCATTGAAGAGAGTTACAGTAGAGCTAGCTTCTGCAGTTCCAGTAATTGTCGGAGTGGAGTCGTTAGTAGAAGAAGACGTTGATAAGGATGTTGGTGCATCGGGTGCGGTTGCATCAATAGTTATGGAAAGAGCAGAAGAAGCAGAGGAAGTATTACCTGCAGAATCAGTTGCTTTTGCTGTTAATGAATAACTACCGTCAGAAAGTGCCGTAGAAGGAGTGATCGAGAATGCTCCGTTACTATCTGCAGTGGCAGTGCCTAAAGAAGAAGAACCATTGAAGAGAGTTACAGTAGAGCTAGCTTCTGCAGTTCCAGTAATTGTCGGAGTGGAGTCGTTAGTAGAAGAAGACGTTGATAAGGATGTTGGTGCATCCGGTGCTGTTGAATCAGCAGAAGAACCAATTAGTCCAGGATCTCGAACTTTTCCTAAAGTCGTATCAGCATCATATTTACCATTATCACGAACATAAACAGTTAAGGTATTAGTTGAGTCGTCCCATTTCGCCCCTTCTCCAGTTGTTTCATCAAATTTAAAGTTAAAATATTCACCACTAGCAGGATCTTTTTTGTAATAAATAGGATTAACAGTATCGTCTGGCAACACCCATGAAAGAGATACAATCTTTCCATAATTATTAGAATCTGGGATAGTGACATTGAAGTCCATCAATCCAGTAAGAGCCTTTATAGATGTTGATGATGTACCAATATCAGCGGCAAGTTTTCCAAGTACTGCAGCATTTGCATCTTGAACAATGGAAACATCCATTGTGTATTCTGCTTTTGCACTTCCATCAACTCCCTTAACAAACATCTCAATCTTGGAATCAGATGATGATGAATCAGAGTTTGATATTGAATAAATATCTGATTGGGCCGTATTAGAGAATTTTTCAACAACTTGTGCATCAATATTTGATGTTGTAACAGCATCGGCAAAGGTATCAGATGCTGAAGATGTTGAACCATTACTTATATTTCCATCCCCTGTAATATCCTGACCAAATTCATTCTCATTTAATTCTGCAGCTGTTCTGTAGGTAACATCTCCCCAGTCAATTAAACCTGTAGAAGTTAATTTATAAACTAAATATGAGATATCAGAATCTGATCCGAATGTAGAAGTTTCTTTTACGACTAATTTATAATCACTGCCCACTTTTTGGACAGCGAGAGCATCTGATTTAAATGATCCCCCAGTAAAAGTATCTTCAAAGGTTAAATCAACATATCCACCATCAGGAGACGTTATTTGAAATATAGAATCGCCATCCTTTATAAAAAGACTTCCATCACTTGTTTGCCTTAATTGAGCGCCAGTAGTATCGGTTGCGATCGCAGATGTACTACTTGAACTTATTGTTGTTATTGTTCCATCGCCATTTATGTCCAGTAAAAAGGCTGATTCTAATTTCTTTGGATCATCGTAAAAAGAAAATGTACCCCAATCAACAATCATAGTTGATTGATTTACATTTAAAGTTTCATAGCTTATGGAAGTATCAGAACCATAAGTAGTGGTATTTTTTATCAGAATCCTATAATAATCTGTACTAGAAATAGTGGTTGATTCAACTGCTAATACTTCTTTTACATCTGAATAATCACCACTTGAAAAATTTTGATTAAAAGAAATTAATCCTCCAGAAGAATCAAAAACTGCTTGTTTTGTTTGACCACTTCCAGATGCAATAAATAAATTATTAGAAGAATCTAGATAAGCTAAAGCACCCTTTGAATCCGATGAAATTGAGGAAAGAGTTTCACTAGCTTGAGACCATTTTTTCCCATCTCCATCTAAATCTTGATTAATATCTGATTCAAAGATTTTTGCATCACCAAATTTCTCAGAACTCCAATCAACAACCCCTGCAGTGGAAATATCAATCGCCTGCCACTGGTTGGAAGTTGAATTTGAACTATTATTTTTTAATTCATGCTTTACAACAAGTTTGTATTTATCAATTGTATTGTCAGAATCACTGTCAATACCTTCTGCTGCATAGGCTGTGGAGGTTCTGGTCTCTCCCGCCCAACTATCAACCCAGTCAAAGGCGACCGCAGCATCATCAGAATCAACTATCAATATATTTGATGATCCCTTTGTTATGTAAAGTCCGCCCTGAGAATCCTTAGTCAGAGTTACCGCAGTATTATCTGTTGTACTTGTATCTGTGCTTACTGCTGTTGTGGTTATATTGGCTGCATCATAAAGTCCTCCCCCATCAATATCCTGACCAAATACTGATTCTTTTTTACCAATATTTTTTGACCAGGTTCCGCTACTCCAATCTAAAGCCCAGTCTCCAGCTCCGGAAGAAGACTCTTTTATAACAAAAGTTTCCCAGAAGGTTTCTGTCTGACCGCCAAATGTATCAGTTATTTTTATCGCCAGTAAGAATTTCTCAATGCCATTGTCGTAATAAGATTCAACAGCATAAGCTGATGATGAGTGAGAATATGCGTAATCACCGGACCCTCCTGAATCGCTCCAGTTAAAGGTTGGAGTGCCTCCCCATTGATCTACTAGAGCAATGGTCTCATCATCTGACACATCAGATGTTCCTTTGTCATTAATGATATAAAGCGCATTTGCATCATCTTTTTTAAGAAGATCACCATTTGTGTCAGTACTGACTGAATCCAAAGCACTTGAATCAAGACCAAAAGCACCGTCTCCATCAAGATCTGCCTGCTCAGAATTTGTGCCAAAAAGAGATTCTTTACTCTTTATCGATTGAGTCCAGATACTGTTATTCCAGTCAATAACACCCTTATCATCTGTATATCTAAGCTCCCAGTCTGTGAACTCATCAGATCCATAAGTTCCAGAATTTTTAATCGCAATTACATAACCGTTAACAGATTCTCCAGAAATATTTGTATAAGTAACATCTTCTACTGCAACAGCCTTACTGGTATGAGATCCACCAGACCATTGATCTGAGAAGTCAAATCTTGCGGCACCGCCCCATGATTCAGTTATAGCGATGTAATCTCCTGCTTCCGTGACGATATAAAAATCACCGTTGGAATTTTTCTTTAAAACATCACTATGGGTATCTGTATCTACAGAAGTTAAATTAGTTAAGTTCAATCCTATTGCACTGTCACCATCAAGATCCTGCCCAAAACTAGCTTCGTAGCTTTGGATGGATTGAGTCCATACGCTCTTATCCCAACTAATTACTCCTGTATTACTTACGTTTAAAATTTCCCAATCTGTATTGGAGTCATCACCGAAAGTATTGGTGTGCTTAATTGCTATGGAGTAAGTATCGTCTGAATTTTTTTCTGCTGCAATTGCTTCTGTTGAATGAGAACCTGATCCCCAGCTGGAAGTGTAATCAAAGTTTGGAGTACCGCCATATTCATCTTTTATTGTTATGGGATTATTCCCGTCACTTTCAGTGATATAAAGAGATTTTCTACTATCTTTTTTAAGCAACCACCCTGTTGTATCTCCAGAAGCTGTAGTTAAATTACTTAAATTCAATCCAATTGCATTATCACCATCAAGATCCTGTCCAAAAGTTTCCTCATAACTCTGGATAGATTGTGTCCAAACAGTTTTATCCCAGTTATTATCTCCCTGATTACTGCCAGATGCATAAATAGCATATATCTGCCAATCTTCGTTTGTATTTTTCTGACCAGTATTAAAATCTGTCCAGGTATTTAACATTTTTACAGCCACCTGATAATAATCATCAGCAGTATCATCAGCAGTACCGTTATTGTTTTTATCAGAAACTGCTATGGCTGTTGAAGAGTTACTACCATCTCCCCAGTTTGAAGAGGATTCCAACCAGCTATCATTAATAGCAATTTGAGTATCACCATCAACAATATAGAGGGCACCATTATCTCCTTCACTTGCAAGTTTTGCACCAGTTGTGTCTGTATCTCTTTCTGTTAAGGATATCTGACCGGATTTATCTCCATCACCATTAAGATCTAAATTAAATTCATCTTCCCAACTGGTGATTGATTCTGTCCAAATATGGCCAGACCAATCAATAACCCCTGAAGATGAAATTTTATATATTTCCCAGTCAATACTTGACTCTGTTTCATTTTCAAATTTGTAGGAATTAGAATGTTTGATAACAACCCTGTAGTAGTCATCAATTTTGACTACTGCCATTGGTGTCATAGCATAATAAAAATCATCACCTGGACTTCCAACACTTGACTGCAAAGATGGACTTCCACCTGCCGTATCAGTAATACTTATTAAACTATCGCCATCAGAAATATATAAACCACCAGAAGAATTAACCTTTAAAGTTTCATTGATTTGGTCGGTAGTTATATTTTCAAGGG
>QCMB01000026.1 GCA_003214085.1 Prochlorococcus sp. AG-418-J17
CTTTGATCTTTTTTTAAATTATTATCATTCATATTTTTGACTACTCTGTAATTAACAGAAATTGTTGGTTGAGTTTCTCTAATATCCCTTTGTGGCGGCATCTCAACGTTTGGTTCCATTTCTTCCTCATAATTATTAGATACAAAATCATCTTCCACATTTTCGAAAGTTTTTTTTCTGAAACTAGTACTAGTAATTGTTGTATTTAATAAAGTGCTTAAAAATAAACCAGAAAAAAACGAAATACTGATTAACTTACCTATACTTACTTCTTGGAGGGTCCATTTAAAGTATCTAAATGAAGTCTTCTGATTATTATTTGTATATAATAAAATTTGAAAAATTATTATTAAAAAAAGAGTTAATAGGAAATATTTTTTCTTAAACATAATTATAAAAAATTATCTTAATTTAATTTTGTTGATATTTCCATAATATATTTTCTGAAAATTTATTTATGTTAATTCTAAATCAATTTGATATTTAAGAATATCAACTTTTATTATTTTTACTTCTATTGCATCTCCAACTTTATATGATTTTTTGGATTTTCTTCCAATCAATAGATTTTGCCTTGACCTATATTCATACCAATCATTATTAAGAGTGCTTACGTGGACTAAACCCTCGACATATAGTTCTGGTATCTCAACAAAGAAACCATATGTTTGCACTGATAATATAAACCCACTATAAATATTACCTACTAATTTTTCTGCTTTTCTTACTTTTTTTATACTTATCATATTAGATTTATATTGGTTAACTTTGTACTTGAAATCATTAAGTTTATCTATCACAAACTTATTAAATAATATTTCTAGATTTTTTGAAATTGATGAATTAAATATATCCCAATCTACTAATTCAAATGAATTACTTTCAGATATATTAATTGCATTTATATTATTTTTCTTTGATTTCTTACCATTAATTATCATATTAAATATACAGTACTGGTTTATAAGATTTGTGAAGTCATGTCCGGGAATTGTCCATGGAGAAATAAATAATTTTTCTGATTCATAATTATTAGGATTTTTAGATATCAACCTTATCTCATTGTCCTTAAATTCATTAATTAGAAGTTTATGTAAGATTCTTTTTTTATTATCATCGCCACATAAATTAATTACTTGACTAAATTTCAAATTGCCATCTTCATTAAGCTCTATATCATTATCAATAAATTCTGAATATTTGATGATTTCATTTGCATTAACGTAATCTATTCCATTTGTGATATATCCTGCACTTTTTAAGCCATATTGATTTGAATGTTTGAACCATATTAAATTAGCTTCATATAGTATTGGCGAAAGGTAAGTTTGGCAATCTTTTTTATTTAATGATTCAAAATATCCCTTTGAATATTCAGCTGGATTGTGAATATAAAACTCTTCTAGTGCTTCAATCTTATTAAGTGGCGCAGGAATTTCAACCTTACCCTCCAAAAGATGTTTTTGTCTGAATGAACATGAAATTTCAAGTATTTTATCTAAATCGTCGATATATTCCTTTATAGGTTTTAATACCCGAGAGGTGATTCTTGATTTACTTTTTCTAGATAGAAGCGCCTCAGTATGATCACTTCCGACAATAAAGGAGCATTTTACTAAAGTAAGATGAAATGACCAATCAATTATTTCATTATCACTATTTAAATGCACACAGAGGCTTATTGCTTCATTTGTTTCACCAAATTCAAATTCAGAATCTTTTCTTAGGGCTTCACTAAGGTAGTTTTGCCATTCATTTAATAAGGGTAATGATTCAAAGCCTTTAAATAATATTTCTAGAGATTTTTTACTATTTAGATCTACTCTTTCTGCAAGATTATTTGTATGTATCCATAATTTAGTACTTTTATTTTTTCCCTGCTCTATTTGAATCATTGGGAGCATTGGAGAATTATTAGAATTCCAACTTTTGAATAAATAAGAGTTTTTATCTGTAAGGTCTATCCTCTCCCTTTTTTCTATTTTTTTAGACTCAATATGATTTAAATTTTGTGATTTAACGATATTGCTTTTAGATAAAACAAAGTCTGTATCATACTCTTCATTATTGTTTAGTTTTAGCTCTTGTATCACATGACCTAGTCCTTCTTCTTGACCTATAGGAAATCTATCAATCTCAACTTTTACTATATTCTTGTTGTCTGGTTTGAAAGTGTATTTTTTATTCTCTTTTGGAAGTTTAATTTTAGAAAGGATCCTATCGTCTATTGGGATTGCATATACATCATTGTTTATTATTTCAACTTTAGAAAGAAGTATTTGATTTGATCTTTCAAGAATACAATCAACTATTCCTTCAGGTGATCTTCTTCTATAACCCTCTTTTATTATCCTTACTAAAACTTTATCTCCATTCCAGGCATAGTTAAGTAGATTTTCTTTAATATAAATATCTTCTTTGTCTTTTCCCCTTACAGCAAAGCAATAGCCTTTGCTACTACATCTTATTTTGGCGACAAGATGATCACTATCTTTAATGCACGTATATTCATCATCTTCATTTTTATTAATTATTTCGAGTTTTTCTAGAGCTTTTAAAGCAATGTCTAATTTATCCTTATCAGATTTCTTTGTTATTTTTAATAATCTGCATAATTTTTTATATTCTAACCCTTCTGACTGATTAAGATTATCAATTATTGAAGATGATGTGAACATGATCTATATGAAATTATAAATTAATTTAGGGGTATACACTTTATTATTACACCTTATTATCCAAGCTTAAAACTAATTATTTTCTTTATCCTCTTTTTCTTCTTTCTCGATAGTGAAGGAATTGATAAAAAGCCTTATACCTATGATAAAAAATGTAATGGAGGCTATTGATTTAAGAACAACTTCAGGTAAAAAACTCGAAATAGACCCGCCTGTTAAAGCTCCTAGCAAACTTGCGAAAACAAGTGCTGAAGAAGATCCTAGAAAAACTGCTAATGGTTTATTTGAAGTGCCGCTTATAGTTAAAGTGGCTAGTTGAGTTTTGTCACCTAATTCAGCTATGAATACGGTTAGAAATGTTGATAGTAATAAACTTAAAATCATTTATAAGTAATTTCTGAAAGTTTCATAAGCTAAAAATATACTTATAAATATCATTAAAGCTCCAGTAAATAAGGCAAATTTGCTAGGAGATATTTTTTTTGATACCCATTTACCAATAAGAACCCCTACTATGCTAGAGCTTATTAATGCAAGAGAACTACCAAGAAAAACAATTATTGGCCTGCCGGATTCAGCAGAAAGCATTAATGTGGCTATCTGAGTTTTATCGCCAAGTTCAGCAATAAAAATTGTTGTAAAAGTCGTTAAAAATATTGAAAAAAAACTTTTTTCTAAATTGTTTTCTTTTTTTTCTAATTTACTATTCATTTTCCTGAAACAGCAATTCTAAATGTTTTCATCTCTTTACTTTGGTATCCATAATTTGATGATATGTGTTGTTTGCAGCAATCTATTAAAAATTTATCACCAGATTTCAAATATCCTTTAAATGCAGTTGAAAATTCATTCACCCGGCAAAAATGTGGTCTGGATTCATAAATTAAGCATTTTTTATTTTCTCTGTCCAGGTTTTTACACCAACCGTCTTTAGCAGTCATGGAATTTATCAAAGCTATATCTTCTTTGTTAAGTTTGTCTGCCAAATCACTTCTTTCGTTCAGGTCGAATTTACAACAAGCTCCGCAATTTTCTATACATGTCCATGATTTCATAATTTAATTCAATCTCGTTACGTATCAGTACAGTTTCGACATTTATTTGTAAAAATAGTATCACAAAACATATTCATTAATTATGGCAACACTTATTCCTTTAGCTGTAGTTGCGTTAGCAGGACCAGCAATAATTGCTCTCGTATTTTACCGTAAATAAAAGAATTTCTTTTTGGTGACGTATCTGGAGGGTGTTTATTGGGATTTTGATGGTACCATCGCAAATACTGAATTGGAAGCCCATTTACCTGCTTTTAATAATGCTTTCAACGAACTGGGTATTAATTGGAATTGGGACACTAATATATACATAAAACTTTTGAAGATAAATGGGGGAAGAAATAGGATTGATTATTACGCCAAATCGAATAATTATGATTTCTCAGATGATTTAATTCTCAAAATTCATGAGACAAAACAGTTTCATTATTTAGAAATTATAAAAAAAAATTTCGTTAGTTTCAAAATTGGTGTTTTTAGATTAATAAATGAATTACATAGAAAAAAAGTAAGACAATTTATTGTTACTTCAAGTTCAAGAATTCAAGTTAATCTACTTGTTGAATATCTTTTTAATGGCTTCAACCCGTTTGAGTTTATTATTTCTAGTGAAGACGTTGAATTAAAGAAACCAAATCCATTACCATATTTAAAGGCAATTAAATTAAGTGGTATAAACAAAAACAACTCAATTGTTTTTGAAGATTCCAATCCAGGATTGAAATCTGCCTTGGCAGCTAAATTGCCTACAATTTTTGTTCCTTCGAATATCCCAATTGTTCTTGAGGAAAATATTAAATTAGATTGTATTTTAGACAGCCTTGGTGATGAGGATAATGTGGCAAATGTAATTAAAGGCCCTAAACTAAAAAAAACATATGTTGATTATAGCTTTCTAAGTGATTATTTAGTGTCTTTTAATAATGCAAAAAACTAATTTTTCAAGAATTACTTACCAGTTAAATAATTTATTTTTTGGTTTTCTAAGTGATACTTGGAGGATAAAATCTATTGGTCTAATTTCTGTTTTGACAGGTTATTTTTTGTTCGCAAATTTCCTTACAAAATTTATATCTGAAGGTAAAAATGAGTTGATAATGGTTCCAATAATTATTCTTTTTATTGAAATTATTATAAGAATTAAACCTGCCGCAAGTTCAAAATTTTATTATCTATGGACCGTAGTTGATAAATTAAGAATTGGTGCAATTTATGCCGTTATACTTGAGGCATTTAAATTAGGATCTTAAAAGCTATTCTTCTTCTTCTTCTTCTTCAATGGGATAAACAAATCCTTGAGCTTTCCCAGTTAAAACTGATTTACCTAAAGATATAGCTTTTTGAGCTGCTATTGCTGCTTTCCCTTTCCAGACAGCGTGCCTTTGGTTCCTTTTGCTCTTTGATTTTTTCTTCTTTGGTACAGCCATTCATTTTCTTTATTTCCATATAATAATATAACCTTTTACTGGTTATCTCCAAAACTTTTGAGTATATTTTGTTTATATACGTCAATTTTCTAAATAAGCATATATGCTTTATTAATCACTTATAAAGATTAGTGTTTAGATCAAAATTCTCCTATTCAGATTCTAAATCAAGTTATTCGGATCTTCTAGAAGATATAGAGACGGGGAAAATAGAATCAATATTTTTCTATCCTAGGCAGAGAGAAATTGATGTTCTGTATAAAAATGGCGATAAATTTAAAATACCTATACTTTACAACGATCAATTAATCCTTGAAAAGGCTACTGAAAATAAGGTAGATCTCACTATTAACAATAGTAGAAAAGAAGCCTCAGCGGCTAATTCATTTGCATCAATAAGCCTTTTCCTGATTTTCATATTAGCTATAGTTTTAATCTTGAGGAGTACATCAAAATTAGCTTCCAGAGCTTTTGGTTTTACAAAAAATCAAGCTAAATTTGTAACAATTGATGATGTAGAAACAAGATTCGATGATGTAGCTGGTGTCCCTGAAGCCGCTGAAGAATTAAAAGAGGTAATAACATTTTTAAAAGAACCAAAGAAATTTGAAAATCTTGGAGCAAAAGTTCCTAAGGGTGTTCTTTTAATTGGCCCACCAGGAACTGGTAAAACGTTATTGGCTAAAGCAATTGCTGGTGAATCAGGAGTGCCTTTTCTCTCAATATCGGCATCAGAGTTTGTAGAACTTTTTGTTGGTGTTGGAGCAAGCCGAGTTCGGGATCTGTTCTCTAAGGCTAAGGAAAAATCTCCTTGTATAATTTTCATTGATGAAATTGATTCCATTGGTAGGCAAAGAGGGTCTGGGATTGGAGGTGGAAATGATGAAAGAGAACAAACCCTTAATCAGCTTCTAACTGAATTAGATGGTTTTGCTGATAATTCTGGGATTATTGTTTTAGCAGCAACAAATAGACCAGATATTTTGGATGCAGCATTATTAAGACCAGGTAGATTTGATAGAAAAATTGAAGTAATGCTTCCAGATTTAGATGGAAGAAAAAAAATTCTTTCAGTTCACTCACTTTCCAAACCACTTTCAAGCGAAGTTGACTTAGGATATTGGGCTTCTAGAACAGTAGGATTTTCGGGAGCAGATCTTGCAAACTTGATGAACGAGAGTGCTATTCACTGTGCTAGAGACGAATCTAAATTAATCAGTGATCTCCATATAGAAAATGCTCTTGATAAAATAACCATTGGCCTGAGAAGCTCATTAATAACTTGTCCTAATATGAAAAAAATTATTGCTTATAACGAAGTAGGTAGAGCAATTGTATCTGCTGTGAGAAATGGAATTGAATCAGTTGATAAAATTACGATTTTACCTAGATCTGGATCCATAGGAGGATATACAAAAATATGTCCTGACGAAGATGTAATTTCTAGTGGATTGATTTCAAAAAAATTATTATTTTCAAAAATTGAAATTGCTTTAGCTGGAAGAGCAGCAGAAATGATAGTTTTTGGTGAAGGTGAAATTACACAATGCTCCATGAATGATATCTCTTATGCGACAAATATCGTTAGGGAAATGGTTACAAAATATGGATTTTCAATTATTGGTCCAATTTCAATGGATTCTGATAATAATGAAATGTATTTAGGAGATGGATTATTTAGAAGAAAGCCTCTCATCGCAGAAAATACTAGTTCTAGAATAGATAATGAAATCATAAATATTTCTAAAATTTCATTAAATAATTCAATAAAAATATTGAAAAAAAATAGAGTCTTACTAGATAAATTAGTTGATATACTTTTAAATCAAGAAACTATAGATAAAGAAATTTTTAAATTAACAACTTCTAAATTATTGAAAGTTTGATTTAATTGTTTTAAATTAAAAAAAAATGTTTTCTTGATAATTAAAAACAATACATCGAAGTTAATAGTTACACTTTCATTTTTACTTATTCTTCCATTTGTACAAAAACAATGGTTTAATTTGTATTCACTCAATATTAATGATAGTTCCTTTTATTCAATACTTTACTATTTGAGCGGTGCAATATGTCCATCTTTAGTTTGCTTAAACTCTTTAAAAAACTATACATACTATAAATTTAATAAGGATAAGATTGATAGTATAAAAGTAATTAAAGGCAAAAGACTATTATTCTTAGTAGCAATAAATTTAATATTTCTCTCTTACTTAATAGCTGATTATATATATATAAATTTTGATCTTATATTAAATTTATTTCTTGAAGGAATTAATTTACCACAACCGGATATTCCACAGTTAAGTTTTTTCATATTTTTAATTTCTATCTTATTAATTTTTAAGAAATCTAGGTTTCTGTTAAAAAAAATAATATTGATAAATTTTATTTTGATTTCTCTCTATCTTTGGCATCTTCAAATGAATAATATTAGTGTTGATGATCAGTTTCATATTTATAGATATTTTGGTTTAAATGACTTAAATTTAATTAATCTTTTTATCCTAATCGCCATAGAAATTTCCTTTTATACGTGGTCCTTTATATCATATAAAACGAATTTAAGCGATTGGATCGTGCCCAAACCTCAAAAAGAGGATGTGATAACCTTTTTGAATGTATTTATTTTTTATTTTTTTATAATTATTTACTACTCAATACTTACTTAAATGTTTCTAATCCTCCTATAGCGCAGAAAAATATTCCTTACTACCTTTGGGGTCCTCTAACATTGTTTTCTCCCCGGGGGTCCAGTTTGCTGGACATACTTCATCAGGGTTTGCCGCAACGTATTGATAACCTTGAAGAATCCTTAGCGTTTCATCAACATTTCTACCTACAGGAGCCTTGTTAACAGTCGTATGCATAACTACTCCTTCTGGATTGATAAGAAATAAACCTCTATCAGCCTCCCCATCATCATTTAGAACATTGTAAGCCTGGCAAATTTCTCTTTTTAAGTCAGAAACTAATGGATAGTTAATATCACCTATACCACCTTCATTTCTTGGGGTTTGTATCCAAGCCAAATGACAGTGTTTGCTATCAACTGACACCCCAAGTATTTCCGTATTAAGTGCCGAGAAATCTTGGTATCTGTCACTAAATGCAGTGATTTCAGTTGGACATACAAATGTAAAATCTAGTGGGTAAAAGAATAGAACAACCCATTTACCTCTTAGACCTGAAAGTGTAATCTCCTTAAACTCTTGATCATATACTGCTGTAGCACTAAAGTCTGGTGCTTCTTGGCCAACTCTTAAGCTCATAAAAAATTTTGTCCTTATTTAAATTATGTTTGGTCTGAATGACCGTAATAAGTATTATAATTTTTTTAATAATGAATTAGCAAGTTTTTTTTTAATTCAATGAAATGGCACTATTCCTTTACAAAGAAATTTACAATTTTGAATCATAATAAACTTTTAAAAAATCTCAAAAAGGAGTTAATTAAATATCCCATTAAAAGGGTTGACAATAAAAATTCGAATTAAAAGAAATTTTATTTTATTTAAGATTCCTTAAAATTTAACACTATATAATTAGAAAATATTCTTTTTAATATTTTTAATTATGGCTAAATATATTGAAAGACTAAAGGAAAAAGTTAAAATAAAAAAAATTGATGCTAATCAGCCAATTGGAGCTTGGTTTTTTGTTGTAATTTTGAATATAGTTGGATTTGCGGGTTATTTTTACTTAAAGGTAAATCATATTCAACTAGGTAGTTAAAACTTACTTTATTTCCTTCTTAATTGATCGACAAAAATTTTTTAGTCTTTCATTCCTCGTTAAATCAGGTAAAGTCCAAATTGATTCATTCTCAGGTAATGGATCTTTGCTCCATTCTTTGAATTCTTCCATTATCGAAGCATTATTTAATTTTGATGTATACAGTTTTCGTTTTTTTAAATATTTTCTTATCGCTTTAAGATTTGCCTCAATATATTCCGTCATAATAAATACTTAATCTTATATTAATTTATCATCTAGCAAGTTCTGCTTTAAAGAGTAAATTAATTAGACATTTTGAACTGCTTGAAAAAGTCCAAACGAATAACCTCCTATTAGAATCCACCCAAGTACACTTGATATTATTGTAGATCTTCTATTGTGTCTCCTTAAAGCCGATTCAATCATTTCATTAACTTCATCTCTATTAAGGTAATCTTTATTAGAGTTTTTTTTCATTTTTTTTTCTTTTTACAATAAACGAATTTATAAGAAAGTGAGCTAAAGATTTTTACTTATCATTAAGAGTTTTATTTTTTGATGATATAAATATTTTATATACTTAGCATAAAATATATAATTAAATAAAAAGAGAAATTTTTAAAACTATAAGATAAGTATTTGAATTAAAGGATCATAGTTTTTATTACAAACAATGGATATTAATGATAAATCTGTTTTAGAAATGCTTAATAAACTTATTGCTAGTAATAGGCTAAATAAAACTCAAATTCTTCAAATGGTGAATTTAGTGTCAATATCAAAGGATTTCAATGATTTAAAGGAAAATTTGAAATGGGAAGGTTCTAAATCATTTCATCAAAATATTTAAATTAAATAAACTCTTTGTTAAATAATTATAAATTATTTAAATTGATATAAGAGAAACTTATTAGTCAATTGAATTAATTAAGAGTTTATAAATAATTTATATAAGCTATTCAAATAAATTTTTGATAATAATTTTTCATATAAGAAACTTTCTCTTGATTACTATAATTAAGTGTTGTTTTCTTATCCTTGCTAAATGATTTAATTAATATTGTAGAAGTGATTATAATTATTAGTATTATTAGTAAATCTCCAACAGTAATCCCTCTCTCCTTTAGATTCATGATAAAAAATATATTTTGTTTAAATATAGCCTTTATTATTTAATAAACTAATATTTTTTACAAACGAGCTAAAAACACATATGAAGGAAATATAAAAAGAATATAAAAATATTGAGACTATAACCTTTTAAGTCATATAAAAAAAATAGATGAATTCATTATATGGAAGTCAAAAAAAAAATTAGTAGTACTAACACTCCTTATTTTTTCTCTAAAGAGATGATTATCACAAAAAAATCACTTAACGAAAATCAACTCAAATTTACTTATCAAAAACAGTTAATCTCAGATCTAGATAATAAGCACAAGGAATGGTCAAAATCGATTAACAGTTAATTTTAAAAGCTTTCGTTGATTATATTTAAAAGTTTATTTCTTTTAATTGTATTATTTTCTTCCCAATTCAGCGTTACTTCATCATTAATAATAGGTTTTGCTTCATAAGCTAGATACCAAAGAATAAGTCCGACAGGAAATAATAAAATATGCATAGCAAAATTAGTTGACTTAAATTAAATATAGTGCAACACTTATAATGTGCAAGTGTGACACTAATTTTTTAATTATGCCCTCTCCGAGGAAAAGAATTGGTTTTTTGCCAAGTGAAGAAGTGCATGAAATTATTGAAAAATTGTGCACAGCTAATGAGTTTAGTCAGTCAAAGGTAACAGGTTTATTAGTTGAGGAAGCGTTGAGGTCTCGAGGTGTCTTAAATGAAACTTATGTTCAAAATCAAAATAATAAAGAGGATTTTATAAATTTTTCTTTTGATCACGAAACATTTTCTGAAAATAATAAATCTCCACTTAATGTGGACGAATATGCAGTTAATAAAAAAGTATTTTCTGAAAATATCAAAATGATGCATGAATTTATTGAGTTTAAGTATTTTAAGAAACTTATGAAGCGAAATAACAATATTATTTAATAAATAGTGTCACACTATTAATGTTTATATGAGAATCCTTTTCAATGGAATTTAGAAATTAAGTAAAGATAAATATTTTTGAATATTTCTAATCAACTTATTAAATAGGGATCCAAAATAAATTGAATCTTTAAAAATTTAGCGGACTAAATCCTCGTGGAGATATGAACCTTAGCCCGCTTTAAAAAAATAGCAATAAAAAAATATAAATACAATAAGTATGTAAATTTACTTTTGATTTAAAATTGGATTATAAAAACTCCAAATATAAATGGCAGTAAGTGAATTAAATGAAGATACACAGGATCAAATATGTGATCTTCTTGAAAATCTTCAGCAAATAGAGAAACTTAAAAATAAAGATATACGAATTTTACTTGATAAAATAGTAAGAAAATATGGAGGAAAAGTAGTAAATAAATGAATCGCCTATTAATACCTCTAGTAGTTTTGCTAAGTTTACCAAGTGTTGTATATAGCTCCCACTTAAATAATCAGAGAGAACTTATAGTCACCTCAGAAAGCACTAGGGAATCTATTGAGTTGGCAAAATACCTTAAAGATAATGGTGTAGTTAAATATTCAGCATATTGGTGTCCCAATTGCCTTAATCAAAGTGAATTATTTGGAAAGCAAGCTTATAGAGAACTTAATGTAGTTGAATGTGCAAGAGATGGCATAAACAGTCAAACTCAATTATGCATTGATAAAAAAATTAAAGGGTTTCCCACATGGGAAATAAATGGAAAACTAATTTTAGGTGTACTTTCACTAAAAGAGTTATCAAAGTTGACTGGATTTAAGAATTAAGGAAAATGTAAGATGATTACTGGCTAGGTTTTAAAGGTTATTTCTTGAGTACCTTTCATACATCCTCCAGCTGGATAGTTAATTACTTTTTTAGATATTAATCCAATACTTATAGCAACTAATACAATACCAAATAAAGCTCTTGATCTTTTGCTTAAGATAATATATTTCATTGGGTATTTATAATCATTAAATAGTATGGATTATTAAATTATAACGAAGATTTTTTTGTTTAAAAAAATTAACAAGTAACCCTAAATCCATAATTTTTTAAAATAAGGTTTAGATATTAGATATCTTGAAAATCCTTAATCAATAAATGCTTATATATCTTTTTTTTTAGTATTTTTAGTTTGTATTTGACAGTCTTTTTATAATTAAAATAAGACTTTTATTTTTTTTATGAAAAATAAAGAATTTAATATGACTCAAGGAATGGCTTTGTTACTTTTGAAGCCATTAAATTTACCCGCTAACTACGTCCTAAATCTCATAATTTATATAACTAATCCTAGTAACAATATTGGATACTAATAGTCTTCCCAAACTGGTTTGGTTCTTCTCCATCCTTGAGCGATTAGCTTTCTCCATTCATCTCTAGCTTTATCAACTTTAAGTTCTTCTCTGGTTGTCATAAGAGGTGGTTCTTTTCCTAAAACACAAAGTATTCTTCCAGAGTCAATAAACATATATTCAAAAAATTTATCTTTATTTTGATTTTTCTTTGAAAACCTTTTAACCCTTGAACGATTCGAATTTATAAGCCAAAAATTTTCTGTCAATCTTACTTATTTTATGTTTTCTCAATTGGAGCCATTGTTAATCCTTTGATTAATAGTTGCTCATGATATAACTCTGCCTGTTCAAGGTTACCTCTCCACACCTCTGCAGATCCTATCTTGTCAACTTTGATGGTAAGATCCCATGCTCTTTGTTCACTCATGCTTGGGATAATTGTTAGAAGACAATTTGCGACATGCTGAAAAGTATTAAAATTGTCATCAAGAACTATAACTCTTGCTTCTGGATATTTTGCTTTCGATTTTTTTGGATCTAGGACTGTGTCGAGTGAATTAAACATTATTTTCTTTGATAGTTTAATTAAATTAAAATTTCACCTATGTTCTTCAATTGATAAGTATTGAAAATGTCTCGAGCGTGACTTGAACACGCGACCTGCGGGCTATGAATCCGCCGCTCTAACCAGCTGAGCTACCGAGACATGGGAATATTGTAAGGCATTGATTGTACTTAATTACCATTTTTAAAATTTATTTGTTTATGGGCCTCATATATAGCAATTCCGCATGCTACAGAAAGGTTTAGACTTCTAACACCTTTTTGATCATTGTTCCCAGTCTGTATATTCGGCATAAATATTGATATTAAAAAGTCGCTTTTATCAATAATGGAATCGGGTAATCCTGAATCTTCTCTCCCAAATAGCAAAATATCATCTTGCTTAAATTTAAAATCCTTCAAATATAATCCATTTTTTTTACTAAAAGAAATTATTCTTTTTGTTGATTTTGACGATAAAAATTTTTCAAAATTCTCATACTGATTAACAGTAACTAGAGGCCAATAGTCTAATCCTGCTCTTTTTAAATATTTATCTTCTAGCTTAAAACCCAAGGGCTCTATAAGATTTAAAGGTATATTAAACGCAGCACATGATCTGGCAATATTACCAGTATTTTGTGGGATTCTAGGTTCAAAAAGAGCGACTTCCAATTTTAAGTAGGTATTTCAATACTTATTTCATCTATTTTGATTGCTCTGCCGTTTATAGCCAGCCAATTATCTTTTGATATTTTGGTTATTCTCTTTTGAAGTTCGCCGATTCTTTCAATATATGTATTACCAATTTTATATTCAGAGACCAGACTCCAACCTACTTGTTCTCCAACAATAATTGTTATGCTTTTTCTTTTCATTAAGAGGCTTATAAGTGAATTAATTTTTGTTGACCATTCATTTTGTTCCTTGCCAATACTTTTCATAACGAATCCGCCAATAGAATCTATTAATAAAGGACCTTCTTCTTTTCTTAATGTATTTAATAGATCTGTCGTTTCTATTAATTTCCAATCTTTTGGCCTTCTTTTTTGGTGTAAATTAATTTTATCTTGCCATTCTTTATCATCCAAATTGTTTTCAGATAAGGCAACATATGATAAATTTTTTACCCCCTTTGCAAGATGCTCAGCGAATTCACTTTTGCCACTCTTTGTACCCCCGGTAATAAAAACTATATAAGATGAATATTCACTAATACTTAAATCCTTGTCATTCATAAATTCTCTATTATTTAGAGAAATACCACCATGTTGCTAAAGGGATAATTGTGGCAGCAATTAACAAACCTATAACTATATACGTAGCTGTTGAGCTTTCAGTATCTTTTGATCTCATAGTGTTAAAATTTGGATCCACTACAGGGTTGTCAATAGATGAAGGCTGACTTTTTTCGTAATTTATAACAGTCTTCTGTTGAGTAATACCAAAATATTTATTTATATTAGGAATTTCATTTGCGTATGTAGTGGAGGGGTTAAGAATAAAAATTAAGCCAGTAAAGATTAAAGAAAGTATATATTTATTGATGTTTAGTTTCATGTTAAAAGGTTTTGGTTAATTATATATTAAAAACCATATTATTGAGTATTTTTAAATGTACTAAACAATATAATATTTGCATAATTTAATTAGAAATAACATATTGAAAATATGGGATTCAATGGGAAATCATTAATATTAATCGGTGCCATACTCTTTATTTTTCAGATAGCAAATTTTATTTCAATAGAAACAATCACACCTGAGCTTGAAAGAGCACAAGTGTTAGCCGCAATAGCTTCATTAATTATTATTTTGATAGGTTTTTTATTTAAACAATTCAAACCATTAGCTGGTGAGAAAGCTGCTTTAAAAGGTGAAAATAAGTTTCTCTTCGATAAAAACATGCCGGATGAAGTTATTGATGAACTAGCATGGGGTTCTGAAGCAATATTAACTTCTACAGCAGCAGCAGCAATATTAATTCATAATGATGGCGTTAATATATTGAGGCGGGGAATCACTTCAAGTAATGATTTTAAACCTGGGGAAACTTGTCTTAGATCTATAAAAGATATGAAATTAATATCATTAGCAAACACTAAATTTTATCCCGGAAGAGATGAATTTTTTAGTTTTTGTGCCGAAATTCCATCTATCTTAGTTGTGCCTATAAATAGTAAGGCTTTTATATTGATTGGAGGCTGGAGTGCTAAGTGTTTTACTAAGTCTGATGAAAAATGGATTAATAACTGGTCTAAAAAAATTAATAATATTTTTTCAAAAAATAAAATTTAAAAATAAATTATTGA
>QCMB01000027.1 GCA_003214085.1 Prochlorococcus sp. AG-418-J17
CTCTTTTGCTTTTATAGGTATAGGACTTTTTATTGTATTTATTCGCAGTTTTTTTCTGAAGAAAAATTAAATTGCCAATATTATTAAGAAAACACTTTCTTTGAATGTCTTTACATGACTTGGGCCTTTTAGTCCTTTTACTTTCACCGGGAATGATTTTATCAATATTACTACTCATAACCTTCGCTGAAGGAGGTTGAATTATTCGAAGTGGTAGGATTATATATGTGATTAATTAGGTAATTAATTGTGGCTGGAACGTTATTATTTAATGCTTTGAAAGAGGCGATTGATGAAGAAATGGCAAATGATGTAAATGTTTGCGTAATGGGGGAAGATGTTGGTCAATATGGAGGATCTTATAAAGTAACTAAGGATTTATATGAAAAATATGGAGAGTTAAGAGTCTTAGATACTCCAATTGCAGAGAATAGTTTTACGGGTATGGCTGTAGGTGCAGCAATGACTGGATTAAGACCAATAGTAGAAGGGATGAATATGGGTTTTTTGCTTTTAGCTTTTAATCAGATATCAAATAATATGGGTATGCTTAGATACACAAGTGGCGGAAATTATAAAATACCAGCAGTAGTTCGAGGACCTGGAGGAGTTGGTCGTCAACTTGGTGCTGAACATAGTCAAAGACTTGAAGCATATTTTCATGCAGTTCCTGGCATAAAGATTGTTGCATGTAGTACACCCACAAATGCTAAAGGTTTAATGAAAGCAGCCATAAGAGATGATAATCCGGTTCTATTTTTCGAACATGTTCTTCTATACAATTTATCTGAAGAATTACCTGAGGGAGATTATACTTGCGCTTTAGATCAGGCTGACGTTGTAAAAGTAGGGAAAGATATTACTTTATTGACTTATTCAAGAATGAGACATCACTGCCTTAAAGCTGTTGAAGAATTAGAAAAAAAAGGAATAGATGTTGAGTTAATAGATTTAATAAGTTTAAAACCATTTGATATGGAAACCATCTCAAAATCAATAAGAAAAACAAATAAAGTAATTATTGTTGAAGAATGTATGAAAACTGGAGGTATTGGCGCAGAATTAATTGCCTTAATAACAGAAGAGTGTTTCGATGATCTTGATGCCCGTCCAATTAGATTATCTAGTCAGGATATCCCAACTCCTTATAATGGAAATCTTGAAAATTTGACAATAATCCAACCACATCAAATAGTTGAAAAAGTTGAACACTTAATTAGTGGGAGTATATAGACAATGAAAAAAAGGCAAGGTTGGCTTTTTTTTATTATTTTTCTACTTACTTTATCTGTTTATCTATTAATAAATTATCCCTTACAGTTGGGATTGGATTTACAAGGGGGCTCTCAACTTACACTGCAAATTATTAAAGAGGAAGGTAAGGTAACAAGAGATGAACTTGAAGCAGTTAATTCGGTTATAGATAAGCGAGTTAACAATTTAGGAGTTTCTGAGTCTAATTTGCAAACCCTCGGTGGAGATCAATTGATTTTAGAATTACCAGGTGAACAAAATCCATTAGTTGCTTCAAGGGTACTAGGTAAGACTGCATTATTAGAATTTAGAACTCAAAAAGAAGGAACTTCTAAAGATTTAAAAAACCTGCAACTACAGAGATTGAGTATTAAAGAATTAATTGAACAATATTCTTTTGCAGAAAAAAGTCAAAATGATGGTAATTTCTTAAAAGTTATTCAAGATAATCTTAATGATATAGAGCAAGAATTGAATTACTCATCAACCAGTAATGATTTATATGGGAAGTTAATTGAAATAAAAAAATATGTTAATAAAGAAATTACAAATTTATTTATTAAAACAGATTTATCAGGTAAGGATCTTATTAACGCAGGAAGGAGGCAAGAACAAACAAATAGTAATTGGGAAGTTTTATTAACTTTTAGTAATTCAGGAGGTGAAAAGTTTGCAGAAATTACAAAGTCAATTGCTGGCACTAATCAACTATTGGCTATCATTCTGGATGGTGAATCAATAAGTGAAGCTAGTGTTGGTAATCAGTTTGCTAGTACTGGGATTACAGGTGGATCAGCAACAATAAGCGGTAATTTTAGTGCTGAAAATGCTAGAGAATTAGAAGTTCAACTTAAAGGAGGCTCATTGCCATTGCCAATTGAAATAGTTGAAACTAACACAATAGGGGCTCTATTGGGATCCAAAAATATTTTAAAAAGTCTTTATGCAGCAATTAGTGGGTTAATTTTTGTTGGTATTTTTATGATTTTTAATTATAGAATTCTAGGTTTTGTTTCAGTTCTTTCTCTAGTACTTTATGGTTTCTTTAACTTAGCAATATATTCTCTAATTCCTGTAACTTTGACTTTACCTGGAATATCTGGGCTTATACTCAGCATTGGTATGGCTGTTGATGCAAATATTCTAATATTTGAGAGAATTAGAGAAGAATTATATGATGGTAATACTCTAACAAGATCTATTGATAGCGGTTTTCAGAGAGCTAATTCATCAATAGTTGATGGCCATATTACAACTCTTCTTAGTTGTTTTGTATTGTTTTTATTAGGAACAAATTTTGTTAAGGGTTTTGCGGCAACATTAGGTATTGGAGTCTTAATAAGCTTGTTTACCTCATTAAATTGTTCTAAAACTATTTTGCGATTTTTTACAACTTATCAATCTTTGAGACAGAAAAATCTCTATCTGCCAAGGAATAATTTTTCAAATTAAATTTTTTATTTCAAATTTCCCATGAAATACAATCTTGAACTAATAAAAAATAAAAGAAAGATAATTGGTTTTTCAACTGTTCTTATTTTCTTGAGTCTTTTAGGAATTTTATATTCTACTTTTAATACTTCTTATAAGAAACCTATAAATTTAGGGATGGATTTTGTTGGAGGAAATGAACTAAGAATAGAGAGAATTTGTAAGGAGGAATGTTCTAATTTTTCTCCTGATTCGGTTTTAGAAATACTAAGAGAGAACTCTAAAAATAAAAGTTTATTAAATAACATTAAATTACAATCCCAAAATAATAATAAATTGATTTCAATAAGAACACCTTATTTGAGTATCGAAGAATCAAATAATCTTGTTAGTAATCTTGATAATATTATTGGACCTCTAAATTATGAGAGTAAGGATTCAAGATTAATAGGTCCAAAGCTTGGGAATAGATTACTTACTAATTGTGTTACTTCATTGTTAGTTTCTTTATTTGCAATTTCTTTATATATAACTATTAGATTTGATAAAAAATATGCATTATTTGCATTATTAGCTTTATTCCATGATTTATTTATTGTTTTCGGTATATTCTCTTGGTTGGGAATTATATTATCTGTCGAGGTAAATAGTTTATTTGCTGTGTCCTTGCTTACTATTGCTGGTTATTCTGTAAATGATACTGTTGTTATTTTTGATAGAATTCGTGAAAATTTAAAATCAAAGAAAGAAGGCTATAACGAAACTATTCAATTATCAGTAAACGAATCATTTAGGAGGACAACGTTTACCAGTATTACAACTCTAATCCCTTTATTAAGCATAATTTTGTTTGGATCTTACTCGCTATTCTGGTTTTCCTTAGCCTTATCATTAGGAATTATAGTTGGAAGTTATTCAAGTATTTTATTGGCTCCATCTTTGTTGCTTAAAGACTGAGATTAGGCTTCTAATTTTATGAAATTGAATTACTATTTGATAATTTTATTTTCTTTAGTTTTAATAGATCTTTCTACTGAGCTAAGAATATTATTTGATCATTTTACTTTTAATTCACTATATTTTGCTATTGGTAAACATCCCTTAGCTTTCTTTATACTTTTTTCTTACCCATATTTATATAAAAAAATAAAGTAGTTTTTAAATATCTTTAAATGATTCTTTAATTAAAACCTGAATTACTACAGCTAATGGAAGAGAAAGTATTAAGCCTAATGGACCAAAAGCGAAGGTAAATCCAAATTGTGATATTAATGTTAGACCAGGAAGTAAGTTTGCTTTTTTCTTCATAATAGATGGCATAATTATATAACTTTCAATATTTTGAATAATTACATATGCACCTAAAACGGCAAGTGGTTTCCAAAAATTATCCAGTAGTGCAATTGAGATTGGAAATATTCCACTAATAACTGGACCTATATTTGGAATAATGTTAAGAACCATTGCTATTAAAGCATTTGAGACAACATATTTAACGTCTAATATAGACAGAACTATTAATGATAATAGACCTACTGATAATGAGCTAATGACCATAGAAAAGGTCCAATTTGCTAATGCGGTATTGCATTTTCCCAGAATATTTCTAAATTTGTTGCGATAATTTTTTGGAATTAACAGAAGTATATTTTCTTTATATTGTTTTGGTTCAATAGAAATCATTAAACTCACTGCTAATACGAATATTAATTTCAAAAGACCTGAACCAAGATTCCCCGCTATATTAATTAAATTTTTAAAACTTTCTTGAATAGCTTTTGCAATAGTTGACGCATCTGGAATAGTTACTACATTATTTATAAGACTGAAAATGTCTATAACATTTTCTGATTCTTCGCCATAAAACAGGTTATTCAGTTTGTTCAGATTTGTATTAATCAAAATATTTATTTTTGATAAACCATTTGGAATATCAGCTAGTATTTCATTGAATTCTTTTATAAAAGGGGGCAATACAAGAATAAAAATAGTAAATACTATTACTGATATAACAGTTAATACAAGAAACAAAGAAAGTGATCGAGGAATTTTCAACCCCTTTTGCATTTGATTACATAAATTACATACAATATTTGAAATAACTAAAGAACAAATTATTAAAAGCAGAAACTCTCTTAATGTCCATATTATTAACAAAGTGAATAAAATTACTACTAACTTGAAATATGATGGACTATTCAATTTACAAGATATTCTACTTCTTCTCAGAATATCCTAATCCATTTGATTTGGCATAACTATTTGCAAATCTCATGAATCTATCAAAGTCTGAAGTGTTTTTCCAAATATATACTGCTTCTAAAAATATAGGTTCTCCATCAACAAACTTTACTTTAACTTCTCTTGTAAGTATTTCACCTTCTGAATCAATCATACGCATCCCTGTGATTTCACCGTCTGTAATTGAAGATAATGCCTGAGGTTTTTCGAACAAAAATAATGCTTGGCCAGTGGTACCATCCTTACTCCTAGTCAGTCTTATTTCAGGCACTACTGGTTCATCAGTCCCCTCATAAAATTGTATTTTTGCGGCTTTATTTGCTGTCATGATATTTAGTTATTAATTTTTTATCTTAGGAAATATTTTTTACATTCGTTTGTAATTATTTTATAAAATATTTTTTATTAACTTTAGAATTTTTTCATCATATTTTTTGTCGGTTAAATCTAATATCTTTATATTTGTTTTGCCAACCTTTTCAAATTCATAACACTTATCGTAATAATCTAGAACTGATCTGCAAACTAAATCCCATTTCTCATTATTAATTGATTCCAGAGCTATTTTTGTTCTTTGCGGTCCTAATCTTTTTTTTATCCTTAATACTGATTCTTGGAGTTCCTCTTTCTTAAAAACACTATAAGTTTCTATCAACTCATCTAACCTGTTAGATTCGCTTCTTAAAATTTCAATTCTCCTAGAATTTTTCATTTGATTGAAGAATTCATGAGGAATTTTGCATTTACCTATATTTGCACTTTCAGCTTCTACAAAAATATTATTGG
Organism: Prochlorococcus sp. AG-418-J17; assembly: GCA_003214085.1. Classification (GTDB taxonomy): domain Bacteria; phylum Cyanobacteriota; class Cyanobacteriia; order PCC-6307; family Cyanobiaceae; genus Prochlorococcus_A. The sequence continues at coordinate 5,713 of QCMB01000027.1, forward strand.
TAAATTTAAAGGAATTTAATTTTTCTGCAATTTGATTTTCAAATTGTTCATTTGAAGGTTGTTCTTTCATTCCTAAACCTCCAAATGTACTTCCTCTGTGACAAGCAAATCCTTCAAGATCAATAGTTTGATATTTATATTTCTCTAGTAATGATAATAATCTTGTCTTCCCTGTTCCTGTTTTTCCGCCAATAACTATTATATTCAACTTTTTTGAGAAACTATCTAATACCCATCTTCTATATATTTTGTATCCTCCCTTAAGTGTTATTGGATTTAATTTATATTTTTCTAGTAGCCAAGCAATGCTTTGTGAACGCATTCCTCCTCTAGAGCAATATATTCTGATAAAAAATTCACTATTTTTATTAGGAATAGTTTTAAAAGACTCAATACTCATGAATAAATTATCCAGGAGCAATTCCATTTTTTTTTCAAAAAATTTTAATCCCTCTTTGACTGCTTTTTTTCTTCCTTCCTTTTTATAAATCGTGCCAATTATAGATCTCTCATCATTATCAAATAGTGGAATGTTAATAGAATTAGGTAGATGTCCTTTATAATATTCACTTGGGCTTCTAACATCTATAAGTGGTCCTTTAAAACTTCTAAATTTCTCTAGTTCTTTTCTTTTGAAATACATGGATAGTTTTTATTTTTTTAGATTGATTTTTTAAAATGAATAACAAAGAACAAGATAACTATAATAATGCTACATTAGATCTGATTAAAAAGTTTGTAGATTCTAATCAAAGAAAAAGAATAAATTCATTAACTAAAATAGAATCTGAAGTCGATAATATTTTTAATCTTGGTCCTTCACTGTTTGATATTTTTGATAGTGATGGAGATGACTGGGCTGCTGGTTGGATATTGCAAGTTTTAAAAAAATTTAAGCCTGAATTCTTTGAAAACTCTGAATTCAATAATTGGTTTAATACATATTCAGATACTGATAATAATTATGAAGATTTGCAATTGATGTTGGTTGAGCAAAAATTCGAAGAGGCAGATAGATTAACAAGTTCTTATTTACGAAAATTAGCTGGGAAATTAGCTGAAAAACGTGGATATGTTTTTTATAGTGAAGTTAAGAATATGTCAGGAAAAGATCTAGAAACAATAGATAGATTATGGACTATTTATTCTACTGGTAGATTTGGATTCTCAAATCAGGCAAAGATATTAAAATCAGTAGGTAAAAAATATGAATTAATGTGGCCGAAAATTGGTTGGAAAAAAGAGGGGTTATGGACTAGATATCCTGGATCTTTTTGCTGGTCATTGGATGCTCCTGATGGACATATGCCTTTAATAAATCAACTTAGAGGAGTAAGACTTATGGACTCCATCCTTCGGCATCCTGCTATTGCAGAGAGACATAATAATATTCTTTAAATTAAGGTATTTAATAAGTTAAAATTAAGATAGTATCAAAATATTATTATGTCCTTAATTCGGGGCAAAAATATTTTAAAAAAATTTTTTAAAAGACCAAAGATTAATTGGTCAAACTATGAATTCGAATCATCATTACAGTTAAATGAATTTGTAGATCAATTATTAGAACCTATTAAAAATTCTCAATCAAGCTATCTCATAAAACTTGGTTTACATGAAGCTTTAGTTAACGCAGTAAAACATGGAAATAAATTAGATCCAAAAAAAAATATTAGAGTAAGAAGAATTATTACTCCACATTGGTGTGTTTGGCAAATTCAAGATCAAGGTAATGGTTTAGAAATAAAAAAAAGAGCCTATAAGTTACCAAAAAAAATAAATAGTGAAAATGGCCGTGGCCTATACATTATTAATGAATGTTTTGATGATATTAGATGGAGTAATAAAGGCAATAGGCTTCAGTTGGCTTTAAAAAGGTGATTTTTACTAGGGCAAGGTTGATCTTCGTTAATTTCTTTTAACCATTTTATACTTTCTTCTATATACTCGATAGTTTCCTTCTCATTACAAGAAATAATTAAATGGCATAATCCTGCCGAAATTAGTTCTGCTGATCTTTTATATTTATTTCCTTTATCTTTATGCCATTTAAAATGATCAATTTTTAATTTGTCATTAAGACTTTGCACAAGCTTAATAGTATCTTTATCCCAATAGGTCATAAAAGTTTTTATTTACTTTACCGCAGACCATACTTTGGTCATAAAAAAGGAATTTGATTTTACATCTTTAAACCCTACATCCTCAATTTTAGAATCTATATTCTCTTTTATGTAATCACAATAAAAAGGCTCATGAAATGATTTATAGAAGCTTTCCATTACGGATGTAAAGTCAGGTGAATCACTTATTTGAATTGAATCAGCTAAGACTAATATCCCCCCAGGTTCAAGAACTCTAAAAAATTCATTTAATACTTTAGCTCTAATTGTTCTAGGTAATTCATGAAATAAGTAAACGCAAGTAATGCATTGAAAACTATCATTTTCAAAAGGTAATTCCTCAGCATTACCTTTTATTAACTGAATTAAATCTCCATCTAAATCTGAAATATATCTACTTGCCTCTTTTAAGTACGAATCAGATAAATCAATTCCTGTAATTTTTTCTTTAGGAAATGCTGCTCTTAATTGTTTTAATGTTCTTCCTGATCCTGTAGCCACATCAAGTATTTTTATAGAACTTTTTTTTCTATCGTTAAAAATTTCAAGTCCTTCTTTTATTGGCTTAATTATTCTTCTCCTCATAGAGTCAGCAGCTCCATTGAAAAGTATTTCTACTTGTAGGTCATAAATACTAGCTGAAAAATCTGATAAATAACCATCTGTTTGATGATGAAAATTTCTCAAGTAATATTGCGGATAATTATCTTTATCAATTGATTTTGGAAGATCATCAAAGTTTTGTTTTCTGCGTCTATCCCATGTATTAGGCATATCAAGCCAAATTTTAGGATATTGAGTTAGATATCTAAGCCATGGTTCGTCAAACAATAATTTTTTGGGATATATATTTTTTTCTGCATCATTCCAATCTTCCTCTCTTAAGATATCCATTGAATTTTGGATTTGCATTAGAAGATCCTTATCTACATCAAAATTTTCAAGCTTTGAATCGGGAAGAATAAAATTCATTAATCTTGAACTGATCTGCTTGTGAGCGAAACCTGCAATGCTTTTGCTTTGTTGTAGAGTTTTATATGCAATTTTTGAAATAGATTCTCTAGCCATTTTTCAATTTATATATATATATTCCAACAAAAAAAAAATCAATTTGAGAATATTTTGTGATATTTCTCAAATTGATTAATTTAAACTAATTAGTTCTTTTAATTATGCATCGTAATACATGAAGAATTCATGGGGATGAGGTCTTTGTCTTAGTTGTTGTACCTCTTCGTATTTTATATCGATAAAGTTATCAATAAAATCATCAGTAAATACTCCACCAGCTAATAAATAATCCTTATCTGCTTTTAGCGCATTAAGTGAGTCATTTAGAGATGAAGGTACTGTATCAATTTTTGCAAGTTCATCAGCTGGAAGTTCAAACAAATCTACATCTACTCCATCACCAGGATCAATTTGATTTTTAATTCCATCAATACCAGCAAGCATCATTACAGAGAATGCTAAGTAAGGATTTGCAAGTGCGTCACCTGATCTGAATTCTAATCTTTTAGCTTTAGGGCTTGGACCTGTTAAAGGTATTCTTACCGCAGCTGATCTATTACCCTCAGAATAAACTAGATTTACAGGTGCTTCGAATCCTGGGACCAATCGTTTGTAACTATTTGTAGTTGGGTTAGTAAATGCTAGGAATGAAGGTGCATGTTTGAGTATGCCTCCGATGTACCATCTTGCTGTTTGAGATAAATTTGCATATGATCCTTCACCAAAGAATAGTGGCTGTCCACTCTTCCATAAACTTTGGTGAACATGCATTCCTGTTCCGTTGTCGTTAAAAACAGGCTTGGGCATAAATGTTGCTGTTTTTCCATATTTTTTTGCAACATTTCTGACAACGTATTTATAAGTCATAACGTTATCAGCAGCATTTATTAACGAATCAAATTTCATTCCAAGCTCGTGTTGACCGGCACCAGCAACTTCATGGTGATGTTTTTCTGTGGGGATACCTAATTCACCCATAAGAAGAAGCATCTCAGATCTGATATCTTGCGCAGTATCATTTGGAGCTACTGGAAAATATCCTTCTTTGTATTGTATTTTGTATCCTAAGTTTCCCCCTTCTTCAATTCTCCCTGTATTCCATGGCGCTTCAATAGTATCTACACTATAAAAACAACCTCCCTCTTTAGAGTCATATCTAACATCATCAAACAAAAAGAATTCTGGTTCTGGTCCAAAAAATGCGTTATCTGCTATACCCGTCGAGTCTAAATATTTTAATGCCTTTTGAGCTAAGGCTCTTGGACACCTATCATAAGGTTCACCACTTCTTGGCTCTTGAATAGAGCAGATCATACTTAGAGTTTTATGTTTATAAAAAGGATCTATCCAAGCTGTACTTGCGTCGGGCACCATTGACATATCCGAGGCATTAATTGCTTTCCAACCTCTTATTGATGATCCATCAAATGCCAAACCTTCTGTAAAAGAATCCTCCTCTATCATGTCTGATGTAAGAGTTAAATGTTGCCATTTTCCATGAATATCAGTGAATTTTAAATCGATGAGTTCAATTCCTTCGTCTTTAATTTGACTTAAAACATCTTGAGGAGATTTAGACATAATTTTTTAATACCTTATATGAAATTAATAACTTGATGATTCTTGTTATGTATCAACGGTAACTTTTTTTAAGACTTGATGTGTTCTTTTAGTGTTTCAAGTCATAAGTTTAATATTTGTTTACCTAAATATTTAAATTGAATGAATTTCTTTAAATAAATATCGCTTATGTGGCGATATTAGTTTAATTTAAAAGTAATTGAATGTAATGCTTTGACAGAAGCAAAACTTATTTCGGCTCTAAATGAAGAGAATCTATCTCATTTCTCAAAGACTTATGTTCCCTCTAGACTTTTATTAGGTCCTGGTCCTTCAAACGCACATCCAGAAGTCTTAAGCGCTCTTTCTTTGAATCCTATTGGGCACTTAGATGAAGCATATATTTCATTGATGTCTGATGTTCAACAACTTCTAAGATATACCTGGCAATGTAATAATCGTCTTACTCTTCCAATGAGTGGTACTGGAAGTGCAGCTATGGAAGCTTCGATAGCTAATTTTATAGAGGAAGGAGAAAAAATTCTCATCGCCAAAAAAGGATATTTTGGAGACAGACTTGTTGATATGGCAACGAGATATAAAGCAGAGGTATCTGTTATTGAAAAACCTTGGGGTGAATCCTTTTCTTATGAAGAAATTAAGTATGAAATAGAGACTAAAAAACCAGCTATTTTTGCTATTGTTCATGCTGAAACATCTAGTGGTGTTTTACAACCTCTTGATGGTATTGGGGATATATGTAGAAAAAATAACTGCTTGTTTTTAGTTGATGCAGTTACTTCGCTTGGCGCTTTAGAAATATTGATAGATGACTGGAAAATTGATCTAGCATACAGTTGTAGTCAAAAAGGATTAAGTTGTCCCCCAGGATTAAGTCCTTTTACAATGAATAAAAGAGCTGAAGAAAAACTAAGTTCAAGAAAAACAAAAGTACCTAACTGGTATTTAGATTTATCTCTATTAAATAAATATTGGGGTTCTGATCGTGTTTATCATCATACTGCTCCAGTAAATATGAATTTTGCTATTCGCGAAGGTTTACGGTTAATTGCAAATGAGGGTTTAGAAAATGTTTGGAATAGACACAACAATAATGCAAAAAAACTGTGGAATGGTTTAGAAAGTTTAGGAATGGAATTACATGTATCAGAGGATTATAGATTGCCGACATTAACCACAGTTAAAATACCTCCAGCAGTTGATGGTGATGGTTTTAGAAATCATCTCTTAAGAAACTTTGGAATTGAAATAGGAAATGGACTTGGAGAATTATCCGGTAAGGTGTGGCGTGTAGGGCTAATGGGTTTTAATTCATGTGAGGAGAATGTTGATAGATTATTAAACCTATTTGATACCGAGCTAAAGAAATTTTCTATTTTTGAGTCCTCAACTTTTTGAACCAAATCTGCAAAATTTGACTGCATTCATCTTCTAGGATACCTCCAATTATTTCGATTTTGTGATGAGCACTTTCATGTTTTGATAGGTCAATTGAACCGCCAAATCCACCTCTTTTCTTATCGTAAGCCCCGAAAATAACTTTACCCATCCGTGCTTGAATAAGTGCAGAGGAACACATAGTACAAGGTTCTAAATTTGTGATAATAGTACATTCATTAAATCTCCAATCATTTTTTATTAGAGATGCCTGCCTAAGTGCCATTATCTCAGCATGACCTAATGGGTCTTTATTTATATTCCTTCTGTTAACCCCTCTCCCGATACATCTTCCTCTCTCATCTAAAATTATTGAACAGATTGGTAGCTCAACTTTCCCAATTTCTTTGGATCTTCTTAATATCGAATTCATCCACGAAGTGTATTTTGAATTATTTTTTTGTTGTTGTTCTTCATTACTATTTCCATTTTCAAAAATATATCTCATTTACCAAGATTGAGAATAGAATTATTATAGATATCCTATCTGATGGCTGAAGATTTAATTAATCATAAAGATATATATTTCCCTTCAAATTTAGGGACTAATGACAAATTGATTACTCTTCTGAATAGAACTAGTCGAACTCTTTGTGACTGGTTCTCTAAAGCTGATAAAAATGGTCCTTTACCTTTTGATGAGAGTTTCTCTTGTATTATGCCTTCGGAAGATGGTAACTCTGAGGAGGATTTGTTTTCTGATATTGAATCTCTTTTGAATAATTCATTTAATCCCGTTCATCCTGGCTCACTCGCTCACCTTGATCCCCCACCTTTAATTTTTTCTATTTTGGGAGATTTAATTGCTGCAGGTTTAAATAATAATCTTCTCGCTTACGAGTTATCACCAAGTGTAACCTTGCTTGAGGAATCATTATGCAAATGGTTTGCCAAGAAAATAGGGTTTAATGATTTCTCAGGAGGTATAGCTGCTAGCGGAGGTACATTAAGTAATCTGAATGCACTTATTGCTGCTAGAAATAACGCTGGATTAGGTTCAGATCCCAATTCTGTATTACTTGTTAGTGAAGATGCTCATTCTTCTTTCGTTAAATGTATAAGAGTAATGGGTCTTGATACTAGGAATCTTGTCAGGATTAAAACTGATAAACAAGGTCGAATGGATATAAACGATCTGAGAAGCTCTTTAGATAAATGTTCAATAGAAAATAAAAAAATATTTGCTATTGTTGCCACCCTTGGAACAACTGTAAGAGGAGCCATTGACCCTATTAAAGAAATAAGTGAAATCTGTAAACAAAGAGATATATGGTTACATATTGATGGTTCAATTGGAGGGATTTTTGCTATTACTTCTATTCCAATAGAAGGTCTAAATAATATTAATCAGGCTAATTCGATAACGATAAATCCACAAAAAATTATTGGCATAACAAAGACTTCATCTTTGTTATTGGTTTCAAATATGAGTACTTTAGAAAATACTTTTAATACTGGACTACCTTACATATCATCTAAAGAAAATATTATAAATAGAGGAGAAATAGGCATACAAGGTTCTAGACCTGCAGAGGTTATCAAACTTTGGCTTGGGTTACGTTTTTTAGGTCTCAAAGGAATAGAAAATATATTAAAGTCATCAATTAAAAGAAAAGATTTTTTTGTAAAAAATATTAGTAAAAATAAATTTGATATATATTCAGGTCCTCTTCATATTGTTTCATTCTTACCAAATAAACTTGAGCCAAAAGACTCTGATGCATGGACTCAAACTAAAGTAAATGAGTTAATTAACAATAATTTTATGCTTTCTAGACCAAAATTTAAAGGTAAATACTTTTTACGGGTTGTCATGGGAAATTACAATACAAAGGATTCTGATATTGAAGAACTTTTGAGACTTCTAGATGCTTAACTAATGAAAATGGGAAGACCAAAAATT
>QCMB01000028.1 GCA_003214085.1 Prochlorococcus sp. AG-418-J17
ACAAAAAAAATCACCACAAACGTGGTGATTTAAATTATTTAAGGGAAATTTAACCAAACTTACCTGAAGTGGATGCGATAACAAATGCCCCAAATGTAAGTATGTTTCCAATCGTGAAATGTGCTAGTCCAACTAATCTAGCTTGAACAATTGATAGTGCAACTGGCTTATCTCTCCAGCCAACAAGGTTAGCAATTGGAGTACGCTGATGTGCCCAAACTAATGTTTCAATTAATTCTTGCCAATAACCACGCCATGATATTAAGAACATGAAACCAGTAGCCCAAACTAAGTGACCGAATAGGAACATCCAAGCCCAGGGAGATAGGGAATTTACTCCAAATGGGTTATATCCATTAATAAGTTGAGCAGAGTTTAACCAGAGATAATCTCTGAACCAACCCATTAGATAAGTTCCTGATTCGTTAAATTGTGCTACGTTACCCTGCCAAATTGCTAGGTGTTTCCAATGCCAGTAGAAAGTTACCCATGCTAGTAAATTTAATGCCCAGAACATAGCTAAGTACATAGCGTCCCAAGATGAACTATCACAAGTACCTCCACGTCCAGGACCATCGCAAGGAAATGCGTAACCTAAATCTTTCTTATCAGGAATTAATTTTGTTCCCCTAGCATCAAGTGCTCCTTTGATAAGTATTAAAGCGGTGGTATGAAGACCTAAAGCGATAGCATGGTGAACTAAGAAATCTGCAGGACCGATAGGTAAGAAAGCACTTAATGCATCTTGTCTATTGATCAAATCCATCCAGTAGTGATTACCTGGCAATGAATTAGCAGCGAGACTTGCTGAACTTGTTGGATCAGATAATAAAGCATTAAAGCCGTACATCATTTTACCTTGAGCAGCTTGAACAAATTGAGCAAATACTGGCTCAATTAGAATTTGCTTTTCAGGATTACCAAAAGCTACAACAACGTCGTTATGAACATAAATTCCTAGAGTATGGAATCCAAGCAGCATTGTTACCCAACTAAGATGGCTTATCAAAGCTTCCTTTGTTCCAAGAACTCTTGCCAATACATTATCTTTATTTAATTCCGGATCATAATCTCTTACAAAGAAAATAGCTCCGTGTGCAAATGCACCAACCATCAAGAACATTGCTATGTACTGATGATGACTATATAAAGCAGATTGTGTAGTGTAGTCCCTGGCAATAAAAGCGTAAGAAGGAAGTGCACCCATGTGTTGAGCTACAAGAGAAGTTGCTACACCAAGGGATGCTAATGCTAATCCAAGTTGGAAATGTAATGAATTATTTACAGTTTCATATATTCCATCGTGGTTAATTCCAAAACTACCTTTATGAGGATCATTAGGGTGTCTTGTATTATGGGCTTCTGTAATTTCTTTGAGGCTATGACCAATACCAAAAGTATTTCTATACATATGACCAGCAATTACAAAAACTGTTCCAATCGCAATATGGTGATGCGCAATATCGGTAAGCCATAATGCTTCACTTTGAGGATGAAGACCACCTAGGAAAGTAAAGATTGCTGTTCCAGCTCCTTCAGTTGTTCCAAATACTTGATCTAAAGAATCGGGATTTTGGGCATAAGCTCCCCAGTTTAAAGTAAAGAAAGGAGCTAATCCTGCAGGGTGAGGAAGCACTGTTAACCAGTTATCCCAACCTACATGCTGACCTCTTGATTCAGGTATAGCAACATGAACCAAATGGCCGGTCCAAGCGATACTACTAAAACCAAATAAGACAGCTAAATGATGATTTAATCTTGACTCTGCATTTTTAAACCAAGCTAAGGAAGGTCTGAATTTTGGCTGTAAGTGTAACCAACCGGCAAATAGAGTCCAACAAGCCAAAATACTCATAAATATTGAAGCTTGGAAGAGTTGCTCGTTAGTTCTCATTCCAATTGTGTACCACCAATGGTAGAGACCTGAATAAGCAATGTTTACTGGACCGCTTGCTCCGGCTTGTGTCATTGCTTCTGTTATGCCAGAACCAAAATGAGGGTCCCAAATAGCATGAGCTATGGGGCGGACATGAGTTGGATCTAGTACAAATTGCTCAAAATTACCTTGCCAAGCAATATGAAATAAGTTACCTGCTACCCAGAGAGCAATTATTGCTAGATGTCCAAAATGTGTAGAGAATAGCTTCTGATAAAGTTTTTCTTCGGTCATACCGTCATGACTTTCAAAGTCATGAGCGGTAGCTATTCCGTACCATATTCGTCGGGTTGTGGGGTCCTGAGCTAGACCCTGGTTAAATGATGGAAATTTTGTTGCCATTGAATTAAAAAGGTAAAGTTCAGGTTATTAGCCCAGCCCGAAAAGGCGAGCATGGAAGAAGGCCCATGTGGTAGCTATACCACCTACAAGGAAGTGTGTAACACCTACTGCACGTCCCTGAGTAATAGATAGAGCTCGAGGTTGAATGGTTGGTGCAACCTTTAATTTATTGTGTGCCCAAACAATTGATTCGAACAATTCTTGCCAATATCCTCTTCCGCTGAAGAGGAACATTAAACTGAACGCCCATATAAAATGAGCTCCCAAGAACATCAAACCGTACATACTTATTGATTGACCATAGCTTGTTAGTACTTGAGAAGCTTGAGCCCAGAGGAAATCTCTTAACCAACCATTGATAGTAATTGAACTTTGTGCAAAATTACCACCAGTAAGTCCCCAAACATCACTCTGCATTTTCCAAGAGAAGTGGAAAATAACTATTGATAAACAGTTATACATCCAGAAGAGAGCTAAGAAAACGTGATCCCATGAAGAAACTTGACATGTACCACCTCTTCCAGGACCATCACAAGGGAATCTGAATCCTAAAGAAGCTTTGTCAGGAATCAACCTAGAACTTCTTGCATAAAGAACTCCTTTAAGAAGTATCAAGACAGTTACATGGATTTGGAAAGCATGAATATGATGAATCATTAAATCAGCTGTCCCTAGTGGAATTGGCGCTATAGCTACCTTTCCACCAACTTCTACTAAACTTCCATTAAAGACTTCACTTAAAGCTTTATGAGGTAAAGCTTCTGCAGTACCTGCTAAAAGGGAAGTCCCTACAGCAGATGCTTGAATACTCTGTACCCATTGAGCAAAGATTGGCTGAAGTTGGATAGCAGAATCACTAAACATATCTTGGGGTCTACCCAAAGCTCTCATAGTATCGTTGTGAATATAGAGTCCAAAACTATGGAATCCTAACCACATACAAACCCAGTTCAAGTGACTGATTAATGCATCTCTTGCCTTAAGAATTCTGTCTAATACATTATCAATATGTTTTGCTGGATCGTAATCTCTAACCATTGCAATACCAGCATGCGCGCCTGCTCCTACTATGAATAATCCACCTATCCACATGTGATGGGTAAATAATCCAAGAACTGTCATATAGTCTGTAGCTATATAAGGATATGGAGGCATCGCATACATGTGATGAGATACAAGTATGCTTATTGATCCAAGCATCGCTAGGTTTACTGATAGCTGAGCATGTCTACTTTCTGCCATGAACTCAAAAAGACCTTGATGACCTTTAGGGGCAGGGAATAATATTGGGTCTCCTTGTTGTGAATCTAATATTTCTTTCATACTATGACCAATACCGTAATTGGTTCTGTACATATGACCACCTATTATCGCTATTACACCAAAAGCTAAATGATGATGTGAAACATCAGTCATCCACAAGCTTCCTGTCACAGGGTTAAGTCCACCTTTGAAAGTAAGGAAGTCTGAGAAAGCTAACCAATTTAAACTAAAGAAATTACCCGTACCACTTGCTAATCCTGGAAATATCTGACCGATAATTTGTGGATCGCAGAGTTGATGCGGCATTGGCATATCTGCAATAGTTGCTATTTCTTTTCCATTAATGATTAAAGGTGAGCCTGCATCAATTGCATCCAAGAGAGCTGCAGTAGGAGCTCCAATATGTATACAATGGCCAGCCCATGCTAAAGATCCTAATCCTACTAAACCAGCTATATGGTGATTAAGCATAGATTCAATATCTTGGAACCACTCCATTTTTGGAGCTGCCTTGTGATAATGAAAAATTCCAGCATGAAGCATAAGTGCAGCCATTACTACAGCACCTATTGCCAAGGCCATCAGTTCACTTTCATTAGTGATCCCCCATGCTCGCCACATGTGGAATATTCCTGAACTGATTTGAATTCCATTGTAATTAGCACCAAGATCAGCATTCAACATCTCTTGACCAACGATTGCCCAAACTTGCTGAGCTCCGGGTTTGACATGAGTTGGATCAGCTAACCAACCTGAGTAATTAGAAAATCTTGCTCCATGGAAGAATGCAGCACTCATCCATATAAAGATGACTGCAAGATGTCCAAAATGAGCTGAAAAGATTTTTCTTGTTGCTTCTTCGGCATCGCCTGTATGCACATCAAAATCATGTGCATCAGCGTGCAAATTCCAGATCCAAGTTGTAGTTTTTGGACCTTTAGATAATTTACTTGACCAGAAACCTGGCTTATCTAATTTGGCAAAATCAATAGGTCTTGGATCTGCCTTGACAGGATCCTCCAAAACTTTTTTGTTTTTTTCTCCACTTTCTGGTGGGCTGATGGTCATCTAGCACCTCGAAAATAATTGACATTAAAGCCGATTGATCGGATCTTGAACCTATTTTTAATCATAATGTTCAAGAAAACGAATCCCTCGGAACTTTAGATATTCGTTTCAAAAATAATAAGGCAAAGATTCTTTCGTTATGCATTAACGTAACAAATGTTCTAATGATTGTTACTATATGAATATTTTGTTAAATTCTAGTGTACGACTAAATTATGAGTATTTTTACTCAAAATTTATGTAAATTTCTTAAATTTTTTTTTATATTTCAAAGAAAATTTTTTAAATCCAGCGACAGTATATAATTTCAACGTAACTATCAATAGTTTTCTGATTTGAAAGGAATTGCTATAGGTCTATCTAATAATTCAAAAGAAATTTTAAAAAGGCTTAAAAAAACCGAATTTGTCAAAGATATATATATTGCAGGTTCTTCAAAAGATGATGGAGATAAAAATGAACTTATTCAAGTACAAAAGCCTAGAGAAATCTTACTTAAAAAATGGCCGGAGATAGATTTAATTATTTTTATAGGCTCAATTGCTGCATCAATACGCATAATAAATTCTTTTTTAACCTCTAAAGATCAAGATCCAGGAGTAATCGTGATAGATAACAAATGCTCCAAGATAGTTCCTTTAATTGGCTTACATCAATCAAATACTAAAAATATTGCATGTCAAATTGCTAATTTACTTGGTGGCGAAATAATAGAAACTAATAATTCCAATGATCAAAGCTTCTTGAATCTTGATGCATTTGGGAATCAATGGGGTTGGGAAAGATCTGGCAACATAAAGGATTGGTCAAAACTAGTAATTAAACAAGCTAAGAACGAAGAAATATTTTGCAAACAATTGTCTGGTAATAGCTTATGGAAAAATTCAGAATCAGGGGAGATTATTAATCAAATTAATGAAAAAGAAATTGAAAAACCAGATTCGACATTTCATATAAGTATATTCGAAAATCATGAAACAACTTGGCACCCGCCCGTATTATGGGTTGGCATTGGATGTGAAAGAAATACAAGCAAAGAATTAATAGCAAATTCTTTAAATAATTTATTGGAGTCGAGAAATTTATCCAAGTATTCAATTGCAGGACTTGCTACGGTTGATATTAAAAAAGATGAGAAAGGAATTTTAGAACTTGCTGAAGAAAAAAACTTGCCTATAAAGTTTTTTAGTAAAGAAGATCTTTCAACAATAGTTGTTCCAAATCCTTCAAGCGTTGTAGAAAATGAAATTGGCACCCCTTCTGTAGCGGAATCCTCTTCTTTACTCGCAGCAGGAGAAGAATCAAAATTATTAGAAGAAAAAAGAATTTTTAAAAATCAATCTGGTGCAGTAACTATCGCTGTAGCAGAATCAAAAAATCAATATAATCCAACCCATGGCGAAATACATATTATTGGAAGTGGGCCTGGTGATATCTCCTTCCTTACAAGTAATGCAAAAAAAGCACTTTCAAGATGTACTATTTGGATCGGATACAAAATGTATTTAGATTTAATTAAGTCCTTAAAAAGGAGTGACCAAGTTTTAATTGAAAGTAAACTTACTGAAGAAAAAGAGAGATGCAGTAAAGCAATTAAACTAGCTGAGGAAGGAATAAAAGTGGCTGTAATTTCTTCAGGTGAATCTGGATTTTATGGCATGGCAGGTTTACTTTTAGAATTACTTCAAAAAATCAAAAAAAAATATAGACCTTACTTTGAAGTACATCCAGGTATAAGTAGTGTTCAATTGGCGGCTGCGATTAGTGGTGCACCACTAATGAATGACTTTTGTTCAGTAAGCTTAAGCGATAAATTAACTCCATGGTCCTTAATAATAAAAAGAATTGAAGGAGCTCTTGTGGGTGACTTTGTAATAGCTTTATTTAATCCTAAATCCATTGAAAGAAATTGGCAGCTAAAGAGTGTAATAGATATATGTTTACAATCTAGGCATGGTGATACTCCAGTTTTGATAGCTAGACAAGTAGGGAGAGAAAATCAAACCAAAAAATTTTTTACTTTAAACACCATTCCTTTTAACGAGATTGATATGTTGTCAATTATTATTATTGGCAATTCTCAAACAACCTTAGTTGACGAAATATTTCTCACTCCCAGAGGATATTTACAAAATTAAGTTTAGATAATCCATAATTTTAATAAATAGGATGTTTTTCTTTGCTTTTTCTATATAAGAATACTAATCTTTTATAATAAATGATTAAAAAAGTAATTGAAAAATATTGGTTTAATTTTGTTTGATATAGATGGGGTAATCCGCAGCGTAGAAAATAGTTACAGGCTTTCATTAAAAAAAACAGTTTATAAATTTTCCGGATGGGAGCCAAGTTATAGAGATATTGATAATGCAAAAAATGAAGGGATCTGGAATAATGACTGGGATTTAAGTTTAGAACTTATAAAAAGATGTATAAAAAAAGATAACTTAAACCTTAAAATTCCTCCAAGGAAAGAAATAGTAAAATGTTTTGAAGAGTTTTACTTTGGTGGTGATCCAAATAAAGATAGTAAATATTGGTCTGGATACATAACAAATGAGGAGTTATTAGTTGATAAAAAGTTTTTTGATTTAATTCAAAGCAATGGAATAATCTGGGGTTTTGTTAGTGGTGCAGAGTCTGCTTCAGCAAAATTTGTTTTAGAAAAAAGACTTGGACTAAAATCACCCCCATTAATATCTATGGGAGATGCCCCTGACAAGCCTGACCCTAAAGGTTTTATTAACTTATCAAAAAAACTTATTGGAGATAAACTTGGCGAATCAAATATTCCCATAGCATATGTAGGAGATACTATTGCAGATATAAATACAGTTATAAATGCTAGAAAGAAAATACCATCTCAGAAATTCATAAGTATCGGAATAGCTCCCCCTCATTTACATTTCAATTCTCGATTAAAAGAACGTGATACTTACGAAAAAAATCTTAGAAATGCAGGAGCTGACTTGATTTTAAATTCTATTTATGACCTCAAAGATATTAATCTTGACTTGTTTTAAAACAAATATTAATTAAAAATTTTCTAAATAAATCCCGGAGAGGGAGTCGAAGGAGCTGAATCCTAATGACTGGATATGACTTCTCTTGAACTAACTTATGGAGAGAAGTCGAGATAATTGTCCCTTAGATTGTCCCCTAATTATCTTAAACTTCGTGGTATCTTATGAATGATCTTGATCTCTCCAAAACTACCACATGGTAGATACAGCATGTTATTTGGACGGTATATGAACTTCTCTAATTTCGATTTATAACGGAGAGGGAGTCACTAGAAAGAGAACTCTAGATAACCTAGATGAACTAATACGAACTAACATAACGTCAGATGGAGGTAATTTACCCACAAATTTACCTACCATTTAAAAAATTTTTGCTTAAACTCACATTCTTAATTATCTTTTATTGGTCAATTATATTGACATTAAGTATAAAGAATATAAAGGGCAATAACCAAGTGTTCTTAAATGCCTGTACCTCAACTCATTTAAACATAAAGTATAAATAATCTAAAAAAATTAAATTTTTTCTCTTCAGTTTAAAATTTTTATTCTAGAAATAATCTTTTAAATTATAAATATCGATGATGTTGCTGAAGATTCGCTATCAACATTGTCGATTTCTACTTTTGTTAATAATTTAAAAGGACAAAATTCTAAAAACTCTTTGAGATTGGTAAAGTAATTATTTCCATACCTTTGTTGTCCTTTGTAAAAAACAAGATTATGTATAAAAAATTTACCACTCAAATTATTTTTCATTTTTTCAAAAACCCTATCTAATAATTTATCTTCCAGTAAATACCATGTTATTTCGCTAAAGAAAAAAGACTGATATTCAGAATAATCAAGAATATTCTCAATATTATTAACTTCAAATGACATATCTGGATATTTTTCTTTTGCCTTTTTAATAGAAGTTTCTGAAATATCAATACCCAAAGTGTCTATATTTGTCTCTTTTTGAATAAAATTCATAGTCTTACCAAGACCACAACCAAACTCTACAGAACTTTTTATTTGATATTGCCTAATAAAATGAGCAACAACCTTTCTTGATAAATCGTCAAAGCAACCATCTTTGCTTTGATGCCAAGGGTCATCAAATTTCTGATACATCTCCTCAAACTTTCCAACAAATTTGCCATCCTTAATTACATAATCCTGATATCTTTCCATAAAAAAAGTCGCAAACTAACTAACAATTTATATTTTAACTAGATTACTATACTTATATATTGGTAATTATCTATATCTTTTAGAAATTAATTTTTCAGGGATTATTTTTATCCACCACAATCGCTTAGAACGTAATCTCTAACTATGTTCTCTCTACCCACCATTTTTACTCCAGATATTCGTTTTACCCACCAATTTACCCACCAGTTTGTTGACTTAATATTGAACCTGCGCAAACCTGTAAGCACCTCATATTCTGGTATCTGTAGTCGTATCAGTAGATCTGATACCTCAGCGAACACTTATAAACTTCCACGAACCAAATAATCACGGAGAGGGAGGGATTCGAACCCTCGACAAAAGTTACCTCCTGTAACTCCTTAGCAGGGAGCCGCTTTCAACCACTCAGCCACCTCTCCAGTTCTTATACATTATCAATTTTTTTGCAAACATTCAAAATTATTTATCTTATCGAAATGTCTAATCAACTTGCACTCTCGGCAATCTATTTTTAAAAGAACAAAGAATTTCCCAAGGAATAGTATTACATTCCCTTGCCCAATCAATTGGAGAAATTGTTTTATCGCCTTGAGATCCTAGTAATACCATAGTACTACCAACTTTAATTTCATCTGAACCTGTTATGTCAATCATCATTTGATCCATAGTTATTGATCCAACTTGGGGATAAAATTTATTATTATGGATTACGTTTATCTTTCCTGAAAGATTTCTTGGAACTCCATCTGCGTATCCAATACTTAATACAGCTAACTTAGTTTTTCTTCTACTTACAAACTTTCCGCCATAACTTACACTTACACCTTGATCGATAATCCTAATAAAAGCTACTTTAACTTTCAAGAATAAAGCTGGTTTAAGTAATAAATTTTTATCTATTTTAGAAAGAGGGCTGTATCCGTACATTGAAAGCCCAACACGCACCATGTGAAAATGAAAATCTTTGTTAAGAAGCATTCCCGCAGAATTAGCCAAATGAATCTTGATATTGTGATCACTATCAATGTTAATTTGCTTTAATAATTCATTAAACTTCAGTCTTTGTAATTGAGTATTGCTTTTAGGATCTAATGAGTTATCTTCATCTGCAGATGATAAATGACTATATATTCCTTCTATTGAAATATTTTCAAAAGATTTTATTTTGTCAAATTCTTGAATAAACTTATCAGATTCAAATCCTAATCTTGACATTCCAGTATCAACCTTAAGATGTAGAGAAAATTTCAACCCTAACTGCTTACCAATATTGTTGCAAATTAAACACTCTCTAAGACTACTGATAGTTGGCATAAGATCATTTTTAAAGGCTATTATTAAATCCTTTTTCGTATATAGATTTCCCAAAACAAGAATTGGTTTATTAACTCCAGAAGAACGTAGCTTAATCCCTTCTTTTAAAGTGGCCACACCTAATTCTGAAGCTCCCCCTTTAATAGCATAGTCAGATACTACTTTTGCATCATGTCCATATCCATCAGCTTTGACAACCGCCATAAATTGACAAGTTTTACTTAATTTAGATCTTAACTGCCTTACATTTTTTTCTATTGCTTCACCATTGACTTCAATCCATGCTCTTTGTTTCGGATCTATATCTCTATCAAAATTAAATCGCTGATTTGTTTGCCGAATTTGCATTAACTTTGCACAATTATATGCGCTTATTGAAATATACAGTTAGCATGACATGTAAATTGTATTTTGGCATGGGCCAGACTCTAGTTTTAAATGCATCTTATGAACCTTTAAACATCACTTCTTGGCGAAGAGCTGTCATTTTGATGATCAAAGGTAAAGCAGAAAGCTTAGAGGAAGATAAATCATATTCAATACATAGTGGTAGAAAATTGCCGACAGTTATAAGACTTCGTTACTACGTTAAAGTCCCTTTTAGAGAGGTTTCTTTAACAAGAAAAAACATTCTTCTAAGAGATAATAATTCTTGCCAGTACTGTAACTATAGGGGTAGTGACCTATCAATAGATCATGTTTTACCGAGAAGCAGGGGTGGAACAGATAACTGGGAAAATGTCACTACTGCATGTCTCAGATGTAATGTACAAAAAGGTAACCGAACTCCAGAAGAGGCAAATATGCCTTTAAAACGCAAGCCTTATCGTCCACTTAGTAATCTTAATTTTGAGGCCACAAGACAAATTGACTCTGGAAGACATAAAGAATGGAGTAAATACGTAATAGGAATTGCAATCTAATAAAAATAAAATCTTAATTTACTTCGTTATTAAAATCTTCCATCATTCTTTTTTGTTCTTGAGCTATACATGCATCAATTACTTCATCCAATTGACCAGCAAGAATTGGCTCAAGTGAAAAATTTGAACCTAGTCTATGATCAGTTGTCCTATTATCTTTAAAATTATAAGTTCTAATTTTTTCACTCCTATCACCTGTTCCAACCTGGGAAAGCCTTTGGGATCTCTCTTTTGCGTTAGCTTCTTTTAATTGAATTTCATATAATTTAGCTCTTAAAATTTCCATCGCTCGTTCGCGATTTTGCAACTGTGATCTCTCTTGAGTACAGAAAACTCTGATTCCTGTAGGCTTATGGAGAAGATCAATAGCTGTCTCTACCTTATTAACATTTTGTCCACCTGCACCTCCTGATCTTGCTGTACCAACCTCTAAATCAGTTGGATCAATCTTAACCTCAACAGGATCAGCCTCAGGCATGACGGCTACTGTAGCAGTAGACGTGTGAACTCTACCTTGAGATTCAGTAGCTGGAACTCTTTGGACTCTATGTACACCAGCTTCAAATTTAAGTTGACTATATACAGATTCTCCCTTAACGGAGATAACTAACTCCTTAAATCCTCCCATGTCTGACTCGGAAGCGCTAACAGGTTTTACAGACCATCCAATTTTTTGTCCATATCTTTCATACATTCTTGCTAAATCACCCGCCCAGATACAAGCCTCGTTTCCTCCAGCACCTGCTCTGATTTCTAACATTACACTTCTCTCATCTCTTGGATCTTTTGGTAATAAAGCGATTGTAGTTTTTTGAATCAATTCATTCTTATATTCCTCTAGAGTTATTAACTCCTCATTTATCAAAGATTCCATTTCTTTATCATTTCTATTCTCTTTCAGTAGATTTTTTGAATCTTCGATTTCTTTAGCAGTATCAAGTAACTTATTAAAATCAATCACCAAAGGTTCCAATTTTGACCTTTCTCTTGCTATTGATTCTAATTTTTTGGGATCATTTGCTATATCGGGATCTGCAAGCTGCACTTCCAAATTTTCAAAACTTTCTGAAGCAGTTTTCAACCTTGCAATTAATGTTGAGTATTCCAATTGAAATTGTGCTTAATTTTTGAAAATTCTATTTTTTAGAATCTTTTTCTTCTTTTTGATCTTTTGATGTAGCTGAATTAGCTGAACCCATTCCATATTTTTTCATAAACCTATCAACCCTACCTTCTGTATCAAGAATCTTCTGAGTTCCAGTGAAAAAGGGATGATTACCACTCCATACATCAACATGTAATTCAGGCTGCGTTGAGCCAGTTGTCATTACAACTTCTCCATTACAAATGACTTTTGCATCTGGATACCATTTTGGGTGTATTTCTGATTTTGGCATGATTTAAATTCCTTTAACGTTTGGAGAATTGAGGTGCTTTTCTTGCTTTTTTAAGACCATATTTTCTTCTTTCCTTAGCTCTAGGATCTCTACTGAGATGACCTTCAGTTTTTAACGGTTTTCTATTGTCAGGAGATAATTCGCAAAGTGCTCTTGCGGCTCCTTGCTTAATAGCATCTGCTTGACCTGTCAATCCACCACCAAAAACATTTACAAGGATATCATAAGAATTTTCAAGGCCTAATGTTTGCAAAGGTGCTTTTATTGAATTTAAGTGCAGAGGGTTAAAGTTTAAGTAATCATCTCCAGAACGACCATTAATTTTTATAAGTCCATTGCCTGGAATCAAACGAACTCTAGCTACTGAAGTTTTTCTTCTTCCAGTTCCCCAGTACACAGCTTTGTTTTTTATTTGACTATTCATTTTGATATATTAACTATTTAATAATACAGGATTCTGAGCAGCATGAGGATGATCAGCACCTTTATAAACTTTTAGTTTTTTAAATTGCTGTCTTCCTAAAGAGTTATGTGGCAGCATACCCTTAACAGCTTGCTCGATGATTCTTTCAGGAATTCTTTCTTGTAGAGACTCAAATTTTTCAATTTTCATTCCTCCTGGTCTTCCAGAATGTCTCCTATACAACTTTTGTGATGCTTTTTTACCTGTTACCTCAACTTTTTCAGCATTTACTACAATGACAAAATCTCCAGTATCTAGATGAGGTGTAAAAGTTGGTTTATTTTTACCTCTTAATACAGTTGCAATTTCTGTAGCAAGTCTCCCAAGTGTCTTATCTTTTGCGTCAACTAAAAA
>QCMB01000029.1 GCA_003214085.1 Prochlorococcus sp. AG-418-J17
AAGAAGGTTTCTTTACTGAATTTGTAAGAATATTTACCCAATTATCTTATATAAAATTAATTGAATTAAAGGAAAGTTTTTCTATTTTTAACTTCAATGATCTTATAAAGACTGTAGAAAATACATTTCTAGATTCGGAAATTAGTAATAGTAATACTCTATCTAAAATTCAAAAAAGATTTAAATGTGTCTTAGTTGATGAGTTCCAAGATACAGATATTACTCAGTGGAATTTAATAAAAAAATTTTTTAATACAAAAAATCATTTTTTACTTTGCGTAGGTGATCCAAAACAAGCGATTTACAAATTTAGAGGTGGAGATATTGAAACTTACTTAGATGCAAGATCTAATGCAATCGAAGTTTTTAGTCTTACAGATAACTATAGATCCTCAAAAAAGTTAATCGATGTACTTAATAAACTTTATAAAAATGGACTTAAACAATCAAAACTAAACTATAGTAAATTAACTTCTAGAGTTAATGAAAATATTAATCCTGAATTTAAATTTAAGGATGTATTTGAAATTGTAGAATTTTCAAAAAAAGAGACTGATATAGAGGATCTTGTAACTCATTACATAGTTAACTTTATTTTAAATAATAAAGAAATTGATATTAATAAAATTGCGATTCTTACATTAAATAATTCGCAATGCTTAAATTTAAAAAAAAAATTAAATCAGTTTAACCTCCCATGCAAAATTCAAAATAAACAAAATATTTTTGATACAGAAGCAAGTTCTCTACTATTTCTATTCATTCAATGTTTATTAAATCCGAGGTCTTTGAAAAATATAACTTTGCTTGCTAATTCAAAGTTTATAGAAATAAAATTAGAAGATTTAATTGATAATGGAATTAGTGATAATTTAGAAATTTTAATTAAAAAATGCATTACTTGGTCCCAAGAACTAAGAGAAAAAGGCTTTTTAAACATTGTTAATGAATTACTTATAAATTACAAGTCCTCCTCGATTATTCAAGATTCAGATTTAAATTCAAATTTATTTCAACTCTCAGAAATTGTTGAAATAGAATTAATAAATAGTGATTTTGATCTCAATATAGTCTTCAACTGGTATAAAAATCAATTAGATCATATTTTAAGAATTTCTACTGGAGAAGAATTTTTGACGAAAGATTATAATCTTCCAAATGGAATAAATCTTTCTACCATTCATAGTAGTAAGGGCCTCGAATTTGAAATAGTCCTATGTCCATATCTCTCAATTATTTCAAATAAGTCAAATAAAATTAAAGGACCTCTGTGGAAATCAAATATTGATAGAAATATATACGTTAATATTTCTAATAATTACCCTAAGGTTGAAAAATTTAAATTAATAGAAGAAGAAGATTTATTTAAAGAGAGTGAGAGGTTAATTTATGTAGCACTTACAAGGAGCAAATATAAACTTATTGTTTTTAATGATTTAGAGGATAAAAATAATATTTTAAATAATGATTTACTTATTAATTTGGAAAATATCAATATTTATAACTCTACTTTTGAAGTCAGGATAAAAAAAGAGAAAATAAAAGAAATTTTTTCTAAGTTCCAAACAAACCGATTGAATAATAATCTTTGGAAAATCGATAACGTTAATAAAAAAATATCTAATGTATTTAATTCAGATCAATTTATTTCTTATTCAAGTTATTCTTCTTGGATACGTAAAGATAAAAATATTGATGCAGTCATTAATCAATACAGGGATTATGAAGATAATATATCAATTATCAAAGATTCTAATTTTAAGAATTCAAAGAATTATCCTAATTATTTTTCTTATCCAAATCCCTTAAGTGAATTTCCAAAAGGAACTATTGCTGGGACTTGCCTGCACAAAATAATAGAAAGATTTGAATTTAGAAACGATAATAATCAAGAATTAATTGATTTAATTATTGAGGAATTGAATTTTTATCAAATCGAT
Source organism: Prochlorococcus sp. AG-418-J17 (assembly GCA_003214085.1). Taxonomy (GTDB): domain Bacteria; phylum Cyanobacteriota; class Cyanobacteriia; order PCC-6307; family Cyanobiaceae; genus Prochlorococcus_A. The sequence goes on from QCMB01000029.1 coordinate 1,941, forward strand.
ACCTCATTGGCTCTTAAAGTAAAAGATGCGATTTTAAGAATCATAAATACATCTTTAGGAAGAGAATTACAAAATAAGAAACTAGTTGATATTCCAAATGAATACTTAATTAAGGAACTCAAATATGATTTAACACTATCTTATGAAGGGAGAAATATTAATTCTAATGATATATCAAAATGCTTTTTTTTAGATCAGGAATATGAATTTGGTGAAGAATATGCAAATAAAATAGATGATCTTCAAATTATGAATAAAGGCTTTCATTCAGGATGTATTGATTGTGTTTTCCCTGTAGGAAATAAATTAGAAGATAGTAAATGGTGGGTAATTGATTGGAAAAGCAATTTAATTTCTGGTAGTGATAATAGTGATTGTTTACCAAGAAACTATAACTATGAAAACATGAGAAATGAAATGATTAAACATCATTATCCATTGCAATCTCATCTTTATTTATTAGCATTGCATAGATTATTAAAGTGGCGACTTAAAAATTATCAACCACATAAAAATCTAGGAGGATATATTTATTTGTTTTTAAAGGGATTGCCAGATTTTGAATTATTTGAAAAATCTAAGTCTGAAGATATATCTCCAGGTGTTTTTATTAGCAAAGCACCTTTAAAAAAGAATTAATTATTTAGATAACCTTTTTTAGAATGACTAAAACTTCAACAGATATTGAAAAGTTCCAATACGATCATATATTTAATTTAATGTTAGGTATTTTCAAATTTAGTGAAAAAAAATATGGAAATTTCATAAAAGATGTAATAAGAATTTTATTAGAGTTTGAAAAAAATGGTGAAACTATTATTGATGTTGATAATAGTTTAATAATCTTTGAATTATTAGAAGATGGCTGGCCCAATAAACATATAGATGTTCTAAAAAATATAGGTTTGATTGGTTCCCTTCATTCTCCATTCGTATTAGTAAATAGAAAATTATCCTTATCAAAATGGTCAAAAAAGATAGAAAGAGTTATTAATTCATTCCTAAAAAAAATAGATACCGATAATTTAATGAACTCAATAATTTATAAAGACGATAATAAAATTTATCAAATTAAAAATATTTTTAAATATTCAAACATAGTTTTTCTTCAAGGAGGACCAGGTACAGGTAAAACCACTTTAATAATAAAGTTAATACTAGAACTCCTTCAAATTGATAACTTTTTAAATATTGGGTTGTCTGCTCCAACTGGTAAAGCTACAGCTCGTTTAAAAGAAGCTCTTAATGATAAAAAAAATATTTCCTTTAGCAAATTTTTAGACCAAATAGAATTTCAAACTTTACATAGATGGATTTTAAATTCTCAAAATAAATCTCTTAAGTTGAAATTTAAACTAAAAGAGCTTGATATTTTCATAATTGATGAAATGTCAATGGTTAATATCGACTTGATTGAATCAGTTTTAAATTTGCTAGCAAAGGACTGTAAAATTATTTTAGTTGGAGATAAAAATCAATTGTCTCCTGTAAATAACTGTTCTATATGGAATTATTTGTTTGAATATTCCGATAATAATTCAATTAAATCTTGTGTAGTAAATTTAAAAAAAACTTATAGAAATATAGGAGATATAGCAATAATTAGTAGTTTAATATTTAATAATGATTTTTCTTTAATTAATCAAAAGATAAAAGAATTAGAAAAAGATAATAATTCAAAAGAAATTACTATTTCGAAGAGTAGAGAAAAAGATATTCCAAAAGATCTATTATTTTCGATTACAAGTTATCTAAAACAGTTAAATATTTCAACTTCAAATTTAAGTAAAAAAAATTATATATTTGATAAGAGTATTGATAATTTATTGCTTAATGAAAAAGATTTAGTAGATAAGATATTTCTGGATTTACAAAGTCACTTGATTTTATGCGAAAAAAATTCGGGAATATGGAGTGTTGAATATTTGAATGATATTGTTTTTGGTCAAAAAAAACCCTATGACCTTAAAACTCTTGATGAAGGTGTTCCGATCATGTGTACAAAAAATAATAATGAACTTGGATTGTCAAATGGGGATATCGGAGTACTTATAGGTTTAAAAAATAATAGAAAATATCTTTTTAGAAAATTTAATGATAACAATGAAGAAATTGTCGCATTAATTGATCCATCTAATTTAGAAAATGTTGTACCAGCAATAGCCATTACTATTCATAAATCTCAAGGAAGTGAATCTGAAAAAGTAAACATTTTGTGGTCCCAAAATTATAGAAGAAATCAATATGCTGTAAAAGAAAAAAAAGATAAACAAAATATCTTTTGCAGAGATAATTTTGAAAGAAGATTATTTTATACTGCTGTTACAAGAGCGAAAAAATCTTTAAATATATATTATTTAAATTAAATTTTATTTTTGAGTAATTAGTAATATCTTAACCCCGAGATGTTAGATTAATAATTCGGCTCTGTAAGGCTAATCAACAATTTAAGTCAATTTAGATATTTGTTGGATGCCTAATCAGAAGATTATTAGGCATTTAAAATGGCTTTAAAAAAAGATAGTAATTCACTTGGTAGTGAGCAGGAAAAGTCTAAGAATATAGATTCTTCCCTACTAGAGTTCAAGACCTTAGATAACAAAAAAGAAATTGAATCTCAACTATTGGAAGTATCGAAAGGAGATGATAATGAGAATGGATTTCTCGATTTTGGGTTTAATCAATCGATCTTAAATTCCTTAAAAAATAAAGGATATAAAAATCCAACTCCCATCCAAAAAGCTGCAATTCCCGAACTAATGTTAGGTAGGGATTTACTAGGCCAAGCACAAACAGGAACAGGAAAGACTGCAGCTTTCGCATTACCATTAATAGAAAAACTTACAGATAATAAAGAATTAAATGCCAAGGTTTTAGTTATGACTCCTACAAGAGAATTAGCAACTCAAGTGGCAGAATCTTTTAAAAGTTATAGTTCTGAATCTAGTAATTTTAAGACGGTTGCAATATATGGAGGTACCGACTATCGAAATCAAATTTCAGCATTAAAAAGAAAAGTTGACGTAGTAGTTGGGACCCCTGGCAGAATAATGGATCATATCAGGCAGGGAACTTTTAAAATTAAAGACATAAATTGTCTTGTTTTAGATGAGGCAGATGAAATGTTAAATATGGGTTTTCTTGAAGATATTGAGTGGATAATAGATCAACTTCCGGAAAATAAACAGATGGTATTGTTTTCTGCAACAATGCCTAGTGAGATAAGAAATATAGCAAAAAAATATCTAAATGATCCAGCCGAAATATTAATCAAAAGTGTCAAAAAAGAAACTCAATTAATTTCGCAAAAATTTCTATATGTACAAAGGCACCATAAGTTAGATGCCTTAAAAAGAATATTAGAACTTAATAACGAGGGAGTAATAATTTTTGTGAGGACAAAACTACTTACCACCTCAATCGCTGAAGCTTTAGAAAATTCAGGTCATACTGTGGCAGTACTTAATGGAGATATACCTCAAAATCAAAGAGAAAATACTGTAGAAAGATTAAAAAAAGGATTTATTAATATACTTGTTGCTACAGATGTTGCAGCTAGAGGATTAGATGTTGAGAGGATAAAACTTGTCGTTAATTACGATTTTCCTTTTGATAAGGAAACATACACTCATAGAATTGGAAGAACAGGAAGGGCAGGCAGATCAGGAGAAGCAATTTTATTTGTTAACCAAAGAGAAAAACATTTTCTAAGAAACTTAGAAAATTCAACAAGAACTAAGATTGAAGAAATTAATATACCAAGTAATAAAATAATAAATGAAAAAAGAATGGAGAAACTTATAGAGAATGTTAATGAGAGTTCTTTAGCTAAAGATGAAAATGAAGAAAATAAAGCTTTGATTATTGATGTACTAGATAATTTAAAAGAAAAATACTCTATGGATCACTCAAATATTGCAATGGCGGCAATTAATTTATTAATAGGTAATAAATCATTTTTTGTTAATGACGATGATTCTTGGATTCATAAACAAAATAATACTGATCGAAATAGATCAAATAGAAATAATAATAATCGTATGAGAAATTCAAATAGAAGAAATAATTATCAAAATGATTCTTTTGAAACCTACAAATTTAACTTTGGTAAATTTGATGGGGTTAGAATTGCAAATATTATATCCTCCATCTGTAACTCAACAAATATAAATGGTAGATCCATAGGTAAGATACAGATTTTTAATGATTACAGTTTGGTAGATTTACCCAGAGATCTGCAAAGAGAAACTAAAAATAAATTAAAAAAAATTAAAGTCAGAAACTAGGTATAGAGAATGAAAGCTAGCAAATATAAATTCTTTATTTTTGTGAATCTGATAATCCTATTTAACTCTTTTAATAGTTTTTATTTAGCTCAAACTAAACAAAATTCAATCATAAAATTATTTTGTCTTCAGAGTGTCAAAGAGGAGATGTTGAAATCAGAAATAGTATATAGTGAGAAAATTGCGAATGAAACTTGTGATTGTTACTACGAAGAATTTACACAAACTGCAAGTCATCAAGATGCAAAAACAAAATGTAAATTAGAAACTAAAAAAAATTTAAATCATAATAGAAAAATTTAATTGTTATTTTATGAGGTCTAAGAACAACCAAAATCCAATAATAAGACTTTATTTAAATCTGATTGAAGAAAGAAGGTTACTATTTTTTGCTTTTCTTAGTTCCATAATTAATAAAATATTAGATTTAGCTCCCCCTGTAATAATTGGCCTTGCAGTTGATATCGTCGTACAGGAACAGAATTCATGGATTGCTGGTTTTGGGATAAAAGAAGTTCCAGCACAATTGATTTTTCTTGCATTTGCTTCAGGAATTGTTTGGTCTGGTGAATCCTCCTTTGAATATTTATATTCGATTTTATGGAGAAATTTGGCTCAGCTATCGCAACATAAATTAAGAATAAAAGCTTATGAGCATATCCAGGAATTAGATATGGATTTTTTTGAAAATGATAATACTGGAAGGCTATTATCAATTTTGAATGATGATATAAATCAACTTGAGAGATTTCTAGACCAAGGGGCCAATCAGATTATTCAGTTATTTATAACTGTCTTAATAATTGGGGGCACTATGATTTTCGTCGCTCCAAAAATTGCTTTATTTGCTTTCTTTCCTATTCCAATTATACTTTTAGGATCAATTAAATTTCAAAGGAAGCTTGCTCCAAAATACAGAGATGTTAGAAATAAAGCTGGACTGTTGGCATCAAGACTTAATAATAATTTAAGTGGAATTCTAACCATAAAAAGTTTTACTAAAGAAAAATGGGAACTAAATAGATTAAATAAAGAAAGTCTCGATTATCAAAGAAGTAATAAGGCTGCAATAAAATTATCGTCTGCTTTTATCCCTCTTATAAGATTTGCAATTTTATTTGCTTTTATAGCGATTCTATTAATGGGAGGTTTCCAAACTTGGAATAAGACACTTGATGTGGGTACTTATAGTTTTTTAGTTTTTATAACACAAAGACTATTATGGCCTTTAACTACTTTGGGGCATGTTTTAGATGATTTTCAGAGATCTATGGCTTCAATAGATAGAGTAATTGATCTCATCGATACGCCTATAAAAATAAAAGATGGAAAAATAAAAATTGAACCTAAAGATATCAAAGGAGAAATTATTTTTAGCAATATAAATTTTAATTATCCTGGACGAGATTTAACTTTAAAAAACATAAATTTCAAAATTGAAAATAACTCAACATTAGGAATTGTTGGTCTAACAGGTTCTGGAAAAAGTACAATAATAAAACTTCTACTTAGGATTTATGATAGTAATAATGGCTCAATAACCTTGGATGGCATTTCTATCAAAGAAATAAATTTGAGGGATTTAAGAAAGTGTATTTCTTTAGTAAGTCAAGAAACTTATTTATTTCATGGCAGTGTACAAGAAAATATTGCTTATGGATCAATTAACCCAAGTCTTAAAGATATTATTAAATCTTCAAAGATTGCTGAAGCTCATAAATTTATTGAACAATTACCAGATGGTTATAAAACTATAGTCGGGGAAAGAGGTCAAAGGCTCTCAGGCGGACAACGTCAAAGAATTGCCTTAGCGAGAGCTGTTTTAAAGGATGCTCCAATATTAATATTAGATGAAGCTACAGCCTCAGTTGATAATGAAACAGAGGCTTTAATTCAAAAATCTTTATCTAAAATTACAAAAGAAAGAACAACTATAGTAATTGCACATAGATTAAGCACTATAAAAAATGCGGATAATATTCTTGTTATTGATAAAGGTAAAATAGTTGAAAGCGGAAAACATGAAGAACTATTAAATCAGGACAAAATATATGCTGATTTGTGGAATGTTCAAGTAGGAATCTAGTATAGAATTCATAAACTATATTAAAAAGTTAAATGATTCAATTACATTACTAAACATACCGTCAACTTTATTCCATCTCTCTTCATTTGTACCCACAGCGAAAGTGTAAAGTGTTCCTCTATCAATTACGACAGTAGCTAATTCGTGTCTGGCCTGTTCATTTAAATTTAATTCATACTCTAAATCATAAAAAATATGATTAGATGCCTCCCTCTGATTGGCATTTATAAGTTTTACCTCTCTACCCGAACCTTCCGGAGCAATGACTTTATCAATTAATGTTTGACCTACTTCACTTGGGCTTCCTAATTGTTCTAATTGAACCTCTTTATTTACATCAGAAATAACTAAACTTAAAGTCTCATTACTATTTATTAAATCATGATAAATAATTTCAGGTCCTCCATCTACTTTTACTCTAGTCCATCCTGTTGGATACAAAAAGGCATATCTTCCATCTGGACTTTGATAAGCTTCTAATCCCGCATTGAGTCCGCCGCTACAAGCACTCAGTGTTAAACACAAAAAAATCAGAAATAAATATTTGAAAGGTTTAAATTTAATATTTTTCATTTTGTTTGAAATTACTAACTAAAAACATAATAAGACATTAAAAGCAAACAATTATGGCAATTCAGAATTTTGCGTCTAAATTATTCCTAGAAATAGTTGAATTTTGATTACTTATACCAAACCGCTTTCAAAATTAATCGGTCATTTTGAGAAATTCCCAGGGATTGGTCCAAGAACAGCGCAACGACTAGCTCTGTTTATTTTAAAACAACCTGAAAGTACAATAAGAGATTTTTCAAAGGCTCTGTTAGAAGCACATAGTAATGTTGGTCGTTGCAAAAAATGTTTTAATTTGACTTCAGAAGACGAATGTGAAATATGTAAAAATACTGAAAGAAATCAAAAACTAATCTGTGTAGTAGCAGAAACTAAGGATTTGCTTGCTTTGGAGCGCGCTAGAGAATTTAAAGGTCTTTACCATGTTATTGGTGGTTTAATATCTCCAATGGATTCTGTTGGCCCTGAACTCTTAGAAATAAGAAGCTTGGTAGAAAGAGTTAGTAATTCTGAAATAGATGAGATTATATTGGCATTGACCCCCAGTGTTGAGGGAGATACAACAAGTCTTTATATTGGGAAATTGTTAGCCCCTTTTACTAAAGTTACGAGAATTGCATATGGCCTCCCAATGGGCAGTGAACTTGAATATGTGGATGAAGTTACACTTGCAAGGGCGTTAGAAGGAAGAACAAAACTAAACTAGACAATGAGAGATAATAATCTAATCAAGAAAGAAAAAATCTTAAGACTTCCCTCTTGGATTAAATTTCCTATTAGTAAAGCTTCAGAGTTCGAAAAAATACAAACTCTCATCAAAAAATCAAATATTCATACTATTTGTGAAGAAGCAAGATGTCCAAATAGAGCAGAATGTTATGCCTCAGGAACAGCCACTTTCTTACTTGGTGGATCAATATGTTCTCGTTCATGTGCTTTTTGTCAGGTAAATAAAGGTAGACCAAGTTCTATCAATATTGATGAATGTAATCAAGTCGCTGAAGCAGTGAAAGTACTAAATTTGAAATATGTTGTTTTGACATCTGTAGCTAGAGACGATCTCCCCGATCATGGAGCAAATTTATTTATAACTACAATTGATGAGATTAGAAAAATTGATTCAACAATTAAAATAGAGGTTTTAACTCCCGATTTATGGGGTGGGGGCAATAATTTTAATGAAACTAATAACCTTCAGACTGAGAGATTGAAGATGATTTTAGAAAAAGAGCCAATATGCTTTAATCATAATCTTGAAACTGTTGAAAGACTGCAAAAAGAAGTTAGGAGGGGTGCAAATTACAAAAAGTCCCTAAGTTTACTAGAAAAGTCGAAAGATATTGCTCCTCATATTCAAACTAAATCAGGCATTATGTTAGGTCTTGGGGAAACATTGGATGAAATAAAAAATACAATTTACGATCTTAAAAAAATAGATTGTGATCAAATTACAATTGGCCAATATTTAAGGCCCTCATTCAATCATTTGGCAGTTAAGAAATATTGGGATCCATCAGAGTTTGAATATTTATATCGCTTCTCTAAGGAATTAGGATTCAAAAAAGTATCCTCTGGTCCATTAGTTAGAAGTAGTTATCATGCCGGTTAACTTTCTTCAATTAAAGAGAGTTTCTTTTCAAGTTTTTTCAATATGGAAATACATTCTCCGTTCATAAGTGTACCTGCACCTCCCCAAACCAATCTTAATAAAAGATCCACTGGGCTAGAGCCAACTTCTTTTACAATTTTGAATCCTATTAACTTGAAATATCTTACAAGTTTTTTACTGTATCCTTCGCTATCAAAAATAGCTAAAAGTCTTGTTTTGTTGCTTGATTTCTTTTCAATTGCCCAAGCCATAGTTGTTGCCCATATTAATTCCGAAACAAAAGTAGGAGCATTACTAAGGATTCTTAATGTATCAAGCTGAATACCTTGTTTATTCAAATAAGTCCAACCTTTCATTTCGGCCCAAATCTTGATGATGTTATCTTTCTGTTCTGCTATAACGATTCTAAAGAAACATAATCCGAGAGTTTCTCTAACTTGAATTTTAATTAATAATCCAATTTTACTTGCTAAGTTTTCTAATTCTTCAACCTTCATAATTTTGAAAATTAGTCCTTATGGATTTTATGATTTGCCACTTTTAATCTGTCGATCTGTTTTTGTCTTTCTTCAAACCTTTTCCTATCATCATCACTGAATTGATCTATGCAGAAATGACATTGTATACCCTTTCTATATTCTTTTCTTTCTTGATCTTGAATTGAAACTGGCATTCCACATGCATGACAAATCGAGTAGGAGCCTTTCTCTAATTCTTGATCTAACGCAACTCTTTTATCAAAAACATAACATTCACCTTCAAATAAATTTTTTTCTTTTGGTATATCGTCAAGGTATTGAAGGATACCCCCTTGTAGGTGATATATATTTTTATAACCTTTCTTTTTCAGTAAAGTAGTAGCTTTTTCACATCTTATTCCTCCGGTACAAAACATTGCTATATTTGTAGACTCTTTATTTGCTAAATGGGTATCTAAATGATCATCTACCCACTTGGGGAATTCGCTAAAATTTTTTGTATTTGGGTTTAAAGAGTTCTGAAATGTACCTATAGACACCTCATAATGATTTCTAGTATCAATGACTATTGTATTTTGATTTTTAATTAACTTATTCCAATCAGCTGAATTAATATAGGTTCCATTACCTTCTGAAGGGTTTATTTTAGGGACACCCATTGTAACTATTTCTTTCTTGATTTTTATTTTTAATTTTTTGAAGACTTTGTTTTTTGAAAAATTTACTTTAATATTCAAATTTCTATTTTCTGCATATTTATTAAGTAAATTGATAACAATATCAATTACATTTTTCTCAGCACAAATAGTTCCATTAATGCCCTCACTAGCAAAAATAAATAAACCTGAAAGATCGTTTTCATTTTCGATTTCTAATAATTTATTTTTTAGATCAAGAATTAAGTTTTCTTGAAATGGGAAGAAAGAGTAAAGAGAAACTATTTTATAATTTTTGCCTTTCATAAAGAAGATAATGTTTTTTCACAAGTTTTAAAATCTTTATTAAATGATACTCCAACCTCTTTAAGAAGTTTTCTGTCTGATTGGAAAGATGGATTTGAAGTTGTGAGTAACTCATCTCCATAAAAAATTGAATTTGCCCCACATTGAAAACATAATATTTGGGCTTCTTTTGAAAGCTTTTCTCTCCCTGCACTTAGTCTTATTTTACTTTTAGGCATAAGAATTCTTGCTGTAGCAATCATCCTTATCATTTCAATAGAATCAATATCTTCATTATCTTCTAAACCAGTGCCTTCAATAGCTACTAATGAATTTATAGGAACACTTTCAGGGTGTGGATTCATGTTTGAAAGCACTTCTAAAAGAGATGCTCTATCGCCATTAGTTTCACCCAAGCCTATTATTCCTCCACAACAAACATTTATTCCTGCATTTCTTACTCTTTTGATAGTGTCTAGTCTGTCTTGATAAGTTCTAGTCGTAATAATATTTTTGTAATGCTCAGGACTAGTATCAAGATTGTGGTTATATGCGGTCAAGCCTGCATCAGCAAGTCTGGAAGCTTGTTCTTCTGTAAGCATCCCAGCAGTAACGCATGCTTCCATCCCTAAATCTCTTACACCGCTAACCATCTCCAACATTGCATTAAAAGATTTCCCATCTCTAATTTCTCTCCACGCCCAACCCATACAAAACCTATCTGCACCCTCATTTTTTGCTACTTGAGCCCTTGCTAAAACCTCTTCAACTTGAAACTGTGGATGACTTTTAATTTCGCTAGCACTATAAATTGATTGGCTGCAGTAAGAACAATTTTCCTCGCATCCACCAGTTTTTACACTGAACAAGGATGCTAATTGAATATCGTATTTGTTGAATTTCCTGTGAACGGTTTGTGATTCCCACATTAAATCAATAAGAGGCATATTAAGTATTTTCAAAATCTCCGCTTTATTCCAATCAAACCTAATTTCTTTTAATAAATGATCATTCGAATTAGCCATTTTTATTAGGAAATATATTGAGAATCTTCAAAAGATTCATTTGGTAATGATTCTATACCGCCAAAACGTCTATTTCTTGATTGGTAATCAATTATTGCTTTAAGAAATTCATGCTCATTGAATTCTGGCCA
>QCMB01000030.1 GCA_003214085.1 Prochlorococcus sp. AG-418-J17
AAACTTCCAGAAAAAAAAGAAAGTTTATTTAAAAAGAATTTAAGTAGTTTCATTGAAGGTCTTAGTCATAGCAAATATCAAAGGGGATATTGATGAAAAAATACAAAAAAATTGTTCGTTTAGTACCCCTTGATCAAAGAAGATTTAAATTTATCTATATTTTTAGCTTACTATTAATATTTTGTTTGTTTGGTAGGTTAGTTAAATTGCAAGTCTTTAACGCCTCTGATTTGCAAAGGAAAGCTAGATTAATACAGTCTTCTAAAACTAACGCCTTAAAAAAAAGAAGAGCGATTGTTGATAGAAATAATAGACTAATTGCTTACGATAAACCGCTTTATAAATTATGGGCCCATCCAAAATATTTTAATTTTCCTGGCGATTCAATAAACAGAGTTCGCAGTATTGAAGAAGTTACAGAAAAATTGTCACCTATCTTGGATATAAATGGTGGAATACTCTTGAGTAAATTTAATAATAAAATGAATGGTATCAAGCTTTTGGATAAAATTTCCGAAGAAAAGGCAGAAAAGATTAAAAACCTTCAGATAAGCGGACTTGATTTGTTTAAATATTCGCAGAGATATTATCCACAAGGGGAGATTTACTCTAATCTGATCGGTTTTGTTAATGATGAGAATATAGCTTCAGCAGGTTTAGAGCTTCATTTAGATAATCAAATTAAAGTTTTTAATAAAAGTAATTTTATAAAAATAGGAGGAGATGGAACACCTTTACCGGATAATTCGGCCCCAGGTGATTTTATTTCTGATTACAAAAAATTAAGCCTAACTATAGATTCAAAATTACAGAAAGCGTCATTCAATGCATTATTAAAGCAAGTAAGCAAATGGAAAGCAAAGAAAGGATTTGCCATAGTTATGGACGTTAATAATGGTCGGATTCTCTCCTTGGTTACAGTGCCTTCGTACGATCCAAATAAATTTTGGCAGTATGATTCTGAACTTTTTAGGGGTTGGTATTCTCAAGATTTATTTGAGCCTGGTTCAACTTTTAAACCTATTAATCTTGCCTTAGCTTTAGAAGAAAAAGTAATCCAGAAAGATGGAGTAGTTGAAGATATTGGAAAAATTAATGTTGGTGGATGGACACTTTCTAATTGGGATAAAAAAGGTAATGGATACATAGACTATCCAAAAGTTTTGCAGGTTTCAAGTAATGTTGGGATGGTAAAAATAATGCAAAATTTAGACCCTACAATTTATTGGAATTGGCTTAAAAATTTAGGCATAAACAAAAATTTAGAGACTGACTTATTTGAATCAACTGCTGGTCAACTAAAGAGAAAAGATTTATTTATAAATCAATCAATTGAGCCTGCAGTAACTTCTTTTGGTAAAGGGTTCTCAATCTCGCCACTTAAATTGGTTCAACTGCACGCGGCTCTAGCAAATGGTGGTTTTGAAGTGACTCCCCATGTAACATCAACTTTCAAAGAAAGAGTTAATAAAAATCCCAATAAACAATTTTTTTCACAAGAGGTCTCTAAAACTGTTCTTGAATGGATGGAGAGTGTAGTTGAAAAAGGTAGTGGATCGGGAGTGAAAATAAAGGGTTATAGGATAGCGGGGAAAACGGGCACTTCCCAAAAAGCCTTAAATGGTTCCTATACAAGTAAAAAAGTTTGCAGTTTTGTGGCGACCTTACCAGTTAATGATCCAAAATATGCTGTTTTAGTAGTAGTTGATGAGCCATCTAAATCTTATGCATATGGTTCAACTGTTGCTGTACCAGTTGCTAAAGAAATTATCGAGAGTTTGATAGTAATTGAAAAAATACCTCCTAAGATTGAAGATCATGGAATGATTGTTAAAAAACCCTGAAATTTTCCAATTTTATAAATATTTAGTTCAATATTTGATGATTTCATCAGGAATAAAAGCTATTTTATGTATATACATGATTATCTAGATATGAAATCAATTTTAGAACAATTGTCCTCAATGACCGTTGTTGTTGCTGATACTGGAGATTTAGATTCGATAAAAAAATTTCAACCAAGGGACGCCACCACCAATCCATCACTAATACTTGCTGCTGCTAAGAACCCTGATTATGTGAAATTAATTGATAGAGCTTTAGAAAGTTCAGAAAGTGCATTGCCCCAAGGATTCTCCGAAATTGAATTAATCAAAGAAACTGTTGACCAAGTTTCAGTATTTTTTGGAAAAGAAATATTGAAAATTATTTCAGGACGCGTATCTACAGAAGTTGATGCAAGACTGAGCTTTGATACCGAAGCTACGGTAGAAAAAGCGAGAAAATTGATCAAACTTTATAAAAATTTTGGAATTGAAAAGGAAAGAATTTTGATTAAGATTGCTGCAACTTGGGAGGGAATTAAGGCAGCTGAAATTTTGGAAAAAGAGGGTATTAAGTGTAACTTGACTTTACTTTTTAACTTCTGCCAAGCGGTAACTTGTGCCAATGCAAAGATAACTCTAATTTCTCCGTTCGTTGGCCGTATATTGGATTGGCATAAAGCAAAAACTGGTAAAACTAGTTTTGTTGGAGCTGAAGACCCTGGTGTTATTTCGGTTACACAAATTTATAAGTACTTTAAAGAAAGGGGATTCAAGACAGAAGTAATGGGAGCGAGTTTTAGAAATCTTGATGAAATAAAAGAATTAGCAGGTTGCGATCTTTTAACTATCGCACCAAAATTTCTTGAGGAACTGAAAAAAGAAAAAGGAGAGTTAATTAGAAAATTAGATGAAAGTACCAAAATAAATAATTCTATTGACTACGAATTTGAAGAAAAAGATTTCAGATTAAGTATGTTAGAAGATCAGATGGCAAGTGAAAAGCTTAGTGAAGGTATTACTGGATTCAGTAAGGCTATAGAAGAATTGGAAGATCTGCTACTTAATAGATATTCAGAGATTAAAAATCATAAATTGATTTCTGCTAACTAAATTTAAGTTTGAATATAGAAAGAATCAAGTTTCACTTTTTGTTAAAAGTCTTCTGATAACTCTTTTTGCAATATCTTCATAACTCATTTCTCCTGATAATATTTGAGCAATACGTTTGGGTGCTGTTTTTCTTTTGACACCTAATTGGTATCCAGTTCTTGGAAATCTATAAAATACCTGGGCTATTCTCCTCCCCCAAGCCATTGATTTCCCCCAAATGTTGTTAATTTGTTTCGTATAAAGATTTAAATTATCTATTTTTCCTGAAAGATACTGATCTATGTATTCTGCAGCATAAAAACTGCTAATTAAAGATGGTCTAATTCCTTCAGCTAAAAATGGATCACAAAGAGATGCTGCATCTCCAACCGCTAAAATTTTGTCACCATTAATTGAGTGGAAGCCATTCCATATTCTCAGTTTCTTACTAATCGTTTTATTAGGAAAATTATCATAACCGAAGCTTCTGATTACTTTTTTATTTATATCCTGATTTTCTAGAAGACCATTATTTATAAAAGTACCTAAACCAATATTTAGGCTTTCTCTTAGTGGGAATGCCCATGCAAAACCGTATTTTATAAATCCAAACTCAAATCTAACTGCATCTCTAGGTATTTCACCTAACCCTTTCAATCTTAATGAGATTGTGTTCGCAAATTTTGGTTTTTTTGGCCCTAAATTAAAATATCCTGCCCATTTCGATTGGGACCCATCTGCAATAACAAGAAATTCTGAAGTATATTTTATTTTGTTATTGCATGTAATTTCCCACTTATCATTTTTTTTTGTGATTTTTTCTATCAATAATGGTCTAATTATCTGGGCTCCATTGCCCAAGGACTCATCTAGTAATAATTGATCAAGTTTCTCTCTTTTAATAATCCAAAATGGGGATTCACCGGTCAGATCAGCAGTCACATTATCTGAAGCCTTCCATCTGAATTCAACATTCTTAATTTTTGAAGCTATGGAATCTTTTATATCTAAAGGAAGGAATCTTTGCATTGAAGATGCCATCCCGCCTGCACATGGTTTGTAATCTTGGAAGTTTTCTTTTTCGATAATTAAAACAGAATATCCTTTCTTTGATAGGTTAAGAGCGGTGGAAGAACCTGATAAACCTCCACCAATTATTATAACGTCAAATCCTATCAAACTTTTAGAATTTCCTTTTCTTTTTCAGACAATTTAGTTTCTATTAAAGCAATATATTTGTCAGTAATTTTCTGAATTTCAGATTGATTATCTCTCGATTCGTCAATAGAAATAAGACCATCTTTTTCGTCTTTTTTTTCTTTATCAACAGCATCTCTTCTGATATTTCTCAAAGCTACTTTCCCTTCCTCTGCATATTTAGAGGCTAATTTACAAAATTCTTTTCTTCTTTCTTCTGTTAAAGGAGGAACATTTATTCTTATTACTTTACCATCATTATTTGGAGTAATGCCTAAATCACTCATAGAGATAGATTTCTCTATCGCTTGTAAACATGAAATATCAAAAGGTTGTATTGAAATTGTTTGCGAATCAACAGTGCTTACAGTGGCAAGTGATTTGATTGGTGTTTCTGCTCCGTAGTACTCAACACTTACTCTGTCTAACAAGGAAGCATTAGCTCTGCCTGTCCTAATTGTATTAAAGTTTCTTTGTGTGGCTTCAATACTTTTATTCATATTTTCTTGAATTTCTTTTTCTTTCATAATTAAAAAAATTAAATGATCTTTAACTAATTAAAGAGCCTATTGGCTCACCAGCAACTGCTTTAGAAATGTTTCCTTTTTTGAATATATCAAAAACCATAATTGGGATATTATTATCTTTGCAAAGTGCAATTGCAGTACTGTCCATTACTGCAATTTCATCACTAAGAACTTGTTGATAACTGAGAGATGAATATTTTTTTGCATCTTTAAATTGATTAGGATCACGATCGTATACTCCATCAACTTTAGTAGCCTTCATGACAACTTCAGCATTGATCTCCGCTGCCCTCAAAGCTGCTGTAGTGTCAGTTGTAAAAAATGGATTTCCGCATCCACCTCCGAAAACTACAACTCTACCTTTTTCTAGGTGCCTCATAGCTCTTCTTCTGATATAAGGTTCTGCAATTTCCTGCATTTCTATTGCAGTTTGAACTCTGGTTGCAACTCCTACTCTTTCTAAACCATCTTGAAGTGAAATAGCGTTCATAACTGTTGCGAGCATCCCAACATAATCAGCGGTCGCTCTATCCATGCCATCTGCAGACCCTTTAAGCCCCCTAAAAATATTTCCACCACCAACAACTATTGCAAGTTGTACATTATTTTCGACTACTTTTGAAACGTCTTCTGCAATTGACTGAACTATGGCAGGATCAATACCATAAGGTTTTTCACCCATGAGTGCTTCACCACTTAGTTTTAATAGAACTCTTTTGTAAGTCATTCAATAATCGTACTTTTAAGACCTTAGCAAGTAAACGTACCAAATTTATTTTTTGTTCAGATATTGCTTGCGTCTTTAAACATTTCTAAAACTGCCTGAAGAAATCAAATAAACATTTGTTTAATTAGTACTCAACGCACTTTTGTGCTTTTATTCCTTGCTCTTTAAAAGGATGTCTTATTAGTTTCATTTCTGTAACTAGATCAGCGTAATTGATAATTGATTCAGATGCCCCCCCTTCCTGTTAAAACAATATGATTTTTTCTATTTTTTATGCCTTTTAAAAAAGTGATTATTTCTTCTGAAGCAAGATAACCAAGTTTTGTCGCAATATTAATTTCATCAAGAATGATAAGTTTATAAGATTCGTTCTTTATGTAATTTTTGGCTAGTTGCCATGCTTCTTGAACTAATTTTTCATCTCTTATTCTGTCTTGTGTTTCCCAAGTAAATCCTTCTCCTAATGCATGCCAAGATATGCTCGAAGACAAATTTTTAAGAGCTTTTTCCTCTCCAGTGGTCCAGCCTCCTTTGATAAATTGAATTATCGCCACTTTATAACCATGTCCTATCGTCCTTAAAGCCATCCCTAAAGATGCAGTGGTCTTGCCTTTACCATTACCTGTAAAAACAATCAATAACCCTTTCTTTGTTTTTCTAATTTGTAGTCTTTCAGCTTGAATATCTTTTCTTTGTTGCATTCTTTTTTTATATGAGCTCTCATCGCTATCGGGAGATAATTTTCCTCCCATTCCAAGTTTATTTGCTTGATTATCAAGGTTAACTATTTTCTCGGAAGATGAGGGTTTTTCTTGCATATGACCTTAATTTTTATTTAATGATTATAAATCTTTAAATATTTTTAGCTCTTTTAACTTTTAAAAGTGCATTATTTACTGCCTGTTGTTGATCTCTTTTAGTAATCCAGTGGTGATAAGTTTGGGTATGTAAACTAACCGAGTGTCCCATCATTCTGGCAGCCACAGTATCAGGTAAATCATAAAAAATTGTTCTTACTGCCCAAGCATGTCTTAGATCATAAGGTTTTATTTGTAGAGAGTAACGCTTAAACTGATCTGTAATTTTTTTACCAATATTCTGTAAAGTTGTAATTTTAAGGTCTCTATTAATGTTTGGTAGCAGTTCTGGATTATCACCAAGTTTTGATAATTCGAACTTTTCTACCCATTCAGGATGAAATGGCCAAACTTGATGTTCCCCAGTTTTAGTCGTAGGTAAAACTCTAATAATTTTGTCCCCAAAACTAGTTAGAGAACTTAAATCGCAAAAAAATACTTCATGATTTCTTAGACCATATGTAGCCATCAAGCCAAAAACAAATTTCCAAGATTTGTTTGGTATCGTCTCCCAAAGTTTCTCTATTAACTCGTCTTTAGGGAGATCCCTAAATCCTGCTTTGCTCAGACCATATCCTCTAGAATTTAATTTCCAATCTTCTGGTAGTTTAATGTCCAAAAACTTAGCCAAAACACTTAGAGAAGTAGCGCATTGTTTCCTACTTCTGCTACCTTCCTTATAACTTTCAAGTGTTTTTTGAAATATTCTTTCTAAAGCTTTATTCTCATTATCATTATAAATATTTAGGATTCTTTTTATATATGGTTTGTAAGAACTTCTCCAAGTAGTTCTTCTAGTGCTGGCTCGAAAATCATTTTTGCTTTCTTTAAAAAAAAATTCCTCAAATTGATTTACTCTATTTGGGAATTCAAAACCATCTTTTATTTGCTTTTTATAAGGGTTGCCTATCCAATTAATCCAATCAAATTGATTCAATTCCAATTGCAAATTGATTAACTGTAATTTTTTTTTGGCCTCCTCTAATCCAGAAATATCAGCTTTTAACCCAAGAGATATTCGTTGAATTTTAAAGTTATTTTTATCTTCTTTGGAGGGTAGTGAACCCCGAATATTTAATTTCTCTCCTCTTTTCTCAATTTTGAGCTTGCTGCCTTGAGTAGCAAATTTATCATTGAAATTATTAATTTCCTGAATTACGTTCATTTACTTATATAATTGACCATATAATGACGTTTTTAATGTTGATTTTCAATCTCCATAAATTTTAAATGGGTAAAATAGGCGTCTTACTAATGAATTTAGGAGGGCCTGAACGCATTGCTGATGTTGGCCCCTTCTTATACAATCTTTTTTCTGATCCAGAAATAATTAGGACACCTTTCCCTTTTTTTCAAAAGCCTCTAGCATGGTTAATTAGTACACTTAGGAGTACTACTTCACAACAGGCTTACCTTTCTATAGGTGGAGGGTCACCTATTAGAAGGATAACTGAACAACAAGCAAGAGAATTACAGTCTAAATTAAGGGACAAGGGGTTTAATGCTACTACCTATATCGCTATGAGATATTGGCATCCTTTTACGGAATCAGCTATTGCTGATATGAAGGCAGATGGTATAGATCAAGTAGTTGTAATACCCTTGTACCCACATTTTTCGATAAGTACTAGTGGTTCGAGCTTTAGGGAATTAAAAAAATTGCGGGATTCTGATGATGAATTTAAGAAGGTTCCAATGAGATGTGTAAGAAGTTGGTTCAGTCAATCAGGTTATTTAAAGTCTATGGTTGAATTAATTTCTGAACAAATTTCACTTTGTGAATCACCCTCAAAAGCCCATATATTTTTCACTGCTCATGGAGTTCCTAAGAGTTACGTAGAGGAAGCTGGAGACCCTTACAAACAACAAATTGAAGATTGTTCTTTATTAATAATAAATGAGCTGGAAAAATGTTTAGGGCATAGTAACCCTCATACACTTTCTTATCAAAGTAGAGTTGGCCCTGTTGAATGGTTGAAGCCTTATACAGAAGAAGTGTTAGCTGATCTTGGAAGGACAAATGTTAATGATCTGATTGTTGTTCCTATAAGTTTCGTTGGAGAGCATATCGAAACATTGCAAGAAATTGATATTGAATATAAAGAAATTGCTGAAAAGGCTGGTATTAAAAACTTTCGGAGAGTTAAGGCTCTTAATACTCATCCTACTTTTATTGAAGGTCTTAGCGATCTAGTAATTTCCTGCTTGGAAGGGCCTTTAGTTAATATAGAGGAAGCTTCTCAGTTGCCTGAAAAAGTTAAACTTTATCCCCAAGAGAAGTGGCAATGGGGCTGGAATAATAGTTCAGAGGTGTGGAACGGTAGGGTTGCTATGATTATTTTTCTTGTGCTTTTTATTGAACTTATTTCAGGCTCTGGACCTCTACATAAACTAGGCATTTTATAAAAAAACAATTGATATTTATTGGTAAATTTTAAATTTAATGAAAGATTTGTTGAATACATTTCTGACATTACATTTCTAAATGAGGCAAAAGTATTTAATTAAGTTTAATATTTATAGTAAATATTGAATTTCTTTAGTGACCCTTACTTCTAGATCCTTTTCAAAGGGTAGTTCAAAACATGAAAAT
>QCMB01000031.1 GCA_003214085.1 Prochlorococcus sp. AG-418-J17
CTAAATTAATTCTTGGATATTTTGATATCGGATACAAAATTGAACCAATTTTCCTTGTTAGACCAACTTATTTCAATATTCTTTAATCCTAATTTTAATAAGTTTTCTAATTCTTCAAAAAATGAATTTCTTATAGAGGTATTTGAGTAAATATTATCTTCAGGTTTTATAAGAAAAAAAAGACTCAATTTTCAGGTACCCAAAAAAGAATCTTCTTTATTATTCATTGAAAATTTAAAATACCACGTTAAATATAGTTTGCGACTTTTACTTCTGAGCGGTTGAGCAAGTCTTGGATATCTTCAGTATCTATAGTTTCTCTTTCAATTAGCATTTGAGCCATTTCGTCAAGAACAGTTCTATTGTCTGTTAAAACTTTTGTAGCTCTCTTATAGGCAACATCAACAAGTTCTGAAACTTCTACATCAATTGTTGCGGCAGTGTCTTCAGAGAAATCTCTTGTAGAACTCATATCTCTTCCGAGAAACATTCCACCTTGAGATTGACCTAGAGCGACCGGACCTATTTTGTCACTCATACCAAATTTAGTGATCATTTGTCTTGCTACATTGGCAACTTGTTGTAAATCATTTGAAGCTCCAGTTGTTACCTCTTCTTCGCCATAGACGATTTCTTCAGCAACTCTTCCACCAAGAGCTACAGCCATTTGATTTTGAAGGTAAGAACGAGAGTAAAGACCAGATTCCATTCTTTCTTCACTTGGAGTAAAGAAGGTTAGACCCCCAGCTTGACCTCTTGGAATGATTGAGACTTTTGCTACTGGATCATAGTCAGGCATTAATGCTCCAACGAGTGCATGACCAGCTTCGTGATAAGCAACTAATTCTTTTTTCTTTTCACTGATAACTCTATCTTTCTTTTCTGGGCCAGCCATAACTCTTTCAATGGCATCACCGACTTCATCGTTACTTACTTTATCTAAATCTTTTCTAGCTGCTAGTATTGCTGCTTCATTTAAAAGATTAGCTAAATCTGCACCAGTAAATCCTGGTGTTCTTCTGGCAACTTTATCTAAATCAACGTCTTTTGAAAGAGTTTTATCTTTCGCATGAACATTTAGTATCTGCAATCTTCCAGCATAATCTGGTCGATCTACTGTTACCTGTCTATCGAATCTTCCAGGACGCATTAAAGCTGAATCTAAGACATCTGGTCTGTTGGTTGCAGCAACTATTATTATTCCTGAATTACCTTCAAAACCATCCATTTCGGTCAAAAGTTGATTTAATGTTTGTTCTCTTTCATCATTTCCTCCGCCCATACCAGCTCCTCTTTGTCTTCCAACTGCATCTATTTCGTCAATAAACACAATACAAGGAGCATTCTTTTTAGCTTGTTCAAAAAGATCTCTAACTCTACTAGCACCAACCCCAACAAACATCTCTACAAATTCTGAACCAGATATTGAGAAAAAAGGTACACCTGCTTCTCCAGCTACTGCTTTTGCTAGTAATGTTTTTCCTGTACCAGGAGGACCGACAAGAAGAACTCCTTTTGGAATTTTTGCTCCGACTGCGGTAAATCTATCTGGACTTTTAAGGAAATCTACGACTTCTGTGAGTTCTAATTTTGCACCTTCAACACCAGCAACATCTGAAAAAGTTACTTGTGTAGATGGTTCCATTTGCAATCTAGCTTTGCTTTTGCCAAAACTCATGGCAGGGTTGCCCCCCCCCAGCATTACCACTTTGGGATCTTCTGAAAAGAAAAAAGAGGCCTCCAATCAAAAGTACTGGGAAAATTAAGCTACTTACAGCCTGTTGCCATGGATTGGCTAATTTTGTAGGAGTTACAGCTATATCTACATTATTTTCAGTCAGTATTTTTAATAAATCTTTGTCAGGGGCTAAATTGACCTCAGACCTGCTCCCATCATTTTCAACAACTTGAGCTGTGGCATTATCTGGAGATATTAGGACTCTACTGATTTCTTTATCTTGTACTGCCTCTATAAAATCACTATATCTCAAGGTCTTTGTAGAACTTTCAGTACTAGGTTTATCAAAAACTGAAGTACCTATAAAAATTACAGTAATAACGGCTAGGACATAAAGCCCAACATTTCTCCAACGTTTGTTCACGATAAAAAATCTTTAATAAATCTATAATACTAATAATAAAACAATATTAAGAGCGTCTTAGAACATCTACTACACTTTTGAATGCAAACCATTCAGGAATTGGTTCGCCATTCCTCAATTTCTTTCTAAATTCAGTACCACTAAGTTTCATAATTTCATAATTAAATTCTTTAGCTTCTTCTGCTGTTATATATCCTTTTTCCTTCGTATAAACTAAATTTTTTGAAGGAACAGTTTGCATCATCAATTCATCCGCACACTTATTAGCAAAATTTTGGGCGTCATATGGACCATAAAAGTCTTCACCAGTTGATGAAGACTTGCAACCAGCCATATCTCTACCAATAATAAAGTGGGTGCAGCCATAATTTCTTCTGATTATCATATGTTGAAGAGCTTCTCTTGGCCCTGCCATATGCATTGAATAAGGTAAAAAAGCCCATTTTATTCTTTCATCAGATATTTCCTCTTCTAATTCTTTATAGGTCAAATATCTAACTTTTCCAGGGATATCATCTTGTTGAGTTGGTCCACAAGTTGGATGAACTAAAACAACTGATTTAGAGGAGACATTATCTGAAAGTAAGGCATTAGTAAATAATTCATAATGTGCCCTATGAATTGGATTTCTGCATTGAAATGCAACTACATCATGATTTGATGGCAGTGTAGATCTAACTTCTTCTGGGGTTTTGCAGGGGAATTCTCTAATTGGTAGTTCGAAACCATAAACTCTTCCTCCTATATAAAATCTCCCTCTCTCGTTAAAAATCATCTTAACAGCAGGATGATCTAAAGAATTAGTACCATAACAAAGTTCAGATTCTAAGGATTTGTCAGGTTCCCATTTAGAGCTAACTTCTAAAACTGCTATTTTTTGTTTTTTATAAGTAAGCAATATTGTCTCTCCAGCTTTTACTTTTTCATTATTTGAATCAAATACTATAGGCAAGCCAAAAAGTAACCCATTTATATTTCTATTATTTTTAATTACCGAATTGTAGTTATTTTCATCCATAAAACCTTCCAATGGAGAAAAAGCTCCAACCATCAAAAGTTCTACATCGCATGCATTTCTCTCGCTACATTCAAACTCATAAGTAGCTTTAGAGATAAGATCATTTTTAAGGTTTTTATCTTGGATAATTAAATTTTTTAGTTCCCCTCCATAAGCAGGTATTAGTCCATTATTATCTGTTTTAGTTTTTTGTTGTAATTCCATTTTTTAAATTGATAAAGAAAAATTTTGAAAAAAAAAAAGGGGTTTAACCCCCTTTTTCTCTTAAGTAGGATTTATGCCTTTCTTCCGTAAAGCTCCCCAATTATTTTTACATCAAGTGGATCCTTTGAACCCATATCTGTATCTGAAGGTTGGATTGCCTCAAAAGTACCAGCAAATTCGTCTGTGTCAGAATCTACATTGTTGATTGAAAGAGTAATAACGCCAGTGCCGTTTACATCAACTTTAATATTTTCTTTTGCAAGTTCTTCGTCATCGCCTCCTAATGCAACTAAACCTTGAGCATATTCAACACCAGTATTTTTAGCTCTTGCCTTAGGATCTAGAAAGTCACCAGTTCTGTAGTTAGGTGTAAATGTTGAACCACTAATCTCAGTGCCTGGCTCAATTGATGAAGGTAAATCAGCTGTAAGATCTTTTGCTGAGAACGCAAATGGCACCTCTAAACCACCAGGAGTTAATACAGTAATAAGTTGAAAATCAATTCCACCCTTTTCACTGAAAGTTCCTGAATCTATATCTCCATAAACTTCTGTCACTGTGGTGTTATTTCTAGGACTAATAATTTTTGTAGAAACAAATTCTGCAGCTTTTCTTTTTGTCCCTGGCACTTTTACATAAACTTCTGTTGGATGCATGCATATTCCTTTAAGGCTATCTCCATTCCCTAGAGATATTGATCCGACAAGAGATGAGTCTAATGCTGGGCAATCATTAGCTTTTCCTGTGTTAACAACATCTGTGAATTGTGCATTTCCTCTTTCAGAAAAAGCAAATGTTTTAACAGGTACGAAAGCAAAAGTTATACAAATTGAAATAACAAAAGCTAAGAAAGAACGAATTCTCATAATTAAAGTTGCAGTAAAGTTCTGTGACAATAGATTAAAGGTCATCTAATAAGTTCAGTACGGATATTACAAGGGAAAGGACCATAAAAGATAGGACTATTAAATCCTCGAAACAACCCGTAGCTTTTTAGATTGTAAAAACTGGAATTATTTTAAGCTATCGCATTATTTTTAATGATTAAGATTACAAAAAAATACAAATAAAAAATTTTTTTTATTTTTTTAATGAAATAATTTGGGTTATTAATTTATTTGCTAAATCAATTTTTGATGTTTTGTTAATGTAGTGTTCCATATTATTAGTATCGAATAACCAACCTTCATTTTGTGCCAAAAAGCCAAATCCTTGGCCTTCAAGATCAATTGGATTTGCGAATAGATAATCACAACCCTTTTGGATAATCTTTTCTTTAATTGTAATTCGTGCTTCTTCGATAGATCCTGTAAAAGCACAAAAGCCTACAAAAACTTGGTTATCTTTTTTTGATTTACTAAATGTTCTTAAAATATCTGGGACTAGCTCAAAGTTTTGATTCAAATGAGCATTAATTTGATTTTTTGGAACTTTAGCTGAAGTATCAGAGTTTATTTTGAAATCAGATACTGCTGCATTCATGAAAAAATAATCGCAATTTGATATTTCATTATTAAGTGCCTTAATTAAATCAAAACTAGTTTCAATTTCATATCTTTTTATTCCATCAGTAAGATTCTTATCGATTTTCAAAGGACCATGAACATATTTTACTTTTGCTCCTCTGAACCTCGCTACTTGAGAAAGAACTAGGCCCATAGCTCCAGAACTTTTGTTAGTAATGTGTCTTGCCGCGTCAATTTTTTCTGAGGTACACCCTCCAGTTATTAAAATTTCTTTATTAAGTAAATCTTTGCGATATTCATCTTGTTTGTGTGAAGCTATAAATTCAAGAGCTAATTGGATAAGATCATTAGGGGGTATCTTACCGATGCCAATAGCATCACATGCTAAGAGCCCTTCACTTGGTTGTAATGACAAAACATTTTCGTAATTCTGTAAATTTTCATAATTTTTTTGGACAGCTTTATTTAGCCACATTTGTGTATTCATTGCTGGTGCAACAATAATTGGTTTTATATTTGCTATTAAGATGCTTGGGATTAATCCCTCTGCATTTCCAGTTACCCATTTTGCTAATGTTGTCGCTGTTAAAGGGGCGATGATTAAAATATCAGCCCAATTACTTAGTTCTATGTGAAGTGGTGTTGATTGACTATCAGACCATTGATCATTTTCTAAAATGCACGAGTTTCTACTTAAAATAGAAAGAGAAAGCGGCTTTATTATTTTTTCTGCATTTTTGGATAAAACGCATCTTATTTCATAATTTTCTTTCGCTAATTGGCTAACTAATAATGGGATTCTTACGGCTGCAATACTTCCAGTTATTAATAAAAGAACCTTTATTTTGGAGTAGTTACTTTTAGTTTTCATCGAAAGGTTCCTGATCGAGGAGATGGGTATAATTAGTCGTTAATTCAGGTCTATTGATTGCAAGAGCTCTTAGTAAGTGCCAGTCTTTTAAACCATCAAATGGAGTATTATAATCGTCTTCCTCTAGCCTTTTAGCGAGCTCAAGGGTCATTTCTTCATCAAAAGAATTTACAAGTTCCTCACTTATTTTATTTTCATAAATGAATTTCATATTGAGTAAAGTCAATATACTCTAATAATAAAGCCTCAAGTAATTATTTAGAATTGATATAAGAATTAAGTAAATATTTTCAAAGATATGATAATTTTCAATTTCATAATCTTTTTAAATCGTTTTTAGATCATTTATCTTCATTCTCAGTCATAAATATGCAAACTCTCTTTTTCGAAAATATTCTTTCTTAAGATAACCATGTCAAAATTTATATCATGTCCCAAACCAAAAGAGAGCAAGTCATTAGTCACATTCGCTATTTAAGACAAGAGCTCAGAGAAATGCATTTAGGAATAAAAGAAGATGACCTTTTCCCTGAGCCAGGGGAATTAAGAGGATTAATGGCTCAGTTGGAAGCATTACTTGAATTAATAGAAGGAAATACTAAAATTCAATCAAACTCTGAAGCGGCTTAGTTTAATGCAAAATGGTTGTTAAACCTCAAAATACAAAATTTCAGCTAAAAATTGTGGACAATATTCAGACAATAAGTATTTGGGCTAATAATCCATGGCGAAGATATTCAACAGCATTGATTATACTTTTGATAGGCTACTTTTTTGGAAGCTCTCTTGGTATGGTAAGTGCCGTTGTGGAACTCATGGATCCCGTAGCTGCCTTCTTATCAGTAGTTTTTATTGAGTTTTTAATAGTTCTAAGAAGAAATTTTAGATTTGAAAGGAAAAAGAAATTTTTAGTACTTTTATTAGATTCTTTAAGATTGGGATTATTTTATGGTTTCTTTACTGAAAGTCTTAAGTTGCTATAAATTTACTTATTGTGTTTCTGTAATAGATATAGCAAAGCCATTCTTATAGGGATACCATTTGCAACTTGATTATTAATTAAGCAATTAGGATATCGATCTACTACTTTGCTACTTATTTCTATATCTCTGTTAATGGGACCAGGATGGAGAATTGGAATTTCATTATTATTTAAAGATAATTTCTCTTGGGTTAAGCCATAATCTAAACTATATGAATCAATGCTACTTAGTAAATTTTCCATCATTCTCTCTTTCTGGAGTCTTAAAACAATAATCGCATCTGCAATTTTTATTGATTCTTCCAATGATCTAGAAATTGTTATGGAACCTCTTGATTTAACAGGATCTTCTGTTTGATTTGGCGCGGGGGTTTTTAAAAAATTGATAAATTCATCAGGTATTAATGTCTTAGGACCACATAAGATTATATCGGCGCCGAATGCACTCAAAGCCCAAAGATTTGACCTGGCAACCCTTGAATGATTAACGTCTCCAATTATTAAAATTTTTTTGGAATTTAAAACCTTTGGATTCAGTGTTTTTTGGGAAAAGAATTTTATCAATGTATAGATGTCAAGCAATCCTTGGCTGGGGTGACTATGTAATCCATCTCCCGCATTAAGAACCGAAGTCTTGGCATTTATTTCATCAAGTTTTTTTGCGATCTCAAAGGTTATGTAACTTGATGAATGTCTGATTACTAATGTATCTGCCCCCATAGCAGAATAAGTTATGGCTGTATCAATTATTGTTTCGCCTTTTGTTAAAGAGCTGGAGGATGGCGCAAACGTTTGGACATCAGCAGAAAGTCTTTTTGCTGCAAGCTCAAAACTATTTTTAGTTCTTGTACTAGCTTCAAAAAATAAAGATGTTACCAAAGTCCCTTGTAAGGCTGGTATCTTTTTCGTTCCTGCATTCTTTAGTGCATCAAATCTATTAGCTAATTCAAATACTGACTCATAATCTTTAATTGAAAAATTAGCTAGTGTGTGGATATGTTTATGAGGCCAAATTTGCATTACGCTTAAAAAGATAAATGATTATTGAAATTTAGGTGTTCTGTCACCTTTTAATCTTTTACTTACACTCCTACTATTTTTGAGATACCAACGCCATTTTATATTTTTTGCCTTTGATATGCCAATTCTCGTAGTTTGAATAAGATCTTTTTCTTCTAGAGTGGAGTCTCGTGGAGAAATCCATAAAGATTTGTTATTAAGAACTTCGAGTGAGTTAAATGAAATGTCTACACTGAATGTTTTTGTTACTAAGCCAGGTCCAGAAGCTAATCTTTCATTCTTATTAGAGATAAAAACTGATCTTATCAAAACACCACTCGCAAAATTTTCTTTATCAGTAACTATGTTTAAACAATGATGAATGCCATAAGATTTGTAAATATAAAATGTGCCAGGTTTGCCAAATAATGATTTGTTTGCTTCAGTCATTTTGCGGTAGCCATGACAGGCCTCTTCTTCCTGTGAATAAGCTTCAGTTTCAACAATTACCCCTTTAACTTGATCTATCTTATTATTTTTTTTTATGAGGTAACAGCCTATTAAATCAGGAGCAACA
>QCMB01000032.1 GCA_003214085.1 Prochlorococcus sp. AG-418-J17
GGAATTTTGAAAGTTGATAAAAACAATTCTCCCAAATTTGAAAAAATCGAAATTGGTATTAGTAGTGGAAATAAAACTTCAGTCATTGATGGATTAGAACCTGGAGAGCAAATCTTTATTGATATTCCACCTTGGGCTAAGAAGAGAAAATGAGTTTAAAATCTGAAAACTCTAAAAAACCAATTTTACTTTTAGTCGATGGCCACTCACTTGCTTTTAGAAGCTTCTATGCATTTAGCAAAGGGATTGATGGAGGTTTAACCACCAAAGAGGGATTTCCAACAAGTGTCACTTATGGATTCCTAAAAAGCCTTCTGGATAATTGCAAAAATATTAGTCCTGAGGGTGTTTGTATTACCTTTGATACCGAAAAACCAACTTTCAGACATGAATTAGATCCAAATTATAAGGCCAATAGAGATGTAGCACCAGATGTTTTTTTTCAGGATATTGAACAACTAGAAATCATTTTAGAAGAAAGCCTTAATTTACCAATTTTTAAATCTCCAGGATACGAAGCAGATGATCTCCTAGGCACAATTGCGAATGATGCTTCTTCTAAAGGATGGTGCGTGAATATTCTTTCCGGAGATAGGGACTTATTTCAATTAGTAGATGATCAAAAAGATATTTATGTACTTTATATGGGTGGTGGTCCATATGCGAAAAGTGGTAATCCCACTCTTATGAATGAAAATGGAGTAAAAGAAAAATTAGGTGTTGCGCCAGAAAGAGTAGTTGATCTTAAAGCCCTAACTGGTGATAGTTCTGATAATATTCCTGGTATTAAAGGGGTAGGTCCAAAAACTGCAATTAATCTACTAAAAGAGAACGACACTCTTGATGGAATCTATCGGGCTTTGGACAAGATTCAGCAGAACAACGATAAGAAATATAAAGGATTCATCAAAGGTTCAGTTATAGAAAAGCTCAGAAACGATAAACATAATGCTTTTCTTTCCAGGGATTTAGCAAAAATAAATACTGAGGTGCCTTTGATTTTAAGTAACGGTTATGAATTAAAAAATATAAATCAAGAACTACTTTCAGAGTCACTGCAAAAACTAGAACTATCAACTCTACTTAGACAAATTGATATTTTCAATTCAACTTTCAGCAAAGGTGGTTTTGACAAAAATAATGTAGCTAAAGAGGAGAAGGCACCAAAAGTCTCAAGTAATAATGAATTAGAAAATAGTGAAAATAAAATCCCTAAAATCAAAGTAACTGTTGTAAGTGATTTCGAATTACTTGATAAATTAATTCAAAGATTAGACAAGACCAATCAAATAGTTTCTTTAGATACAGAGACCAATAGTTTGAATCCAATCGATGCAGAACTTGTTGGGATAGGGCTATGTCTTGGAGAAGAAAATGATGATTTATTTTATATACCTCTTGGTCATCAAACAAAAAAAGAGACCCTCAATCAATTATCAATTGAAGATGTTTTCTCAAAGCTAAGAAATTGGATAGAAGATCCAAACAAAGAAAAGGCACTCCAAAATTCTAAATTTGATAGGCAAATATTTTTTAATCATGGACTTGATCTTAAAGGCGTAACCTTTGACACTTTGTTAGCAGACTACCTTCTTAATAATCAGGAGAAGCATGGGTTAAGTGAAATTAGTTTTAGATTATTTGGATTTAAGCCCCCTTCATTTAAGGAAACAGTTGGGAAGAATAAAGACTTTTCATTTGTTGATATTGATGAAGCAAGTATTTACTGCGGTTATGATGTTTTTCTAACTTTTAAGATTGTCAAAATTTTTAAAGAAAGATTTTCAAAGGAAAAAGATGAATTAATCAAGTTGTTCGAAGAAATCGAGCTACCTTTAGAGCCGGTATTATCAGAAATGGAAATGAATGGCATAACCATCGACATCCCTTATTTGGATAAACTCTCAAAAGAACTGAAAAGTACCTTAGAAGATATTGAAAGTAAAGTTTATGAATTAGCAGAGGAGACTTTTAATCTATCTTCACCAAAACAACTTGGTGAGATCTTGTTTGAAAAATTAAATTTGGATAAGAAAAAATCACGGAAAACAAAAACAGGATGGAGTACAGATGCAGTAGTTCTGGAAAGGTTAGTCGACGAACATGAAATAATCCAACATTTAATAAAACACAGAACTCTTAGCAAATTACTTAGCACCTATATTGATGCTCTTCCAAATCTTATTAACGAAAAGACAGGAAGAGTTCATACAAACTTTAATCAAGCTGCTACAGCGACTGGGAGACTAAGTAGTAGTAATCCTAATCTTCAAAATATCCCGGTTAGGACTGAATTTAGTAGGAGAATCAGAAAGGCATTCTTGCCTGAAAAAAATTGGAAACTTTTATCAGCTGATTACTCTCAGATCGAATTAAGAATACTTGCTCACTTAGCTGATGAAGAAATACTAATAAATGCATTTCATAAAAATGATGACATTCACTCTTTGACTGCAAGATTAATTTTTGAGAAAGAAAAAATTTCTTCTGATGAGAGGAGAGTTGGGAAAACAATAAATTTCGGAGTTATCTATGGTATGGGAATTAAAAAGTTTGCACGTTCTACAGGAGTAAGTACTCCAGAAGCAAAAGAATTCCTAATAAAATACAAAGAAAGATATTCAAAAATTTTCAAATTTCTTGAACTTCAAGAAAGGCTTGCCTTATCAAAAGGTTATGTAAAAACAATTTTTGGTAGAAAGAGGGAATTTAAGTTTGATAAAAATGGACTTGGAAGATTAATAGGGAAAGATCCTTATGAAATTGACTTGCAATCTGCAAGAAGGGCTGGCATGGAGGCACAGTCATTAAGAGCTGCCGCTAATGCACCAATTCAGGGGTCAAGTGCAGATATTATTAAAATTGCAATGGTTCAACTAAATAAGAAGTTCATAGAAATGAATGTCCCCGCAAAAATGCTTTTACAAGTACATGATGAATTATTGTTTGAAGTTGAACCAGATTCTTTAGAATTTACGACGAAATTAGTAAAGAAGACTATGGAAGATTGTGTAAAATTAAATGTGCCTCTTTTAGTTGATATTGGAATTGGAGACAATTGGATGGAGACAAAATAAACCTTATGAAATACTTAGTTTAAGATGATCAAACTTTTTAATACTTTAAGCAAAAGAGTTGAGGTTTTTAAGCCTATTGATGATGTAGTAAAAATTTATTGTTGTGGAGTAACTGTTTATGATTTATGTCATCTTGGTCATGCGAGAAGTTACATAGCTTGGGATGTATTGAGAAGATTTTTAATTTACAGTGATTTCAAAGTGAAGTATGTTCAAAATTTTACAGATATTGATGACAAAATCTTAAAAAGAGCGAGAGAAGAAAGCAGTTCAATGAAAGAAGTATCTGAAAAAAATATTGTTGAATTTCATAAAGATATGGATTCTTTAGGGATAATGCGTCCGGATAGTATGCCAAGAGCAACGAATCATATATGCAATATCTGCTCTTTTATAACAATCCTCGAGGATAAAGGTTATGCATACTCCAAGGATGGAGATGTTTATTATTCTGTTTTAAAAAATAAGAATTATGGAAAGCTAAGTAATCAAAATATACAAGAACAAAATATCAATCAGCAAGGAAGAATGGATAATGCGGAAAATAATAAAAAACTTAATCCTCAAGATTTTGCACTATGGAAAAAAGCCAAAGATGATGAACCATATTTTGATTCACCATGGGGTAGAGGTAGGCCAGGATGGCATATTGAATGTTCGGCGATGGTTAAAGATGAATTAGGAGATACTATTG
Organism: Prochlorococcus sp. AG-418-J17; assembly: GCA_003214085.1. GTDB lineage: Bacteria > Cyanobacteriota > Cyanobacteriia > PCC-6307 > Cyanobiaceae > Prochlorococcus_A. The sequence goes on from QCMB01000032.1 coordinate 3,772, forward strand.
ATATCCATTTAGGTGGTTCTGATTTGATTTTTCCACATCATGAAAATGAAATCGCCCAATCAGAAGCAGCCAATGGTAAAAATCTAGCGAATTATTGGTTACACAATGGGATGGTAAATGTAAATGGTCAGAAGATGAGTAAATCCCTTAAAAATTTTAAAACTATAAGAGAGCTTATAAAGTCAGGTATAAGTCCTATGACTTTGCGATATTTCGTTCTGACTGTGAATTATAGAAAACCACTTGACTTTACTGAAGAAGCTTTAAGGAGTGCTTCAGAAGCTTGGAAAAACATTAATGTAGCCCTTTCTTTTAAGGATCTTACAAAAGGTGCTTTTAGATCTATTGATAAAAATGAATCTATCGAAGAAGAATATAAAGAGAAAATAAGTTTTGAATTATCTCAAAAAAAGCTTAAATTTTCTGAGGCTCTGGGAAATGACCTTAATACAGCAGGTGCTATTGCAATTATTTACGATTTAGCGAAACCATTAAAAAACTTTTTAAACCAATTTCAAAGAGTTGAGGGTTTTAAAATAGACCTAAATGAAAAATTCTTTCTACTTGAGAATTTTAAAACTCTTGAAAAGTTGACTGAGGTACTTGGTCTTAAAAAAGAGGTTTTAGTAAAAGAAAGTAAAATAACAGAAGAAGAAATATCAACGCTTATTAATGAAAGATTGAAAGCAAAAAAGGAAAAGAATTATACGAAGGCCGATGAAATTAGGAATTTATTAAAAGAAAAAGGTATTGAACTTATCGATCAATCAAAGGAAATAACAACATGGATAAGGATCTAAATTTTAAGAAAAAAACCAATTTGAAATTTTTGTTTTTTAAATACACCTTTAAATGGGAAGATATTAGAAATATCAGAGAAAATTGAAATACATTACTGTGCTCGGTTCTACTGGTTCAATTGGGACTCAAACTCTCGAAATAGCTAGTGAGCAGCCTGATAAGTTTAAAGCCATAGCTCTTTCGGCAGGAAGAAATATTAATTTATTAACTGAACAAGTCAAAACACATAAACCAGAAGTAGTTGCAGTTGAGAATGAAAATCTTATAGAAGATTTAAAAGATAATATTAATAACTTAGATTTGGATAGTGTTCCCTTGGTTTTGGGTGGCAAGGAGGGGATTAACGCAGTTGCAGCTTGGGATAAGGCAGATACTGTGGTAACCGGGATAGTAGGCTGTGCAGGCTTAATTCCAACAATGTCAGCAATTAATGCGGGGAAAAATATTGCACTTGCTAACAAAGAAACTTTAATTGCGGCAGGGCCAATTGTTATACCCGCATTAAAGAAAAATAATAGTAGGCTTTTACCTGCTGATTCAGAACACTCTGCTATCTTTCAATGTTTGCAAGGATTACCTAATTATGAAAATGCAGATTTTTCAACAGGAGAGATGCCTAAGGGTTTAAAAGCCATACACTTAACAGCATCTGGTGGTGCTTTTAGAGATTGGGCCGTTGAAGATTTAAAAAATGTCACAGTGGAAGATGCGACTTCACATCCTAATTGGAATATGGGAAAAAAAATAACTGTAGATTCTGCAACTCTTATGAATAAAGGATTAGAAGTTATAGAAGCTCATTATTTATTTGGGACCTCTTACGAAAATATCGAAATAGTTATCCACCCTCAAAGTATTATTCATTCGATGATTGAGATGGAAGATTCTTCAGTATTAGCGCAATTAGGTTGGCCAGATATGAAGTTACCTATTTTATATGCGATGAGTTGGCCTGAAAGATTTAAAACAAATTGGAAAAGATTAAACCTAAGTGAAATTGGAAAATTAACTTTTAAAGAGCCAGACGAGTTTAAATATCCATGCATGGGACTTGCCTATGCCGCAGGAAAATCTTCTGGGACTATGCCTGCAGTCTTAAATGCTGCTAATGAAATGGCTGTTGAACAATTCCTTAAAGAAAAAATTACTTTTCAAGAAATTCCAACATTTATAAGTAAAGCTTGTGAATCACATATGGAGAATTTGAATTTGAGTCCCGAATTAGAGGATATTCTTGAAGTAGACAATTGGGCTAGACTTTTTGTTAAGCAAGAAATTAAAAAAGGGAAAAAATACGTAAGTATTGGATAAAAATGAATATTAAAAAGGACTTTCTATATTTAGTAGTTACTTTTAATATTTTTAATACTAGGCAATTTAATTAACACTTATAAATTGTTATGAATAGAATCTAATTATTAAAAATAATTTTTAGTGTTGTGATGATAAGAAGAATCCTTAAACCACTTGAGATATATATTCTCTCGATAGCATTTTTCTTTTCGGTCTCTTTTGACAGAAATTTAAATCTTGAAGATGTTGAAGAATCTCCAGTTAAAAAATTATTAGAAAATATTCACCTAATTTTGGATTCATTTACTAATTATGAACATCCAATAGGTGCGATATTTTTAATTTTTATTCTTGGGCTAATAATCTGGGGACTTTTGGGTAAAGAATCAAGACTCGCAAGTGATATATATGGAATCATTTTAAGTTTTGCATGGTTTTTGGAACTTGTGTCGATGAATTTGCTTTTAGTTTCTCCTCTTAAAGATCCGGTTTTACTTTTAGTTGAATTAGTATTATTTGTACCAATAGTATTAATTGGATTTTCATGGTGGTATTGGAGATTAAATCATTTATCAAGAATAGGAAAAGGTAAAGAAGCAATCACTTTTGACAAAAAGCCAACTCCATTTAGTTATTTTGCAAAAACAGCATCTGTTGTAGTAAGTGATACAACAGAACACGGTGTTTGTGAAACAGATGTCGCTAGAGCTATTCGAATTCTGAATGGTTTCGTAGTCTTAGACATTTTTGGATTAACTCTTTCCAGAGCTGTAGGACTTGTAATAACCTAAATTTTAAATTCTTTATAGATAATTTTTCTTTAAAAGTAGGCACTAAATACATCAAAGTACATCCTATGAGCTACTCTTTCTCAATTTGAGACAGTAAGCGATAAAAAAGCGAGTTTGGAGACTCGCTAGTATAAATTGGTTTTGAAGAGTCGGGGCAACAGGATTCGAGCCTGCGACCTAGTGCTCCCAAGCACTGGGGGTATTTTCAAGAAAACCTAGAGACTTTAGTTATAGCTTAATTAAAATATTGTTATTGGAATGAGTTTGAGACTGTTTCTTGATAATTAAATATACTTGTAGAGGCTTAACTTGTAAATAAATACTGGATTGATAGACATATCAAAAATCTTATTAAGAGATTTAATCAGCAATTTATTAAAAAAGCCCTCCAAAAGGAGGGCTTAAAAGTTGTTAAATTAGAAAATCTAATTTAAATACTACTAATTAGTAGAACCGGTAGATCCGCCTACATTACCAGTAGCATTAGTGTCACCACCAGCGGTAC
>QCMB01000033.1 GCA_003214085.1 Prochlorococcus sp. AG-418-J17
GTACACAAGCTTTGCCATTAATCGCTGGAATGTATGAATCTTTAAAGAATATTGAAGGAAAAATTAAATTATATGATTACATAACTGAATTTCCTTCTAATAATATTAATAAACTTAAAAATTATTTTTTTCAAAAAATTAAAGATAATAATCATATAAAGATTACGGGTAGTATTAACCATAGACTTCCCAGTCATATTTCTTTTCTACTATTAAATAAACTATTTGAGCCAATAAGGGCCTACAAGATTGTTAATTTCATGTCAGAAAATAAAATAGCCATAAGTAGTGGAAGTGCTTGTTCAAGCTCATCACGGAAACCTAGTTCAACACTTAAAAATATTGGTTTAAAAGATGATGAACTATATTCAAATATTCGTGTTACTTTAGGTTCAATAAACAATAAGTCAGAAATAGATAAATTTTTAGAACTTATTCAAATATGTATTGACAAATTTTAATGGAAACCAATTACAGACTACCTAAAGATTTAAGTGAATCTCTTAAGAATATGGAGGATGCAATTATTCCAAGTTTATTAGATTCAAATAAAAGATTTACTATAGAATTTAATTTTGAAGGATTGAAGTTTAACAGAATTGGAATAACTATCTACAAGATATTGTCTAAAAATAATAACGTATTCATAACATTTGCTGATCAAGGTGCTGTGGCTTTGGCTCAAAGAGACTATCCAGATATCAAAGATAAAATCTTTACTTTTAAATCATTTAATGAATCAAATAATATAAATAATATTGATAGTGCAATGATATCTATACTACCTCAGCCATATGATTTCGATTCATTTGAACCAATGACTGATAATTATCAAGGTACGCATTATTCATTAAATCCAAAATTTGAAGATGCCAATATTGGTATAGGAAGTGTTATTAGAGAGCGACGTAAAAACTTTGTCAAAACATGGAAAAATATTTATTTTCTGCAGCCTTTAAATAAAGCTGCTCTTATGCATATTTACCCAAATAACTGGTTGCTTTTCAAAGAAGAAAATAAAAGATATTTTTTTAAAAAAGAATTTGAAATTAAACCTGACAATGAATCTATTTTTGTAAATTTATAGATTGAATGTGATAAAAAAAATATATTCATTTTTCTTTATTGTTCTTATATTAGTAACATCTCCTTTCTTAATAAGATATTTACTAACAAAACAGAAAATAACTATTTTAAATAGTATTTATTTTAATTTCCCGGGAATAATTAATAAAAACAAAATATGTCCTTCTTATGATGCTTTATTGAATCAAACGCTTGATGATTCTTTTAGTGTATCAATTATTAATAATAAAGGGGAAATAATAAGTTCCTACAATGAGAATGTTCCAAGGTTGCCAGCATCTAACCAAAAATTATTCTCATCAGCTTATGTTTTAAGTAAATATAAATTAAATAATAATTTAAAAACTTCCTTATATAAAAATAAAAGCGATTATTATTTACACGGTCAAGGTGATCCAGATCTTAATTATGAACATATAATCGAACTAATTTCAAATGTTAAAGAAAATAAAATTATTAACTTTAATATTGTAGAAATTGATTCAAAATTATATTGGCCTAATGGTTGGACAAATACTGATAAACTTTACGAATATGGTTCTCCAATTACATCTCTTGCAATAGAAAGTAATCACAATAAATATTATGATATTTATGCATTAAAAAATTTTATTAAAAATTATTTAAAAAATAAATTTCCAAATTCAAAAATAAATATAGATTTTTTTGATTCAGAAAAAACTTTTTATTTAAAAAATATTAAAGAGATAAATAATGTATATTCAACTCCAATTCTTTCATTATTAACTCTAACAAATTCTGAAAGCCATAATTTTACAGCTGAATCTCTTTTTAAAAATGCCTCAAATACATGGAACGATAATAACTATATAAAATTGAAAAGATGGCTTGAAAATAAAGGCCTCCCAGCAACTAATGCATACTTTGCAGATGCTAGTGGATTGTCTCGAAAAAATAAAATTACAACAAAGTTAGTTGTATTGTTTTTAGATAAAATGAGATATTCCAATGATTTTAATGCTTATCAATCTACACTTTCAATTACGGGAGTGAGAGGAACGTTAGCTAAAAGATTTGTAAATAGTGAATTGTCTGGAAAGTTTTTTGGCAAAACTGGGACTCTTTCGAATGTCTTTGCATTATCTGGCTTTTTATATAAAAATGATAAGCCAATAATTATAAGCATTATCCAAAATTCTAATAAAATTGATAAAGAAAAAGCTTTTAATTTATTACGTGATCTTTATTACTTGAAATCCTGTTAAAAAAATATTATTTAAAATAATCTTTTAAATCCTTCTCAACAGAGGGGGTTACCATGTGATTAATTTCACCACCAAATTTTGCAACTTCTTTTACTAAAGAACTACTAAGAAAACTATAATTTGTATTTGTCGATAAAAATATAGTTTCAATATCATTATTAAGTGATTTATTTGTATGAGCAATCTGTAGTTCATACTCAAAATCACTCATTGCTCTTAAGCCTCTAAGAATAAGATTAGCTTTTAGATCATTTGCACAATCAACAGTTAGACCAGAATAAGAAATAACTTCAATATTAGGTAAATGAGAAAGAGAATTTTTTATTTGTATTATTCTTCTTTCAAGATTAAATGTTGGTGTTTTAGAGGTATTTTCTAAAACAGCAACTACTAGATTGCCAAATATTTTTTCAGCCCTTTCTATTAAATCAAGATGCCCATTTGTTAAAGGATCAAATGTACCTGGATAAAGAATTTTCATGAATTTATTATGATCGAATAAGAAATTTAGTTAAAATAATATTATTAGTTAAATCAATTATGACATTAAATCTAGAAGCAAAAAAAATCTTATTAAGAAAAATACCTCACGGATTATTTATTTGTGGCGTTAGAGACGAGGATAAAAATGAAGTGAATGGATTTACTGCAAGTTGGGTGACTCAAGGTTCTTTCACCCCACCATTAGTTGTAATGGCTGTTAGAGCAGAGGGTTCTAGTCATGAAATAATAAAGTCAACCAATAAGTTCTCATTAAATGTGCTCAAAAGTGATCAAAAGGATCTAGCGGCTGTTTTCTTTAAACCTCAAAAAGCATTAGGAGGTAGATTTGAATCTGTTGAATTTAATTTAGGTGAGCTTGGATTGCCTATTTTAGTTGATAGTGTTGGTGGTGTTGAATGTAATGTTGTTGGAAGTGTTATGCATGGAGACCATACCGTTTTTGTAGGAGAGGTGCAATCTGCTTATCTGAATAATGATGTTGACTCACTAAATTTATCTTCAACTGGCTGGAATTATGGAGGTTAAACACTATAAATGAGTAATTCCTCTATCGAAAAAATAAATAACAAATATAATTTTAAAATTGAATATAAATTAATTAATAATAAGGAGTTATTAAAATCAAGATTATCCGAAATTCCAAAGTCATCTGGTTGTTATCTTTTTAAAGATATTGATAATAACTTACTTTATATCGGTAAATCTAAAAAACTACGCAGTAGAGTAAGTAGTTATTTCAATAATTATTCAGATTTAACTCCCCGATTAAGTTTGATGGTTCGTCAAATAACTGAAATAGAAATAATAGTCACAGATAGCGAATATGAAGCATTAAATTTAGAGTCAAATTTAATTAAAACAAACAAACCATATTTTAATATTCTTTTAAAGGATGATAAGAAATATCCATATCTTTGTATAACTTGGAGTGAAAAATATCCTCGAATATTTATTACAAGAAGAAGAAGAAATAGAAATAATTTAGATAGATATTATGGACCTTATGTTGATGTCGGATTATTAAGGAGAACATTATTTACGATAAAAAAAATATTTCCACTTAGACAACGACCAAGGCCAGTCTATAAAGATAGAACTTGTTTGAATTATTCAATAGGAAGATGTCCAGGTGTTTGCCAAGAAGTTATATCATCTGACGATTATAAAAAAATAATGAAACAAGTATCTATGATATTTCAGGGAAGAAATGATGACTTAGAAATATTTTTACAAAAAAAAATGCTGCAATTTTCAAATGATTTAGATTATGAGAATGCAGCAAAAATAAGAGACCAAATTTCAGGTTTAAAATTATTAACTGAATCACAAAAAATATCAATACCAGATTCTTCAATTAATAGAGATATCTTTGGAATAGTTTCAGAAAAAAATGTAGCTAGTATACAAATTTTCCAAATGAGATCAGGTAAGCTCATTGGGAGAATTGGCTATAGTCAAAAATTAAATAATGAAGATGAAAATCTTATTTTACAAAAGATATTAGAAGAGCATTATATGGATGTTGAACCTGTAGAAATACCATCAGAAATTCTTATTCAATATAACCTTCCAAAACAAGCAACCATAGAGGATTGGTTAACGGAGCTAAGAAAAAAGAAAGTAAAAATCCTAATCCCAAAAAGAAATAAAAAACATGAAACTGTAGAAATGGTTTTAAAAAATGCGAAATTGGAATTAGATAGAATATTAAATGGGATACAAGATAATGAATCATCAATTGAGGATCTTGCCCAAATACTTGAATTAAGCGAACAACCTAAAAGAATTGAAGGCTATGATATAAGCCATATTCAAGGTAGTGACCCTGTAGCATCACAAGTCGTTTTTATTGATGGGGTTCCTTCTAAACAGCATTATAGGAAATATAAAATTAAAGATCCAAACGTTTTTATAGGACATAGTGATGATTTTGCTTCGATATATGAAGTAATACAAAGAAGGTTTAAAAAATGGTCAAGATTTAAAGAAAGCGGAGGGGATTTTTCAATATTAAATGATAAAACGAACAGTAAATTAGACAATGAACTTCTATCAGATTGGCCTGATTTAATAATGATTGATGGGGGAAAAGGACAGTTAAATGCAGCTATTAAAGCATTAAAAGAATTAAATCTTGAGGAAGAAGTAACTATATGTTCATTGGCAAAAAAAAATGAAGAAATATTTATTCCAGGATTTACTAAGTCTCTTGATACTGATGAAAATCAAAAAGGAGTTCTTCTATTAAGAAGGGTAAGAGATGAAGCACATAGATTTGCATTATCTTTTCATAGAGACAAAAGATCTAAAAGAATGAATAGATCTCAATTGTCCCAAATCAGTGGATTAGGACCATCAAGAATAAGAGAATTGCTTGAGCATTTCAAATCAATAGACGCGATAAGAATAGCTAGTAAGGAGGATTTATCAAAAGTTAAAGGACTTGGAAAAAATTCAGTTAATGATATATATGAATATTTTAACGAGTTATAAATATTAATTAAATTTTGAAAAATAGATTTCTTGATATTGTTAAATATAACTATATTAAAAACATATATTTTTAAATTAATCTAGTAATTTGGCAGCTGAAGCATATCTCTGGTTTAAATCACTTCACATTATTGGTGTAATCGTTTGGTTTGCGGGACTTTTTTATTTAGTAAGACTTTTTATATATCATGAAGAATCTAAAAATATGGACAATGAATTAAAAATTGCCTTTAATAAACAATACACCTTGATGGAAAAAAGGCTGGCGAATATAATCACAACACCCGGGATGATATTAGCTTTAAGTATGGCTATTTGCATGGTTATTATGCAACCAAGTTGGTTAAGTGAGAAGTGGTTGCAAATTAAAATTTCTTTTGTTTTGGGATTAGTAATTTATCATTCTTATTGTTATAAAATAATGTATTCATTACAAAATGGTACTTCAACCATTTCAGCAAAAAACCTTAGATTATTAAATGAATTGCCTACTTTATTATTATTTATAATTGTACTTTTAGTTATTTTTAAAAATAATTTTCCAACTAGTATTGCTACATGGAGCGTAGTTGGACTAATTATTTTCATGTTGGCTTCAATTCAATTATATGCAAAGATTAGAAAGAAAAATGAGAATTCATTAAGTAATGAATAGGGAAGACTTAGTAAAATTAACTTCCAATATTAATAAAAATAGTTGTCCTAATAATATTAATTTTCACTGTCATACAAAATTTAGTGATGGAAGTTTAGAACCATATGAACTTTTAGATCAAGCTTATAAAAATAACTTGAAATATTTATCAATAACCGATCATCATACAATTAAAGCTCATGAATATATAAAAAAAAATAATATACTCAAAAATTATCCTAAAGATTCCTTAACATTAATTTCGGGAATAGAAATTAATTGTTTGATTTTAGGATGTTTAGTACATGTAATTGGATTGGGAATAGATATAAAAAGTAAATACCTAAATCCCTACATCCTTGGAGAGTCTCCAATAGGTAATGATTTAAATATTAAATCAGTTATAAAAGCAATAAATTTAGCTGGTGGTTTATCATTTCTTGCACATCCAGCGAGATACAGGATTCCCTTTTATAAATTAATTCCAGAGGCCAAAATACAAGGTATTGATGGAATAGAGGTTTGGTACGATTATGAACTTAATGAAGTATGGAATCCTAGTTTATTTGTATGTTCAGAAATAGATAAATTAGCAGATAAATATTCAATGCTAAAAACATGCGGAACAGATAGTCATGGACTTTCGCTATTAGGTAGATAATTTAAAATTCATTTTTTTCAATTATTGAATCAGTATTAATAATTATGTTCTTTAAATTTTCAATGACATCTGATGAACAATTATTCCACATTTTTCTATTTACAATTTCAAGAAATCTTTGTGCAATATCTCTTAAAGCCCATGGATTATTCTCTAGAAAGAAATTCCTAAGATCCAGATCACATAACCATGATTTATAAACTTCCTCATAACACCAATCTGAGACGACTTCAGTAGAAGCATCAAAAGCATATAAGTAATCTAGTGTAGCTGAAAATTCAAACGCTCCTT
>QCMB01000034.1 GCA_003214085.1 Prochlorococcus sp. AG-418-J17
ACCTAAATCAGAAAAAGTTATCAATATGGATATAAATAGTGGTGATTCTGCTACTAAAGTTGTTATAAAAAATGAAATGAATACTCCTGAAAAACCTATAACAAAACCAAAAAAAGAACTCCCAGTAGAGAAAAAGCCTTTCCAAGAATTTATTAACATGCACCTAATTCCTTCACTTACTGAGGAAATTAATCAAAGAGGGTTAGAAATAAACAATATTAACCTCACAAACACAAATAGACCTATTGCTGGAGATAAATGTTGGGTAATAAATTGTGAAATTAAAGATACATGTAACTTTTGGCTATCCTTTGAGAAGGATGACATTAGTTCATTAAAAAGTATTTCTTTATCAAAACCTAATCAACAACCCAGTATTATTGAATCCTTCCTTATTGACGAAAAAAGAATTACTCTAAAATTAATAATTTCAAGAGTACTTCAAAGATTGAATGGGCAAAAGTTAATAGGAGTTAATTAGAAAAACAATAACACCAAGTTAACTTTTCCCTCGAAAATACAAATCATAGTAAATAATAGTATTAATAAACCGAATAAAAAATGGCTCAATCAACTGTTGAATCAAAAAATAAAAAAGATATTAATAATGGGAAGATACCAGCGAAAGAAACAATTTTGTCCCCAAGATTCTATACAACAGACTTTGAGGCTATGGAAAATATGGATTTATCAATAAACGAGGAGGAATTGGAAGCTATTTGTGAGGAATTTAGGAAAGATTACAATAGACATCATTTTGTAAGAAATAGTGAATTTGAAGGCGCTGCAGAAAAATTAGATCCTGAGACAAGAGAACTTTTTGTTGATTTTCTCGAGGGAAGTTGTACATCAGAATTTTCAGGTTTTTTACTTTATAAGGAACTTAGTAAGAGAATTAAAGTCAAAAACCCCCTACTTGCTGAATGTTTTGCTCATATGGCCAGAGATGAAGCAAGACATGCAGGTTTTTTAAATAAATCAATGAGTGACTTTGGACTTCAGTTAGATTTAGGTTTTTTAACAGCCAATAAAGATTACACTTATTTCCCTCCAAGAAGTATTTTTTACGCTACTTATTTATCCGAAAAAATAGGTTATTGGAGATATATAGCAATTTATAGGCATCTCGAAAAGAATCCTGATAGCAAAATTTTTCCACTATTTAATTACTTTGAAAATTGGTGTCAAGATGAAAATAGACATGGGGATTTCTTTGACGCATTAATGAAAGCACAGCCACGTACTGTTAAATCATTAAGCCAAAAAATCAGTATTGGCGGCTCTACTTTTACACACCCATTATTTGACTACTTCCATAGGTTTAGATATTTTTTGAATAATCTTCCATTAACATCCAAGTTATGGTCTAGGTTCTTTCTATTAGCTGTATTTGCAACTATGTATGCAAGGGATTTGGGAATTAAAAAAGATTTCTACAGCTCTTTAGGATTAGATGCCAGAGATTACGACCAGTTTGTTATTAATAAAACAAATGAAACTGCAGCTAGAGTTTTCCCTGTAGTAATGGACGTTTATGATAAATCTTTTTATGGAAGATTAGATAAAGTAGTAGAGAATAATAAGGTTCTTTCCGATATTGCAAACAGTGATGGAAATAAAGTATCTAAGACTTTTAGAAAATTACCTAAATATTTATCAAACGGTTACCAGTTATTAAGACTATACTTATTAAAACCTCTTGATAGCAAAGATTTCCAACCTTCGATTAGATAATCTTTAATACAGAGAAGATTTATAGACTCATATGCTTTCGTCACAAATCAAATCAAATGAAATCGTTTTCGGTAGTTGCAATAAAGATTTATTAGAAGAGATCATTTTCTACGGCATTGGACTTGGTGCTGATTTTGTAGAAATATTTATAGAGAATACTGACAACTCAAGCGTGTTAGCAGAAGAAGATTTTATTACAAGTGTAAGTCCATCATTTGGAAGGGGTGCTGGCATTAGAATCTTCAAGGGGCAAAAGGATGGATTTGTAAGTACAAATGATTTAACAAAGCATGGCTTGATGAAATCGGTATCTCAAGCTATTGAGATGTTAGACATAACAGACAACAAAAGAGAAGTATTTAACGGTTTAAATAAACATAGGGACTATAGTTTATCCAAGAAAAAATGGATTAATGAAGTCCCAACTATTCATGAGATAAGTGAAAAACTACTAGTAAGCACAAAGTCTTTAAAAAAAAATAATAAAATAATAACTAGAAAAGGAAGTTACTCAAGAAATCTTCAAGAAGTAATTATAGCCTCGAGTGACGGAACCTATGTCTCAGATATTAGATTGCATCAAACAGTTGGTCTCAACGTAATTGCAAGTGATTCCCAATATAGATCTAGTGGAAGTAGAAGATTTGGATCGTCAGGAATGCCTAATGAATTCAGATTATGGGATCACGAAAAAGCAGCTAATGATGTGTTTGAAAGTTCAATGAACATGTTGTATGCAGATTATGTTGATGCTGGACAAATGCCTGTTGTATTAGCTAATAAATTTGGTGGCGTTATATTCCATGAAGCCTGTGGTCATTTACTTGAAACTACTCAAATAGAGAGAGGAACAACACCATTTGAGAATAAATTGAATGAAAAAATTGCACATGAATCTGTAACAGCAATAGATGAAGGGATATCAGAAGGATCCTTCGGTTCATTATCAGTAGATGATGAAGGTATGGAACCCGAAAAATCAGTTCTTATAAAAGATGGAATTTTAAAAAAATTCATATCCGACAGAGCAGGTGAATTAAGAACTGGACATAAAAGAACAGGAAGTGGAAGAAGACAAAATTATTCTTTTGCTGCAGCTTCAAGAATGAGAAATACTTATATAGCTAAAGGTGAGCACTCGAAAGAGGATTTAATCAATAGTATTAGTGAAGGTCTTTACTGCAAATCAATGGGCGGTGGCAGTGTAGGTGCTACAGGACAATTTAATTTTGCGGTAGAAGAAGGATATCTTATTAAAAATGGAAAATTAACTAGTCCAGTAAAGGGAGCAACATTGATCGGTGAGGCTAAAGAAGTTATGCCAAAAATATCAATGTGCGGAAATGATCTGGAATTGGCTCCTGGATTCTGTGGATCCATTAGTGGTAGTGTCAACGTAACTGTTGGCCAACCTCATATTAAGGTTGATTCAATCACTGTTGGAGGAAGATAGGATATGAATTCAAGAGAAATCACAACTCAAATCTCCAAAGCTGCAGATTTCCTAAATCTTAAAAAATGGGATTATGGAGCAAGCTTTTCTAATGATTACTCTGTACAAGTAGATAAAGGAGAGGCTAAACAACTTAAGGCATCACAAAAGCAAATTTTAACTATAAGAGTTTGGAATCAATCTAATCTAGTTGGTATTACTACAACAAGTGATATTAGTGAATCTGGTATTAAAAAGGCTCTTAAGCAAGCAAATATAGCTTCTGATTTCGGCAATAAGAATGAATCTACAGAATTTTCACCATTAGCGAAGGATCCTATTAAAGTTAAGGAAGTTAAAAAAAGAAATCCTGTTGGAATAAAAAAATTACTTACACTTTTAAGAGAAGCGGAAGTAAAACTAGTAGAAAGTCATGAATCCATAAAATCTGTTCCATATAATGGTTTATCTGAGAGTTTCTTTGAGAGAGTTTATGCAAATAGTGAGGGTGCCTTTCGAAGTTATTCCAAAAGTCAAGCAGCACTTTATTTATATGCAAGAGCAGAAGAGAAAAATAAGAAGCCTCGTAGTTCAGGTTCCGTTAAACTTGGATATGGAGCTGATGATATAGATATAGAGTCGTGTATTAAAGAGGCTTCAAATAAAACAATTTCTCATTTAAATTATTCATCTATTAAAACTGATAAATATTTAATATGTTTTTCCCCAGAGTCTTTTTTAACTATCATTAACGCCTTTAGCTCAATGTTTAATGCTAGAAGCATCATAGATGGAGTGAGCTTATCTAATGAAAATTCAATCGGAGAGGAAATATCTACAGAAGCACTTAATATTTATGATGATGGCCTTCACGAAAAGAATATTTCTTCATCACCATTTGATGGAGAGGGAACTCCAACCAAACGACTATGTCTAATTAACAGAGGGAGAATTGAAAATTTTATACATTCTGAATCAACTGCAAGAATATTTAAAACAACTCCCACTGGCCACGCTGGACTAGGATCAAAAGTCTCAGTATCTCCTGATTGGATCGTAGTTGAAAAATCTGAAGAAAACTTTGATCTAAAAACATCACTAGATCACTCTACTTATGAGGGAGAATTTGTTTATATAGAAGAGTTAAATGCAATCCATGCAGGTGTCAGAGCCAGTCAAGGTTCATTTTCTCTTCCATTTGATGGATGGATCTACAAAAACGGTAAAAAAATCTCAATAGAATCTGCCACCGTAGCAGGAGATATCAAATATCTTTTGAAAAATATAGTGAACATTGAATCAAGCCAGGAGGTAACAACAAGTGGTATTTCTCCACATATATGGGTAGATGAATTATCAATAACTGGTGACGCGTGAGAATTATATTCTGGGGAACACCTGAATATTCAATTCCTAGTCTTGATATTTTTATTAAATCTAAGCACGAGGTAATTGCAGTAGTTAGCCAACCGGATAAGAAGAGATCTAGGGGAAATAAATTAATAGCCTCACCTGTAAAAAGCATTGCTGAGAAAGAGTCTATAAAAATATATACTCCAGAAAAAATCAGGGGCAATATAGATTTTATAAATGAACTCAAATCACTTTCTTGTGATTTATTTATTGTTATAGCTTACGGGAAAATTTTACCCAAAGAGATATTGGAAATTCCAAAATTTGGTTGTTGGAACGCACATGCTTCATTACTTCCAAGATGGCGTGGTGCCGCCCCAATTCAATGGTCCCTAATAAAAGGCGATGAATTTACTGGTGTAGGAATTATGAAAATGAATGAGGGACTAGATACTGGCGACATATTGTTGGAAGAAAAAATTAAAATCAATAATAACGATAACTTAAATACGCTATCGGAAAAACTTAGTATTTTATCGGCAAAATTATTT
>QCMB01000035.1 GCA_003214085.1 Prochlorococcus sp. AG-418-J17
ACTTTTTTTACAAGAGATCTTTGATAATAAGCATTTGAATATTTAGAGTTTAGTTCTATCGCTTTATTAAAATCTAATATAGCTTCATCATATTTTTTTAATATTTCAGTTTTAAAAATACCTCTATTAAAATAAGGCATGGCAAATTTTGGACTTAATTCGATAGCTATGTTTAGATCTTCAAGTGATTTTTCGAAGTCTTTAATTTTTATCCTAGCAATAGCTCTATTACTATATGCATTAGCAAATCGATTGTTTATTTTTATAGCATTTGTAAAGTCAGAAATAGCTAAACTATATTCTTTTAATTTTTCGTGTGCAATACCTCTATTGTTGAAAGCAGTCGAAAATTTTGGATTTAGATTAATAGCTTGTGTGTAGTCATCTATAGCACCATTTAAATCACCCTTCATATCCTTTATCAATCCCCTATTACAGTAGGGACTTGTGAAATTAGGCTTTAAATTAATTGCAGTAGTAAAATCTAATAATGCTCCATCTAAATCATTAATCATTTTTTTGGCTAAGCCTCTATTGTTATATGCATTAACCAAGCTTGAATTTATATAAATTGCTCTTGAATAATCTTCAATAGCCAAATTAAACTCTTGAAACTTATTTTTTATGTCACCTCTATTTTTGAAAGCCTCAGCAAAATTTTGATTTAATTCAATCGCTTTATCATAATCAGCTAAAGCTTGTTTATTCATTTTTAAGCTCTCATAAACTTTACCTCTATCGTTAAATGTTGAAGGATTGGAGTCATTTATATTTATTGCCTGGGAAATATATTTCAAGGCATCTTGATATTGTCTTTTAGAATAATAAAATTTACTTTTATTAATTAAGTCTTTTTCGCCTTGATTCAAAATTCTTATCGCCTCTAAAAATTAAAGTATTAGAATTCTAAACAATATTTTTCGAAAATATTTAAGTTAAATAAATTTTTTTAATATAGAAATTAAACATTATCTGAGATTCTCATATGAAATTGGAGGATACACCTCAATTATTCATAGAGTTATTTAGCCCGTCTTTGCGCTTCCTCCACTAGAAGAATAATTTACATTTGCATTAGTTGCTGTCTTACTACCAAATGCTTAAATAGAGTTGGATGTGTTTTTGGAGTTACTTTGTTCTGAAAAAATATGGTTGAGGAAAGAAAATAACTCTAAATTAAAAGTTCTGTCTAATATTAGATATCGGTTCTTAAAACGGATCAAAAAAAGATTTAAAATCTAAATTTTGAAGTTTATTTAATTACATATAAAAATTCAATTTATATTTATTTGGAATAGATAGATTAGTCGCTAATCCTCAAGAAGAATAGGAATCTTCAATTTCGGTTTGGGATCAATTTTTTTCTTGCTGATCTCAGTATTTATTTTATTACCATTAAATTTTTTTCTAATAGATAGAGAATTTTCAGTCAAATCAGGTTCTCCAAGATTTACAACGCAATCAGATAGTAAAGGAAATTTATTCACGTCGACGTATATTCCTTCTTTTTCAAGGGAAGCGCATGCCCTAATCATAGAAAGTTCGGTTGAAATCTCTTTATCAAGAGCAGTTTGTTTGGCTATGGTTTCGCAATGATTCATAACTTTAGAGCCAAAAGGTATCACTAAGCCAATGCTTCCTGTAATATTTTCACCCCAGGTTCCACTAGTACCCAAAGCAGAAAAATTATCCGAATCCGCAGTAGCAGCACTCCCATTGATAACTATCGAAGGGGTTCTACAAACGTATCCGGGGCCAAAACCAATATCATTAGTGAAGCTGCTATTTGTCTGATAGTTTATGCTTGTACCTCCAGTTGTAGTAGCTGAAGCTGCAGGGGAAGTGCTATTTGTAACAGTTGATGAATTGGTTTGAGCTTTTGTAGCTCTTAAACAAAAAATTGAAACAACAAAAATCTGTAAAATGTAAATTATTTTTATCAGTTTTAAATTGTTCATATTAATCAGAAATTTTGAGAAAATGCGGAAGTGAAAGAAGAATTGGTCTGATCAACTTTTAGAGTCATATCGTGATATAGTCCTGCAGAAGCATCTCCTTTTACTGGAGAATCATTATTTTCAATCGTCGTCATTGAAGAACTAAAATAAGTGCCTTCACCAATAATATAATTATTTTGAGCTCTCAATCCTGAGATATCTACATTAGATCCATTAGGACTAACATCGAAACTTGCATTAATATTCTCAGTTTCAGAATCACCTTCTCCAAAACTATCTTGAATAGTACTTCCAGGTTCAAGTACTAAAACTGCTTGATTATCGACTTTCACATTATCAGAAGTATTTGCTGTAGTGGTGACTCCTATAGTGTTTGATAGTGATACTTTGAGAGAATTTGTAGAGCCTGTCTGTAAAGAATTTGTTGTTTGAGAATATGAATTTTGAATATACCCAAAAAGTAATGTTGTTATTACAAGTAGATTAGTAAAAACTGAATTTTTTTGTTTTTTTCTTGAATTAATCACTTTAAAAAAAAATTAAAAAGCTTGAGAAAATGCACTGTTAAAAGTGCTATTTGATATGTCTACAGTAAGAGAGTTGGAAAGGTTTTGATTAGCGCTTCCATTGGCAGTTTTCATATTTTCAACAGCCTCTCCGCCTGAATCAGCAATATCTACTTCTGTGACTGTATTTGTAGGGTCTATATCTAAATCAACCTGTGAAGTGACTCCATCAATATTAGAAAAACCCTCGGTTACGATACTCTTTTCAGAGCTAATATCAAACGAACTAGATGAATGTGATCCAGATCCCTCGGTTCTAATATTCCCAACATCAACACTCATTTTCCCATCATTTGAACCAAATTGACCAACTATTGTTGCCTTAATAGGTTTCAAAGTTGATTTTGAATTAATTGTGAAACCATCTGTAGTCGAGACACTTGTTGAACTACCAAAAAGTGACGAAGTGCTAACTCTTAATGATTCTGTAGTTCCAGAGCTAGAATTATTAGTCTTTTGCTCTCCTGGGGCAGCAATTAATTCCGTCGGCATGAAATTTACAGTTTGTGACTTAACTGATAAAAAAATACCCGAAAATGATAATAGATTAATTAGTACAATTAAACTTTTGAACATAGTAAGTTTTAAACATATTTTTTTTTGGGTTGGATATAGATTTATATAGATAATTGATGAACATTAAGTCAACAAATATCTCAAAATGCTTAAACAAATAATAAGGGTAAATTCTACTTGCGCAGACAATTTGCAACAATTTGAATAATAAAATTTATGTATTATTTAATACATAATTCCAAAAATGTATTCATTTACACCAAAATAAGTTACATTTTATAGAAATTTAGCTAACATAATATTAATTCAAATCTACCTCTACCACTGTATTTTTTTTATAAAATGTTTACTACTATACAAATTAATTAAAAATTGGTTAAAGTAAATTTGTTAATTCATGAAAAATAAATAAATATTTATTTCATAACTTTTTCCATTTGCAAACTATTATTTATAAATCTAGTTTTATAGATTTAAGATAAGCTTAGAAATTATAATTTTGGCTTATTTCAGGCGATTAATTTGAACTTAATTTAGGAAATATGTTTAAGTCGATACTAATTTTGATTTACTTTTTAAATTTCAATAGTCTTCATGCAGGCATTAAAAATGACGATACTAAGAAGTGGTGGGAAATTACTGATTCATTTTTAATTGATACAAAATCCTTTAATATTGAACCTCCTCTAATGTATTTTTGGGTGAAAAATCCTAATTACAGCAAAAGACGATTGATCATAAATTGTTCAACTCTTGAAGAGATGGAGAGATACAAGCAAGAAAAAACTGAATGGCGACAAGTAATCTTTAGAAGTGAAAAATACAAAATCGTTAACCAACTTTGTTTTTTGACTAGTAAAGAAAACTTTAAAAAAGAAAGAATAGCTCCTAAATGGGCAAAAAAAATAATAGCAAACTCAAAAAAGAATATCTCTGCTGAATCACTTAAAGATGAGAAATCTAACCAAAAAAAATCTCAAACCTTTTTAGATTAACTATTAGTTGGTTGACTCATCATTTAATTAATTAATAGTTTCAAATAAGCATGGGGATTGCACAAATATTTGTAAAGATATAATTTTGTTGAAGATATAAACTTTCTTTGTCTCGCCCAAAATATCAATAAAACTTTAAAAATCGAAACTTCTAATTGATTCGCATTGTGTTTTAATTTCTCAAACTACACTCATCTAAATTTATAAACCAATCATCATATCTTTTACTTAGAAAATTTAACCATAATTATCGTACAATTCTGACACGAATTCGCATCTCTAATATTGTATATTTAGATACATATATTACTCGGAAAAGTTAAATAAAATAAATTACTGTATCCTGCTTATACACTAATTTTTTTTAGATATTTTTATCAACATTTTTTAAATTTAATTCAAATATACTAATATCTAAATATTCTTTAAGTTTGTATAATTTTTTATACTTAGAATATCTTTCTTCAACTACTCTGTATAGGTGACTATATTACTAAATTGATGTAGTCATTTTCCAACCCATATTTATTCCAACCCTTATGAAGAAAAATCTTCTAATTGCGGCTGGTCTACTAACATTTGGGGTTTCCTCAACATTAACTTCTGATATTAAAGCAGGAGATATGTTTACTGTGGGCGCCTCATCTCCAGGAGTGGTAACATTTTCTGGTAGTGGAACAGCACAATTCAATAACTCATTAGGAACTAA
>QCMB01000036.1 GCA_003214085.1 Prochlorococcus sp. AG-418-J17
TGGAATGGAATCAATAGCTCTTACTGATCATGGAGTTATGTATGGTGTTCTTGATTTGGTCAAGAAGTGTAAAGAGAAAGGTATAAAACCAATTATTGGTAATGAAATGTATGTGATTAATGGTTCTATTGATGATCCTCAACCAAAAAAAGAAAAAAGATATCATTTGGTGGTGTTAGCAAAAAATTATACTGGATATAAGAATTTAGTGAAGTTAACAACAATTAGTCACCTAAGTGGGATGAGAGGTCGAGGCATTTTTTCTAGACCATGTATTGATAAATCTCTTTTAAGCAAATATAGTGATGGTTTGATAGTTTCTACAGCTTGTCTTGGTGGAGAGATACCTCAGGCTATCTTAAAAGGTAGATTAGACGTAGCAGAGGATATAGCACTTTGGTATAAAAAATTATTTGCAGATGACTTTTATTTAGAAATACAAGATCACGGTTCTATTGAGGATAGAATTGTTAACGTTGAATTAATAAAAATTGGGAAGAAGCATCAAATAAAAGTCATCGCAACCAACGATGCCCACTATTTATCAAGCATGGATGTTGAAGCACATGATGCTTTGCTTTGTGTATTAACAGGAAAACTAATAAGTGATGAAAAAAGATTGAGATATACCGGCACAGAATATATTAAAAGTGAAAGTGAAATGCTTGAACTTTTTAAAGACCATATTGATGATGAATCAATTATTGAGGCAGTTAACAATACAGTAGAAATTTCTCAGAAAGTTGAAGAATTTGATTTGTTTGGTAACTATAGAATGCCAAAATTCCCTCTTAACGAAGATACAGATTCATTTTCTTTCCTTACACAATTATCTAATAAAGGCCTTTTAAATAGACTTAAAAAAAATGATCTTACAGAAGTTAATGAGAACTATAAAAAAAGACTATCTTCCGAATTAAAAATTATTAAAGATATGGGCTTCCCAGATTATTTTTTGGTTGTTTGGGACTACATCAAATTTGCTAGAGATAACTCTATCCCTGTAGGACCAGGTAGAGGCTCTGCAGCAGGCTCATTAGTAGCCTATGCTCTTCAAATTACAAATATAGATCCTGTTGAGCATGGATTGTTGTTTGAGAGATTTTTAAACCCAGCAAGAAAGTCAATGCCAGATATTGACACCGACTTTTGTATTGATAGGAGAAATGAAGTTATTGATTATGTTACTAATCGTTATGGAGAGGATAAAGTTGCGCAAATAATTACTTTCAATAAGATGACCTCTAAGGCGGTTTTAAAAGATGTTGCAAGGGTTTTAGATATACCTTATGGAGAAGCGGACAAATTGGCTAAGTTAATACCGGTTGTAAGAGGAAAGCCTTATAAATTAAATGAAATGATTGACAAGAATTCACCTAGCCAAGAGTTTAGAGAAAAATATATTAATGATAATAGGGTGAAAAAATGGGTTGATTTGGCTTTGAGAATTGAAGGAACTAATAAAACATATGGAGTTCATGCTGCTGGAGTTGTTATCGCATCAGATCCTCTTGACGAACTTGTACCTCTTCAAAGAAATAATGAAGGGCAAATAATAACACAATATTCTATGGACGATATCGAATCACTTGGATTATTGAAAATGGATTTCTTGGGTCTTAAGAATCTTACGATGATTGAAAAGACAGTTTCTCTTATTAATCAATCTACTGGAAGGAAAATAAACATTGATGAGTTACCACAAAATGATGGTAAAACCTTCGAGCTTATCGGGAGAGGAGATCTTGAAGGTATTTTTCAACTTGAATCTTCCGGAATGAAACAGGTCGTTAAGGATTTCAAACCTAACTCTCTAGAGGATATTTCGTCCATACTTGCTCTTTATAGACCTGGCCCTCTTGATGCAGGCCTAATACCTAAATTTATAAATCGAAAAAATGGGAATGAAAAGATTGATTTCCCTCATCCTTTTATTAAGTCAATTCTCACTGAAACGTATGGAATTATGGTTTACCAAGAACAAATCATGAAAATTGCTCAAGACCTAGCCGGTTATTCTCTTGGTGATGCTGATTTACTTCGAAGAGCGATGGGGAAAAAGAAAGTTTCTGAAATGGTAAAGCATAGGAATATTTTTGTAGATGGTTCTATGAAGAAAGGTGTAAATGAAAAATTAGCAAATGATCTTTTTGATCAGATGGTTTTATTTGCAGAATATTGTTTCAACAAAAGCCACTCAACTGCTTATGGTGCTGTAACTTATCAAACTGCATTTTTGAAAGCCCATTTTCCTGTTGCATATATGGCAGCCCTTTTAAGCGTTAATTCTGGCTCTAGCGACAAGATGCAAAGATATATTTCTAATTGTTATTCCATGGGAATAGAAGTTATTTCGCCGAGCATTAATTTTTCTGGGGTTGATTTCACTATTAAGAATAATCATATTTTATTCGGGTTATCTGCAATTAAGAATTTAGGGGATTCTGCAATAAGAAATATAATTGAAAACCGAAATAGTTTTGGAACCTTTAAGTCATTATCGGATTTGTGCGACCGTTTGCCTTCTAATATTCTTAACAAAAGAAGTCTTGAATCTCTTATTCATTGTGGAGCACTAGACGAGTTTTCAAATGATAATAATAGAGCTCAGTTATTGTCAGATCTTGAGCATGTTATTGAGTGGGCTTCTTCAAGAAATCGTGATAGATTATCTGGCCAAGGAAATCTATTTGACTCTAAAGAAGAATTTTCTAATGTTGCTTTTTCAGATTCACAATTAGCTAAGGTTGATGATTATTCACTTATTGAGAAATTAAAGTTAGAAAAACAGCTCTTAGGCTTTTATTTATCGGATCATCCTCTAAAGCATTTAACTAAGCCAGCAAAACTCGTATCACCTATAAGCATTTCTCAGTTAGAAGAAACAAAAGATAGAACCAAAGTCTCTTTAGTTGGAATGATTCCTGATTTAAAGCAAATTACAACGAGAAAAGGAGATAGGATGGCTATAGTTCAGTTGGAAGATCTTTCTGGAAGTTGCGAAGCAATAGTTTTTCCTAAAACCTATGTAAGATTATCAGAATTTCTTTTGACTGATACTAGATTGTTGGTGTGGGGAACAATAGATAAAAAAAGTGATAAGACTCAATTAATAATTGATGATTGTAGAGAAATAGATAACCTTAAATTACTTATCATTAATCTTGAAAGTTCTCAAGCATCAGATGTAAGAGTACAAAATACCTTGAGAAACTGTTTAACTAAATTTAAACCAGATAAAGATAGATGTGGAATCAAGATTCCAGTTTTAGCTGCAGTAAGAAATAAAAATAGTGTTACCTACGTTAAATTTGGTGAACAATTCTGTGTTGGAGATATTCAAGGCGCATGCAAATTATTAGAAGATAAATCATTCCAAGTTAATTTGAAATCCTTAGTTTCCTAGATTAACTTTTATCCTCAAAATTTTGAGTAGCAGGTTTAAAGGCAGCTTTTGCACGTTGTATATTCATTGGAATATTTTCAATACCAAAAAAAGATCCAGGCTCCTTATCCCAACTAGCTGATAATATTCCAAAACTTAATCCTGCTAGACCTAACAAGAAAAACAATGCTGAAATTGCAATTGTTGAGGAAGGAGGTATTTCGGCAATATTTCTCGTTACTATAATGTAGCTAACTACGAAAACCGACATCCCTAATATTGTGGGAATTCCTGCTGTAAAAAATATTCTTCTGGCCATTCTATCAGCAACATATTTTGGTATCCCAGTTGATGATCTTTTTGGGGTAGTTGCAGTACTTGATGCTTTTTCTAGATTAGCAAACGCAGTTTTCTCAGAATAATTTTTTTTCTTTTTATATTGTGTCTTTTTTTTAGATTGCTTTTTTTTCATTAATTGAAATCATCCTCTGATTCCAATTTTCTTTACTAGCTCTTGATATCTCTGAACGTTTTTGTCTTTTATGAAAGAAAGTAATCTTTTCCTTTTACCAATCATTTTTAATAATCCTTGCCTTGAAGCGAAATCATGAATGTTTCCTTGGAGGTGGTCACTTAATTTCGATATTCTTTTTGAAAGCAGTGCCACTTGAACTTCGGCTGAACCTGTATCAGTAGGATGTACTTGATGAGTCTCAATCAGCTTCTGTTTTTCAGCTGTATCTAATGACATAAATTTTTTTCTTTTACCCTATGATACTACGTCAGCTAGCTATATTACTACTTTCCTTATCTAGATAATTCATGGCTAATTTCAATAAGTTTTCAAATGATAAATTATTTTCTTTTTTTGCAGGGAAATCTATTTCATTAATAATGATTGGCAAAATAGTCTTGATTTCTTTGTTTTTGTAATTTAATGATTGAAGAGTTAACTGAAGATCTTGGATCATTTTATTAATTTCTGGATCCTTAATCTCAAATTCATCTTTTGCTTTTTGTTCTTCAAATTGTATTTCACTTTTAAATTTATTTTTTAGTTCTAAAATTAACCGATCACTCATTTTTTGACCTATACCAGGTACGGAACAAATTAATTTTTCGTTTTGTGTTTTTACTGCATTGATAACTTCACTAATAGAGAATTTATTTAATATCCCCATACCGATCTGAGATCCAACACCTCGGATACTTAAAATTTCAATAAAGAAATTCCTTTGTTCCTTTGATGTAAAGCCAAATAATAAATCTGAATCTTCTTTTTTAATATGTTTTAACCAAAGAGTAATTTTTTTATTAGATATCTGATTCGTTTT
>QCMB01000037.1 GCA_003214085.1 Prochlorococcus sp. AG-418-J17
AATCTAGATAATTCTTCTCTATATTTTTCAATAATTTTTTCATCACAAGATTTGGATTTCAATATTGCATTAGCCTTTATTTTGTCATCTATTGCCCCTTTAAAGTTTCCTAGTTTAAATTTCTTTTCACTTGATCTAGTTAGCTTAATAATATTTCCTAATGTCAATTCATTTGAATCTTTCATTTATTTATCTGAACCTAGGTTAATGCTATCAGAATAAAGAAAAAACAACTTATTTTTTTATACTCAAATAATTAAATAATTAACCAATAACAAGTCCTTTTTCAAGAAGTAAATCGAAAACCACCACACTTTTCGTTTTCCCAAATTGGGGGGGCTTATGTAAATCTAATATTTCAGCAAGGCACATAATCCAGTAAGTATCTTTTTTTAAATTTAGACCTTCACAAATATGGGTGGGGGCCGATTTAAAACAGCCAAAATCTGTTGATATATTAATGTTCATGATTTGAGTTTCAAGTTCCAGACTTAAAAGTTCTATTTCTTGCTCAGAAAGAGATGTCCCAAAAGAATATGATTCAATTAAAAGTTGATAATTCATAAAAGATTTATTTTTCAAGAAATCCATCGAGTTATTTTTGTACCCGCATAAATGTGCCCTGAAGCTTCAACTATAGGTTTTGTTTCAGGATTCATAAAAATATCGTATAGAACATTTTCTGGTCCTTGAAAAATTACAGTTGCCCTTTGAGGATCATCTAATGATTTACCAATATAAAATGTTTTAACTCCCATTTCTTTAAACATCGACTGCTGTTCCTTAGCATTCATATGAGATTCATATTGTTCGAAGGTATTACTTAGTTGAAAATCTAGAATAGTCGTTTCAATGGTCATAGCAGTAATAAGATGTTTTTTAGATTTTAAATCTTTTTTCAAAAAAATAATTCAATAAAGATTAGTTTTTATTAAGCAATGTATTAACTAATTTTATTTATGGGTTATAAATCAACTATAAAAAAAAGATTTTAATTTTGGACTCAAAAATTTCTCCAAGAGAACAATGGACTAGTAAGTTGGGATTCATTCTTGCAGCTGCTGGTAGCGCAGTAGGTCTAGGTAACCTTTGGGGTTTCGCCTACAGAGCCTCTCAAGGTGGAGGCGCTGCTTTTGTACTTTTATACATACTAATCGTTTTAATTGTATGCCTTCCGGTATTTGTTGCTGAAATGGCTTTAGGAAGAAACGCTACTGCCAGCACATTGCTTGCACCAGTAAAGTTAGCTGGAAAAAGTTGGTATCCATTAGGAATTCTTTTCTTTATAGCTCCCTTGGGAATAGCATCATATTATTCAGTCATAATGGGGTGGACCGCTGATACCTTGTTCCATTCATTATTTTTTGGATTACCAAAAAATTTAAGTGAAGCAGAAGCTTTCTTTGGCTCAATTAGTAGTGGTAGCAGTGTTTTAATGGGGCACCTATTAAGTCTTGTTCTTACAGCCATAATAGTTTCATCAGGGATAAAAAAAGGAATCGAAAAGGTGACACGATTCTTTATGCCCATACTTTTTATAATTCTTCTATCGCTAGCAATATGGGCCACTTCACTTTCAGGCGCATGGGAAGGATATAAAACATTTTTGTTTAAGTTTGACTTTGATGAATTGAGGAACCCTCAAACAATAAGAAATGCTTTTACACAAGCTTTCTTTTCTTTAAGTTTAGGAATTGGAGTTATGGTAACTTATGCTTCCTATTTAAATAAAAAGAGTAATCTTCCAAAACTAAGTGTTGGAGTTGCATCATTGGACACTTTAGTGGGCCTTATGGCAGGACTTATTACTTTTCCTATTGTTTTAACATTTGGTTTAAGTGATGCTGTTTCTGAATCAACAGTTGGTGCATTATTTATATCAATTCCTACGGGCCTTGGTTCATATGGAGCGGTTGGAAGAATTGTTGCTGTTGCATTTTTTGCACTAGCTTATATTGCAGCAATAACTTCCTCTGTTTCATTATTGGAAGTTCCAGTTTCCTCTTTAATGGATAAATTTGGTTTTAAAAGAGAAAAATCTGTTTGGCTGATAACTCTTTTCCTATTCTTAGCAGGCATTCCTTCTGCATTGAACTTAAGCATTCTTGGAACTATTGATTCGATTTTTGGAGGAGTATTACTTATCTTTGGTGGATTCTTGGTTACTTTCTTTATGGGATGGGTAGTACCTGGAAAGTTTAATGAAGAACTTAGTGATTCAAAAGTTGGAATCAAAACGACACGTTATTTGAAATTCATGACAAGATGGGTTGCACCCCCAATTATTGGTTTTGGACTATTTATTAGTGTGTTTGATTTGCTCAAAGGCTGGGTAAGTTAGAAAATTTTTACAAGTAATATATTGCGGAAATAAGGCGGGTGGTATAAGTAGATCAACAAATTAAATTGTGAAACTTTTTTCAAATTATTTTAAAATAATCTAAAAAAAAATCTTCAATGTATAATTATTTGCAGTGGTTCTTGCTTAAAAATTAAAATATTGGAGAAGTTCTTTTTTATTTTTTAAAAGCCAAAAATTTTTTCCAAAAAAATATCTTACCGCGGATCCTTTTTTTAATTAAGTATTAACTTTTAACTTATATTTAATCTCAAACGTATCGCCAAAAACCATCCCTAATAGAATCTATATAAAATACATTTAGGTGTTTGATTTAAAGAAATTAGGGCGCCTAAAAGAATAGATAACAAATTTGATGTCAACCAAATCTGATTCATTAAAAGGAAAGCTTACAGAAAATTTTTCTGAATTCTCTCAACTATCTGACTATTCTTTTATGAATTCTCTTAAAGCAGATCCGCAATCAACAAAAGATGGAAATGATCATAAGCCGCGTCCAGTATATTCAGGTCATTATGTACCAGTTGTTCCAACTGCTATTCCAGAACCAGAATATATTTCCCATAGCAACAAACTTTTTAAAGAACTAAGGCTAAGCTCAAAACTTACTAAAGACAAGAATTTTTGTCGTTTCTTCTCAGGTGATATTTCTGTTTCTAATTATCCAATGAGTCCTGTTGGTTGGGCAACAGGTTATGCATTATCAATTTACGGAACTGAATATACCCAACAATGTCCCTTTGGCACTGGCAATGGTTATGGCGATGGCAGAGCAATTTCTGTTTTTGAAGGTTTATTCAATGGGAAAAGAATGGAAATGCAACTTAAAGGAGGAGGTCCAACTCCCTACTGTCGTGGAGCAGATGGCAGAGCTGTCTTAAGGTCTAGCGTACGAGAATTTCTCGCACAGGAATTAATGGATGCCTTGGGAATCCCTACCTCAAGATCTTTAACACTTTATGTCTCACGTTCAGAAATAGTTAGAAGACCGTGGTATTCCAAAGGGTCCAGATATTTTGAACCTGATATCATGATTGATAATCAAGCGGCAATTACTACGCGAGTCGCTCCATCTTTTTTACGTGTAGGCCAGATTGAACTTTTTGCAAGACGAGTTCGTAATAATGCGCATGATGAAGCCTTCAATGAACTAAAGATGATAGTTCAACATCTAATTGATAGAAATTATAAAGATGAAATTGAATATGAGATTTCAATTGAAAGTAAAGTAATAAAACTGGCTTCTTTATACAGATCAAGACTTATATCACTTATAGCCAACTGGATGAGAGTTGGTTATTGCCAGGGTAATTTCAATAGTGATAATTGTGCTGCTGGTGGTTATAACTTGGATTATGGCCCCTTTGGATTCTGTGAATTATTTGATCCAAGATTTCAACCATGGACAGGTGGAGGTGAACATTTCTCATTTTTTAACCAGCCTTCTGCAGCGGCAATCAACTTTAAAACATTCTGTTCCTCTCTTAGTCCGTTACTTTCACGAAGCAAACAAGATCAAGAAAAGTTAGATCAAATCGAAAAGGATTTTTCTGAATTAATGAATAAGGAATTGATGAAAATGTGGGCAAATAAGCTTGGTTTAGAACATTACAACGAAACTCTAATAAATGAATTTTTTAATCTCATGGTCATTTCGAAAGCAGACTTTACAATTTTGTTCCGTAAACTCTCTGAAATCCCTGATAACTTTGATTCTTTACAAGACTGTTTCTATTTACCAATTAATGATGAGCTCAATAATAGGTGGGGAGTATGGCTTGAAAACTGGCAATCAGTCTTGAAGAAAGAGGGAAATATTAAAGCAAAATCGGCATCAATGAAATCCCTTAATCCAGTCTATACTTGGCGCGAATGGATGGTCGTTCCCGCATATGAAGAAGCTGAAAAGGGAAATTACAAAAAAATAAAAGAGTTACAGGATGTCTTTAGCAATCCATATGTAGAACAACCCCCAGAAATAGATCAAAAATATAATCGACTAAAGCCAAGCCAGTATTTTAACTATGGAGGAGTATCTCACTACAGCTGTTCTTCATAAAAGTTCAATCCTCATGCAGATTGAACAAATTACAGAAAAATCTTATTTATTTATGGCCGTAGGCATTCCAACTACTGA
>QCMB01000038.1 GCA_003214085.1 Prochlorococcus sp. AG-418-J17
TTTCAAAAGATATTGATTTATTTGATTAATTAAATTAACTTCTCCTTCTGAAAAATCAGCTTCGTCATAAGAAATGACCTGCTCTTTTTCTTCCATTAATTCAGGTTCGGGGACTCTTTCCATATCCTTTCTTGAAACAAAGATTTCATATTAAACATAATTCTACACAAACCGTTAAATAGTGGTAAGAATAGTTGCAGACGCCACAGGTAGAGTTATTCTTCCAGTACGGGTTATTTACATACGTTTTTTTTATCGTGACTGTTGCACCAAATAAAGCTTCTTCAGAGAGCAATTCCAATAATCTTAAAAAAGATGATTTTCCAAAGACTGCGCCAGCTGCTTACCCAGTTTTTTTCAGATCATATAGTAGAAAAACTTCATCTGGCAAAAGGGAGAACTGGAGCGAAGTAGGCGAACGGAATTTATCGGGATTAAAAGAATTAGGAAAACTTTCTGAAGAAGAATTAATCCTAATGAGAGAGATGCAAAGTAACCAAAAAGCTCAACCTTCAGGAAGATGGTTATGGATAGGCGGAACCCCTTGGATTAATAAGAACCAAAATTTCTCAGGAGCATACAACTGTACCTCAACAAACTTAATTGATTGGGAAGCCTTCGCATTAATGATGGACTTAGCAATGATGGGATGTGGAACAGGAGCAATAATTGAGCCTCATTTTATAAATAATCTACCTACGGTAATTAACAAAATAAACATTAAATCAGTCAGTGAAGTTGGAATAACTCCTAAAGATCAAAGAGAGGAAAAGTCATCATTAGAAATTAAAGGAAAAGATCTTCATATCAAAGTTGGAGATAGCAGAAGAGGATGGGTAGATAGCTATAAATATCTTCTTGAGGCATCAAGTAACGAGAGTCTTGAAAGAGAAATTGATGTTTATATTGATTTGGAAGATATTAGGCCTGCGGGAGAATCATTAAAAGGTTTTGGTGGTATGGCAAATCCTATCAAATTGAAAGATCTTTACTCTAGAGTCGCATCACTTCTTGGAAAGGCAATTGGTAGGAAATTAAGTACAGTAGAGTGTTGTTTATTAATTGATGAAGCTGCAGTAACCATAGTTGCTGGGAATATAAGAAGAAGTGCTGGCATGAGACAATTTGCTTCAGATGATAAGGAAGCAGCATCAGCAAAAGAAAATTTATGGAGTCAAGATGAGAATGGTAATTGGAGAATAGATCCTGAAAAAGATGCCCTCAGAATGGCCAATCATACTAGGGTTTACCATACAAAACCCACTTACCAAACTGTTTTGGATGCAGTAACGAAACAATTCCATTCAGGTGAGGGAGCCATTCAATTTGCACCAGAGGCAATCGCAAGGTCAAATGCAGATATTCTCAAAGATGATGAATTGAGAAAGGAATTTATTGAAATCTACTCAGAACAAGGCAAGGATGAAGCGAGAAATTGGATAAATAGTAGTTATGGTCCTTTTTCAGAAGAAGAGTTAGACCACAGGATGAGCCGATATGGACTTAACCCTTGTGGTGAGATCTTGGGAAATGATTTCCATTGCAATTTGGCTGAAGTTCATTTAAATCAGATTGATCCAGGAAATTTTGAAGAGCAAAAAAAAGCTTTTAAAGCAGCCGCTCTTTCTGTAGCATGCTTACTTAATCATGAATTTGAAGTTGAGCGTTACAGAAAAAGTAGGGAATATGATCCTATCGTAGGAGTAAGTTTCACTGGATTATTTGATTTTTGTGTCCATGCCTTTGGGACGCCATGGTTGAAATGGTGGGAAGCAGGAAGGCC
Organism: Prochlorococcus sp. AG-418-J17; assembly: GCA_003214085.1. Classification (GTDB taxonomy): domain Bacteria; phylum Cyanobacteriota; class Cyanobacteriia; order PCC-6307; family Cyanobiaceae; genus Prochlorococcus_A. The sequence goes on from QCMB01000038.1 coordinate 1,784, forward strand.
AAATAGCGAAGAAGGGAAGGCCTTCAAAGAAAAGGAAGCTAAATTCTTAGATTCTTGGAGAAAGATAGTAAAAGAAACTGTATGGGAATATTGTGATAAGCATAATCTAAGGAGACCAAATAGATGCACAACAGTTCAGCCAGCTGGAACTAAAAGTCTTCTTACTGGAGCAGCTCCAGGTTGGCATCCTCCAAAGGCTCAAAGATTCATAAGAAGAATAACTTTCAGGAAAAATGACCCAATCGCGTTAGCTTGCATGGATTATGGTTACTCAGTTGTTCCATCTCAATCTGATAAAGATGAAAATGGTTGCTTGCTCGATAATCCATTTGATCCAAGATGTACAGAATGGTTAGTTGAAATCCCTACAGAAGTTAGTTGGGCAAATATAGACGGCGCAGACCAAATAGACATCAATAATTTCTCAGCTTTAGCTCAATTTGATTTTTACATGCAAGTGCAGAAATTTTATACAGAGCATAATACTTCTGCAACCGTAGAATTTAGAGAAAATGAAATCGAGGATTTAGCTAAGGCTATTCATAATGCAATAGAAAATAATGAGGGATATATTTCAGCAGCATTGCTGGCTAGATTTAGTGCTAACGCTACTTTCCCGAGATTACCCTTTGAACCAATAAGTAAAGAGGAATATATATCATTGCAGAATAAAGTAATAGAAAGGAAAGTAAATAACGATTTCTTTGACGCTCTTAATAAATATGATGTTGGAGAACTATCTGAAGCAGGACCAGCAGGTTGTGATTCAGATAAGTGCTTGCTTCCTCTTGCTAAACCAAAAGATTAAATTTTGAATAATTTGTAAATAAAAAATATAAATTAGTTTTTAAAAATTTAATTTATGGCTACCTCTTAAATAGGGACATAAATTAATTATGACATTAAGCTTAAATATAGGGAACTTGTTTAATGATTCCTCCAGTCATGCATTGGTGGATGAGCTAAGAAAAAGAACATCAGAAGAGGATATCTTAGATTTTGAGGAAAAATTTAACTCCAAAAACGAAAAAAATCTACACGTATATATATGTAGATTTCTAAAAAATAGATCAATATCCAGAGGGCTAGCCTCTAGATGGTTAATAACCATAATTGAAAATAAAGAATCAAAAATTGATGCTTTGCAAAAATAAAATATTTAGGTCAGCCCTGATAGTTTCCATAGAGCAATTCCAAAAATTGAGAATCCCATAATAAAAGTAAAAGCCAAAGCATTTACCAATTGGACCTTATCATTCATTCTGTTTGCGAATGGTAATAATTGAGCAAATAATGGAGTCTCTTCAACTATTGCAGATTTTTTTACTGTAGGTTTTTTGCTTCTAGAAAACATAAAACAAATTTTATAATCTTAAGAATTTTACATTTAAAAGTTCATTAAATAAAAAATACTTCTCAAAAACGAACAAAATGTAACCTGTGAGAAATTAAGCCGGGATTATGATAAATATTTTTATCAGAAACCTAATCTATCATTAATATATTAACTTTATTTATTAAAAACCTAGACAAATAATTTTAATGGATGTTATTATAAATTTGTAGCAACCGCTACCAAAACGTTCAACTTGCGTATAGCAAGCCGCAAATCGACTTAAGCCATGGAACGGGGACTTAAGCGAAACCGGAGCTAAAAAAAATGACTCTAATTTACAGAGGACAAAAGTACGTCCAGAACAAAGAAGCAGCTAAAAAGCAGCACAATGAACTAACTTATAGAGGAAAAACTTACACAAGCTAGTTTATTTAACCATTAAAAAAAAAAGCCACTTTCAGTGGCTTTTTTATTATCCATTCTTAGACTAAACAATAACTTAATACTTCTCACAAGCATTAAAATAATATGATTCAATTGCATTTATATATTAGATAACAATGGCAGACCAAAAACCTTTATTTAAAGCACCATATGACATAAAAGATGTTAGTGCTCTTTTCGCCATAGTTGCCTTCGTTTTAATAATCGCTGCCATAGTTGGGAATAACTTATTTGGTTTTTTTCAACAAAATGTCAACTTTGGGTGATTTTTTTGTGGCCTAAATTTTTGTACTAAATGTGACCAATAATTGATCTTAAAGTAATACCAAATTTAGGAACTAACTCCTCTACTGGTTGTCCATATTTTCTAGCAGGCATTAATGGAGTAGCTCCTCGATATGACTTAATTAACTTTTCTAATTCAAGAGCTTTTTCCTCCGATTTTTCCTGTCGGTCAAAACTCCGATTTAGTCGCTCTTCTAATGGTAAATCTTCCATAATTTAAATAGCTCATATCCATTGTAAATACTGATTCTTATTGTTATTTCTTGATTTACTAAGAATTCCTAGTTAATCCTATTTAGGTAGTAAAAATATGTTCAAATATATTAATTTAATTCGTCTAACTTAATTTTAATAAATTAATAAACAACTTTCCCTTTATAGTATTTTTAGATTACCCTTAATAAGGAATTAAAGTGTATTATCGTGAAAAAATATTTTTTTTCTTTTACACTATTTTTAGTCCTAACTGAATTAACAGACTTAAATATTTCACATGCAAAAGATACTTTTTATTTTTCAGGTAATGTAACTTCTTCAAGCAGTCCATCACAATTTAGTGTGAATTCTGCAACAGCCGGTTCAATCCTTTTCCAAGGAAATGGCACTGCGCAATTTAATAATTCAATAGGATCAAA
>QCMB01000039.1 GCA_003214085.1 Prochlorococcus sp. AG-418-J17
TTGGTTGGAATCAAGAAGACTTAACAAGATACGAAGATTTATGGGACTACAGTCAAAGATGGGGATTAATAAATTTAGAAAGAGAAGACAGACAGTTTTTAAAGAAGGCAGAAAAGTTACTCCCAAAGATCCAAAATAAAAAGATATCCGTTAAAAAAACTATTGAAGAAAAATCTTATTATCAATGGTTAAATTTTTATCTCGATGAACTTAATATTTTTAGTAATTCTAATCTTCCAAAAAATAAATATGGTGTTTGGACACTCTTAATTGAAGAGGAAATAAAACTTCTTAAGGAATTACAACCAGTTATGGGTCTCCCAGATACTTTAAAAGCTAAGAATCTATTCGAAAATAGAAAAGAGCTTATAAATAAAACTTTTAGCGAATTTGATGCTAAGAACAATGATAAGTGTTTCAATTTTGATGAGGTTCTTAACAACTCTGAAAAAGATGTAGGTAAGAATTGGAAATCAATTACTGAAAAAGATCCTGAGGCTAATAAGACTTTTCCAATAATTGATTCTGCAAATATTGAAAAACTCAGATCTGTGATAAAAGAGGATTTGAGTTTATATATGAAAGATAATTACCCCTCATTAAAAAAGGATTTATAAATATTTATCTTTTTTTTGTTTTTTTTTTGAACTTTTTTAAGTTAAATAGATAATAGGATTATTAAAAAAATTTTGAGCAACCAAAAGTTCGAGACGCTTCAGTTACATGCAGGCCAAGTGCCTGATCCAACTACAAATTCTAGAGCAGTTCCCATTTATCAAACTAGTTCCTATGTTTTTGATAATGCCGAGCATGGAGCTAATCTTTTTGGATTAAAAGAATTTGGAAATATTTATACTCGACTTATGAATCCCACCACAGATGTCTTTGAAAAAAGGATGGCAGCTTTGGAGGGAGGGATGGCAGCACTTGCAACATCCTCAGGTCAAGCTGCTCAATTCTTGGCTATCGTGAACTGCATGACAGCAGGGGATAATTTTGTCTCTACATCTTTTCTATATGGTGGGACCTACAATCAATTCAAAGTACAATTTCCAAGATTAGGAATAGAAGTTAAATTTGCAGATGGTGATAGTATCGATAGTTTTAGAAATAAAATTGATGATAAAACAAAAGCAATATATGTCGAATCAATGGGAAATCCTAGGTTCAACATTCCAGATTTTGAGGGACTTTCTGCTTTGGCGAAGGAAAATGGAATTCCTTTAATAGTTGATAATACCCTTGGTGCTGGGGGTGCTTTAATAAGACCAATTGATTTTGGGGCCGATGTTGTTGTAGAAAGTGCGACGAAATGGATCGGTGGACATGGAACAAGTATCGGAGGGGTTATTGTTGATGCCGGAACCTTTGATTGGGGAAATGGTAAATTCCCACTAATGAGTGAGCCAAGCGCTGCATATCATGGGCTCGTTCATTGGGATGCCTTTGGTTTCGGTAGTGATATCTGCAAATCTTTGGGAGTACCTGATAATAGAAATATAGCTTTTGCGTTAAGAGCAAGACTTGAATGCTTGAGAGACTGGGGATCAGCCCAAAGTCCTTTTAATTCGTTTTTGTTATTGCAGGGTCTGGAAACTCTAAGTTTAAGAATAGAGAGACAAACTTCTAATGCTCTTGAATTGGCAAAATGGTTAGATTCTAATTCAAATGTAAGTAGCGTTAATTACCCTGGTCTAGAATCTGATCCATATTACTCAAGTGCCAAAAAATATACTACTGGAAGGGGAATGGGTTGCATGCTTATGTTCTCTCTTAATGGGGGTTATGAAAATGCAGTAAAATTTATTGATTCCTTAAAATTAGCTAGCCACCTTGCTAACGTGGGCGATTCAAAAACATTAGTAATTCATCCGGCTTCAACTACTCATCAGCAATTATCTGAAGAGGAACAATTATCTGCAGGTGTAACTCCCACAATGGTAAGAGTTTCTGTAGGAATTGAGCATATTGATGATATAAAAGCAGATTTCGAACAAGCACTTTCACAAATCACTTAGAAAAGGAGATTTATTGGCTTTAATAATTCCTAGTAACTATCACAAGATTAGTGATGTTGAGAAAAATCATATATCTTGGATCGAACCAGAATTGGCAAAAAGACAGGATATACGTCCTCTTAGGATTGGTATTTTGAATATCATGCCTCTTGGCAAGCAGTATGAATTTAACTTACTACATCCACTTGGTTTATCTCCTCTTCAAATTGAGCCAGTTTGGATAAAGCTCAAAACTCATTCTTATAAAACATGGGATCTTAATCATCTAAATAATCTATATATAACTTGGGAAGAAGCAAATAATCCAGAACCGTTAGATGGAATCATTATTACTGGAGCGCCTATTGAGCACCTAGCCTTCGAGGATGTTAAGTATTGGGATGAATTTGTGAAAATTGTAGATGAAGCCAGAAATTCTTGTGCGAGTACTCTTGGATTATGTTGGGCTGGCTTTGCGCTGGCTTATTTGGCAGGGGTTGATAAGAAAGTTTTTGACAGGAAGTTATTTGGGGTATTCCCTTTAAAAAGTTTAGTTCCTGGACATCCTTTGATGGGAACACAAGATGATGAATTTATTTGTCCTCAAAGTAGATTTGCAGGATTACCAGATTTGGAGATGGAAAAGGCACAAAAAGAAGGAAAATTGAATTTGTTGGCTTATGGAGAAAACGTCGGATATACAATATTTGAATCTAAAGATCAAAAACAACTCATGCATTTAGGTCATCCTGAATATACGGTGCATAGAATTATTAGTGAAATTGAAAGAGACAAAGAAAAGGGAGATGTTCCTCCTCCTGAAAATTTTGATCTGAATAGTTCAAAAACCGCTTGGAGATCTCATAGAAATTTGCTTTTTCAGCAATGGCTTTGGTTTTGTTATCAACAAGTTAGTCTTAATTAACTTTTTAATGAGCGCTTTCTAAACCACCTAGTCTCTCAAATAAGTTAAGACTTTCTTTATTTAATCCTACAATCTCAACTTTAGAACCACCATTCTGGAATTTTCTAATAATTTGCTCAAGAGCAACAACACCACTTTGATCCCAAATATGAGCTGAAGACATATCAATTACAATATTTTCTGGATGTTCATGAATATCAAATCCTTGTAAAAAATAAATTTTACTTACAAAAAATAATTGTCCTTTTACTTTATAGGTAGTCAAATTATTTTCTTTCGCTCTTGAGACAGTTATAACTTTCGCGACTTTTCTGCTGAATAGAATTGCAGCTAGTGCGACGCCTGCAATAACTCCAAGTGCAAGATTATGAGGTTTTGTGAGCATAGTAACTGCAAAAGTCATAAGCATGACTGCAGTATCACTTTTAGGTATCTTTCTAATATTTTTTAATCCATTTATATCTGCTGTACTTATTGCGATCGTTATCATGATTGCTACTAAAGCAGCCATTGGTATTGCTCCAATCCAAGACTTCAAGAGGATAATCATAACTAGTAGAGATATACCTGAGGAGAGGGTTGATAATCTAGATTTACCACCATTCTCAGCATTCATAACAGATTGCCCAACTAAGGCACATCCTGCCATCCCACCAAACAAGGATGCCACAATATTTGCGATTCCCTGTCCTCTTGCTTCTTTATTTTTATTAGAACTTGTATCAGTTACATCGTCTAAAATATCTTGAGTTAAAAAGGTTTCCATTAAACCCACGAGAGATATCGCAAGTGAAGTCGGCAAAATTATTCCTAATGTTTCAAGACTAAAAGGGACTTTTCCATTTTCTATTGATCCAAAAGGGAGAGAAATACTTGGTAATCCATCAGGTAATTTACCCAAATCGCTAACAGTTGGGACATCTAGATTAAAGAATATGCTTATAAGAGTAATTACTACTATTGCAATAAGTTGAGATGGAACTACTTTTGTGATTTTTGGAAGCCCATAGATAATTACTAATCCTAGGATTACAAGAATCCAAACTACTGGAATCTGAGAGTTAACTGGATATTGACTTATAGTTTGTTCAACTAATTCTTTTGATTCTTTAATACCTATTCCTAACTGAGGGAGTTGTGCTTGAAATATTAAAAGTGCTAGTGCATTTACAAATCCACTTAATACTCCTGTTGGCACGAATCTCATTTGGTAGGCAAGTCTTAAATATCCCCAAAGAATTTGGAATATTCCAGTTAATATTCCAGCTGCGATAAGATATGGGACTCCTAATCCAGGAGATTGTGATTCTCCATAGGCAACAAGTCCAGTCATTAAAAGAGCTGTTGAACCTGTAGCTGAAGTGATCATCCCTCTTCGTCCTCCAACAATAGCAATTGTTATAGATAAACAAAATGCACCAAAAAGGCCAACTTTAGGATCTACACCAGCTATGCCTGAAAAGGCAATTGCTTCTGGGATCATTGCAAAAGCGACAACTAAGCCAGAGAGA
>QCMB01000040.1 GCA_003214085.1 Prochlorococcus sp. AG-418-J17
AATTTAAGAAGCCTAAGAATAAATTAAATATACCTACTCTTGAAATTACATTAACTGCTATTTGTTCCTGAGATGCACTGTTATTACTAATTAAAAGTAAGATAGATGCTGTAGCGAAACATAAAAGAGGTCTAACAATTGCAATTTTTATATTACCTAAAGCAGTTTGACAATACTTATCTATTTGTAAAATTGCTCCTAAAAAATAAAAAGTAATTTTTTTTATTTTTACACCCTGATTAAGTGAAACAAAAGTATGAAAAACCTCATGAAAAATAATTGAAGATAATAAGAAAAAAGAAGTTAAAAATCCTATAATCCAGGCTTCTTTATTATTGTAGATATCGCCAGAAGATAAATTGACCTGATTACTTATACTCCATGAGAATAAAAAGAGAATAACAAACCAATAGGGATGAACTTTAAAGGGAATTCCCCATATTTTAAAAATTTGCCAACTTCTCAAAAATAATCTCCGCTATATTTAGCAATAATATTAATCTTACATGCAGGATAATGATATGCCCAAGACTAATCCTTTAGTTAAAATTTGTGGACTAACTTATGAAGAACAAGCTCTTCAAGTCGCTAAATTAGGAGCGAATGCTATTGGCATTATTTCGGTTGAAGAGTCTCCAAGGTATGTATCAGCTGAAATTAAGAAAAATATTTTTACAACCTTAGAAAGGTTGTATCCAAAAATCGAGAGGGTATCGGTTGTACAAAATTGTCCAATAGACTTAATTATTCAAAATTTCTTAGGAAAACCAAGTGAAACTATCATTCAATTACATGGAGATGAAGATATTGATTATTGCAAAGAAATAAGGAAAAAAATTCCCAATATTGGCCTATGGAAGGCTTTTAGAATAAAAAAGGAAAATGACATAGATAAAATAAAACCTTTTGAGGATTTTGTAGATGCGATACTACTTGATTCTTGGAATAAAGATACTTATGGAGGTTCAGGGGAAAAAATAAATTCTATTTATTTAAAGAATTTGCAATTTAGCAAACCATGGTGGTTGGCAGGTGGAATATCAATAGAATGGATTGATGAAATCCTTGCTGACTTCAACCCAGATGGATTAGATATTTCAAGTAGCATTGAAATATCTCCAGGTTTAAAAGATATTAAAAAAACAGAAGATCTTTTTAAGTTTTTAAAAAGAAACTAGTAATTATTAGTAGCGGACTGTTGTTTTACAAGCTCAAAAAATTCTTGTTTTAAACTTAAATCGTGTCTAAAATCACCTCTAACTACAGAATTAATCATACTTGTATTTGGTTCTTTGACTCCTCTCCACTTCATACAATAATGTTGGGCCTTTACAATAATGCCTAAACCTTTAGGTTCACACAATTTTTCAATTTCATCTGCAAGAATCATTACAGCTTCTTCCTGAATATGAGGTCTTGAAAAAACCCAGTCAGCAACTCTAGCAAATTTTGAAAGTCCTATAACTTTATTTCCAGGTTTAATACCTATCCAACACTCTCCTAGAATTGGAACTAGGTGATGCGAGCATGCAGATCTGACTGAAATTGGACCAACTGTATAAATTTCATCAAGATTCTTATCATTAGGGAAACTTGTAACTTTAGGTTGTTCATGATATCTACCTTTAAAAACTTCATTTAAATACATTTTTGAAACTCTTTCAGCAGTTTCTTGGGTATTATGATCATTTTCAACATCAATTACGAGAGACTTTAGTAAGTCTTTAACTCTTGAGGCTACTTCTTTTTCTAAAATTTCTAATTCACCAGGATTTATAAAATCAGAAATATTATCGTTAGCACTAAATCTTGTGCCAGAATTCTTAATTCTGTCTCTTATAATTTCAGAAATTAGTTTATTAGTAATCTGGTCGTCAAAGTTTCTAATATTATCGTTGGGTAAAGTAGAGGTCATAAAATTCTAAACAGAAAATTGTATGCAACTTAATTAACTGTATCTTCCAAAAGCTTAATTGCTCATATACTATATCACATTCTATTGTTCAATCGGGTTCAAATAGCACTAAAAAAAATCACTGTTTTAAGATTAATCAGATAAACAGATTGTTTAAAAGGCTCCGCCAGAAGGCATCAAAGTCAAGTCTTCGATCAATTGTGATTCAGGTTTTTGAGCCATGTAGAGAATAGTTTCTGATACCTCTTTTGAGGAGAGCATAGAAGTTCTATCAAAATCAGAATTGATTGATTCAGAGTCCCAAAGAGGAGTATTTACTGAACCAAGAGTTATTGTGCACGCTCTTATTGAATTAGATCTCTCCTCCTCCCTCAAGCATTTAGTAAACATAGCTAGAGCGGATTTTGAAACACAATAAGCTCCCCATTGGGGGAATGCATTATAAGAGGCATGACTACTTACATTAATAACTAAACCACCATTTTTTCTCATTTGAGGAATTATTGAGCTACAAATTTGAAAAACACTTGTGAGGTTTATTTGAATAGTTTGTTCCCATTGACTTAAACTCATTTCTACTAAAGGGCCATTAAATGCGCAACCTGCATTATTTATCAATACTGAAGGGCACCCATACTTCTCAATTGCCTCTTTAACACATTGCTCTATTTCTAGAGGATTAGATAAATCACACTTTACTAGATTAATTTTTGATTTAGTGGTCAACAGTTCGCTCTTTAGTTTCTCCATTAAATCCATATTCCTGGAGAGTAAAATTAAATCCCAGCCAGCATTAGCAAAAGTAATTGCTGTAGATCTACCAATTCCTTTTGTAGCACCCGTTATAAAAGCTAGTTTCAAGTTATTCAGTTTTTTGGGGGGTTTCACTATAAATCTCTTCAATATTGTTTGCTTCGATAAATTTACCTAAAACCCTAAACTTTTTGTATCTTTCCTCAATTAATTCGTCTTCAGGCATTTGCAGTAAAGCATTAAGGTGTTTCTCAATAGCCTCTTTTAGTGTGTTGCCAGCATCTAAAGGAGCCCAGTTATTCCCACCAGAAGGTTCTGGTAATACCTCGTCTATTATACCTAATTTAAGTAAATCTTTACCTGTGATTTTAAGTGCTGATGCAGCTTCTGGTGCCTTCGCAGCATCTCTCCACAAAATTGATGCACATGCTTCCGGACTAGCAACTGTGTAAACACTGTGTTCAAACATTAGTAACCTATCGGCAACACCTATTCCTAGTGCACCTCCAGACCCTCCTTCTCCAATGACAGTAGCCACAATTGGAACTTTCAATCCAAACATCTCTCGAAGGTTTCTTGCAATCGCTTCACCTTGACCTTGTTCTTCAGCTTTTAAACCAGCATAAGCTCCAGGAGTATCAATAAATGTAAGAATTGGCAAAGAAAATCTATTCGCATGCTGCATTAATCTAAGAGCTTTTCTGTAACCTCCTGGTTTTGCCATCCCAAAGTTTCGAACTACATTTTCTTTTGTATCCCTTCCTTTCTGATGCCCTAACATCAACACTGGTTTATTATTTATCGAACCTATCCCTCCAATTAGTGCCATATCATCACCACCATTTCTGTCTCCATGTAATTCGATCCAGTCATCACAAAACATTTGAACAAAATCCAACGTACTTGGTCTTTGAGGATGTCTAGCTACCTGAATCTTTTGAGCAGGGGTAAGAGATTTAAATATTTCTTCTCTTCTCCTAGCAGCTAAAGTTTCAAGCTGCAGAAGCTGTTGACTAACATCTACTTCTGAATCTCGAGCTAATTCTTTAATTTGCTCTATCTGCTTCTCAAGTTCAACAAGAGGCTTTTCAAAATCAAGAAGATAACGTTTAGCCATTATTTAAACAGTTAATACTTTAGGCTGCTTATCAAGTCCAATCGCAGAAAAACCATGCTTTAAAGATGCTGCTCCAATAAACTCCATCTTTTCAAGGGAAATATTATTTCTTCCCCAACTAAAGTTTGTATGACACTTTTCAAATTCTAAAATCATAGCTTCTGCAAAGCAAGCAAACATCTCTCGCTGAGGGTTTTGCATTTCCGCCAGTTCCATCATATTCCAACCAATATCATTGAAAAACTCTACTATACCTCCTTTTAAAACATGAATATTTTCACCCTGGAATTTCTCATCAAGATTTTTGGGGTATCCGCCATCAATCATTAAACATGGTTTTTTTAAGTTATCTTTATCAATTTCAATAGTTTTAGGCATACTTGCAACCCATACAACAATATCCGCCTGAGGCAATGCCTCATTTAAGCTTGTTACGGTGCCACCATCTAATTCTTTTTGTAACAGAGCTAGTGGTTCTTGTTGTCTTGCTACCATAAGAAGTTCTGAAATCCCAGTTTTATTGATAAGCCATCTACAAACGGCACTTCCAATATCACCTGTAGCACCAATTACCGCGACAGTTGCTTTTTTAAGGTCTATCCCAATGCGGGGCGCATT
>QCMB01000041.1 GCA_003214085.1 Prochlorococcus sp. AG-418-J17
CTTTTTTAAAAATAATATTATTTCTAACTTTTCCAATAGCAATAATTGAAAAATCTTTGCCTTTTGGTAGTTTTTTATTATTTATAATTTTGTTTGCTGGATTAGCAAGAAATCCAAAAGTCCCCTATTTCATTAGATATAACGCATGCCAAGCATTACTTATTGATATTGCTTTGATAATAATTTCATATCTCTTCAGAATATTTCCCATAGTTGAATTAGGCTCAATTATTTTTGTGTTTACACTATGTATTTTTATCTATTCGATTTCTCAATGTATTTATGGAGTTGAACCTGAAATACCCTTAATTAGCAAATCTGTAAGAATGCAAATTTAAAAATATTTATAGATTTACTGATTTTCTTCAGCACTCATTCAGGATTGATTCCCATCTTTGTTGACTTGCCTTTATTGCTTGCATTGGTGGATTAGTCCCCTCAATTTCAAAGGCTTTGATTAATGATTTATTAGCTAATAGGCCTAATCTTGCAGCCTCTCTTTGCCTAGAGCATACTTTTTTTCTTGACCCCTCTTTTAGACTATTTTCGATTTCTTTGAGAATCTGGCTAGCTTCATTTGATTTAGAATAAAAATCATTCATGTAAACATCAAGTGCCGTATCAGCAAGGATTCTAACTGGAGAAATTATTGTGACTAAGCACACTATAAAACTTGCAAATACAAATTTTTTCATAAGAATCTTAAGAAAATTTTTTGTTCGATCTCTTTAAAACTAGATAAAAGGTAAGTACGCTAATTGTTCCAGATGGGCCTATTAAAATATGCCAAAATTGATCGCCACTAATTGATAGCCTTGTTCCAAAGAAAGTCGTAAAAAAAATACCAAATATTGGGTAAAGGATAAAAAGCCAATCTTTAAAAACTCTTTGCCAATTTATAATTAGCAGGATACTTATTATTACTTGAAAAAGGAGAGCAATAGTTTTATCAAATAAAAAATATGAGATTATTGAACATAAAGAAATGCAAAAATTAGTTTTTTGAATAAACTTATTTTTTATAACTGATATTGATAAACATGTTAGACCTAAAGATAGGAAAGAATAAAATAACCAATTAAATAAAGAGGAGTGATCTACATAAATCCAAGACGTTTGAGTATGATCTATCATTTCAGAAATCGATGCCAATCCTAAAAAAACAAAACCGAAAGGTATCAATTTGTTCTCACTTATATGTTTGAATTTATTGATCGATCTAATACCTAATAATATTGGGATGATTGCAGCTTGAAAGTGGGCAAATAATAAAATTGAAAAAAACAAAATAAATTCTCAAACTTAATTCATCCTAATTTAAATAAAAAATTAGTTTCGGGTCACCTTAGTAGAGAAAGGTACCATTGCCCTATTACTATAATCAATATTGTAAGAACAAAAGGGAAAGCAGGATATCGTGTTTGAAAATTAGCAGGTGGCCAGGGAGACCAAGATATTAATCTGCCTTGCGGTTCATTTGGAATAACTTTTTTTTTCGACTTTTTGGTTATTAAATTATCTGTGGCAAAACCTTTACTCATAATCTAAATAAAATTATACTAACAAGAACGTTTCAAAAGGGCGTTTATATCATTCGGTTCTTTTTATTTGAACGGAGGGGGTGTTATGACATTTAAGTCCATTAGGGACAACATAGTACTAATAGCAACAACTTTTTCACGAAAAGATAAATCTTCACCCAACATTTCACCCAACACTTTATTGATTAAGAATCGATATACTTGCTGATTTCCTTTATTTTTTTTTCATCTCCAACAAATTCGTATATTTTTAAAAGAAAAATTAAGTTTTCCTTTGAAAGTTCTTTAAAGAATTTTTTTGAGTTTAAAGCAATAAATATCGATTCTGCTTTATTAATTTCTTGTGAAATATTATCTTTATTATCCCCGGTTAAAAATTTTATAAACCCTAAATGAAGATATGCCTGCCAATTATTTGAATTATTATGGAGTGATTTATTTATTTCCGTTAATGCTATGAGGTAATCTTCTTTTTTAATATATGTTATCGCAAGTTTTAAGTGCAAATTACTCAACAATAAGGGTTCTACTTCATTAATGTTTATTGCTTCATTAAAAAAATCTATTGCACAATCATAATTTTTTAGATGATATTCAGTTAATCCCCTCTGATAAAGGATATCGGCATTTTGCGAGTCTATTTTTAATGCTTTATCAAAGTCATTATTTGCTTCAAGGTATTTTTTTAGTTTGAATTTCGCGAGACCTCTGTAATAAAAACTCCAAAAATTAGAATTCCAAAAATCAGAAGGATCAATTTTAACCTCATTATCAAGTGAATTTTTTTCAATTGCCATTGTTAAGTCTTCAACTGCATCCTCATATTTCTTCAAGTAGTATTTGGCAAAACCTCTATTTCTAAAAGCACTTGAACAATTTGGATCTAAATTAATTGCTTCATCGAAATCTTTTTTTACTCTGTTGTAGTTATTTACTGAAAGATTTTCTTTATGAATTTCCAATTTTGCTCTCCCCCTACAAAAAAGTGCTTTAACGTTTTTAGGGTTTAATTTTATTGCGTTGTCAAAATCTTTTATTGCTTCTTTATAATTTTCAAGTTTTGAATTTGAAATACCTTTATTTGTATAAATAAGAGAATTTTTAGGGTTTATTTTAATCGCAACGTTGTAGTCCTCTATTGACTTTTCATATTCACCCATTTTTTCAAAATAAAGACCTCTATTGGTCCAACCATATTCAAGATTAGGGTTTGCATTAATGATCCAATTAAAGTCCTCTAATGCTTCTGAAAATTCCCCTAACATTAGTTTTGAGATTCCTCGAATTCTATATGCATCATTATTATCGTTAGCATTAATATTAATTGATTGATTACTTATATTTATTGCCGCATCATAATTATGTTTTTCAACATTAATTCTCCCAAGTGAATTGAGCGCCTCTATATTCATTGAGTCAAGTTCTATCGCAGAATTATAGTCCTCTTCTGCTTTTTTTAAATTTTTAAGAAAATAATTACTTTTTCCGCGAAAATAAAAATAATCCGTATCTCTTGGGTTCAAATTTATTGCTTTATTGAAATCATCAAGTGATTCTTGATACTTCTTTAAGTCCCCTTTATTGAGTGCTCTTTGATAAAAATATTCAGATATCCTAGGGTTGAGGTCAATTGCTTTATCAAGATCTTTTAATGCCTCTTCAAAATTCTCCAAGTCACTATTTGATAAACTCCTCATAAAAAAATATTTAGATGCCTTTGGGGATAGGTCAATTGCTCTGCTGAAATCAATTATTGCTTCCTCGTCATTATCTGAAAAAGACTTTGCTAAACCTCTTTCATAAAAATATTGAGGTTGAGAACTATCAAATTCTATTGCTTTACTAAAAAAATTTATTGCATCTTGATATCTCTCCAGATCTTTTGCTTCTAAACCTTTTAAAAAATAGAAATTACTATCAAATTTCTTCATTCTTTTTGAATTTCTTTACTTAAGTTAGTACATATTAAAAATATTTCTTGATTTGCAATTTAAAATTTTATTTAAGAAAATCACCCAACACTTTTGATTTTCACCCAACATTTCACCCAACACTAAATCAAAGGTTTAACAAATTTTGTATATTTACTAAAGTACCAATATCCCTACTCAAAAAGACTTCATGGGTATATATGGGACTCTCTGGGACCAATTTCTGACGGAGGGAGGGGGTGGGATTCGAACCCACGGTGCCCTTGCAGACACGATAGTTTTCAAGTCTAGTGGTTTGTTAGTCATAGCAATAAATTTGATAGTCTTTAAGGAACAGAGTTCACCGAAAGTTCACCGAAAGTTTACCACTTATAAAATTAGAAGATATTATTTTTAAACTTCTCAAACTTCCTCTTTTTATGCAAGTAGTGAGCGTTTCATTTATAAGGTAATATTTTCTTCTTCAAGTTTTTTCTTAAGCTCTATAGGCATTTACGCAATGTCTTTGTTAATTGCCTCAAAGGCATCTTTATACTTTTCAGGTTCAGCTAAAAGCATTTTGATCAAATTGTATTGACTTTCTATTTCTTCTTGTTTTTTCTTCTAATGCTATTTTAAATGAATTTGGAAATTATCTATAGTTATTCAGTTTTTTTTCAATACTGCCATTATATAAATCAAACAAATTACTTTCAAGGTAAACGTCACAAGAAACCTTATTACCTATTAATAAAGTACATTCAGTAAACATATCATGCTTAAATGAACTCCACATCGCCCATGAAGTAAGAAAAGTACTAAAACTAAAAGATAAGACTATGCAATATTTTTTTATAGATTTTTCTTTTTTTAATTTTTTATCCATATTTATCATCTCTCTAACTTCGATCTTAGAGTCTAGATATTCGCTTAAAGGAAATAAATTTT
>QCMB01000042.1 GCA_003214085.1 Prochlorococcus sp. AG-418-J17
TTATCCAGTAAAGAATGGAAGAATCGGTAATGGTGTTGGTCTTAATACACCATCTTCGATAATAAATATTCTTAACTGGTTAAAAGAAGAAGGTTATGATCTTGGATCTTGTAATTATCCTCAAGATTCTTCGAAATTAATGTCAATACTTATAAAAACTAGAACTAATGATATTGAATCTCAAAATAATAAACCATTAGATTACTTACCACTTAGTGAATATTTAAAATATTGGAATTATTTAGAACTTGAACCAAAAAATATTATTGTTAACCGTTGGGGCATACCATCAGAAGCGATCGATCTTGATAATGAAGGCTTCTCAATAAATGGTATTAGATTTGGAAAAATAACATTATTGATTCAACCTCAACGAGGTTATGACGCTTTCACTGATAGAGATATTCATTCTCCCGATCTTCCACCTCCCCATAGATATTTAGCACAATATTTTTGGATTGAAAAAGTTTTTAACGCAAATGCTATTTGCCATATTGGTAAACATGGGACTGTTGAATGGTTACCTGGCAAATCTATAGGTCTCAGTAATAAATGTTTTCCAAATATTATTTGTCCACTAAATAGAGCTTTTGTATCTAAATAAAAAATTAACTTATTTAAATCTATATCAATCTCGTTCAAGACTTTCGTTCCCAAGAAAGGAGCTTGAATTGGTTCTTCTTCATTTATAAATTTAGATCTTATAAAATTTTCTTTTAAATTTAATTTAGAAGTCTCTATATCTATAGATATTGATTTTTTAACAGCTTGAGAGTTGGACTTTGATGAGGCTAAATTAATATCTATTCCCTCATTGTTGATGAATCCCTCTGTATTTGACCAATTACCCTTTTTTTTATTGTCCATATATTCATTCATGAATTTAAGATCAGTGAACGCATCTTTTCCGTATAAAATTTTCCCTTTATATATTTTGCTGCAGTCCTCATTTACAAATTTTGGGGTTAAGGCTGCACCTCCTAATATTACTGGTACACTAATATCTTCATTGTTAAAAGCTTCTAAATTATCTTTCATAAAAGCAGTTGATTTAACAAGTAATCCGCTCATAGCGATGCAATCTGCATTGTGCTTTTTTTGTGCATCTATAATTGCTGAAACATCTTGCTTAATTCCAAGATTTATTACGTCATAACCATTATTTGTAAGTATTATGTCAACCAAATTTTTTCCTATATCATGAACATCGCCTTTGACTGTTGCAATTAAGAGTTTTCCATTTGATATGTTTTCTTCCACAGTTTCCATATGTGGTTCTAAAATTGAAACGGCAAATTTCATTGTTTCGGCGGATTGGAGTACAAATGGCAATTGCATTTGACCTGAGCCAAATAAATCACCTACAACTTTCATCCCATCTAGTAGAAAGGTATTAATTATTTCTAGAGGTTTATATTTTTTTAAAGCTTTATTTAGTTGATCCTCTAAACCTATTTTTTCTCCATCAATAATATGATTTTTTAGGCTTTCTTCCAGAGTTAGGTTTTTATTTTCTGAAGATGCTTTTTTGAAATCTTGAATAGATAAATCTTGAAAAGCTTTTGTTAATTCTACTAATGGATCATAAATACAAATATCATCTTCAAATTTTCTTTTGTCATATATCAAATCTAAGCAAAGCTTTTTGGTTTCTTCGGAAATTTTTGATAATGGCAAAATTTTATTTGGTGCGATGATAGCAGAATCCAATCCTGCTTTAATGCATTCATCTAAAAATATTGAATTTAGATTAATTCTGGATAATGGTGAAAGACCAAAACTAATGTTTGATATCCCAAGTATGATATGAATCTCAGGAAAATTTTCACGAATTTTTGATATAGCAGTAATTGTTTCTTTAGCATTTAATCTATCTTCTTCTATCCCAGTAGATATTGGAAGAGCTAATGGATCAAAAAAGAGCTCATAATCAGACAAACCGCATTCCCTGGTTCTATTAATTGCTCGTTTAGCAATGTCATATTTTTTATCTGCATTCCTTGCCATTCCATCTTCATCAATAGTTCCTACAACAAGACCTGAACCATACCCCAAGGCTAAATTTAGAACTTGATCAAACCTTTCATTACCGTCTTCGTAATTGGTTGAATTTATAATACATTTACCACCAGCTGACTTTAATCCACTTTCCATTTTGTCAGCATCTGTAGAGTCAATCATTAATGGCAAATTTATATTGGTAACAAGTCTTGATGTTATTTCTTTCATATCTTTCACTCCGTCTCTCCCTACATAATCAACATTCACATCAAGAACGTGTGCATTTTCTTTTTGTTGTTGCTTGGCTATTGATACAAGTCCATCCCAATCATCGTTATTTAACAACTCCCTTACCTTTTTAGATCCACTTGCGTTTAATCTTTCGCCTACAATCAAAATAGAATTGTCTTGTTTGTACGGTACAGAATTATATATTGATGATGCAGAAGGAATATAGCCACTTAAATTGTTCTTACCATTTTTATTTGGCATTTCGTTATCAATAATTTCATCGATTATTGAAGAAAGATATTTAATATGTTCGGGTGTTGTCCCACAACATCCACCTATTAATTGAACATTAAAGTCATATATAAAATTCATTAACTGCATCTTTAATTCTATTGGCTTTAATCTGTAGTGAGCAACACCGCCAATATTTTCAGGAAGTCCTGCGTTGGGAATACAGCTTATAGCGAAGGGAGAATTTTCAGACAAATATTTAATATGTTCTTTCATTTGTTCTGGACCAGTAGCACAATTTAGTCCAAGGATATCTATATTAAACGGCTCTAATATTGTTAATGCAGAGGCAATGTCAGATCCAACAAGCATAGTACCTGTTGTTTCCATTGTTATAGATACCATTATAGGTATATCTATATTTTTACAATCAAGTACTTCTTTAGAAGCTAATAAGGCAGATTTTATTTGCAATACATCTTGACAAGTTTCAATTAAAAGTAGATCAACTCCTCCATCCGTAAGACCATATATCTGTTCTTTATATGATTCCTTTAATTCATCAAAATTTATATGTCCTAATGTGGGTAATTTAGTGGTTGGTCCAATTGAACCAGCAACAAACCTTGGCTTATCAACTGATGAATATTTTGCAGCAGCTTTTTTTGCTATTAGTGCAGCATTTTTATTTATCTCATATGCCTTATTCTTAATATCATATTCATCAAGAACTATTGATGAGGCACCAAAAGTATTAGTTTCTATAACATGACAACCTGCTTCTAAGAATGAATTATGGACCTTTTCAACTATCTTTGGTGAGGATAAAACAAGGTTTTCATTACAACCCTCTAATTCTTTTCCTCCAAAGTCGTCTGCTGTAAGATTTAAGTTCTGAAATGATGTTCCAGTACCTCCGTCAAAAATTATTAATGGCTTTTCATCTCTATTTAGATAGGTTCTGAAAGATTCCATTTTTAGGTGAAAATTATTTTAGAGAAATTCTTGTTACCCAATTATCATAGTCTTGAGAACGACCTTCTGTTATTTCTATAAGCTTACTTTTTAATTTATTCATTATTGGTCTGTCACCATTTAATTCACTTGATTCAATTTTTTTAACTGGTGTAATTTTTGCTGCTGTACCAGTTAGAAAAACTTCATCTGCTATTAATAATTCTGTTTTATCAACAGGCCTTTCAATTACATTTATTCCAAATGATTTTGCTAATTCAATTACACTAGCTCTAGTAATACCCTCAAGGATATCTTGATCAACACCAGGAGTGATTAAGTCTCCATTCCTTACAATAAATAAATTCATACCACTAGCTTCGCTTACCTTACCACTTGAATTTAATAGCAGGGCTTCATCAAAACCCGATAAACTAGCTTCTGTTTTAGCTAATGAACTAGTAATATAAGCTCCACTTATTTTTCCTCTCAATGGGAGAGATCTATCTTCTTGTCTAGTCCAACTACTCATTCTACATGAAACCCCATCTGGGGATAGATAATCTCCTAGTTCAATACAATACATAAAGAAATCTGTTTCAATATTGTGTAACCTTGGAGCTATACCTAAATCGCTTGTATATACGAATGGTCTAATATAAATAGGTTTTTGTGGCTTATTTCTTTTTATAATTTCCTCTAAGGCTTTAAAAATATATTCTTCAGATATATCAGTTAAGAGTAATTTTGCACTTTGAGATAATCTTTTTATGTGTTTATCAGTTCTAAATAAAAGGAATTCTTCTTTATTTGTAGGGTTAGGTATCGCTCGCATTCCTCCAAATGCAGCAGTACCATAATGTAGTGCATGAGTAGCTATTGATATTTTTGCTTCTTTAAATGGAATACATTTACCTTCGAACCAGGCGTATGGAAGAAAT
>QCMB01000043.1 GCA_003214085.1 Prochlorococcus sp. AG-418-J17
ATATCGAGTCTTGTTTTTTGTATGTTAGCAAGTCTTGGGGTGTGAGACTAGGTGTTTATTAGGTGTCCATAGTGTCCTATGTGTGCCGTCACTCCCATAACAGTTTCCTAAATCCCCCTTTCTCCCCTATATGCTCCCTATACTCCCCCTCTTCCTTACTTATTATACTTTATAGTAAAAGGTATAGACACTATAGACACAGCTTAGATCGCAAGTCCTGACATTGTTTGCGGTGTCCATAGCGTGTACTAACCTTATACAGAGGTCAAGACACGTTCCGAGTCTCGAATGTAGACCCATTTGCGACAACCCCTACTTCCTCTACGCTTTTTTTCGTAGCCTAGATTCTTTAAAATCGTTGCAACTTGCATCTGATCGTATCTGGTTTGTCTTTCGATTGGTTTTTCTATAGCTTCAGAAAGTACAAGTTCTGTTGTAAGTTCTCTGTGATAATTTGATGGTGTTTCGCAGAAAGATTCGATAACAGCTTTCCAAGGCGATTCGATTAAATAATCTAAATTTTCTTCATTTACTTTTAATTCGTTTTCTTTTGTCAGATATGTAGTCTCTCCATTTTTGAAAGCTAAAACTGCTGCTGCCCATATACCTTTTCGATCTTTAACTAACGCTTCGCAATCTATTGGGTTTTCTATTCCAATACTTTCTCCTAGCCTAATAATCCAAAAGCGTCTATTTCCTGTTTCATCAACTAGAAATCCATCATGTCTGTTCGTACTTCCCACGATAATCCCTCTTCTAGGAAACTCCTCAGTAACTTTTCCATAAGGAACTCTAAAAACATCTTTTTCTTGAGATAAGAAAGATTTAATTTCCCCTGCCATTTTTTTTGATGTGATACTTTCTAGCTCGGCCAGTTCACAAATCCAACTTCTGTGTAAGATCATAAGCGAGTCTTTTCCGTTAATGTCTCTAAGGCCATCACTAAAAAACTCTCCTCCTAGCGTTGCCCAGAATGTAGATTTTCTAGCTCCTTGTTCTCCTAACAAAACACAAGCATTATCAAATTTATGTCCTTCTGGTTTGTATGCTCTAGCTACTGCTGCGATTAATGTCTTCTTCAACATATCGTCATAAATAGTTGGCTCTGGTAAGTGTGCATCTTCGGGTCTTAAGTATGCACTAGCAAGTCTGTCAATATAAGCTGGCGATTCTGTTTTATAGACTTTATCTAAAAAATCAGTTACAGGATTGTATTCAAATTCCCTAGCAATCTGTACAACACAATCAAAAGCTGTATCTTTATTACATTTATAACCTTGTCTAGCAAGTTCTAAGTAATATCTATCAATAGAAGTTGACCCCTGACAAGGAACTCCATTTAGTTCTATCTGTTGTGTAAATATGTTATATCTAAATGCGTGTTCGCCATTTTCTCTACGAGTCTTTAATAGATTAAGCAATTCATTAGCTTCTATTTTTTGTAATTTATCAGAGTGAACTAACGTAGGATTATCTGGATTATCTGGATTTATAACCTTCATTACTTTTGGTGGTTTGTAACCATGTTGCATTGCCCAATACCAAAAACTATTAGCTTCTATTTTTTGTCCTCCAGACTGTGCAACTTGATCGAGTCCTCCCCATGCTGGCGAGTGTTCTCTCATAAGAGATATTGCATCAGCAGAACTTTTCCCTGCATCTTCACAAGCTTTTATAAGACCCCATAAAATATTGCGATACATATGATATGTGTTCG
This sequence comes from Prochlorococcus sp. AG-418-J17, assembly GCA_003214085.1. Classification (GTDB taxonomy): domain Bacteria; phylum Cyanobacteriota; class Cyanobacteriia; order PCC-6307; family Cyanobiaceae; genus Prochlorococcus_A. The sequence continues at coordinate 1,718 of QCMB01000043.1, forward strand.
AGCCGGGTGTTCTAGGTGGTATGTGTGCGAGTGCTTTTTGTACTGTTGCAAAATCTTCTTTACGATATTCTTTAAACTCTACAGACTCTTTATTTTTCTCATGTTGTTTTTTTGTAGGTAAACATTTCTCTATATCTTTAACGCTATATTTCATATCTGATGTATGGATTATTTGAGTCATACCGCCATGTGTACCATCATCTCTCATATGAAAAGTTCCCGGCAAACGCATCACTCTTGATGGATTTTTTAAAGCTCTATCTGCATCTGCATAATCTAATAATCTTTCCTGTATAGGTTTCCAAGTCTCTGGTTCTATCGCCTTTTTTAATATCCAATAATTATGTATAGATTTATTGCCGGTATCAATCTGAATAGAGGGTTCTGGCAAGCCTAGCTCCTTCCAAATCCATATTTGTTCTTCTTTAGGCCTATCATCATGCTCATAAAAAAATGCTCTACATCCTGTTATTGAAGAGTCTGTATCTTCTCCATCATTAATTACAAGATAGACACCTCTACCTTCTTCTTGGCAATGTTTTATCCAATCCCCATTAGCGTTAGATTTTTTACCACGATCTCTTTCTTTTAATGGATGACCTTTTGGAAAAAATGATCTTAAACGAACTTTACGAATATCTTTTCCAAGAAGTTCTAAAAATGACCGCCACTGGCTGCGGTCTAACTCAAATGCAGACATAAAGATAACAGGTATGTTTAAAAGCGTTAGTTAACTTTGAGTATTTCTAAGGCATCTCTTACAGTACGAGCTACCCCTGTAATTCCTCCAGCTTTCTTAACAGCTTGAAGCCAATTATGCTGATTTTTTGAGAGTTGTCCAGTATTTGTTTTAACTTCGATACTTGTAAATACTGCCAAGTCTTGTCCGATCATCTCAGGAGTAATTTTGATAGTCTTAAAACCAATAAGGTCAGAACTACCCTTTGCCAGACCAAACTGTACCCATCTCCCTGTTCTAGGATTTGGAAGTTTTCCAGTTTCGTTGCGAAATAAACGTAATTCAGAATGTTGTCCAAGAGCTAACCTTATATTTTGTTGTAAGACTGTCTCTTGGTTTGACATCTAAAGATGTAGTTTTTTCCATAATACATTATTTAAGAGAGAAGTCTGGTTTGTCGGCAAATTTACCTCGGATTTTATCTAGCATAGCTTGCGTGTCTTGTTCAAAACCATCATTTAATCGTTCTTGTCGTTGCTCTTCATACATAGAAGTAAATCTGCCACTATAAAACTTTTCTCTTACAAGATTTCGTAAATACTGACTAATAGATAAACCTTTTTTTTCGGCCTCTCGTTTTATAAACTCATGCCGATCTGGTTCGAGTTGAAAAATTACTCGAACATACTTCTTGTCATCCATGTTATAAAAATTAGTTAGGTTTGTACAAACCACTAAGTTATATTAGTGGCCTGTGTTGATGATATTTCCATTATCTCATTTGTTGAAGGTAATTCAGTAAATGGTTTAAATGGATCTTCCAATGCTTGTCTTATGTATGTTGTATCAGTACCACACATAAAATGATGTGCTGCTCTTAATGTATAAGCCCAAGCATCAGCACTATTCCAATATGTAGATTTAAGAGAAGAATCACAAGTCCTGTTAAATAATAATTGTGCTGCCCTATCAACAGGTCTTATATCTTTATCTACACCATTAATGGGTGATGCCATGCCAGAAGATACGATATTAAGAAAATGAATTGCTCTTTCTTTTGGTGTCATATCGTGATTTAATTTACGCTTTCCAGACCTTTTGTTATATATCATTTCAGCATAAATTTTCAATGCTGCTGCGATAAAGATAGCTCTTGTCTTTGAGCAATGCAATTTATTAACATAGTTAAGAAACTGATCGTGTTTGATATAAGTTTGAGCAACAATATTATCGTGGCAAGGTCTTGAAAATTGTTCTGTACCTGTAGTATTGCCAGTAACTCTAGACATTGCGTGTCTTATTATCGAACACTCTTTACGAGTAATTCTTATACCGCTAACAGTAATACGATCTGACATAACCCTAGACTTACCTACATCCATAATTAGCTTGGATTTATCTGGTAAATTTTTGATAACGATAAAAGGTTGAGTAAGACCTGTTTTTATAACTGCTAATAACCTGTGCTGTCCGTTAACTAATATGTTCTCTGTGTTAAAACAAATAGCAGAATCAGAGAGAATAAAGCGACCAGCTTTCATTTCCCTTTCAAGTTCCAAAATATTATTTAGAACAGTTTTTCTATTATTGGCAAAATTACGATTCATATAAATCTGTGCCTGTTGTGGAGTTATAAACTCGATACCTACTTGAACATCTTTGTATTGCTCAGTAAGTTGTGTAGTAATTTCTTGTGCTGTTAGTGTCATCACTTTTGCGATCTGTAACATCACTATATAAACAGGATCTAGTTATGTCAACAAATTTAACTGTCTAGTTTACCGACCTATGACATCAGAAGCCAAATAAATCGTCATCATCATAGTTTTTCTTGCGTTTTCTTTTCTTAGCAATCTCCCATCTTAACTTAGCCCAATACTCATTATGCCCACGTTTCTTTGCAAGTTTTATCCAATCTTTTAAAGTCTTACAACTCCACTCTTCTTC
>QCMB01000044.1 GCA_003214085.1 Prochlorococcus sp. AG-418-J17
AAATAATTGTTAATAATTTTCAAAACATTGATATAACTAGGATTTTTTTTAGAAATTTGATTACTATATTTATTTTTTTTAAGGGCATTTTGCTCTTTGTCAATAAATAATTTCTTATAAAAGTTTTCAATATCATCAAAAAGATAATCTTCTTTTAATTTTTCATTTAGTTCGAAAGATAATTCAGATTTCACAGATTCTTGACAAAAATTAGTGATTTCTTCTGAACTAATTAAAACCTTATAAATTTCTTTTTTTTCTTCTGAATTAGCATTAAAGCATAAGTAAATCAGATTAATCATTGAACAATTATTATTTTTAATTTTGAATTCTTTATAAATATCTGGCCAAAATTTCAAGGATTTTAGACCTTCTAAACCTCCTTGACTGAGAGAGTATTTATTGCACCAATTTACAAATTCTGAGACATCTTTTGGACATCTATTGAGTTGCAAAAGCATATCTGATAAAACTTGTCCTGCCTGGAAATTCCTTGTTGGTTTTCCTTCAGTTGGCAGAGTCATACTCCCTAAGACATCAGCCTTAACAGCATTTAATTGAGAAAAAGTATAATCTCCTTTTTCGAAAAATTCATCATTAATTTTTTCCTTTGCACTAATTATTTCTTCACCATAACCAAGTTCCTTTAATGAAAGATATTTATTGTCTAATTTATTTTCTTTTCTAACTTGTAATGATACTGATGCGGCCTGATCCAAACATTGTGTTAACAAAATCGTATTAACGGTAGGTAGCATTCCTGGCTTATCGGAATGAAAGTTATTTACAAAACCTGCAAATATGGATGAGATATTTTTTATTGATTTTATATATTGACATTCAATATTATGCACTCCAGGAGAGACTTGGATTTTCGGTGACAATTGATTCAAAATTCGAGCTCCTATTAAAGCAGTTAGGGCATCAGGATGGCAGAAATTTGCAGTAAAACTATCATTAGGATTTCGTAAAGCTCCGTGACGATGAAATCCTGTAAAAAAAGCTAAATTTGGATATTTATTACAGAGAATAAAGGGGGTTTTGTTTTTATTATCAATGCAAAAAGAACCAACGAGACAGCCAAGAACCACATTTTCTCTTTTTAAAATTTTTCTAAGTTTTAAAGCATGTTTAACATCATCTTGTATGTGGTTACTGTTTGAAGCGAGAACAACCATCTCACATTCCAAGAGAAGATCTTTTAGATCAAAAGACTTTCTTATTCCCTCTGAAGAATAATGTCCCATTCTCTTAATCTTTTCAATAGTCTCATTATCCATATCAGAAAGAACATCATTTGGGAAAGCGCCTAACAAATCTCTATCTTCCCTAGGAGCTAAGAGAATATTTTTTGATTTTCCATGCATAGCACAGTTATAAGCTAATGATGCAGGATATAAACCAACACTGTAGAATCCAACTTTGCTGTTCTCTAAATCTTCAATCAATGAATAAAAATATTTTTCATCATTTATGTTTTCTATAAAATTATTCTTCATATTTGAAAATTCTTGATAATTTTTTTAATTTCTAACCCATACCAACATTTTTCTACATTAAAGCAATTCTTGACCATAGCAAATTATTTATTGTAAATATTGAATTTTTTAATTTATAATTTCTCTGAAATATAGAAATTAAATTTAAATAAAATAATTATAAATATGGAATTTATGGCAAGTAATTTAAAGACACAAAAACAATTAATTTCCTCTAAAAATATCTTAATTATTCAAGACATCGACGGAGTTTGTATCCCTTTAGTTAAAGATCCAATGACTAGAAAATTAGAATCAAAATATATCTATGCAGTAAAAGAATTTGCAGAGGAATTCTTTGTATTAACTTGCGGGGAACATGAAGGTCCAAGAGGGGTTAACAGAATAATAGAACGGAGTTTAAGAAGCACTACCGAGCCTAAAACCAAAGAACTATATTTAAGAGGTTTAGCAGCCTGTGGAGTTGAGTATCAAGACAACAATGGTGAAATAAGTTTTGAAGGAGTCTCAGAACAAGAACTAAATTTTTTATCTAAAGTGCCTAGTCTAATAAGACCAAAGTTTAATTTTATAGTTAAGAATATTTTTCCTGAACTTAGCCAAGAAGATATCAATTTTCATGCAATAAAATCAATATGTGAAACACGCTTCTCGCCAACGATTAATTTCAATAGTCTATTTGATTTAGTTAATAAAGATTCTGATAAAAGAAAGCTTATTCAAATTAGTTTTGAAAAAATGATGAATGAAATCATTTTAAAAGCTGAATCCGAAGGCCTCAAAAACTCTTTTTTCCTTCATATTTCACCAAATTTAGGAAATAAAAATGGTAGAGAAAAAATTAAACTTTCTTCTCAAGATGATATCGGATCAACAGACATACAATTACTTATTAAAGGAGCAGTTAAAGATTCAGGAGTTTTATTTCTTTTAAATAAATTTATTGCGGATAAAACTGGTAAAGCTCCTTTTGGAAGAAATTTTAATTTTAGAAATTCTCCAAATTCTGTTATGGAAAAAATTGATTTATGCAAAAGAACTATTCAAAAAGAAGATATGCCTTTGATTGTAGGAGTTGGTGACACAGTCACATCAAAAAAAAATAATGATGAAAAAAGTTATTCAAGAGGAGGAAGTGACAGGTCTTTTCTAGAATTAATACAAATGTTAGGTAATGAATTTGGGATTAAGAATAAAATAATTTTTGTAGATAGTAGTTCTGGTGAAGTTGAAAGACCCTCTACAAAAAAGACTGGTTTAATAGGGATTAGTGATGTTCATGACAACTTGAAATTTGACATAGTTTTTAAAAATGGTCCCAAAGAATACATAAGTTGGTTTATGGAACTTGCTAATGAGAGATCAAACTTTAAAAAAAATAGTTGACTTTTTTATTTTCGAATGACAATTTATAAATAATAGATTCATGAAAGAAAAATTCCCCTCAATATATAAAGAACCTATAGAAACATTGCAAATTAACATAGGTTATAAATGCAATCAGGCTTGTAAGCATTGTCATGTCAATTCGAGTCCCCTAAGGACTGAAAAAATGTCCAATGAAATGATATCTCTTATTCCAAAGATAATTGAAAAATACAAAATCAAGACTTTAGATATTACAGGTGGTGCGCCAGAACTTCACCCAGAATTTAAAAAACTAATAACCAGCTTGAGCACAAAACAAGTTGATATTATTGATAGGTGTAATTTGACAATTTTTTTTGAAGAAGGTTATGAAGATCTTCCTCAATTTCTTGCAAAAAATAAAGTGATAGTTACTGCTTCGCTACCGTGTTATGAAAAAAATAATGTTGATTTTCAAAGGGGTTTTGGCGTTTTTGAAAAAAGTATTAATGCCATAAAAATTCTTAATGATTTAGGCTATGGAAAGAAAGAAAATGGATTACAATTAAATCTTGTTTACAATCCTGTAAGCCCAATTCTTCCTCCTTCTCAGGAAATATTGGAGAAGGATTATAAAAAAATTCTATTCGAAAAATACAATATCGTTTTTAATAATTTATACACAATAACTAATATGCCAATAAATAGATATGAAGAATCTCTTAAAAGAGAAGGGAAACTAAATACTTATTACAAATTACTAAAAGAAAATTTTAATGAAAAAAATTTAGAAAATCTAATGTGTAAACAGACAATTAGCGTAAATTGGCTAGGAGAAATTTATGATTGTGACTTTAACCAACAGATAAATTTCCGAGAGAATAAAGGACCAAAGACACTTTTTGATCTGTTGGATGAATCATTTACTTTTGACTACGGGATAGCTGTAAAAGAACATTGTTTTGCTTGCACTGCAGGTGCAGGGTCAAGTTGTGGAGGGTCTTTAAGTTAAAACCCGCTAAATGCAATTAGGACAAATTGCTCTTACATTTAAAGAGGATTCAATTAGTTTAAAACCATTAACTTTTGCTGCAACTTTGCCTGCCTCTAAAACCTCATCATTTTCGAATTCTTCTGTTCTTCCACATCTAATGCAAATCAAATGATGATGATCCGGTGTGTCGTTACTAAGCAATTCATATCTGTGTCCACCCTCACTAAGTTCTAATTCATGAAGCAAACCCATTTGTACTAAAAGTCTTAAAGTTCT
>QCMB01000045.1 GCA_003214085.1 Prochlorococcus sp. AG-418-J17
CATGCTTCACCTGACCAGAGTAAAGAAAAATTAGGACTTAAGCCTGATCAGATGGCAGATAAAATTGTTAAGAAATTTAAGTTAAATAATTAAAAATTTAATAAATAAATTTTTATAAAACACCACGTGAGGCTAATCCTAAGATTGCACCAATTCCGAAAATATGACCTAGGCAATTAGCACCTACAACTGATGCGTGACTTAAACCACCATAGAATTTTGAATTAGGTATTTCAAAACCCTCATTTGGTTTTCTTATAGTTGCTCTGGCAATTGCATAAGCAAAAACATTACATGCAATCATTACGACGGCACACTTTGGAGACCAAGAAAAAGTTGCTGGATCTGCAGCTGCAAATAATGTAGTAATCATAAAAAATCGTTATTTTTATATATTCTCTAATACTTTTACCTAAAAAACACAGAATTGTAAAAGGTCTTAAGAGTTTTTTACTTCTAAGCTATTTAACAACCTTATAAATCCAAACAAAATTACAAAATCACTTAAAGTCAGGAAGGACTCTGCTAAACCATGAAGATAATCAACCTCAACAAGAGACTTATTATAGTAATTTAGAGTGAAGATAGATACCAATATAGTTATCAATACGAATAAAACAGTTAATGAAAATCCTGTTTTTACAAAATTATTAACAGATTTTATTTTATATAAGTAGAACAAGAATATTGCATAAGGAATTATTGATACTGCGAACAAAAATGTGTTATCGATTGAACCTAATTTTTGTATAAATTTTAAAAATAAATCATTCATAAGTCTCTTTTCCTCTAAAAATCTTTATTGCTGCTAAGGCTAATGTTGAATTTCCTATTAATGTAAATATTCCTTGAAGTGATACTAGACCGTAAAGATTTTCCTGGTTGTCATAGATATGCCAGGTGATCGCACACATTGCACCTATTAAGTTTGGGACCATAGCAAGGCTTAACCAAAAAAATAAATTATATTTTTTATATGTAGAAATTTTTTTTATGACAAATATGACAACAATCCATTCTATTACTGATGAGATATGTATTAACCAAGTTCCAAATGATAATTCGTGCAAAATTTTATATTTTTTTCTTTAAAACGTTGAGAACTTCTTTAGCATGATTTATAGGTAAAACACTAATCCATCTATAAGAAATTTCCCCGTCTGGAGAAATCAAAAAAGTATTTCTATCTGAGAATGGAGGAATCCAGGAACCATATTTATCACTAATTATTCCGTCAGGATCAGATAATAAAGTGTAGTTTATGGACTTCTCGCTGCAGAAACTTTCATGAGAATCCTGATTATCGGCACTTATGCCAACAATTTCGGCATTATTTTTTGAAAAATCTTTTTTTAATTCTGAAAAACCTTTAGCTTCAAGGGTGCAGCCTGCTGTAAAATCTTTAGGGTAAAAATACATCACAAGCCATTTACCTTGAAAATCACTTAATTCCCAAGTTGTTTTTGTTTTTATGTTTTTATTAAAACCTTCTAACTGAAAGTTGGGAGCCATATCTCCAACTTCAGGAGCAAAATCAAAAGAGAAGACTGAATTACAATTAAATAAGAGAATAAATGGTATTAATATACTTGCAACTAAATTTCTCATCAAATTTAGAATTTTTTTAAATCAACTCCATTTGATTTAGCAAATTTATCTAAACCTACTTTTTGTATAGATTTTAGGGCTTTGGTACTTATTTTTAAATTTACCCATTTTTTCCCCTCTTCCCACCATAGTCTCCTTTTTTGGAGATTAACTTGTTGCAATTTTTTTGTACGAATATGTGAGTGACTCACTGCCATCCCGTTATTAGCTTTTGCACCAGTAAGTTCGCAAACTCTTGACATATTTATTGAGTTATATCTTTAAAAATTTTAACACATGACTCAATTTGTTGAATTAAGTAATTCAGAAATTAATTCGGCATTATTATTTTGTAAATTAATTATCTGTTCTTGATCTAATCCGCCTACTGAAAGCTTAGCCATATCGTAAACATGATTAGCAATTTTAGATGCCAATGGATTTTCAATAGGATCTTTTTTATCAATAATTATTTTGTTGCCTGTAATTTTATTAAGACCAACAATAAGAGGATGTTCTTTGTTAATTAAGAGCACATGATATTCAGGTAAGCCTGGAATCTTTTGTTCCATGTAAGCTCCCATATCATTAATTCTTCTCATTTGTTCTGGAAGCAAGATCATCGCAGGTGGAGCATCCTTACTAGAAAGTGACTGTACTTTAACTGTTACTTTCTCATTGTTAAGGGCCTTAACAATCGTATCTCTTAGATTATCTGTATTTGATTTGCCATCCTTATCCACAATTTCCTTAGATTCTTTATCTTCTATTTCATTTATTTCTGAATCTACTCTTTGGAATTGATAATCTTCATTTTTACTTTCCAACCATGGGAGAAATTGAGCGTCAATTAAGGGATCTGATTTAATTACCTCTTTATTATCAGATAAACAGATATTTAATGCACTAGACTGAGCAATCAAATCTGAACAGTAAATTATTTTTTTAGAATCAGTTAAATTATTTCGATCTTTGTAATTTGCGAGAGTTGTGAAATATTTATCATTGGACTTGATAAGGGATTTATTTTCAATATCTTTAGTTACTTCTTTCTCTGAACTTATTATTGTTTCGAAAATTATACTGTTATTGACTAAATCAGCAAATTTTTCATCTTCGATAGCACCAATTTTAATAAAAGCAGAGATTGAATCCCAAATTTCTGCATAAAATTCTGGAGAATTTTTTATCAAATCCTTAAGTTTATTAGCGATTTTTTTTGAGATAAATGATGATATAGATCTTACTTTTCTATCTGTTTGTAATGCGCTTCTACTAACATTTAGGGGTATATCTGTAGAGTCAATAACTCCTCTTAGAGGTAAAAGGTATTTTGGTACTATCTCTTTAATTGAATCACTTACGAATACTTGATTGCAAAATAGTTTTATTTCTCCCTTTTCCCAATCAGCTCTACCTGACAACTTTGGAAAATACAATATACCTTGTATGTCATATGGATAATCTGTATTTAGATGAATCCATAACAGTGGATCTCCTTGGAAAGGATAAAGGTATTTATATAACTCAATATAATCTTCATCTTTTAATTCACTAGGTTGTTTTCTCCAAGGAGGATTTTTCTTATTAATTGTCTCTCCTTCTAATAAGACATCTATTGGCATAAAATCACAATATTTTTTTATTAGTGATTTAATCCTTTCAGGCTCGATGAACTCTTTTTCTTCTTCAAGTAGGTGAAGAATAACATCTGTACCAATGGTCTCTCTTTCTGATTCCTCTAATGTGAAATTTGGAGATCCATCACATGACCATTTGAATGCTTTTGATTCCCCAATTGCCGACTTAGTTAATATGTCAACTCTATCTGCCACCATGAAACTTGAATAAAAACCAAGTCCAAAATGACCTATAAATTCATCATTATCTTTTTTGTATTTTGTTAGGAATTCTTCAGCACTAGAAAATGCAACTTGATTTATGTACTTCTTAATTTCTTCATCATTCATTCCAATACCATTATCGGAAATTGTTAACGTATTTTTTTCACGG
>QCMB01000046.1 GCA_003214085.1 Prochlorococcus sp. AG-418-J17
TTAGCTTTTCCCTTTTAGCAATAATAAGCCTTATTAAACTTGGCTATAGTTCTAAAGTTAGGTTGACCAGATTAAGGGAAATTGAAGACTCATTTTTATACGAAAAATATAGATTTAATGTTTTAACAGATAAGTTTGATGATTTATTCTCTCCTGAAGGTGAGCAAAGATTTATGAAGGATCAGGATCAAATAATTTCTAGGGACATTATCAGAGTAATATGGCGTTGATAAGGATGATCTTGAATCATTCTACTTTTCATTTTTCAATTAACTTTTTTGCTAGTGAGTAAGAACATTAAGGGTTTAGTCCTAATAACAGGAACAACTTCAGGAGTTGGATTAAATACTCTAAAACCCCTATTAAGATTTGGATGGGAGGTTATAGCAGTTAATCGATCAAATAAAAGAGCTATAAAAATAGCTGAGGAATCCTTGACAAAAGAGGAAGTTAAAAATGTTCACTTTATAGAAATAGATCTTTCTAACTTGGATGATGTGAGAAAAGGTTGCGATGAAATATTAGAAAGATTTAATAAGCCAATAAATTCTCTTATTTGTAATGCAGCAGTTTATAAACCGCGACTAAAGAGACCTGAAAGGTCTGCTCAGGGGTTTGAAAACTCTATGGCAGTCAATCATTTTGGGCATTTTCTTATGATAAACCTACTTATGGAAAATATTTTATCTTCTGAAGGAGAAATTGTTTTAAATGGTAAATCAACTGTATTTAAGCCAAGAATTACAGTATTAGGGACTGTTACAGCTAATTATTCAGAACTTGGAGGAAGGATCCCTATTCCTGCCCCAGCGGATTTGGGAGATTTATCTGGATTCAAAAATGGTTTTTTATCTCCCATAAGTATGGCGAATGGAAAGAAATTTAAACCTGGTAAGGCTTATAAGGATAGTAAACTTTGCAATATGGTGACCGTTCAGGAATTATCAAAAAGATATCCTGTAGAGAAGATTATTGTAAATTCTCTATATCCTGGATGTGTTGCTGACACAAAACTTTTTAGAGATACACCTTGGTTATTTAGATTCCTGTTCCCGATATTTCAAAAATTTATAACAAAAGGATATGTTTCACAAAGACTAGCAGGAGAGAGGGTTGCTCAAGTGGCAACTTATAAAGAATTTGCTAAACCATCAGTTCATTGGAGCTGGGGAAATCGTCAGAAAACTGGCAGAAAAGCTTTTTCTCAAAAGTTGTCAAAAAGAATAATTGATACGAAGACCTCTCAACAGACTTATGATTTAACAAGCCAATTGGTTGGATTAGATTAATTCAGACTAATCAAATCCTAATAAATCAAAAATTTCTCTATCTTTAAGTGGATTACCTTCTAAAGGTTCTACGTTTTCAAGCATATTTTTGGCAAGAGATAAATATTCATTTTGAACTTCAATAACATCTTCAGATGGTTCCATTTCAAAAATTGTGCATTTTTTTAGTCTTGATCTTCTTATGGCGTCGACATCTTTAAAGTGGGCCATAGTTTTTAAACCTGTCCTTTCATTGAATTTATCAATTTGATCTGTGTCTTTTGATCTATTTGCGACTACCCCACCTAATCTGACTTTATAATTTTTTGCTTTTGCTTTAATTGCAGAAACAATTCTATTCATAGCGAATATTGAATCGAAATCATTAGCAGTAACAATTAGACAATAATTTGCATGTTGCAATGGAGCTGCAAATCCTCCGCAAACGACGTCTCCTAGGACATCAAAAATAACAACGTCAGTATCTTCTAATAAATGATGTTCTTTTAAAAGTTTAACTGTCTGACCGGTTACATATCCTCCGCACCCTGTCCCAGCAGGAGGACCTCCACTTTCAACACACATTACGCCATTAAAGCCTTCAAACATGAAATCGTTTGGCCTCAATTCTTCGCTATGAAAATCTACCTCTTCGAGAATGTCGATAACTGTAGGCACCATCTTGTGAGTCAAAGTGAAAGTGCTATCGTGCTTTGGATCGCATCCAATTTGTAGAACCTTTTTCCCTAATTTTGAGAATGCTGCAGATAGGTTTGATGATGTAGTTGATTTCCCGATGCCGCCCTTTCCGTATACGGCAATAACTAAAGCCCCTTCTTCGATATTTATTTTAGGATCTTGCTTTACTTGAACACTCCCTTCCCCATCAAGAGGTTTGTTTATAGTACTTGTCATTTAAAGCTTTAAAACACATTATTATTTATATTCTTGCAGCGTGAATACACATGAAATATGTTTCTAAACAAATATGTATCCAATTGTATTAAAAGCGGGAGATATGTTCTTATAACTAAATTTTTAGTATTAAATCTATTTAGTTATGAGTCAAAATACTCATGACTTAATTAAAATTTATTAGTAAAAATTTAACTAAAATATGCTTTGGCATCGTAAAGAGTTTCATCGCTTATTTCTGGAATTCCTCTCAAGATTGCATATTTTTCGGTATTTGTTTTAACTTTACTTCTTACAAAAAATGGAACTTTTGTTAATTCAGCTCTACCTGATTCAGTCCAAATAATGCCCTCTTTAGGATTATTCTCTTTTTTTTCGTCAGAATTTAAAATGTCCTTTGTTTTTGTCGCTGTATGTCCTAAATGGCTTTGATGACCGTCGACAAACTCAAAGTCATGTTTAAACATATCTATAAGATGCTCTTCTAATCCCATCATTAAGGGATGTACCCAATCATCAAAAATCACATTTGCTCCTTCCCATCCCATTTGTGGGCTATACCTTGCAGGAACATCTTGAACATGCATTGGTGTACTTATTACTGAACATGGAATGCCGAGTCTCTTGGCACTATGCCTTTCCATTTGAGTCCCTAAAACTAGTTC
>QCMB01000047.1 GCA_003214085.1 Prochlorococcus sp. AG-418-J17
TCTTGAAACTTTATGTAAATCCCAAACTTTATCAAATAGGGTATCTTGACTCAATTTGTAAAAATAGTTACTTACTATTCGATAATAGGATTAATCTGAGGCTGTTCAAACAGACATTTACACTTAGTGTTTGAATTTCTATTCTATTTCGGGTTTTATTAAATAGTTTTTTTATATTAGTTATATAATTATTCGGTCCTTTAATTGAGATATAGACAAGTCCAACCGGTTTATTTTCACTGCCTCCTTTAGGACCAGCTATTCCACTAATGGCTATTGCCCAATCTGCTCTTAACTTCTCTTTTACATTAATTGCCATGGACTCACAAACTTCTTCAGAAACAGCTCCATATTTTGTAAGCTTCTCTTCAGAAATATTTAATAATGAATTTTTTAGCTCATTACTATAGGAAACTACACTACCTTTAAAAACTTGAGATGAGCCTGATATTGATGTTAGTGATGAAGATAGAAGGCCTCCGGTGCAGGATTCAGCAAAAACAATAGTTTGGTTTCTACAGGCTAATTCTTTAATTAAAACGCTAGGAAGAGTATCATTATCTTCTCCAAAAATAAATTTCGAAAAATCTTTTTTTAATTTTTCTTTTACAGGTTTAATTATATTTTTTGCTTCTAGATGATTCTTTGCTCGCGCTGTGATTCTTAGTTTAACCTCTCCTAAGTTTGCATATGGAGCAACAGTCGGGTTTTTAAGATTTAATAGATCATTAATTTTTTCTGCAACACTAGATTCTCCAATACCTGCAAATTTAAGAGTATTTGAATAAAAGGAATAATTATCTGAGAATTTGGTTTTAATGAAATCAAACGCCGTTTTTTCCCACATAGTTTTCATTTCACTTGGTACTCCAGGGAAAGTAAGTATAGTAAATCCTTTTATTGGTTCCCATATCATTCCTGGGGCAGTGCCCCTAGGGTTATTAATTATTTGAGCATTTTTTGGGAAGAAACATTGTTTCCTTAAGCTAGATGAATCGTCCTGGAGTTTTGAGTTTGGCAGTTTTTGTTTAATTTCATCCCATAAATTCGGTCTTTCAAAAAGAGTTACATTAAAGGATTTGGCTATTGCTTCAGTAGTTAAGTCATCGGGGGTTGGTCCCAAGCCACCAGTTGTAATTAGAAGATTACTTCTTTTTGATATTTCTTGAATTACTTTTATAATTCGATCACAATTATCACCTACAGTTGATTGCCTAAAGTGATTTAAGCCTAATTGAGATAACTGTTCAGAAATCCATTGAGCATTTGTATTTATAATATTTCCTAAGAGTAGCTCTGTTCCAATAGAAAGAATTTCAACTCCCTTGGAGTTAGGACTCATTTAATTGATGCTTCAAGTTTGCCTTGATAAAGAGGAAAACGGTTACATAAGGTTATCACTCTCTCTTTACATTGACTTTCAATTAGTGAATCGTCTGGGTTCAGTAATCTATCAGCAATAATTTCGCCAACTTCAGCAAAAGCATTCTCATTAAAGCCTCTAGTAGTTAAAGCAGCAGTTCCCAACCTTAGCCCGCTGGTTACAAAAGGTGATTCAGGGTCAAATGGAACGGTATTTTTATTTGCTGTGATATTAACTGCACTTACAAGTAAGTCAGCAATTTTACCAGTCATATTGATACTTCTCAAATCGAGTAAAACAATATGGTTATCAGTGCCTCCACTCACGATATTGATACCTCTATTTATTAAAGTTGAAGCTAGAGCTTTTGCATTTTTTATTACTTGTTGGGAATAATTAACGAAATCTGGCTGCAAGGCTTCTCCAAATGCAACAGCTTTAGCGGCAATTATATGTTCGAGGGGACCACCCTGAGTTCCAGGGAAAACAGATTTATCAAATTTCTTTCCAAATTCTGCATCTTTACATAAGATAAGTCCCCCTCTAGGCCCTCTTAATGTTTTATGAGTAGTTGTAGTTACTACATCACAATAAGGTATTGGATTTGGGTGAAGTTTACTTGCTACAAGACCGGCAATATGTGCAATATCAGCCATTAAGAAAGCACCAACTTCATCTGCAATATTTCTAAATGATTCAAAATCGATTGTTCTTGGATAAGCAGAATATCCGCATATGATCAATTTTGGTTTTGTTTTAAGTGCTATCTCTCTTATTTCATCAAAATTTAATTCACTAGTTTCTTTATTTACACCATAGTGAACTGCATTGAACCACTTACCACTCATATTAACTGGAGACCCATGAGTTAGGTGACCACCATGAGATAAATCCATCCCCATGATCGTGTCGCCAGGTTTAAGTAGACTAAGGAAAACAGCAGCATTTGCCTGAGCTCCACTATGGGGTTGAACATTAGCCCAATTTGCATTAAATAATTTTTTCGCTCTCTGAATAGCTATTTCTTCGATCTCATCAACAAATTCACATCCCCCGTAGTATCTTTTTTGAGGTAATCCCTCCGCGTATTTATTTGTAAGGACGGAACCTTGAGCCTGCATAACGGCAAGTGATGCGAAATTTTCGCTTGCGATTAATTCAAGATGAGTTTCCTGCCTATTTTTTTCAGAGTTGATAAAATTTGATATTACTGGATCACTTTCTTTAAGATTTTGAATGATATTCATTGAATTTGATAAGTAATACCCATAATATAGACGATATTTTTTAGAAAAATATAAAAAGAATATTTCAGAATTTTAAACGCGCCTGGAGAGATTCGAACTCCCGACACCCTGATCCGTAGTCAGGTGCTCTAATCCACTGAGCTACAGGCGCATAA
>QCMB01000048.1 GCA_003214085.1 Prochlorococcus sp. AG-418-J17
TAGACAGATTTTTTGTATTTCTGTTTGATTATCAATCGATTTATTGGTTTTTATTTTTTCAATAATTTCCATTTATTTAGGTCTCTTTTACAAAGTTATCAGTCCATTCATACCCTTTCTTCTCAAGCTCTAGAGCAAGATCGCTCTCACCAGTTTTTATGATTTGTCCGTCTGACATAACATGGACATAATTTGGTTTAATTTCATCTAATAATCTTTGATAGTGGGTAATAAGTATAATTCCAGTTTGTGCATTAGATATTCTTTTAATTCCTGATGCCACTATTCTTAAAGCATCGATATCTAGACCAGAATCGGTCTCATCTAATATTGCTATCTTGGGCTCAAGTAAAGCCATTTGCAGAATCTCATTTCTTTTTTTTTCACCTCCGGAAAAGCCTTGATTTACACTCCTTGAAAGGAATGCCTGATCCATTTTCACAATTTCTAACTTTTCTTTAACTAATTCTTCAAAATCAAAAGTATCCAATTCTTCTTTGTTAAGGAATTTCCTTCTAGCATTTGTCGAAACTCTAAGAAATTCAAGATTACTAACACCTGGAATCTCAATTGGATATTGAAAACCAAGAAAAATTCCTGATTGAGATCTCTCTTCAGGTTCTAGAGAGTTGATGTTTTTACCTAAAAATTTTATTTCGCCATTAGTAATAGTATACGAGGGATGTCCTGCAATTATTTTCGAAAAAGTACTTTTGCCACATCCATTTCTTCCCATAATGGCATGAATTTCTCCAGGATAGACAGTAAGTGAAACCCCTTTTAAAATTGGAAGATTATCAGTAGATGCAGAGAGATTTTCAACTTCTAAAATTGGATCTGATTCTCTCATTTTACTTTGCATTTCAGTTTAGAAATTGATTAATTAACCTACTGAACCCTCTAGTTTAAGTGCCAGTAACTTATCTGCTTCAGCAGCAAATTCCATAGGTAATTGATTAAATACATCTCTGCAAAAACCGCTGACCATCATAGATACTGCCTCTTCAAACTCTATACCTCTGCTTTGGAGATAAAAAAGTTGGTCTTCTGAAATTCTACATGTACTTGCTTCATGCTCAATTTCAGAATTGGGTTGTTGGGATTTGATGTAAGGAAATGTATTTGCAGAAGCTTGATCCCCTATTAACATTGAATCACATTGACTGTAATTTCTTGATCCTGTAGCTTTTGTTCCCATTTTGACAAGACCTCTGTAGCTATTTTTTGAGTTACCAGCACTAATACCTTTGCTAACAATAGTTGATTTGGTCTTAGGACCAATATGGATCATTTTTGTACCGGTATCTGCTTGCTGAAGATTATTGGTGAGAGCCACTGAATAAAATTCTCCTACAGATTCTTCTCCTAAAAGAAGACAGCTAGGATATTTCCATGTAATTGCAGACCCTGTTTCAACTTGAGACCAGCTAATTTTACTTCTCTTACCTAAACATTTTCCTCTCTTGGTGACAAAATTAAAAATTCCGCCAACACCTTCCTCATCGCCAGCATACCAATTTTGCACTGTTGAATATTTTATTGAGGCGTCGTCTAATGCTATAAGCTCTACAACTGCTGCATGCAGGGTATTTGTATCAAACATTGGAGCTGTACAACCTTCTAGATAACTTACAGAACTCGATTCTTCAGCAATGATTAGTGTTCTTTCGAATTGTCCTGAATCTCCACTATTAATTCTGAAGTAGGAAGATAGATCCATAGGGCAGGTAACACCTTTTGGTATATAAACAAAAGAACCATCACTAAAAACTGCAGAATTTAGTGCTGCAAAATAATTATCACTAGCTGGTACTACTGTACCTAAATATTTTTCAATCAAATCCGCGTGATTTTTTACTGCTTCACTAATTGAGCAAAATATAACTCCATGCTCAGCAAGTTCTTCTCTAAAAGTTGTGGCTATGGAAACACTATCAAAGACAGCATCTACTGCTACATTTGTGAGTTTTTTTTGCTCCGTAAGAGGTATTCCTAATTTGTCAAAAGTCTCAAGAAGTTTGGGATCAACTTCATCTAAGCTAGAAATTTTTTCTTTTTGTTTAGGAGCAGAGTAATAAATAATATCTTGATAATCAATTTTTTTATATCCTAATGCTGCCCAATCAGGCTCTTTCATTTTTTGCCATTTTTTAAAGGCTTTTAATCTAAAATCAAGAAGAAATCTTGGCTCATCTTTTTTCTGTGAAATTAATTTTATGATATCTTCATTTAATCCCTTGTCTATTTTTTCAGTCTCAATATCAGTAACGAAACCATATTTGTAAGGCTCTTTTACTACATCTTTAACTAAATTTTCGTTGACCATGTTATCCAAAAATAACTTATTACAATTAGCTTTATATACTCTAACGAAAGATACCCCCAATATTGAGTTTTTTTCCTTTATTAAAACTAAAAATTAATGTCTAATCATCTTGATCCCTTGTCTAACCCATTAAACATAGAAACTATTCAAGAAATTGATAATCTTGATCTACCTATAATGCAAAAACATCATTTAAGAATTCTCGCTCATTGCCTTCAGATTTTGAAAATTATCAATTTAGATAATAGTTTGGAATATCAAAATAAAAATCCCCTGAGAGAATGGTGTGATATCCAATCAAAAAAATTTGATGATAAAAAATTTAGTGAT
>QCMB01000049.1 GCA_003214085.1 Prochlorococcus sp. AG-418-J17
GATAAAATAATAACTAAATAATTATCAAAAATTTCTTTGATTCCTTAAATCTAATTATGCAATCAATCTTTGGAACTGATGGAATAAGAGGAAGATTTAATAAAGAGATAACCTATTCACTAGCCTACAAAGTAGGATATGCTTTGGGTTCGAGCTTAGAGAGTAAAAGTCCTATAATAATTGGAAGAGATACAAGAATTAGTGGAGATATTCTACTTCAGGCAATAACACAAGGTATAAATGAAAGTGGCAAAACATTCGTAAATCTTGGAATCTGCCCTACCCCTGCAATACCTTTTTTAATCAAAAAAGAGAACTTCAGTAGTGGGATCATGATATCTGCAAGTCATAATCCGCCAGAATATAACGGCATAAAAATTTTTGATCATAATGGTCAAAAAATTTCTAAATATTTTGAAAATAAAATTCAAAAATTAATTGAAAAGTCAAATCACAATATCTCAGTTCCTAGAAAAGGGATCCCAATAAACACAAATAAAGATCTTTTTGATATTTATATTAAAAGCCTAATCCAAACAATGGGCGGAGAAAATCTAAGCGGGTTGAAAATAATATTAGACACATGCTATGGATCAGCGACAACCTGCGCAAAAAACATTTTTCAGTCTCTAGGTGCTGATGTAAGAGTTATCAATAACTCTAAAAATGGGTTGAAAATTAATATGAATTGTGGTTCTACTAACCTTGAACCATTAAAAAAAGCATTAAGAGAGAGTCCTGCAGATATGGGTTTTAGCTTCGATGGGGATGCCGATAGAGTAATTGGAATTGATTCAAAAGGCAATGTTTTAGATGGAGATCACATTCTTTTTCTTTGGGGTAGAGAACTTATGGAACAAAAAATTCTCACAAATAATTTACTAATATCAACGCAAATGGCAAACTTAGGTTTTGAAAAGGCCTGGGAGAAAATTGGAGGGATTTTATATAGAGCTGATGTAGGAGATAAACATGTGCATGTCGCACTTAAGGAAAAAGGAGCAGTTTTAGGAGGTGAGCAGTCGGGTCATATACTTTCAAAAATTAATAACTTTTCTGGAGATGGGATATTGACTGCACTTCAAATTTCTAATTTTTGTAAAAAGAAAAATATTAATTTAAATGATTGGCTTAAAAGTAGTTTTGAACCTTATGCTCAAAAACTAACCAATATCAAATTAGATTTTAATATTAATAACTTAAATCCAGAAACAAAAATCTTGATTGACCAAACTATAGAATTTTTTCAGAAAAAATATTCGGATAATTGTAGAGTTTATATAAGGCCTAGCGGCACAGAACCCGTTATTAGAGTTCTAGTTGAGGCCAAAAATCATAAGAAAGTTCATTCTTTATCAAGAGAAATAACAAAAAAACTCTTTTTAGAAATTGATAAAATAATAAATTAACGATGCATTAAGTTTTTATATAAATCCTTTCAAAAATATCAAGTTGTTTAACAATCACATATTTTTCACGATTAGTTTTTACTTTAGTTGGATTAAAACTTTTGGAATAATTAAAATCTTTTTTATCTATTGTTTTAAAATAAAAATTACTTGATATGGTGTAATCCATATAATCGAATAAATCTTTTACATCCGTTTTTATAAAAATTAAAGTCCCTTTTTGCAATGAATTTGAAAGAATGTTAATAAATTCTGGCTGAATTACACGCCTTTTATAATGTCTCTTTTTAAACCATGGATCAGGAAAATTAAAAGAAAGACTTGTTAGATTTTTGAAGATAAATTTGCTTTGGACATTTTTCAAAATATTATTAGCATTACCAAATATAAAATGAAGATTTTTGATTTCTCTTTCAAGCACTTTTAATTTAGCATTTTTGACTAATTTCTCACGGATTTCAATTCCTAAATAATTCCAACTGGTATTAACTAAAGCTAAATCAAATAGAAACTCACCAGCAGCACAACCTATATCCAAATGAAGATTCGATTTAGAATTATCAAACATTTTGCTCAATGAAGGTATTCTCTCAATTTGATTAAAATTACTACTAAGGGGATTAACATGCTGTCGCATAAAATTCTCAATATATTTCTAGGCAATAATATAAGGATGCATAATATTCATAACTATGACAATAGTAAGTTCAAAAGTAACAGTTTGATGTTTAATTATTATGTGTTTAAAAAGAAAAAGTTTTGAACGTTTTTAATCAACTTTCTATTTGGCTATCCTTTCAACTTTCAATAATTTTCCTTATTGGTATTCCTATTACTCTTTCCTTCTGGTCAATTAAAAAAAGAAATAAAGCAGTTATTAAACTTCTATCAATTTATTGGAAAACATCCCTTTTATTTTTTATAAGCCTTTTACTTTTGATAGGAAAGTATAATTATGCACTTGTGATAACAAATATTTCAACATTATTAATGACAGTTTCAGTTTGGTTTTGGAATGATATTAATGATGAATTACGAGAATATGATTTTTCTTATTCCCTCACCACAACGACAAAAATTTGGAGATGGACGATAACTTTTATATCTCTCAATTTCTTTATTCAGAGTTTACAAAACTTCAACTGCTTTTCTTTTATTAATTCGGATGCGTGTGAAATATGGGTTGCGCCTTCTTCAAATTTATATCTTATTTTAAAAAATTTATTTA
>QCMB01000050.1 GCA_003214085.1 Prochlorococcus sp. AG-418-J17
CTGGAGTAACTCTTTCTGGTCAAACAGAACTTGATGATGGTAGAGAAGTCACAATCTCATTTGGTGGTACAACAAGAAAGGCAAATATATCAGCAGGGTATTGGAGTTATACCCTTACAGATGGTGATTGGAAGAATTTAGTTAATGGCACCAATATTTTTACAGCTACATTCTCTAAAGAAGGTGAGCAGATATTAGAGAAATCTCAGTCAGTAAATATTGCATCAGATGTCACTCTCACTCAAAGTTCTCAATCTATTGATAGAACTCAGCCAAAGGGATTATCAATTGCATCACAGAGTTTCCTGGATGATGAGGGTAAATTACTTGACTATGACCAGGATGGAGAGGCAGATGTTTATCAACCGGATATTGCAATTCTTCCATGGACAACTGCAGAGCAATTTAATTTAGGATCTGACGCTGACCAGACTAATGTCGCAGCTATCAAGGTTCAGTCAACTTATTCATTAAAAGGAATAGAAGTTTTTGACGCTGTTAATTCCCAGTACTCAATACCACTATCAGATGGAACAAGTTATACGATTTCTGTCGATTCTCAATATCAGACAACCTATGATCCAGTCGCCTTTAATATCTCTGGATTAGAACCTGGCAGTACAATAACTGCAGATATTTATTTACCTTCTTCGTTCAATAGTGCAAATTCATATCTCAGATATAACTATCTTTATAACGACTTCAGGCCATATGTAGATTCTAATGGCAATGCTTTATATAGCTTCAATACCAGTGATCCTAATAATAAGAAAGTAACTTTAACTCTTACTGACGGGGATGCTCAGTGGGATGGTGATGGCACCAAAAACGGAAGGATCGTTGATCCTGGGATGCCCGCTACAGATACAAATCCACTAATTGATAAAACTGCTCCAACCCTAGTTTCTGCCAAAACAAGTAGTGATGGCAATAAAATAATACTTACTTTTAGTGAAGTCCTTAATACTGTTGATAGCGTAACACTAAGAGACAGTGATAGTAATAGTCTCTCTTTTTGGTTAAATGTAAATTCAGTAGGTTATCCAATTACTTCGCAAGTATCGGGGAATAGCGTTGAATTAACTTCTTTAATTCCAATAAATGCAGGAGAAAAAGTTACTTTTGGCTATATAAATCCCTCTCCCCCTGATGCCTCTACAGATAAGTTAAGAGATTTAGCTGGAAACGATTTAATCAGTATTTCAAATTTTGCTGTTACCAATTCATCTACTTTAGTTTCCAGTTCAGGTATTCCTACATTAACTACTTCTGAGATTTCTAATGATGGAAGTAAATTAATTCTTACCTTTAGCGAGAATATATCATTAGCACCTGGTGCCACTTTTTCGGCATTACAAGTAACTATAGATGAATCAACTAATAATCCAGTTACAGCAGTTAATACTGCTAATAATGAATTACAAGCAACTTTATCTAATAAAATTCTTGATGGTCAACAAATAACTCTTGATTATTTAGGTAATGCTCATATTATTCAAGATTCAAATGGAAATTATTTAGATACTGTCAGCTCACAGAGCGTGACTAATAATTCAAAAGTTATTGGATATGTAAATGGAGTTCCATACTCAGGCGATTTTCATGTAATGGATAATGGCATGAAGATGACTGGAGCAAGTCATGGTACTGGAACGGATCAAATAATATATTCTACTATCGCTGAAAGTATTACAGGCACAGGTTCGGGCGCAGAGGATAATCAGTTTAAAAATTTCTGGGAAATGGATTATGAGCAAGAGGAAATTCCTGCTATTAATGATTTAAAAAAAGTTAGAGAAAGAGAGACTGGGGATGTTATTTATACTAATAATGTTGATGATCCATATGAAAAGAAGAATTATATTTTAAAGGATAATGACACATCAAATGACCTGATTTTAATTACAGAATCATGGGGAGGAGCTGCATATCTAAATGATTCATGGATGGGTGGAAGCAGAGAGGTTTTTGCAGTGGAGGAACTTGAATCTGGTAATTATATAATCGCGATTAAAGAGATAATTAATGATCAATGGAGTAATGGCGAGAGAATAACATGGCAAACAATTGAAACTAACTCTTCTGGAGTTTTAGATTGGAATACCTCAAGTCATACTGAAAATATTGGTGGATCGGAAATTTTATTTAATGAAGATCTTAATAATGATGGATCAATAGGTGTTGATACAAGTAATTTAACCTTAAAAACTTCTGATGATGTTGGAGAAAAACTTGCAATAGATAATAGTGGTTCAATTTACATTGTAACTTCTGATAATGACTACATCCCAGTGGTAGAGGAGTGGAGTGGAGGTTCAATAATTTTAGATGAAGACACAACTTACCAAAATGGAGACAAATTTAAAAGGGAAGCACTTTATGTAGGTTTAGATAATAAAGATACAGATGACACCTCTGATGACAGATATTCATTGGCTGTTAAGGAGACACATACTAATTCATGGGGAGGACAGACTCATACAGATGAGCAATGGGTAATTTATGACGTTAAAACAGATGGCTCGTTTTATTGGGAAGGGACATACGGAGCTGAAATATCAGATTATGAAGCTATATTTGACCAGGATATTGATGGTGATGGTTCCAAAGGTGTTGACTTAACA
This sequence comes from Prochlorococcus sp. AG-418-J17, assembly GCA_003214085.1. Taxonomy (GTDB): domain Bacteria; phylum Cyanobacteriota; class Cyanobacteriia; order PCC-6307; family Cyanobiaceae; genus Prochlorococcus_A. Next base: position 2,625 of record QCMB01000050.1, read on the forward strand.
AATCTT
>QCMB01000051.1 GCA_003214085.1 Prochlorococcus sp. AG-418-J17
GACCCTGCTGCACTTATAACTTTGTATCGAAATGGGGAGGCTACCGATAGAAAGGTCGGTCATAAATTTTCGACACTTACAAAAATTGCAGCGATTAGAAGTGTTGATGCTGGAGATAAATTTGAACGTAAGGAGGTTACGGACTTTAAAAATGTGAAATCACGCACATTTGAGTTTCCTTTTAGTTCTGAATATCCAGTAAAAAGATATTTTGGTAACGAAGTATTAAGCCATGAAGATGGTGCTGCTGATCTTAGCAGGCTAAATGATGGCGGTGCGGTTCTCTTTAATCACAATATGGATAAACCCATAGGGGTAGTGGAAAGTGCATATATTGGAGAAGATAAGAGAGGTTATGCAAAGATACGTTTCTCTAGAAGTAAGTTTGCATCTGAGATCTTAGATGATGTTAAAGATGGTATCCTCAGAGGAATTAGTTTTGGCTATTCTATAAATGAGATGGATGAGACTTCTGATGGTATGCTTGCAAGATCATGGTCAGTACACGAATTGTCAGTTGTGACAGTTCCGGCTGATCCAACAATCGGCTTCGGCAGAAGCTTGATCTCACCCTCACAAGGCAATAGTATTACTATGGAAGATAAATCACCTCAACAGGAGATTATTTCTGCGGAAGAATCCGCATCACCCTCGGTTCGCACTATGGAAGAATCAACTAAAGAAACTGCGGTTGAAGCGGAGAAATCCGTTGAGATCGACATCAAAGCCGAAGTTCAACGTGCTTTAGATGAAAATAATGCTCGTACAGCAGCAATCACTTCATTATGTCGTGAGTTTGGAAAGTATGGAGCAGAAGAGCTTACTGACTCACTTATTAAATCTAATAAGTCACCAGCAGAAGCAAAAGCAGCTATCCTCGATCTTGTTAAAAACAAGGCAGAGGCAGTTAATACACCAATACGTTCTACTGACATGAGTACAAATGAAGTTGGCTTAGACCAAAAAGAAGTTAAGCGATTCTCTTTTTTAAGAGCATTAAACGCACTAGCAAACCCAACAGATCGTGCTGCACAAGAAGCAGCAGCTTTCGAGAGAGAGGTATCTGACGCAGCTTCTAAGAAGTATGAGAAGCCTGCAAACGGTATTCTTGTTCCTAACGAAGTCTTACAAAGAGACTTGAACGTAGGTACTGCAACTGCTGGTGGTAACTTAGTTCCAACAGAATTATTAGCAGGTTCATTCATTGACATTCTTCGTAAGAGAATGGCTGTGATGGCAACAAATCCAACAATGCTTACAGGATTGTCTGGTAACGTGTCTATCCCAAGAATGACATCTACATCAACTGCTTACTTTGTGGGTGAGTCAGGCGCACCAACAGAAAGTCAGCAAGCTTTCGACCAAGTGAACATGACACCAAAAACAATCGGTGCTTTTGTTGACTACTCAAGAAGATTGCTACTTCAGTCATCTATAGACGTTGAGACAATGATTAGAGATGACATTGCAAAGGTTATTGCTACTAAGTTAGATAACGCAGCTATCTATGGTTCTGGTAGTTCAAACGAGCCACTAGGTATCAAAGATACAACTGGTGTAGGTACACAGACAATTACAACATTCGGTACATTCGCTGAGTACATCGGAATGGAAACAGACGTTGCAGCAGCAAACGCTGATGTAGCTAATATGTTCTATCTGATTAACGCTTCTGCTAGAGGTGCTTTGAAGTCAACAGAGAAGACAAGCACATCAACTGCTAACTTCGTGTTCGAGAACAACGAGATTAATGGTTATCCAGCTATTGTTTCTAACCAGCTTGCAAACAACGATGTACTTTTCGGAGACTTCTCACAGTTTGTGATCGGTATGTGGTCTGGTTTAGATCTAACAGTAGATCCATATGCAAACGCAACAAGCGGTAGTGTAAGAATCATTGCATTACAGGATGTTGACTTTGCTGTTAAGCAACCAACTGCGTTCTGCTTCGGAACATAATATGAAGGTTAAATTGCTAAGAGCAACAATGATAGCTGGCACTCCAACGAGTGCTGGCACTATCGTTGATGTTAAAGAGCAAGCTGGTAATTACTTGATAGCAGTAGATAAAGCTGAATTAGCTGTTGAGGCTTGTGAAGCACCTATTGCCAGTAAAAAATCAGTTGTCGAGTCAGAGCCTACCGATAGTGACGAAGTTGACTTTTCTCAAATGACAAAAGCACAATTAGAAACTTATGGTCGTGAGCTTGGGATAGAACTCGATAAAAGACAAACCAAAGCTGATCTAATTGCAAAATTAGAAGAGTTTATTTCTACACAAGAGGAATCTTAAAATGTCTGTTTTACAGCAAAATTTAGACAAATTAACTATTACTGCTGGTGTTGCGACTGCTGCTGTAACAAGCACAGCTACATCTAGTGCTATAGATCTTCTCGAATACGATGGAGATGTATTGCTTATTCTAGATTCTGCTGCTGGTGGCGGTTCTAGTCCAACATTAGACATTAAGTTAACTGAGTCTGACGCTAGTAGTGGTACTTATACAGACCTCTCAGGAGCTACTTTCACACAAGTTACTGGTTCTGC
>QCMB01000052.1 GCA_003214085.1 Prochlorococcus sp. AG-418-J17
ATAAAGAGTGCGACATAAATAACATTTTGTTCCATCACAGCCTCTTGCTGTACAGTATTCTCTGCCATAAAAGATTATTTGCAAATGTAAGCTATTCCAATCATTAACAGGAAATATTTTTTTCAGGTCTTTTTCTGTTTGAACTACGCTATTGCCATTTGATAGGCCCCATCTTTGTGCCAACCTATGTATGTGAGTATCTACTGGGAATGAGGGTATTTTAAACACTTGAGACATTACAACTGATGCTGTTTTATGACCTACCCCTGGAAGAGATTCAAGCTTCTCAAAAGAATCTGGGACCGTACCATTATGCTTCTCAATCAATAATTTAGATAAGTTATAGATATTCTTTGATTTTTGATTAGATAGACCTAAAAATTTTATGTATTCGTAAATGCCATTAATACCTAGCTGCATCATCTTTTCTGGATTATCTGCAACTTTAAATAAGCTTTTTGTTAATTCATTAACTTTCTTATCTGTTGATTGAGCACTTAAAACTACGGCGACTAGAAGTGTATATGCATTTGTATGATCAAGGGGTATTGGAGGCGATGGATATAGCTTTTTGAGTTCCTTACCAATTATTTCAGCTCTTTCAGACTTTCTCATTAAATTTGAAAATTAAATGGTGTATAAAATTATACAAGGGATATTTTAGGTGAATATTTTCTGCTAATTTAATAATTTTAATAAGAAGAACGTAGTGAAAAGTGATGCGTTAATAATTGATGATTTGCATCATAAATATGATAAACGAGAATGTTCAAATTGGATATTAAACGAAATTAACCTCAAAATTGAAAATGGCGAACTTTTAGGGTTGCTTGGTCCTTCTGGTTGCGGAAAAACTACTCTTTTAAGATTAATCGCGGGTTTCGAATATCCCTATAAAGGGCGGATTTCTTTAAATAATAAGGAAATTTCTAGTAGCAAAAAAATTCTTAGTCCTGAGAAAAGAAATATTGGTATGGTTTTTCAAGACTATGCACTTTTTCCTCACTTAACTGTTTTGGAAAATGTGATTTTTGGTTTGAAAAACAAAAAAGACAGATCTAAAGTTGATTATTTATTAAATGTTGTTGGTCTTGATAGTTTTGTTGGAAGGTACCCACATGAACTTTCTGGAGGTCAAAAACAGAGACTCGCAATAGCAAGAGCTCTTGCTCCAGGTACAAATTTTATTTTATTAGATGAACCTTTTTGTAGTCTTGATATGCATGTCAAACTAAAATTGAGAAGTGAACTCCCTAATATTCTAAAAGGTTGTAATGCAAGCGGATTGATGGTTACTCATGATCCGGAAGAAGCGATGTCAATCTGCGATAAAGTCGCCGTTATGAATGATGGAAAAATACATCAAATTGATACGCCAATTAACCTTCTAAATAATCCCAAGACCATATTTGTTAGTAGTTTTATTTTGGGCAATAATATTATTAATCTCAAAAAAAATGGTAGTTCATATATTTCATGTTTAGGTGAAATAAATTGTCCAGAGTATTTGAAAAATACAAGTATCAAAAGTATGTCAATTTCGCCTAAATTTATTTCAGTTAAAAGATCAGAGTCTGGTGATGCGATTGTGATATCTAAAGAATTTCTTGGGGAATTTCTTATCTATAAAGTATCTATTAATGGAAATATATTAAGGGTTAGAACTGATATTAATAATCTCCTTAATAATGGTGATAAATGTTCTCTTTCTATTGATAAAAATAGTTATTATTTTTTATATCCTGGAGCATATAAGGAATATATATAGACTTTTTTATAGGCAATTACACTTGCCCCCCTTCCAATTAGAGCATTTTTTCTTTTTACATTTCTTTTTTTTACTTTTATATATTTTATTAGTTAATAGCAGTTCAGAAAAACTGTACTGTAAATTCATTTATAGTATTGAGATTGATTTTCATTATCATATTATTTAATTTAATTTAAAGGATTAATTAATTACTAATTTATACAAAATGTTGTATTATTTTATTAGTTTCTTATACGGCAATGAAAGAAAATAATCTAAAGTTAAAAAAATTAATTAATTTTGGTCCATCTGGAAGAGCTGTTGCACAACCAATTGATAAAAGTTTATTGGATAATATTTTTGAACACTTAACAATGGAAAGATATGCCAATGTTCAATATTTTTCTATATACATCTGGTTTCAAGAACGTGATTTAAATGGATTTGCTTCTCATTTTCTAAGTGAATCACAAGGTGAAATGGAACATGCTCAGAAATTTGCAGATTACTTAATCGCGAGAGGACAAAGCGTAAAGTTAGATGAAATACCTGCACCAGTTCAAGAATGGGATTCAATAGAGGATCTGATTTCTTATTCTTTCAACATGGAGGCTGATTTAACTTCATCTCTGCAACAACTTTATTCTATTTCAGAGAGAATTTCAGATACAAGAACTAACGTATTTTTAGATCCAATCATTGAGGCTCAAACAAAATCAGAAGATGAATTCGCAAACATACTTGGTAAAGTAAAATTTGCTTCTAATCAACC
>QCMB01000053.1 GCA_003214085.1 Prochlorococcus sp. AG-418-J17
CATCAAAGACATTAAATCAAATAATTTTTTATTTAAAAAAAGAATTAGTTTACTTGTAAGCAACAGTTTGATTCATCACATTACCAATCTTGAAGATTTCTTCAACACAATAAGAATTTTATCTAGTAATGTTACTGTAAATTTTCACAAGGACTTAAAAAGGCCATTAGATGAAAAGTCTGCTTTAGAACTCAAAGCACAATGTTCAACTAAATATAATGAGATTTTAACTAATGATTATTATGCCTCTTTAAGAGCTTCTTATACTTTTAAAGAGTTAAAAAATTTCATCTTAGAGAATGATCTATCCTCTTTAGATGTGTTTGAGGAAGGTGAAAATTATTTAATAGTCTATGGTAATGTTTAAGAACTAAGTGAAAGGCCCTTATATTATATAAATGAGCTTAGATACTAAAATTCTAAATAATAAAGAAATACTGGATGCGGTAAATAAAAGAAGAAATTTTGCTATTATTTCACATCCAGATGCTGGGAAAACGACTCTTACCGAGAAACTTCTTTTGTATGGAGGTGCCATTCAACAGGCAGGAGCAGTAAAAGCTAGGGGTAATCAGAGAAAAGCCACCTCAGACTGGATGGAACTTGAGAAACAAAGAGGTATTTCTATCACATCAACTGTATTGCAATTTGAATATGAAAGATCTGTAATTAATCTATTAGATACACCAGGACACCAAGATTTCTCCGAAGATACTTATAGAACATTAGCTGCTGCTGATAATGCAGTTATGTTGGAAGATGCTGCTAAAGGACTAGAACCTCAAACTAGAAAATTGTTTGAAGTTTGCAAGATGCGAAAAATACCAATATTTACTTTCATAAATAAAATGGATAGACCAGGAAGAGAGCCATTTTCCTTACTTGATGAAATTGAATCAGAACTTGGATTAAATACCCTACCTATAAACTGGCCAATTGGGAGTGGCGAGGAATTTAGAGGGGTTATTGATAGATTTTCGAGAGAGGTGATTTTATTTGATAAAGCAGTGAGAGGGAAACAATCGAATGAGAAAAGATTAAGTCTTGAAGATAAAGAGCTATCAAAATATGTAGAGAGAGATTTACTTGAAAACTCACTTGAAGAATTGGAGGTTCTTGATGAGGCAGGAGCTAAATTTGAAAAAGAAAAAGTTTTTAATGGCTCTTTAACCCCAGTTTTCTTTGGATCTGCCATGACTAATTTTGGCGTAAGGCCATTTTTAGATAGTTTTTTAAAAATGGCACAAAAACCAACGTCAAGAAATAGTAATAAAGGGGATATTGAACCTGCAAGCGATGAATTTAGTGGGTTTGTTTTTAAGCTTCAGGCAAATATGGATCCAAAGCACAGAGATAGGGTTGCTTTTATAAGAGTTTGTAGTGGCAAATTTGAAAAGGATATGTCAGTTAAACATTCCAGAACTGGGAAAACAATTAGATTATCAAGACCACAAAAAATATTTGGGCAAGATAGAGAAGTAGTTGATGATGCCTATGCTGGAGATGTTATTGGTTTAAATAATCCAGGGATGTTTTCTATTGGAGATACTCTTTATACTGGTGCTCATCTGGAATATGAGGGCATACCATCCTTTAGTCCTGAAATATTCAGCTGGTTAAGAAATCCAAATCCCTCAGCATTTAAAAATTTTAGAAAGGGTGTTAATGAACTTCGAGAAGAAGGAGCTGTTCAGATTCTTTATGACTTTGATGAGAGTAAAAGAGATCCTATACTCGCAGCCGTTGGTCAATTGCAGTTGGAGGTAGTAACTCACAGATTAAAAAGTGAATATGGTGTAGATGCAAATCTTGAAGCAATGCCATATCAATTGGCTAGATGGATTTCTGATGGATGGCCAGCCATTGAAAAACTAGGCAGAATATTCAACTGTAAAATAGTTAAAGATTGTTGGAATAGGCCAGTTATTCTTTTCAAAAATGAGTGGAATCTAAATCAGTTTGTTGAAGACAATAATCAATTAAATCTAAACAAAGTTGCACCCGTTGTTAGTGGAGTCGAACCAATTGTTTTATAAAGTCTTAATGGATTATAAAATTAGTTAATCTGTTAGTATTGGTAAAAAATTTTGGATTCAAACAGCAATAAAAATAATAACGAAAAATCACCTTATGAAATTTTAGGTGTAAAAGAAGGTGCTGCTTTTGAGGATATTCAGAAGGCTAGAGATATTAAAGTTAAAGAGGCTGGTGAA